>CAZKVH010000008.1:54545-59432 GCA_964556165.1 uncultured Actinomycetota bacterium | reverse complement strand
CTTTTTCAATACAAATTAAGAAATTATATCCTATTCAGAATAGTGCTCGGCTTATGGACAAACTCCATTTCTATTTGTATCTAAAAATATTTAAAAATATGTGTCTGCAAAGAACAAGGTATAGCATTGGAAACAGTTTGATTTATACGACAGGTGGTATTTTAAATTGAGCATACCATAGTAGTGTTAGGTAGGAAAATAAAGGAATTCATAAGTATAGGTTATATACTGTCATATAGAACTAATAGTATATTCTTTATTTTCACCAGGAGTTCTAAAAAGTTAGCGTACTTATTTTTTATTATTGCTTTCTGATATAATCATAAATATATTTTATATCCATAAAGAATAATGGAGGTTCAAATGTCTTCAATAATAGAATCAATTAATAATATGCTTTCAGGAGATACATTAAATAAGGTCAGTAAACAGGTTGGATTACCGGAGGACAAAGCCAAAAAAGTAATCCCGGATGTACTGGCTGTTATTACAGGTGCGCTTGCTAATAATTCTTCTAAGAAGAAAGAAGCAAAGCTCCTCTCCAGTGCTCTTGCAAAAGACCACGATGGAGCGATACTTGATAACCTTGTTGACTATATAGGTAACTATCAGTCAGGGCAGGGTAATGGGATTTTAAAACATGCACTGGGAGATAACAGGGCTCTGGTTGAAAAGGAGCTTAGCCAGAAAACCGGACTTGATGTAAATTCTGTATCAAATCTTTTGACTATGGCTGCACCTCTTATTATGGGCATGCTTGGGAAGGAACAGAAAAAGAAAAGTCTTGATTTAGATAGCTTAACAAGTCTCTTAAAAGCGGAAAAAAGTCAGGCAAAGAATATAGCTCCAGGTGCAATTGATATCTTAAAGAAGAAACCAGAGATTAAAGCTACTGTTAAAAAACAGGTCCCACAGCAAAAAAAAGTTGAAAGCAGAGTCACCATAAAAGATATTAGCAGAGCAAAAATTCCTCAGGATGTTTTCGATATAGCAGAGTCAAGGCTTCTATCCAGTCCAGGCAAGTATAAAGGGTTAAATTTTAGGTGTCAGTTTGATATTTCAGGCAGTAATGGAGGCAAGTGGTATATAGCAATAGATGATAAAAAGAAAGTAGTAAGTAAAGGAACAATAAATAATCCTGTAAGTACTGTAATAATGAAAGAGCAGGATTTTATAAAACTTGTTCAGGGAAAATTAAATCCACCTGTAGCGCTTTTAACAGGGAAAATAGAAATTATCGGAGATGTAAATCATGTAATAAAATTAGCAGAAACTCTGCTTTCCTGATTATTATTGCTTTAGAAAATATTAATATAAGACTTCGAATTAAATTAGACAGATTTAGATTATAAAATTTCTTACAGGCTAGCCCCACTTATTTTTAATCCTGTAAGCCTGCATATCATAACACCAGTAACATGCTATAATGCTTATATCAATAAAGAATGACCTATCTATTTCTATTTTCGGAGTACGAAGTTTTCTTATATTTTAAAGATGATGAAGATAAACTGCTTTTATTTTAAGGCTTTCCAATAATAAATTCCTGTAATATATTGCCTGCCTCATGAAACGTCCTTACAGTATACATCCCATCTTGCAGCGGCGCTTCAAAGTTTGCATTTCCTTTTTTCATGTCTATTTCAAACACAAGATTTTCTGACATATCATAAATTTGGACCCAGTTGTTGTTTGCATACTCCCACCAGAATACAAACTCGAAGTTGTTATCTTCATTTACCCATACCTGGTAGCAGGTCATTTCATGGTTTCTTACCCATACTTTCTCTTCAGATGCAGGAATAACTTCTTCTGTTTCCTGGTAAGTAAGGATAATATTATCGAAATCAGTAATAGCAGGATGAGCTTCACTGTTATCTACTCCAAAAAATATATTTATAGCTTTCGTAGCAGCAATTGTTCCTGGAGGCAATGCAGGCAAAAGCACGGTAGTATTGAATACTAAAGTAGTCCATTCCGGATAATTATTGGTATCCGTTAATGTACCGCTTGCAATTACATTATCTCCATCATCAAGGAGTTCTACTTTTAAATAAAAAGAGTCAATTAAAGTATTAACATTGTTTCTTACATCAAGACTCATGGAAAGATAGGGAGAGCTAATCGGTATTTTCTGTAAAATATATGAGTCACCTGCATAAGAATCAATTCTTGCATAACTGTTTGTACCTCCGCCTTCAGTCTCAATGCTTACATTATTAGATAAGTGTGCAGGGTCTATATGAGTAGTCCATCCGGTAAAGTCACCTGTTTCAAAATCAGCATTGGTTAGAAGCCCGGGTGCTGCGAATAAAAAGTTAAGAGGCAGGACAAGAATGGTAATAAACAGGATAAAAGCTGCGGGAATAAACCATTTTTTCATAATGGACTCCTTTCGCCTTAAAGGTAATGACATCTGTTGAAATTATAACATATTTAGAGATATTGTTATAAATTTAATTATAATAAATTTATTTTTTTATATGGCTATTGTACTGCAGTTTTAAACACAGTATAAAATAGATACTCTTATATTTAACCATTATGACACTTAAGATTCTATAAAGATTAAGAGCTTATCCGGAAGTATGTCTTTTATCATCCTTATTAAACTTTTTCAATTAAACCTGTTCGCAGTTGGTATTTTTCTATAACTGAAGTGTAGAATAATCCCTTTTGTAACTATTATAAGGAATATGACTATGGCCATTATTAGATATATTAAAGGCGCGTCATAAACAGGGCCGGGAAAAAACTGCCGTTCAAATACGAAAGCAAAAAGGTATATAAACAGGGGAAACAGAAATGCTCCCAGTGCGCCTGCTACCACGTTGGGATTAACTTTATGGGTTCTTCCTGCGGTATATTTATAACTAAAGCCGACTATAAGAGAAATTCCCAGGAATATAAGGAAAGGTATAAACATAAGCGCTCCGGCTATGCCCATGCCGGTGGCAAGACCTCCTCCTCCTCTGAATCCGAACCATATGGGCCAGTTATGTCCTGCTATAACTGCCACACATGCTATAGCTATTATAAGGTCGTCCAGTCCAATTGATTTTCCCACCATTACAACAGCCGCGCCTTTTCCACAATCAAATAAAAAGGTGGGTATGCTTGCCTTCAGGCCAAATTGCCGGCCTGCACCTGCTGTGCCCGGTCTGTCTACTCTGCTGAAGTCCTTATGTAATTCCCCCTTGCCGTAGATTTTTGCCATTACATATGAAAATAGTACCGAACCGAGCAGATAACTGGCAACTATGTATATAATTTTAAAATAAATACTGTTTACTATAATTTTTTTTATCCTTTTAATAATATGAAGCAATATTATATCATAGTGTAATAACTGTTTTTAGGGTATAATTCTGTTTTAAGAAATTAAAAATAATAGAGAATACTTTTTTATAGACTCATCTGATTTGTCAGTCATTTAAACTTTCGGCCCTTATGCAGGAGTTTTTTTTACTATTTTTTATAGAAAGGTATTGAAATGTTTGAGATCTGGATATCTGTTCAGGAATATATATTCCTATCCCTTTTTCTGATAATAGCCATAATATTAAAAAGAAAAATAAAGTTTCTTCAAAGATATCTCATACCCACATCTATCATAGCAGGGTTTATCGGTCTTATACTTGGCTCCGAGGTTTTAAACCTGATACATCTTGATTCTGATAAGCTGGGCAACATTACATATCACTTAATGGCAATTGGATTTATATCGGTAGCATTAAAAGAAAGGACCTTGGTCCCGGTCAACCACCGGAGAGATAATGTGAATACCGGACTGGCAATAGTAACCTCCTATCTCACGCAGGGCATATTGGGATTTGTTGTATCACTTTTACTTGCCTATACTTTCCTTCCAGGGCTCTTTCCACCCTTTGGGCTGCTTCTTCCTCTTGGTTTTGCACAGGGACCGGGCCAGGCTTATTCCATTGGTACCAGCTGGGAAGAACTGGGGCTTGTAGATGGTGGGAATATAGGTATTGCCATTGCAACCATAGGATTTCTCTGGGCTATAATCTTCGGGATACCTCTGCTAAATATACTTGTAAGGAAGAAAAAAGCATGGGGTCTGGAAGATAGAGAAAAGATGATTAGACTGAAGAGTAAAAAATTTGAAGAAAAACATACAGAAAATATACCGGGGAGTTTGTTTATAGACAGTCTTACGGTACAGGTGGTGCTTATAGGAGTGGTTTACCTTATTACCTATTTGGCATTAAGAGGGGTATCAATGGTGCTTGAACCCATGGGTGATTACGGATATACAGTAGCCCAGCTTTTATGGGGTTTTCATTTTGTAATAGCTACTATGTTTGCTATCCTGATGAGGGTTGTCTTAAATGCCCTGAGAGAAAAAAAATGGCTTCGTATTAATTATCCTGATAATTATATACTCCAGAGGGTATCATCAAGTTCATTTGATTTTATGATAGTGGCTGCTATTGCTGCTTTATCTATTGAAACTTTTCGTGAAAACTGGCTGCCTATAGTTCTGATAACTTCAATTGGCGGAATATTTACTTTAATATATACGATTTTCTTAAGCAGGAGGATTTATACCAATTATATCACTGAGCATATAGTAGGGCTTTATGGCCAGTTTACCGGCACCATTACAACCGGTATGGCGCTTTTAAGAGAGATAGACCCTGATTCTGAATCCAGTGTACCGGAGAACCTGGTTCTGGGAGCAGCAGTCGCCCTCCCTCTTGGCATCCCTCTAATGTTAATACTGAGTTTTGCAGTTATGGGATACACGGCTGAAAGGCCTGAATTCTATTTCTATGCGCTGGGGATTTTCAGTGTTTACCTGGCTGCAGTACTGGCGTATCTTTTAGTAACGAACAGGAGAAAAGAGAAACAGGTAAAATAAAA
>CAZKVH010000008.1:0-54445 GCA_964556165.1 uncultured Actinomycetota bacterium | reverse complement strand
AAGGTAATAGCGGATATTATCGTACCTGCTATCAGCAGGCCAATGATTACTACCAGGTCAATCCAGTGGGCTCCCCAGCTATTTCCTATCCACAGCCCTTTTAGAAAACGAACGACGTAAGTAAGAGGTATGAATTTACTTACGTTCTCAACCTTATCGCCAAGTACTTCAAGTGGTATGGCCGCTCCGGAAAGAAACATCATAGGGAAAGCCAGAACCATTCCTACTATCTGAGCTACCCTGGAGGTTGGGGATACGCTTGCAATAAAATAGCCGAAAGCGAAAAAAGACAGTGCTGAGATGATAAAGCCAGCAAGTACGCTAAATACATTGCCTTCGAATTTGACATCGAAGAAAATTTTTCCTACCAGAAAAAGCATAATAACACCTATAAGAGCCATAATAAAATAGGTGAATATATTGGCAAAAAGATAGGATACCGGGGATAGGGGAGTTGAATGGAACCTTTTTAGTATCCCTTTTTCTCTATCCTCTGCTGTAGCAATGGGAACACTCATAAGACCTACGGTGACGATAACCAGAGCCATGTAAGCAGGAAGCTGGGCATCGATGAATCCACGGTTTCCAAAAAAAGGAGATGGTTCATTTCCATAAATAAAACCGAAAAGGAGCAGTATCAGGGGAGCGTACAGAATGGTGAAGAAAAGTGCTATGGGCTCTCTTAAGTATAATTTAGATTCAACTACTGTAAGTCTGAATAATGATTTCAAATTGCCTCCTAGCTACGTATTTCTTTGCCGGTAAGTTTTAAAAATATATCTTCAAGTGTTGTCTGTTCTGTTTTAAGGTCGGAATAATCAATATTGTTGTTAACCAGAAAATTAACAATATCTTTAACCATTCTTTTATCGTGCCCGAGTACAGTTATTTTATTTCCTGTTTTTTCTATATTGCTGACGCTATCGATGTTTTTCAGTATATTAATATCAAAATCGCCTGATACGTTAAATATGAGCCTGTTTTCAGCTTTTATATCACTGGTTAGTTTCTGTGGAGTATCAAGTGCAATTATTTTTCCATTGTCGATTATTGCAACCCTGTCGCATAATGTTTCCGCTTCTTCCATATAGTGAGTGGTAAGAAATATAGTCTTGCCTTTTTCGTTAATGGATTTTATAAGTTCCCATGTCGTTCTTCTTGCCTGTGGGTCAAGTCCTGTAGTAAGCTCATCAAGAAAAACAAGTTCCGGGTCGTTAATAAGAGAAAGTGCAATAAATAATCTCTGCTTCTGGCCTCCCGAAAGTCTACCGAAATATGAACCCCTCTTTTCATAAAGGCCGAGCTCGTTTAGAAGTGACTTATATGTCATGGTTCTGTCATAGAAGGATGAGAACAGGTCAATAGCTTCCCATACCTTGATTCTATCGGGTAACTCTGATTCCTGCATCTGTATTCCAATAGATTTTTTTAGAAGGCGGCCTTCTCTTAAAGGGTCAAGACCAAGCACTTTTAGATTTCCAGAATCAGGTTTTCTGAGACCCTCGATGCATTCTATAATGGTAGTTTTACCCGCACCGTTGGGGCCGACCATACCAAATATCTCTCCTCTATAAACCTCAAAGGAAATATCATCTACGGCTTTTATCCTGCCGTAGGTTTTGCTGAGATTTTCTATTTTTATAATGGGTTCTGTCATAGAAATATTATATATTTATTATAATTTGAAAGAGTATAATACAAAAAGTATTAACAATCAAGGGAGACAAATATTCTCTATCTTATACTGTGATACGGCTTTTATGTGAGAAGAAGCAGAGAATTTTATGTTTCTTAGTTAATTAAAAAAACCGTGCAATATACGCAAAACCTTTCTAACTTATGTCCTGCTCATTCTGCAATCTTATCTTATAAAAAGGCATGGATATTATTATCATGGAAATTATTCCAAGAATTATTGTTTCCACAAGATTTATTAAATGGTAATTAAATGCCACAATAGTTGAGGTTTCCCTACTGAATCCCAGGGCAATGAATGCAAGGACAAAAGCTGTTTCATAGGTACCCAGGCCTGCAATTGAGTGAGTGGGGAGGACAGCAGAAAATTCAGCTGTAACTGTTGCAAGAAAGACTTTCCAGAAAGGAAGTTCAGCAAATGTATACCCTATAGGATAAAGAACCGCGTGGATGAGAAAATAATAAGAGGTAAATTTTAGAATCCTTGTTGCCAGAGTTAAAAGAAACACTTTCCAGTATATTTTTCTTTCCTGAATTATTAATATGCTTTTATTTATCTCGATTAATTTCTCATAGATATAGGCAAATATTTTGTTGTTTTTTAGATTGCCGAATTTTCTAAAAATAGCTTCAAATAACTTTATAAATAAACTCACTATTTTTGAAAGAAAAAAAAGCAGTGCCAGTGTTGCTGCAAGAAAAATAATACCAATAAGTATTAGATTTGTGGAAGATATCTCAAGGAGACTACTTCCAGCAATGATTACTGATATTATAATCATGGAAAAAATTATTATAAGGTCAAATATCAATCCTATTGCAAGGGTAGAAACGCCTTTTTCCACAGGTACCTTGAATTTTCTTTTAAGAACATATATATATGAAAGTTCCCCGGTCCTTGCAGGCAGGACCATATTAAAGGCATTTCTAATAAGGGAGATAAGAAACATGTCCCCGAACCTTACCCTGTCTTTGCCCAGCAAAAGATTCTGCCTTAAGGCCTTGAAAAAATCTATGCTGAACATAAGAATAAGGCCTATTGAAAGAGAAGGAATGTAGAGGTTAAGGAAAGAAGATTTCAGGTCTGAAATATTTATACTGGAAAGCAGCCAGTAAACAAGGTATATTCCCAGTGCGGTAACAAGTACAATATTTGCAATCCTGAAAATTTTATTTCTGAGCGATAACTTTTTGTTTTCTATATCCATCATTTATTTTTTAAGATTAGTATAATAGTATAAAGTAATTCTCTTTGAAAGCAATTTTTTAATATTTTAATAAAAGCAGGCCATAAAACTGTTTTAATTAATTGATTGAGTAGCTAGTATATTGTCATAAATATTTATTAATGAATAGTATTGAATATTAAAAGTTTTGTAATAACTATTTTTTCTGTCGTATAGAGTAAATTGCTGACTTAAAAATTCGTGCTTATTAAAATAAATTTTAATAGCAGGCCTTATGAAAAGGATGATATCTCTTATAGTATTGTTAACTCTGGGATTATGGATTACGCAGGTTTTTCATCTGTCTTTTTTTAAGAATGTTATTCCCGGCATTCATATAATGATTTCTGATGTAGCTGATCTTGCGATAACTCTTCCTTTTATGATTATTATTTTATTTTTAATAAATAATAAATTAAAAAATAACCTGGAATTGCCTGGAGATAGGTTCAAAAGAACTCTTGATTTCTTTAAGATTCTTTTTCTGGCTGCTTTTATAGAGGGGCATGGAATTCATTTTGTTGCTAACTCGATTAATATTTTATACACATCCAGTGGAATTTATCCTAAAGATTTAGGCAAGTTGGTATATTTTTACGATGAAATTTTAGGACATCAAATTCTTTTTACAGGACTTTTAGGGTTGCTGGCATTAAGTGTGATAGAACAGTCATGGTCAAAAAAATCATGGGAAGCAAACATAGCTGGAAATACTATAATTATATCCTGCGGGGTCTTTACAGGTATTTTGTTATCCCTGGCGCTTATAGAGGGCCAATCTGTATATCTGGGTTTTTTATTCTCTATGATTAATATTGCATTAATTGTTTTTTATATTTTCGGTAAGAAAAGGAAATTGCTGGAAAACTTCATATTACTATATATTTTAGTTTCTTCATTAGTTAATCTTCTGGTCCTATCATTGTGGGGTATTTACTTTAATAATTTTCCTCAGCTTTCAGAGTTGGGGATTTTATAAGTACAATTAATTATGACAGTGATATAGTTTAAGAAGCAGTGGTTGAATGGATTGAAAGCCAGTAAGATTTCGAAGTTTCTATGAATCTATTTATTTGAAATGGGTTTATGTTATGATGTAAAATGCATTATTAAGTTTTTATTTACTACCTTCAGGCGGTTTTATGTTTTCGTGTTTTTCTGGAAAAGAAAATCTCTAATTCAGCAGAGCATTAAATATCCCTGTCGGCCATTGTGCTATATTGGTCCGCAGGATAATATAACAACGGGTAGAAATAAATTCAGGATAAGAACTAAGTGAAAAAAATATATGGAAACCTGGAAGGATATGGTGAAGGTAATTGGAGAGAATACCACCCTGGTTTAAAAAGAAAATAAGTCTTAATAATTCAAATATATCACTTGTAAAGAATTTAATAGAAGCAGGGCATCTGCATACCGTCTGCGAGAGCGCTAAATGTCCGAATATTTTTGAATGTTTCAGCAGAAAGACCGCTACATTCATGCTGATGGGTGATATTTGTACCAGGAACTGCTCATACTGCAGTATAAAAAGCGGCAGGCCCGGGCCGCTGGATGAACTGGAGCCGGATAAAATTGCAAGAGCGGTAAAAGATATGGGGCTGCGGTACACGGTAATAACATCAGTTACAAGGGATGACCTTGCTGATGGGGGAGCGGCTCATTTCTATAATACTGTAAGGAGGGTACAGGAATTAAATCCGGGTGTTAAAGTGGAATGCCTTATACCGGATTTCAGGGGGAGCGAAGAAAGTCTGGAAAAGGTAATATCATCCGGGCTGGATGTTTTGAATCATAATATTGAAACTATTGAAGAAAATTTTCCGCGTATAAGAAGAGGTGCGGACTATTACGGCTCTTTAAAGATTTTAAATGATTCCAAGGATATAAAACCCGGGATTTTAACAAAGTCCGGATTTATGGTCGGTCTGGGTGAGAACATGAGCCAGATAGTAAAAGTCATGAGTGACCTCATAAAAAACAGGGTCGATATATTAACTGTGGGACAGTATCTTCAGCCAGCAAAGGAAAATATAAAAGTTTTAAAGTATTACAGACCAGAGGAATTTGAAAAGATAAAAGAAATAGCCCTCGATATGGGCTTTATATCTGTTGAATCCGGACCTTTTGTCAGGTCATCTTACCGCGCAGAAACTCTGTTTGAAGATACTTTGAAGGCAAAGAAAATCAGTGCAGGCTTAAAAAAATAGAAAAAACATTATAAAGATTATTCTTTAAAAACAGGTTCTTTTAAAGCCCTTAGTTCATCCACACGTTTGGTTTCGGTACTAACCGGAGAATTTATAACAACTTCAGGATTATTTTTTATTTCGCTAACTATTTTCTCGAATGTACCTATCAGGTTTTCCAGGCTTTCAAGACTTTCCGTCTCTGTGGGCTCAACCATAAGGGCTTCCTCTACAATATGGGGGAAGTATATTGTTGGTGGATGAATTTTGTAATCTATAAGTCTTTTTGCTATGTTGAGTGCCGTACCGCCGGACTCCTTATACTTTTTGGCTGACATTACGAATTCATGCATCGTGTTTTTGCTGTAAGGTACGTCAAAAAATTTACTGAGTTTAACCTTAAGATAATTGGCATTAAGGCAGGCATCATTACTTATCTCCTTTAAGCTATTACCTGCGGACAGGATATAACAGTATGCCTTAAGGCATACAGAGAAATTACCGTAAAATGATTTTATCTTTCCTATGGTGTTTTTAATATCATAATCCAGTAAATATTTATTCCCTTTTTTAATTACCACGGGTACGGGGAGAAAGTCTTTCAGGCTTTCATTTACGAGTATGGGGCCTGCCCCGGGTCCGCCCCCGCCATGCGGGGTAGAAAATGTTTTATGGAGGTTCAGATGTACTATATCAAATCCCATATCTCCAGGCCTCACCATTCCTATTACGGCATTGAGATTTGCACCATCGTAATACATAAGACTTCCGTTTTCATGCATGAGGCTGGATATTTTAAGTATGTCTTTTTCAAATATACCCAGAGTGTTTGGATTGGTAATCATGACAAGGGCTATGTTTGAAGAATGCTGCTTTAAAAGCTCCTCCAGGATTTTTAAATCAATTGTACCTTCTTTATTGGATTTTACTTCTATTACATTGAATCCTGCCATGGCTGCCGAGGCAAAGTTCGTACCATGTGCCGAATCCGGAATTATTATTATTTTCCTGTTTTCATTTCTTATTTCAAAATACTTTCTTGCTATAAGAAGACCGCAGAATTCACCATGAGCACCTGCCGAGGGATGAAGCGTTATTGCGGAAATCCCTATGATTTCTTTTAACATTTCTCCCAGTTCATACATAACTTTAAGTGTTCCCTGTACATCTTCAGTCTTCTGGCAGGGGTGGATGTCTGAAAAATTGGAGTTTTTTGCTATATCTTCATTTACTTTTGGGTTATATTTCATGGTACAGGAGCCAAGTGGATATATTCCATCATCAACTCCGTAGTTTTTCCTGGCAAGATTTGTAAAATGTCTGACAACCTGGCTTTCACTTAACTGCGGAAGACCGATTTTACCTTCTCTTAAAATATTTTTTGGAATATTTTCTAAAAAATTTATTTCCGGCTCCCTGGTAGTATCAGTCCAGTATTTGTTTTTTCTTCTGTTTTTAACGGGAAATATTTTATCTGGCATAATTTTTATCCTGCCTGTAATTTTTTTAATATATCTATATATCTGTCAATATCACTTTCTGAATTCATTTCCGTAAATGAAACAAGAATAGAATCGGAAAGCTCATTATAATATTTGCCTAAATTTATTCCCCCGATTATATTTTCTTTATAGAGAGCTTCAAGTGTCCTGTCTACATCAAGGTCCGTGGATATCGTAAGCTCACTAAAGAAATTGCTCTTATATCTTTTTTTGAAATGAGGTAATTCTGATAGTTTATTATAAAAATAATTTGCTCTCCTGATGCATAAACTGGCAAGGTTTTTTAAACCTTCCTCTCCGAGTAAATAAAGATATACGGTAGCTGCAAGAACGTTAAGGCTGTGATTGGTGCATATATTTGAGGTTGCTTTTACTTTTCTTATGTGTTGTTCCCTGGTCTGGTATATAAGTGTGTAGGAATCTTTACCATCTCTGTCTATGGTCTTTCCTACGATTCTTCCCGGCATCTGCCTTAAGTATTTTTCTCTTGTTGAGAAATACCCGAGATAGGGTCCACCGAAAGAAAGGGGATTCCCGAAGCACTGTGCGTCTCCCACAACTATATCTGCCCCATATTCGGAAGGGGGCTTTAAGATTGCGAGACTCAGTGGGTCTGCTGAAACTATATACAGGCAATCAGGATAGCTATCGAGCATATTTCTTATTTTAAATACTTCCTCTAGATTGCCAAAATAATTGGGATTCTGAATTACGACCGAGCAGGTATCTTCATCTATGGTATTCTTTAAAAGGTCTATATCAGTAATACCTTCTTTATGCCCGGCTTCTACTACTTCCATATCCAGGCCTGAGACATAAGTTTTTACTGTCTGCCTGTACTGTGGATTTATTGTTGTTGATAATATAACCTTTTTCTTGCCGGTGGCTCTTCTTGAAAGTAAAACGGCTTCGGCAAGGGAAGAACCCCCGTCATACATGGATGCATTGGTTATATCCATCCCGGTCAGCCTGCACATTAGTGATTGGAATTCAAATATATACTGCAGCGTACCCTGGGATATCTCCGCCTGGTAGGGAGTGTAGGCAGTATAAAACTGACTTATTGATGTGACATGGTTTACTACGGAAGGTATATAGTGATTGTATGCCCCTCCTCCCAGGAAAGATGAGAAACTGCTTACCGGATTGTTTAAGCCTGCCAGTTTATTTAATTTATCCCTGAGCTCCATCTCACTCAGGCCTGGTGGAATATTTATTTCGGGATTAAGTACTTTTCCGGGTATAAAGCTAAATAATTCTCCTGCATTATTTATACCCAGGGCTTTTAGTATCTTACTTCTGTCGTTTTCAGAATGTACCGAATAATTTGCCATTAACCTTCCTCATGCACATGTTTTTTAAATTCTTCATAGTCCATAAGACTTTCCAGCTCATCCATTTCAGTTATTTTTATTTTAAACAACCACCCATCTGTCAGCGGGTTTTTTGATACGAATTCAGGATTGGATTCCAGATTTGAATTTACTTCTATAACCTCACCACCAACAGGGCAGAAAACATCTGCTGCCGATTTTGCCGACTCAACCACTGCTGCTTCATCGCCTTTAGCGAACTTTTTGCCTACTTCTGGTAGTTCGACATAGTATATGTCTCCCATCTTATCCGATGCTTCTTCCGCGATGCCAACTGTTCCTATTTCATTATCGACACTTATATATTCATAGGTCTCCGTATATTTGATAATTTTACTCATTCTTTAACTCCTTAGGGTTATTTTTATAAAAAACTTTTATGAGTCACAGGATATAAATAAGGGCTCATTTTTTTTAAAAAATACGGCATTACAAAAGCTTTTTTCTTATTTTCCCTTATTTTAACTTCAACTATATTACTATAGCATTTATCACTATTTATTAAAGCCAGAGCAATTGACCTCAGGTTGAATGTTCCCTTCAGTTTCGTTTTGCCATCCACAATTTCCATATCCCAGTAAGGTACTATGGTGCCGCTGGTTACATATCCAATCATATCATTTTCAAGAAATACTCTGTCATTATGCCTTGCTATTCCTTTATCCATAAGCTCTAAGGCAATTATTACCTCTGGTAAATCTTCTGAATCCGAATAATCCTTTTTCATTATTTTGCCTAGAGCCCTGTACTGCTTTTTAAGATTTTTTTTACCAACAAACTCGCCTTTATCTTCTGAAAAGCTTACCGCAATACGCGAACTCGGGGAAGAGAAAATCGGTATGTCATTACCGTCAGGGTCTTTTCCAAGCTCATGACCATAAAGTGGAAGCATTGATTCAAGCCTCAGACTGTCTCTTGCACCCAGACCGGCAGGATTGGCTCCTTTTTCAATCAACGACTCCCAGAGTTTAAAAATATTATCTTTTTTTGTAATTATTTCATAGCCCGTAAGTTCTCCTGTGTAGCCAGTTCTGGCAAGAAATGCATCTGCTCCCAGTATATTCACTCTGGCAAATCTATTTTTTTCCAGCAGGGGAAAATCTCCTGGCGGCGTGAGCGAAATCAATATATCTCCGGAATCAGGTCCCTGAAGGCTGAGCATGGAAGTTTCTTCAGATATATCGTTTATTTCAACGTCATTAAATAAACCCTCTACATCTTTCAGGTAGATAAAATCACCCGGCCTGTTCGAAGAATTTGCTATAAGCAGGAACTCATCTTTTTCACAACAATACAGATATACATCGTCAATTGCCGAACCATGTGAATCGGAAATTATTGAATACTGGCTTTCTCCGGCTTTTAATGAAGCTGAATTGTTGGTAAGCGCATACTGCAGGAAGGGTATTGCTCCTGCACCCGTTATTTTAAATGTTGCCATGTGAGATATATCAAAAAGACCGTTATTTTTTCTGGTATCCAGATGTTCCTGTATTATTCCTTTCGAATAGTTTAACGGCATAAGCCAGTTGCTGAAGTCTATGATTTTTGCACCAAGGTTTTTATGATTATCGTATAGTTTTGTTTTGTTAGCTTCTTTATTCTCTGGAGTATCCATTTTGCTTTCTATTTTCTCTATAAAATATCATCCTGTCCTTTTACCCGAGAGATTCAAAACACACGGGAATCCTGCTAAAAAAATATCTCAGAAATATTGCAAAAAACAAAATCCTTTTTTGCCTGAGAGTTTTGCCACTCTTAGATTCCAGTACTTTTTTAACCGGCATCTCTTGAGGTTTAAAGAATTTAATTATAAATAATTTAGGCAAGAAATTCAAATTTAATATACAGTGAATATTTATAGTGGGATTTTTTTATATCGGGTTAACTAATTTTTCAAAAATGTAATAAAATAAGGTGGTTATACAGGTGGAGAAATCCTGATATATTTGTATGGAAGAAATTACAGGGAAGGGCAGAAGCGATTTCCAGGGATAGAAGAGATTTCTGGAATCTGCAGTACAATTGTTATCAACTAATTTAGAAGTGATACAAAGATGGAATTATATAAGATTGAAGAAATACTGGCCGGGGAGCCTTCTTATAGGCTGAGGCAGGTTGAGAGGGCCCTTTACCGGGATTTAGTAGACAGCTGGAGGAATGTCACGAATTTACCGGTCTCTCTCAGGGAAAAACTGGAAGAGGAGGTTCCGGTAAATTTCAATTTTGATTCGCTTACATCTCTAAAGAGTGATTCCATAAAAGCTATAATAGAGTTGAATGATGGATTAAAGATAGAGTCGGTTCTTATGCAGCACATGGATGGAAGAAACACGGTATGCGTGTCTTCACAGATTGGCTGTCCACTGGGATGCAAATTTTGCAGTACAGGAAAAATAGGATTTATAAGAAATCTCAGTTACCATGAGATTGCAGAGCAGGTGCTTTTTTTCTCTTATTATTTAAAGAAGACAGGTAAATCAGTAACAAATATTGTTTTTATGGGGATGGGGGAGCCTTTTTTAAATTACGGCAATGTTATTAAAGCAATAAGGATTTTTAATGACGCTGAAAAATTTAATATCGGAGCCCGCCGTATTTCCGTGTCCACTGCCGGGATTCCTGCAGGACTTAAAAAGCTTTCTGATGAAAAGCTGCAGGTTAATCTTGCAATTTCGCTCAATGCTCCCAATGACAGAATTCGCCGGGAGATTATGCCCATAGATTTTAAGTATCCAATAGAGGAAGTTATTGGGCTGGTAAGGTCATATATTAAGAAAACGGGCCGCAGGGTCATGTTTGAGTATGTGATGTTAAGAGATTTAAATGACTCAGATGTACTGGCGGAACAGCTTGTTAAACTGCTCAAAGGCATACTATGTTTTGTGAATCTCATTCCTTATAATGGCAGAGAGAGTAATCTAAAACCTTCTACCAGGGAAAGAATAAAAAGGTTCAAAGAAATCATAAGAGAGGGTGGAATAACTGTTACTGAACGTTTCAGGTTCGGAGATGACATAAATGCGGCATGCGGCCAGCTGGTTTACAGAGAAAATACAGGATCAGGGAAACATCACAAATTCTGATTAATAATGCGGCTTGATCTTAAGTCCATGCAGCATGGATAGAATCTCACATTTAGCTGACCAGAAATTTCAGGATAAAATAGATAAGGACCTCCACTGCGACCAGCAGTACATATGAAAGTGTTATCCATAGAGCTTTTTTCTTTTTCCTGGAAATAACTGTCACTCTTAAAATTTCTATGATAATTATCCCGAGTATAAAGAGATATAAAAAAGTAAAATATTTATTGGAAAATAACTTATAAAAGAATTCTGAGAACGGGCGTCTCTGATACCAGGGCTTTGTTTCAATCTGCTCGAAATAGTCTTTTTCTATTCTAAAGGTGCCTTCCTCAGGGCTCTCAAGGAATCCTCCTAGATTTATACGTGAAAGGTCGTAGCCGTCATTCATTTTTAAATCAAACTCAAGGTAACTGTAATCTTTAAGGGTAAAACTAAACCCGTCCGAGTAGTCCTCGGCATCGAGGGTAGATGAAAAACTAACTATATTTTCCCCGGCTTTTATGACGTCCTCATCCTGTTCCCACTCTTTCAGGGTATGTGAAGTTATCTCTCCATCAGTCGAAATTATACCCTCAAATTCCGTTTCTTTACGGTCAGCACTCCATTCTACAAATATACTGTCGTCTTCCTCCCATATGTAATAGCCATAGCTTGCACCCGGAACATAAAAAATACCTGTGCATCCTGTAAGAATTACGATGATAGCTACCAGCAAAGCTACTGCTAAAACTCTATTAATTTTAAAATTTCTATTTAACATTTTTTTAAACTCAGTTATCAATTGATCAATCGCCCATTAAATTTTTGCTATCTTTATAAATGAGGTATATCATCCAGAGAGATACACCGGTAAAAATGCTTCTAAAAATATTTACAAACTTTGCGGAATCATAAAATCTTTCAATCAAAGGTATAATTCCGGTTATATATACAAAATACTTATGGTCTATGGGAGCAAGAACAAACTTGGTAACAAGATCACCCCAGTATATGAGTATTACCAGGAACATAGCGAATTGAATCCAGTGATAATACATAATCAATCTGTTTCTTGCAAAAATAATTACAAGAAAAGGTATTGCCCAGAGGAAATACTGCGGGTGGAAATAACATAGACTTACATAAGCAAGATATACTATAGCGCTGTAATTTAAAAGTACTTCAAAACCCGCCTTCCTTACATGAAAATAGCTGAGGATTATGATCACATACACTGCAACAAAGATAAAAATGCGGTCGTGTATTATAAGCTCTAGATTGGATGACAGTATGTAGTTAAAATGCTGTGTATTAAGCAGAGGGATTATAACACTCTTGCCAAAACCGAAGTAAGATAAGAACTCAACTGACAGTACAGCAGAGACACCCATTGAAGAGAATATAATATAATCTTTTTTGGTGCGTGCCAGGTAAAATACAAAAAGAGGGAGAATCATTATAGGGAAAAACCTCAGGGCTATGGCAAAAGCAAGAACCAGTATTGACCAGTATTTCCTGTCCTTTTTTGCAAGCAATAGTGCGACCATCGTGATAAAAACTCCAATGATGTCATGACGTGCGAAAATATAGACAACATATATTAATACAGGATTGAATATCCATAATTTAAAAACCCTTAGCTTATTTTCTGGTTCATTATCAAATGCAAGTCTCAAAATCAGAAATACACAGGCTATATCAAATATCAGGTAGAGAGCTTTAAAAAGCGCCAGCATGGTAAATACATTGTAGCTGTTATTGAAGGTTAGCCATGATATCCAGGTGTCTTTTTCGAGCAGGACAGGGAATATATCATTTACTGCAGAGAATATAAACTTTGTTACCAGCAAATAGGAAGTGTGAATCATATTTGTCAGAAATTGAAGGTTGTCAAACCCTATATTGCCGGTAGATATGGTTTCTGCAGCTCTCTGGTAGGTTGACAGTAAATCTCTCTGGAAAAAAAATGGTAGAAAAACTAATCTGACAAGAAGGCCAGAGAGAAAATATTTATAAAGTCTCCTGAGATATACCTTATTATCGAATATATCGTCTGATACTATTATCCTGCCAAGTTTATTTAAAAAAAGCTTCATTTTTACTGTTTAGATAAAATATTCATTTGATTGTACTAAGAAATTATTTTAATACAAACCAGTCCTGAATACTAAAACAAATTTAGAAAATCGTTTTCTTTTTCTAAGGTATCAATTTGCTTTAAGTTTTGTTTTAATTATTATGACAGTGCTTTTAAAAAGATGTTAGCTTAAAAAAATAATAATTTCAATTAATCCTGAATCATTCATTAATATACCTTGGTTATTTTTCTTAAAAACTAGCATTTTAATTATTAAGAATTCCTGTTAAAGGTTTATGATATACAAACGATAGTCTTTTAAAAGCTTTGGAATAGCCTGTCACGAGATAAATCTGATTAAACATAAATCAATATCGATTTGTAAAAACTCATAGCATTTGCGGTGGTTTAATTTGAAAGAATATATATTTAAAAAGAAAATAACTATTAAATGCAAAATTAATTTACTTGATGATTTGTGGTTTAAATATTATATTTTAATAAAAATGGAGTTTATGTTAGGAAAGCATCTAAAAAACTTTATCAGAAATAAAAATAAACCCCTCAAAAAAGATATTGATTTACGGAGAGAAAATTTATGATAGGAAAAATTAATGATAACTTATTTTCTAAGATAATATTACCAAATAAAGGCGCAATGCATCCTGATGTGGTGGTGGGCCCGAAGATGGGAGTTGATGGAGCCGTTATAAAAATAGGCGAATACTATATGGTAATAGCAGAGGACCCGATATTCCCGGGTCCTACAATGTCACCTGAGGATTTCGGATGGATTACGGTGCATATTGGTGCCAGCGACGTGGCTGTTATGGGTGTTTCTCCAGCATATATGTCTTATTCTCTTCTTTTGCCTCCAGAGACGGAAGAAAGTTATATTGAAAGGCTTGTCCGGAGCATTGATTTATATGCCAGGGAACTGGGGATTGCTATTGTTGGCGGACATACAGGTTATTACGGAGCGGTTAACATCCCCACAATAGGGGGCATTACTGTCTGGGGGACCGGTAAAAATTTTATTACTCCCGGAGGAGCACAGATTGGTGATTCAATCATAATAACCAAAGGAGCGGCTATAGAGGCTGCTGCACTCCTTGCATCCGAGCTGGGGGAAAGAATACAAAAAAGCGGCATCGATAGGAAGCTTGTTAAACGCGCCAGCCAGAGGTTAAAGGAAATCAGTGTTGTAAAGGACGCATTGCTGGCTACTGAAATTGGTGGGGTGCATGCCATGCATGATGCGACCGAGGGTGGAGTATGCAGGGGCCTGTGGGAGATTGCAAAAGCATCCAGAGTTGGTATGAGAATAGAGCGGAAGGAAGTACCTTTACCGATGGATATAAAAGAGATTTGCGGATACTTTAACCTGAATCCTTATGAGGTCATAAGCGAGGGAACTCTTCTGCTGACCTGTCCTCCTGATAGAGCCGAATTGCTATTGAATGGATTTAAGAAAGCGGATATAGAAGCTGCTCTGATTGGAAAGGTGCTGCCAGTAGAAGAAGGGTCATACTGGGTAGAAAGTAGCGGCAAGCAAACAGCGCTTTTGCCTCCTGAAGTTGACAGGTTCTGGGATGTCTTTTTTGATGCTCTATATCTTAAAGATGACAGTAGAAGCAATGCTGAAAAGATTCTATGTAGTGAACTCAGTAAGGCAGTTGATAGTCTGAAAAAAACTTTAAAAGCAGACCTTATACCGGAAATTGGGTCAAATATTGCTTATGCCCTTCCTGATGCCAGAAAGTTAGAGGAAATTGCTGCGATTCCGGGCAGACTACTGCGTTTTAAAGGAAAGGTAGTATCCGTCGGGGAGCCTGAAATGGGCTGCTCAAAATATATGGCAGGGGTACTTCTTGGAATACGTAAGCATTTTCCGGATGTCCGTTGTATTGTTAACCTGTATAGTAATGAGAAAATTCGCAGTATCTGCAGGAAGCTAAATTACAGAATAGCAAGTATGCCTGTTCCTGTTGATTTCAGGCAGACTGATGCTGATTTTTACAGGGATCTTGACAGGACTTTATCGGTTTTAGATTCTGTACCTCAAGTAATAGATATTCCTGACCGCATTAACCTTGAACGTCTTATACTGGTTCCCGGGGAAACACTTGATGAACTGGTTAAAGTGGTTTTAAGAATATCATCAGAGTTAAAAAAATAAGATAGCCTGAAAGTTCTTTCCTCATAATTTTTCTTCAGGACTGGATATTAAGAATAAATTCAGCTAAGGTGCAAATTACAGCCAGTCAGGTTAATTAATAGTATTTTTAAAAAAAGATAATGTAATTTTTTTAGATTATATATTGTGTTATAATACACAAAATATCAGGGAGAACCGGGCTTGAGCCATTAAAAAATTTAAATTTATTATATAAGTATAGGAAATTTATTATTAGTTACATTTTTTAGATTTTTTTAAGAATTTTTTTAAAAAAGATTAATTAAATAAAAAATAAAAAATAAGGAGGAACTAATTTGAAAAAAACAATAATTTTTGTACTTGCGGTGGCTCTGGTCCTGGTAATGTCACTTGCCGGATGTTCGGGTGAGTCTGATGTTAAAACTATTGGAATTGTCCAGTATGTTGAACATGTTGCACTGGATTCTTCAAGGGAGGGTTTTGTTGACGCTCTTAGTGATAATGGTTATGTAGATGGAGAAAATATTGAAATTGATGTTCAGAATGCTCAGGCTGACCAGAGTAACCTGTCAACTATAAGCGACCGTTTCGTAAGCAATAAAGTGGACCTTGTCCTGGCAATAGCTACTCCTGCAGCTCAGTCAATAGCAGGAAAAACTACGGAAATTCCTATTTTAGGGACAGCAATAACAGATTATGAGGCAGCCAAACTGGTAAAATCCAATGAGGCACCTGGAGGTAATGTGAGCGGGACTACTGATATGAACCCTATAAAGGAACAGATAGAATTGCTGGTAAAGCTTGTACCTGATGCAGAGACCGTAGGTGTTATTTATACATCCAGCGAAGATAATTCTATTGTCCAGGCAGCTATAGCCAAAGAGGTAATAGAAGAACTCGGTCTTACCTACACAGAAGTAACTGTCACTAATTCAAATGATGTCCAGCAGGCTACGCAATCTATTGTTGAGGAATGTGATGCACTTTATCTTCCAACGGACAATGTTTTAGCGTCTTCCATGCCTATAGTTAACGGTGTTACTGTGGAGTCAAAGACTCCTGTTATATGTGGTGAGTCAGGAATGGTTGAAGGTGGCGGTCTTGCAACACTGGGTATCAACTACTATGACCTTGGATATAAGACAGGTCTTATGGCTGTAAAGGTTTTGAAGGGCGAAGCCGAGCCCGCTACAATGCCTATTGAGTCAGCTGATGGGTTTGATTTCGCTATTAATGGTGCTGTGGCAGAAGCAATCGGTCTGGAGATTCCGGAAGACCTTTCAGAGTATGTTATGGAATACTAAAATAAGATTAACGAAGTAACGGGTACCGCAAGCCCTTTTTGAATTTTGGAAAAATAAATAAGTTGGTTTTAGATTATGGTGCAAATATTAACAGCAGCAGTTTCCCTGGGCTTGCTGTGGGCAATTATTACCACAGGTGTTTATATTACCTATCGTATTTTAGCTATAGCAGACTTAACGGTAGAGGGAAGTGTTGTAACCGGTGCGGCTATTGCTGCAATTACGATTACAAGAGGGGGTAACCCATATCTTGCGATTCTACTTGCATTTTTAGGTGGTGTTGGAGCAGGTCTTATTACAGGGTTACTGCATACTAAATTAAAGATTCCTTCCCTGCTTTCCGGTATTTTGACTATGATTGCCCTTTATTCAATAAACTTACGTATTATGGGAAGGGCAAATATCTCGCTTCTGCAGGTTGATACCGTATACACGTTTTTTGAAAAAATGGGTCTTAGCCAGACAATCTCTGTAATTGTGCTGGGAATAATATTTGTGGGAGGTCTTGTTGGTATTTTATACTGGTTTTTTGGTACAGAAATTGGTTGCGCAATAAGGGCCACCGGCAATAATCCCCAGATGGTTCGTGCACAGGGTATAAATACAAACAGCACTATTATAATCGGGCTTATGATTAGTAATGGTCTTGTAGCGGTAGGTGGTTCTTTAATAGCACAGAGTCAGAGATTTGCCGATATCCAAATGGGTATCGGTTCGATTGTAATTGGCCTGGCATCTGTAATTATTGGCGAAGTGCTCTTTGGGAGAAGGCACTTCGCCAGCAGGTTATTGTCCCTGGCATTCGGGGCTATTATATACCGGGTAATAATTGCAATGGTCCTGAAACTGGGTATGCCTGCCAATGATCTGAAGCTTTTTACCGCGATTACTGTAGCGATAGCGCTTTCGCTTCCGGTGCTGCGCTCTTATCTTAAACCAATTAAAAATTCCATGAAGTGGGGTAAGTAGATGCTTAAAGTCAAAAGATTGACTAAAATTTTTAATGCCGGGACTATTAATGAAAAGGTAGCGCTGCATGATGTAAGTTTTTCTCTTGATAAGGGTGACTTTGTTACCATGATTGGGAGCAATGGTTCAGGCAAGTCTACACTTCTGAACTGCATAGCAGGTGTATATTCTGCAGACAGGGGCTCAATCATAGTTGACGGCATTAATATGACCAGATTATGTGAACATAAACGTGCAGCAATACTCGGGCGTGTATTTCAGGACCCTATGATGGGCACAGCTTCTGATATGGAAATTGAGGAAAATTTAGCGCTGGCACAGCGACGGGGGAAGCGCCGCGGTCTTATGTGGGGTATTACAAATAAGGAGCGCGAATTATATAAGGAACTTTTAAAGAAATTAGGCCTGGGGCTTGAAAACCGTCTGAGCACTAAGGTTGGTCTGCTCTCAGGAGGTCAGAGGCAGGCATTAACACTTTTAATGGCAACACTTAAGGAACCAAAGCTCCTTCTTCTGGATGAGCATGCAGCAGCGCTTGACCCGAGGACCGCGAAAAGGGTGCTGGAACTTACAGATAGAATTATCGGGGAAGGCGGCCTGACTACTTTAATGGTGACGCATAACATGAGGGATGCGATTAATCATGGTAACAGGTTGATGATGATGGATGAGGGCCAGATTATTCTTGATATCAGGGGGAAGGAAAAACAAAAACTTACAGTTGAGGACCTCCTGGAACGCTTTGAAAGTGTCAGTGGTAAAGAATTTGCAGATGACCGCACTCTCCTGTCTTAAAGCAATAAAGATATTGACTTTTTTCTGTATTATTATTGTTAACCTGGTTATGTTTATCCCTGTTATTTTAATCCTGTTATGACACAGCATTGTAAAAAAAATGCATTTAACTTTAAGGTAACATATAATTTATGTCTTTTTAAAAAAAATCAATATTGATAAATGCAGTATTTTAGTTGGAGATTAGATGTTGTGGTATAATACTGAGAATATTAAATAGCAGAAAATAATTGGGTATTAATTGTTCACAGGAGCAGGTAATTTGATTAAGAATGTCATATTTGATTTTGATGGTACGCTTGTTGATTCAGATTTTGTTGTGGAAAGTGTAAATAAGTACCTTATGAAAAAATACAGGATAGAGGATGTTAATGCGAAGGATTTTAGAGCTATGAACACACTTCCGCTAAGGGACAGGTTTAAAAAACTGGGTGTACCGCTATACAAGCTGCCTTTAATTATTTTTGAAGCGATAAGATTATATTCTCATTCTATCCATAAAATAAAATTGATAGAAGGGATATATGACGTTTTGAAAAGACTTACAGAAGACAAAGTGGCTTTATATATATTATCTTCCAATTCTTCTAAAAATATAAAGAAATTTTTGCAAAGGAATAAGATAAATTTCTTTAAAGATATATATTCTACTCCAAATACAATAGAGAAAGATAAAACTCTGACAAAGCTAATCAGGAAAAAACGTTTACTAAAAGATAGCGTCCTTTATGTAGGAGACCAGTTTGAGGATATTATTTCGTGTAAGAAAATAAAGGTCAGGATAGCTGCAGTATCATGGGGATGTGACAGAGCAGATTTGCTGGAGAAAGGCAAGCCAGATTTTTTGTGCCATAAACCTTCAGATTTATATGACCTGGTCTCCCGGGAGTTAAATTAGATTTATTTTCAGTTCACAGGCTAAGAGATCTAGCAATTTGCATTTTTTAATTTTTTAGATTTTTTGATATTAGAGCTTATTTATTATCAGGTTTAAAAAATCAAGTACATCACCTACGTTTTTTACAAAGTATTCTGTTTCCATAATTTCAGGGTTATCAGTCAGTACTTTTATATTGATGCCTTTTTTATTTTCTTTGAAAAGATAATTGTCGGTAACGTCATCGCCTATACAAATATCTATCGAGGGTTTAAGGTTGAAATATTTTTTCTTGAGCGCCATGAAGGCTTTTCCTTTATTTATATCTCTGGGTTTTATCTCTATTATCTTGTTCATTTTAAGGCAATCCAGAGGTTTGCCTTTAATGAATTTTTTCGCTGTGCTTATAACTTTGTTTAGATAAGAAAGCTCATGGTCTCCACATTTTCTATAATGAATAGCAAGGGCTTTTTTCTTGTCTTCCAGGTAAAAGCAGGGGGCATCTTTTATTATTTTTGATATTTTATTTTTTAAATCTTCAATATAAGATAAAGTATCTTTAAATCCATTTTCTATTAATGTGCTGGAGTTTTCATACCTGATATTTATTCCGTGTGTACCAACCCAGTTAATTTTTTTAACATCAATGCCGGAAAAGAATTCAATCAGGTCATTGATATCACGACCTGAAATTATGGTAATAATTAATTTATCCTTTGAAGCTAATCTGGAAATAATAGATTTAACTTCTTCGGTAGCTACTACATTGTGGGGATTATCCCTGAACTCCATAAGCGTTCCGTCATAATCCAGGAAAAGAAATACATAAGGATATGCAGTTATTTTTTGAAATATTTCTTCTATATATTCTTTTAAATATTTTATTTATATCACCTTTTTAAGAGATTCGTCAGGAGATTTTCTTATAATAATTTAAAAAATTTTCAGCCCAGTCAAATACGTTATTTTCTTTTACAATTTTTCTTAAATTTGAAATCATTTTTTTTCTCGTGCTATTGTGCAGATTGAGTGCTGTGTTAATGCTGTCTGCTACTTCGTCTATGTCATATGGATTTACCATTATGGCATATTTGCCCATTTCCTCTGCGGCTCCTGCGAATTTGCTGAGAATTAAAACCCCGTCTTCTTCTGACTTACTGCTAACATATTCTTTTGCGATGAGATTCATCCCATCTCTTAAAGGTGTTACAAGGCAGATATCAGCAGCCCTGTAGTAGCCAGCTAAATCTGTTTGTGGAATAGCTTTATAGAGATAATGTATTGGTGACCAGAGCTCATCTGCGAACTTTCCATTAATTCTGCCCACAAGTTCATCTATCTCCCTTTTTAGCAGGATATATTCTTTGATTTTCGTTCTGCTTGGGACTGATATCTGGATAAAAATAACTTTTTTTCTATGGGACGGATATTTTGTAAAAAATCTTTCAATAGATAGTATTCTTTCTTTAATGCCTTTTGTGTAGTCAAGTCTTTCGACACTCATTATTATTTTTATATTATTATCAATCTTTTTAATATTTTTTAAAAATTTACCCGAGCTTTTTCTCTTTGACATTTCGTTAAATTTTTCAAAGTCAACACTTATGGGAAAATTTTTAACATTTATGATTCTCTTTTTATGAAAGACAATATTTTTTTTAAAATCTGTTTTTGCGTTCAGTATTTCTTTGCAGCAGCTAAGGAAGTTTATCCTGTCGTTCTTTGTCTGAAAGCCAAGAAGGTCGCATCCCAGGAGTCCATTTAGTATCTTTTTGCTCCAGGGAAGAACCCTGAACGTCTCATAACTGGGGAATGGTATATGGAGGAAAAATAATATTTTTAATTCTGGATTAGCCTGTTTTAGCATGTCGGGAAGCAGTGTAAGATGGTAGTCATGTATCCATATCAGACTATCACGGGTTGATTCTTTAAGTATTTTATTACAAAATTTTTTGTTTACCGAAACATAAGTTTTCCAGTATTCCGAGTCAAAGTGACTCTGGAAAATAAATCCATGAAATAATGGCCATATTGACCTGTTCGAAAAGCCATGATAATAATTCTTTATTTCCTTCTCATTCAGGTGAACACATTCAACTGAGTACCTGGTTTTACCGCATTCATCAGTAATGCAGATCTGCTTTATTCCGGTGAATTTATCCGTGGTCTGCCCATCCCAGCCTATCCATATTCCACCGTTTTTACGTAAAATAGGGTCGAGAGCGGTAACCAGACCGCCGATACCCTTTTTATATTTGACAGCTCCGCTATCACCTAATGAAAGGCTGCACGGAATTCTATTGGATACTATTATAATTTTCTCAGAAGATTCCATAACTTGCATTATTAATTTTTTTTGCTACTTTTATTATTATAGGTGATAAAGTTAATATTACAAACTGCCGGTGTTAACGGTTAAAACATTTTGGTTTAGATTTTTAATATTATACGATAGAATATACAACCGAAATGGTAAATTTATAAACGTAGATAGTTATGAAAAAATTTAAGTTTTATGATTATACAATGCTGATAAGCCCAACCGGCCAGAAGGCAAGTAACCTTAAAGAGTTTTTAAATATAATAGAACAGTCTCAGGATAAGGTATTATTTCACCATCTTTATCAAGCGCACATAAGACATGATAAAAATGTGGGAGAATTCCCCAATGATTTTACAAACTGGGTAGCTTATGAACTCGGAGATATTGCTCTGGCGGAAAAACTTGCTAATTTTGACCCTTATGATTATAAAACTGTAGCTGAAGCAAAAGAAGTGTTGATAGGGATAATAGAGGAACACATATGGGACCTTCCTACAATTCCATGGGTCAGGCAGGGTTTTGAGTTTTATTTTTCAAGCTCAACTACGATAGTTATCCCGCTAGGGATTGAAGTCGTAAACCTCGAAGATTTCAGAAACGCATTAGACAGTATCCCGGGTAGTTCACTTTATTTCCATTTCTATGAATCAAGGAAGATAAAGAAGGAAAAGGAGCATGACGATTTTTCTATGTGGATAGAAGATAATTTTGACAGGGCGGAATTGGTAAAAAAGATCAGGGATATTGACTTTTATTTTTTCAGCGTTGAAGAAATAAGGGAGAAATTAATAAACATTTTAGATGAGGAATTAAAAAGCGTTTAATTATGGCAAGTATTAATGATTACAGGGACATTATTGGCGAAAGAAATATCAAGCAGATTGAATTGCTTGCCAGGATGTCAAGAAATAAAAGAATTGTAATGGTAAGCTCTACCAGAGAAGGTGGTGGCGTTGCAGAGATATTAAATAGGCTTGTTCCTCTGTTAAATGAACTGGGTGTCGATTGCAGGTGGGAGATTATCACCGGGGATAATGGTTTTTTTAATATAACAAAAAATATTCATAATGCATTGCAGGGGGAAAAGATAAAATTTTCTGGCGAGGAGCTGGAGCAGTACAGAAAAGTAAACGAAGAAAATGCAAAAAGTCTTAATCTGGATGCTGATATAGTTATTATACATGACCCCCAGCCATTGCCACTTATTGATTTTTATCGCAGAAAAAAAACTAAATGGGTGTGGAGATGTCATATAGATATGGCCAGGCCTGATTTGTATCTCTGGAGGTCTTTGAAAAAGTATATAGTAAAGTATGATTCGAGTATATTTTCAATAGCCAAGTTTTCAAAAAGCCTTCCTCATCCGCAATATCTTATTGCTCCTTCTATAGACCCGTTAAGTGATAAGAACAGGGAGCTTGATAATAAAGAGATAGATAATGTGGTTAAAAAGTATAAAATTATCAGGGACAAACCGATAATTCTACAGGTATCAAGGTTTGACAGGTTTAAGGACCCCATTGGTGTCATAAATGCTTTTCGTCTTGTGAGAAATGAATTGAACTGTCAGCTTATACTTGCAGGGGGGACTTCTTGCGATGACCCTCAGGGGGAAGAGGTATTAAGGCAGGTAAAAAGAGAAGTGAAGGGGGACAGCGATATCCATATTTTATGTCTGGAACCTAAAAAAGATATTGTAATAAATGCTTTGCAGAGAATTGCAGATGTAATAATTCAGAAGTCCCTAAAAGAAGGTTTTGGCCTTACGGTTACTGAGGCGATGTGGAAGGGTAAGCCAGTGATTGGAGGAGAAGTTGGAGGAATAACCATACAACTACATAATCACATTACCGGTTTTCTGGTAAATTCGGTTGAAGGAGCTGCATATAGAATAAGATACCTGCTTAACAGGCCACTTATCTCACATAAGATAGGAGAACAGGCGAAGGAATTTGTATTAAATAACTTTCTTATTACCAGACATCTTAAAGATTATCTGGCACTTTTTAATATTCTTGATAACCCGGGTAAAAACATTATATATGCAGATAGAAGTTAAATTCGTATGAACAAGAAATTCTTCCAGTGCTAAATCCGGGCTGTATGCTTTTTTAAATTATTTGCCTTTTCACAGAGGTATTTTTTTATTTTTATAAATTTATTTTTTAAAACTCTATATTTGTGCCGTATAATATAAATGAGTTTTAGTTTTATTAATGGTTACTGGATATATTATGAAGGAAAATTAGCCGGAGGAAAACTATGAAAAATAAAGAAAAGGCAGAAAGCCCTGTTGAGAGTTTTGGTGATATGGTAAAGGAATTCGGCAATGTCATAAGTGAGATATTTGATGACCCGCTGCTAAAGAGTAAGGCAAAAGAATTTGCAAAGAGCGCCGAAGATTCAGCAAAGACTTTATATACAAGATTTAAGGATGAACGGGTAAAAGAAAAATTTAAAGATTTTAAAAAAGCAGCAGGTAAATTCGGGAATTGCATGTCTGATTGTTTTAAAGATAACGAGTAACTAACTGTTTAGCAGGAATTTTTTTATCCTGGCAATAATTCTTTCATCTGTAATTATGCTGCTGGAATGTAATTTATTGATCCAGTGAATCTCCGGTTTTCCAAGTTCTTCCCATAAATGGTTTGTTGATTTTTTGTTAAAGTAAAAATCAAACCTCGAGTTTATCATGAATACTTTTTCGGTGTTTATTTTATAAGCAAAAGCGACCGGGTCGCATAAAAAGCACATTTTGGGTATTACCTCTTTTAATTCAGGCAAATTATCAAGGTTCATTTTTATTTTTTCAGGTTTCAGCTCTTTCATTTTTTTTACGAATAAAGGAAATTTTGAGTATATTTCTCTACATGCTTCTCTCCTTGTCTTCCCGGCGTATCTTTTATCTTTGAAGATGCAGTTTCCCCTGAGAATAAATCTCAGTACTCCTCTCCAGTGAATTTCTTCCCAGTTGCCCCCGCCTATAAGAAATACACCCTTATCTATTCTATTATCATTTGCCATTGCAATTATAGAAATCATGCTTCCAAGGCTTATTCCACAAATATAAACTCTGTTAAAATTAGATATCTTCAGAAGAATATCTATTAGTTTTCTTATATCTACAACGCTCTGATGAAAGAAAATAAGGGTTTGTACATCATTAAAGTATATCAGTCTTTCGCCACCCCTTTCGCCATCAGGAGTTCTGTTCAGATGAAGAGGAAGATTTATAAAGGCACAGGACAAATTGTCTGAATTCATTTTGTTAATAAATTGGTAATATTTTTTTAATTTGGGTTTGCTTGTAGAAAAACCGTGAACAACTATGAGAAGGTCATTGTTTCTATCATTTCTATAGTGGTTGCTTGAATTATGATTATCTGTACCAGTTTTATCTTTGTTAAGAAATAACTTTACATATACCCTGTCATTTTCTTCGAGTCCGGTGCTATATGGTGAATCAAAGGTTAGCTCATACTCCTTTACGCAATTATTTTCACTCAATTCCTCCAGGCTGTAGTCAGTGTTTTCATCAGTATAATGATACAGATCCATTTGTTAAATCCCCCTGTTATAATTGGCTGTATGTATTTATCTTTATCTGGAGCTCTATTTTTGATAATCCAGCTACCTTTTTGATTCAGCTTTAAATGTTAGCAAAAATTTTTTTTATTTAAAATATATTAAAAATAATTTTCATTATATGTATAATATAAAAAGGATATCAAATAAGTTTGTATTTGATTTTGGGAGGTTTTATGAGTAATAACAATGGAGCAGGTATAGCAAAAGGTGTCTTCTGGGGATTTGCTGCAGGATTTGTCGCCGGTGCGGTTACTGCGCTATTATTAACAACCAAAACGGGCGAGGAGCTGCGGGGTGATATACGTAAAGTAGCAAAGGAAATAGTAGGTAAAGTTGAAGAGAACGCAAGCAAGGTAAAGAATATAACAAAAAGCAGGTATAATGAGATAGTAAATAATGTGATTTCAACTTACGAAAAGTTAAAAGACCTGTCAGCAAAGGAAATAGAATTTATAAAGCAGGTTATAGAAGAGCAGAAAGACGTTGCAAAATAGTCAGGTAAAACGCCTGAAAAATATTTTTTTGAACCACTATTTGAAGCTTTCCGGTCTGTAAGATTTTATTTTCACAAATTGAAGTATTATTAAGCCGCTTATAAGAAATAGAAGGGTACTGAGAAGTGCTATTCTCTGGTTTTTAGTAATGAAAGATATCAAACCAAATGTTATAGGCCCAATAATGGAGGACATTTTACCGCTTATTGAGTAAAAACCAAAAAATTCAGCTTCGCTCTCCCGCGGAATAAGGAAAGTCATGAGACTTCTGCTGGCTAAAAGAGTCGAACCTGTGGATATAGCGGCGAGTATCCATCCTGCGTAGAAGACTGCTTTTATCGTAAAAAATGTAACAAGAATTATTATTAAAATCCACATAATAAGGGTTATTGTAATAGTATTTTTGGGCCCTATTCTGTCAGTTAACCATCCGAAAAAAAACGAGCTGAGCATTGTGGGTATCTGGCCGAGCATGAAGAGTAAAGCTATTTCAAAAAGCCCGAAGCCCAGAGTATCTTTTGCATATATTCCAACATATAAAGCAAGAACAGAGAACGCATTGCTGAAGAGAAAATATGATATGAGAAACCTTGAAAGGTTTTTATGTTTTTTTATATTTTTTAAGGTACCAAGCAATTTTTTAAAACCATATGAAATATAGGATGTTTTAATCTCAAGGACTTTAGTAGCCGGCGAATCTTTCAGAATAAGAAAGGCGGGTAACGAGAATATCAGGAAAAATATGGATGTAATAATAAAGGTCATTTTTAAATTTGTAAGGTTAGATGGTTCAAGCCCATTTCTGATAAAAGGGAGAGTAATAATTAATATTAAAAACCCCCCAAGGTAACCGGCAGAGAAGCCAAAACCTGATATTAGCCCTGTAGTCTTTTTTGTAGAGAATTGCGGCAAAAATGAGTTATAGAACATCATTGAGGTTTGATAGAATACGTTTGATATAATAAATATAATTACAGCGAGTGCGACCATCCCCTTATTTAAAAAATAAAGCAGGGAGGTAAAGATAATGCAGGCAATGGTTAAGATAGTTAAAAATTTATTTTTGGACCTTGAAGTGTCTGCGATTGCTCCGAATAAAGGTGCAAGAAGGGCTGTTATTATCATAGACACCCCGCTTGCAATACCCCACATAAGGTCTCCGAAATTAGCTGAATAAATTTCCGGCGAGGCTATTATGGTTGTGAAGTACACAGGGAAAATTATGGTAATTATTATTACTGCAAAAGGAGTGTTGGCAAGGTCATATAGAGCCCAGCTTATGATGGGTGGCTTTAAAAGTGTTTTTATGTTTTCTTTTAAAGCAAACTTTCCCATTTCTTTTTTATATTTTTTATTGCTTGAGATCTAAACTTATTATCTAAAAAAATCAGGGAATTTGCTATAAGAATTAAAAAGTTCTTTTTAAGTTTAATAAAAAATTTTTTTTTGGATGTATGTGATGTGATTTAGAACTTAAAGTAATAAAAATTATTTTTGTAACACAGAGAGCAGGTTTATTTTTAATATATATGTTATATATATGATATTATTTGAATTAGCAGCGGGGAATATCGTTACAGTGAATGTTGCAAATAAACTTGCAGGGTAATATGATTGTGTTGTAATTAGAAATCGATTGAGGAGAGAGATAAATCAGATGAAGGTCTCCAATGTTAGCTGGAAATTAAGTGGGGAAGCCGGTTATGGGATACTTAGTGCTGGTTTAATTTTATCGAAGGTATTTTCTAAAAAAGGTTACTTTGTTATTGATAATAATGAATATCCCTCTCTAATAAAGGGCGGCCATAGTACATATACTTCAAGAATAAGTTCCAATGAAATATTTTCTATTAATAAAAGTATCAATATTCTCGTGGCTTTAAACAGGGAATCTATTGAGCTCCATCAGGACGAAGTAATGTATGGGGGATACATTATTTATGACGACAGAAGTCTGGATATTGATGAATTTAAGAAAGCCAGGAGAGATATTAATTATATTGTATTGCCATTTTACAGAATGATTTCCGAATTAAAAGCTCCGGTTTTTATGATGAGCAGTATCTCTCTCGGAGCTTCTCTGGCTCTCTTAAATTATGACCTGGAAATGCTAAAAAACGTAATTAAAGATACTTTCGGCCAGAAAGGGTTTGAAATTGTAAATTTGAATATTAAGCTTGCTGAGCTGGGTTATAAGTATATAAAAGAGAGATTAAAGATAAATGCTTATGAACTGGAGATCGTAAAACCCTCAGGCAAAATTCTTATAAGCGGAAATGACTCGGTATTTTTAGGAGCTGTAAGGTCTGGATGTAAATTTTATGCAGCTTACCCTGCTACTCCTGCTTCTTCAATATTGCATTCATTTGCTTCAGTAGAAAGCGATTACAATATTGTAACCAAACATGCCGAGGATGATCTAGCAGTAATTAATATGGTGCTCGGGGCTTCTTTTGCTGGAGTCAGGGCAATGGCTGCAACATCCGGAAATGGTTTTTCTCTTATGAGTGAGGGGATAGGGAGTGCGGCTATGACCGAGACACCGATTGTTATTGTATTGTGCCAGAGACCTGCCCCGGCTACAGGTCTTCCTACATGGACAGAGCAGGGTGATTTATTATTTGCAACTAATGCATCGCACGGGGAATTTTTAAAGGTAATACTTGCACCGGGGGACCCCGAGGAGTGTTTTTATCTTACCGGGAAGGCATTTAATCTTGCAGAGAAATACCAGATACCTGTTATCCTGATGATGGATAAATACTTATCGGAAAGTCATTTCTCATACGATAAATTTGACTTCAAGAATATAACAGTGGACAGAGGAAAATTGGTTACAGAAAGCAGGGATCTGGATAGTGAATACGCGCGTTATCTTGATACCGATGACGGAGTTTCTCCGAGGACAATTCCAGGGGTGGAAGGCGGAATTTTTATTGCTAATAGTGATGAACACGATAGGTACGGCTATTCCGATGATAGTTCCCATAACAGGAGGGCTATGGTTGATAAGAGATTCAGAAAAATGGAAAGGTTAATTGAGGAAATCCCTCCACCAAGAATATACGGGCCTACTGATGCAGAGATGACAATCTGGAGCTGGGGCTCATGCAAGGGCCCAATTCTTGAGGCTATGAATGTGCTGGACCAGAAAGAAAAAAAAGTTAACTTTGTACATTTTACCTATTTATATCCTTTTGATGAGGAAGTCGTGAGCGGAATTTTGAGTGGAACCAATAAAAATATAATAGTTGAGAATAATAAGACTTCACAATTAGCGAAAATTATAACGATGTGCACAGGTTATAAAATTAAAAACAAAATATTAAAATACAGTGGAAGACAATTCTTACCAGAGGAGATTGTTAGCAGTATTGAAAAAATAGAGTAAGAATTAAATTGAATAATTTTTTTAAAGAAATCCGGTAAGGAGATTATGGCTAAAAGTAAATCAAAAAGAAGGAGATATAATTTAAAACCATCGGACTTTAATACAGGGATTAGACCGAACTGGTGTCATGGGTGCGGAGACTACGGGATATGGGATTCGCTTAAGAAAGCTTTTGTAAGTCTAAATTTGATGCCCCATGAAATTTTGATAGTATATGGAGTTGGATGTTCAGGTAATGGTATAAATTTTATAAAAACATATGCTTTTCATGCATTGCATGGAAGAGCTCTTCCCGTAGCTACAGGTGTTAAACTTGCAAATCATAAATTAAATGTGATAGCTGTAAGTGGTGATGGTGATGGTGTTGGGGCTGGTGTAAATCATTTTATACATACATGCAGGAGAAATATAAATATAACATATATAATGAGTGATAATAAAATTTTTGGTCTTACAAGTGGTCAGGCTGCTCCTACCAGTGATAGAGGATTAAAAACAAAGTCAACTCCTTCAGGTGTTGTGGAAATGCCTGTTAATCCTGTTTTGCTTGCCCTGGCGTCCGGAGCAACTTTTGTGGCAAGGGGTTTCACAGGTGATGTAATACAACTAACGGAGATAATAAAAAAAGCAATAAAACACAGGGGATTTGCATTTATAGATGTTCTCCAGCCATGCATAACTTTTGATAAGAAAAATACCCATAAATTTTACAGGGAGAGAATAAAAAGGCTGGACGAAATTAAAGATTATGATAGAAAGGATTTAAGCGGGGCAATCAAAACCTCAATGGAAGAGGATAAAATACCAACCGGGATTTTTTACCAGGTAGAAAAGACACCTTATGAAGAAGAGTTAAAACAGATAGAAAGAAAAACACTGGTTGATCAGATAATAACAGACATAGATATTAATAGGTTGCTGAACAGATATTACTAAATGTAGAGGGTAGCATTGGTATCAGTTTATGTAGCATGATATTTTTATTATCTGCCAGGCAGATGAAAAATCCTCCGTTTATCATAAATAATTAAAAGTAGTTGCAACTAACCCGTACCATTAAAAGATAGAATGTACCTTTCTATTAATATCAGATAAATCTAAAGAATCCGGCTTTTATTTGCCTGACTGCTTTTAAAATAAAATTAAATTTTAGTTAAGTTTTTATTTCTATTTGTGTTAAAATTTTACATATTTATTATAACATTAGATAATACGAAATTTATTTTAAGGAGGACATTTGTACGTAGACCCGATTGCTTTTAACATTTATGGATTTGAAATAAGATGGTATGGAATATTGACTTCCTTCTCTTTGATATTAGGTTTTGCAGTAGCGTACTTTCTGGCGGGCTATAGGGGAGTGAAAAGAGAAGAGATTCTTAATTTTGCGCCCTTTGCTATAATATTTTCAATTATAGGCGCAAGATTGCTTCATGTCGTAGTAAACTGGTCTTATTATGCACAGCATCCTCTTTATATTCTTGCCCTGCGAAGAGGTGGGCAGGCAATTCAGGGAGCTATACTGGGTGGAGTTCTAACTCTTATAATATTCTGTAAGGTAAGAAAACTTGATTTCTGGTTATTGGCTGATATAGCTTCTCCGGGATTAGTACTGGGGCAGGCTATAGGCAGATGGGGTAATTTCTTTAACCAGGAAGCTTTTGGCAAACCGACAGATCTTCCCTGGGCAATTTATATAGAACCTGCGAACAGGCCTTATGATTATTCAAGCTATAGTTATTTTCATCCCACATTTTTATACGAATCTATAGCTAACTTTTTACTGTTTATATTTTTAGTGTTAATGCATGTATATTATAAGAAAAGGCCAGGAAAAATTCCCTATGGCTTGATACTTTCTATGTATCTTGGCATATACTCCATATACAGAACAGTTATCGAATATTATCGCATTGACAGCACTTCTTTTAGTACACCTTTTGGTGAAGTCAAGGTCGTGTATCTTATTAATATAATAACAATAGCAGCTGCTATGCTTATAGCAAATTATGTGACCAAAAAATTCAGTGAAAGAAAACGGTTAGAAAAGGATATTTAAAAAGAATATTTATATTGTCTGGTACTCCGGGTTCTATTTATAAAATCTGTACTGTTGCCTGATAATTTAAATAGTTATTATTTTAATTTATTCTTATAATATTTCATAATTCTCTTTTGCTATATACACAGCCACAATAATTTTGTCTGTAGAGGTTTAATTCCTTACTCAGCCGAACAGTTTTTTTAAATCCATCTTTTTTCTTGAAATCTGCCTGGAAGAAATTAATTTTTTCTAAAGTTTCTATTTCCAGCCCTATAGAGTTTATGGAATTCTGATTTTTATGAGGGCTTACAGTAAGCGTGGTACCAAAAAAATCAAATCCGAGTTTTTTTGCTTTTTCCGCAGTTTTTTCCAGCCACATTTTAAAACATACAGGACATCTCATTCCACCTTCCGGCTCATCTTTAAGGTCTTTAGTTAACTGAAACCATTCTTTAGCTTCGTATTCACCAATTATTAGAGGGATAGAGAAGATCCTGGAAACTGTTTTTACACCTTCCAGCCTTTTAATATATTCTTTTGGTGGATGTATATTCGGGTTATAGAAAAAAAACGTTACGTTAAAATCTTCTTTTAAGAAAAAATAAGGGTGAAGCGAGCATGTTCCGCAACATACGTGAAGGAGGATTTCTGGTTTTTGATTTATTTTTTCTGACATATTCCCCGGGTTTAATTTTGTTTTGCCAATTTTATATTCTTTAGGTATATTAATAAAAACATCTAAAAGTATCAAAGGTCTTTTTTTGATGAGCTATAATTTCTTAAAAATTGAAAAGCCTGAAAAACCCGAAGATATTTATGCTTATGTAAAAAAGGGTTTTAAAATGCCTCCCTCAATAGAAGAAACAGTAGATGAGATATTAAAAGAGATAAAAACCAGGGGAGACATAGCTGTCTTAAAATATTCTGAGAAATTTGATAATTACAGGGCTAAATGCATAGATGATCTTAAAGTAAAAGAAAAAGAGATTAAATCTGCTGCAGCCAGGTTTAAAAAGAACTTCCCCCTGCTTGTTGAAGCGCTGGATGTTAGCTCTGAGAATATTAGGAAGTATCACGCCTCTCAGATGGAAAGGGAAGCAGGCTCCTGGATGATAAAACCTGAAAAAGGTAAAGAACTGGGACAGATAACTCTTCCAATTGAAAGGGCAGGGATATATATTCCAGGAGGAAGATATATATATCCATCTTCCGTTCTTATGACGGTAATACCGGCATTAATAGCCGGGGTAAAGGAAATTGTTATATGCACCCCGCCTATGCCGGACGGCAGTTTGAATGAGGTTCTTTTATATCTATGCAGGAAATTTGGCATCAGGGAGATTTATAAGATCGGCGGTGCCCAGGCAATAGCAGTTCTTGCATACGGAACAAATAGCATAAGGAGGGTAGATAAGATTGTGGGTCCGGGTAATATTTATGTTGCCTCCGCCAAAAAGAAAGTTTTTGGTGATGTGGGGATTGATAGCCTGGCAGGACCGAGTGAAATAGCTGTAATAGCAGATGGTTCTTCAAGTAGCAGTTTAATTGCAGCTGACCTTATTGCGCAGGCAGAACATGACCCTGATTCGATAAGTATATTGTTGACTGACAGCATAAAGATAGCCAGGGAAACGATAGAGAATATTTACAGACATCTTGATTTACTTAAGAAAGATTACGGGAGTAAAATTAATATAAGTGTTATATTAAAGTCACTTAAAAGGAATTGCAAAATTATTTATCATAAGGAAAAAGACTGGCTTATAAAAATTTGTAACATGATAGCCCCAGAGCATCTTGAAATAATGACAGAAGACCCAAAAAGGATTCTGAGACGAATAAAGAACGCCGGTGCTATATTTATAGGAGAGCACAGCCCTGTAGCAGTTGGCGATTATATAGGCGGGACTGACCATGTTATCCCTACAAAGGGTAATGCAAGATTTTCATCACCTCTTGGAGTTAGTGATTTTTTGAAGAGGAGCAGTGTTACCTTATATAAAAAAAATGCTTTAAAAAAAGAGGCAGAATTTATTGAGACATTATCAGAATTCGAGAGGTTATTTGCACACGGCTACTCTGTAAGGATTAGATTCAGGGAATAGGTGCTAAAAATTATGGGTTTTAATATTAAAAAATATATTATGGAATTGCCGGAATATATTCCTGGTAGAACCATAGATGAGATAAAAGAGAAGTATAATCTTAAGAAAGTTTATAAATTAGCGTCCAATGAAAGTCTGTTTGGGCCTGATTACAGCGTGATTAAAGAAATTCGTAAGAATTTAAATGATATTAAATATTACCCGGATAGCAGTTGCGTTGAAATAAGAAAGAAAATCAGCGAAAAATTTAATATAGATATTGATTCGATAATAATAGGTAATGGTACCGACCAGATAATAGAGATGATATGCGATAGTTTTATTGAAGCCGGGGATAATATTGTAATAGCAGACCCTACTTTTTTAATTTACGAAAAGTCGACCCTGAAGTGTAATGGAATGGTTGTAAAGGTCGGGTTAAAACAATTACGTCAGGATGTTGAGGAATTGGTAAAAGCTATGAATAGCAAAACAAAGATATTGTTTCTTACAAATCCACATAACCCGACGGGCAGTAAACTCAGCTCTTCAGAATTTGATTATATTATGGGAAATGTTAACAGGGATGTGCTGGTAGTTATGGATGAAGCTTATGGTGAATATATGAATGAAGAGGATAAAATTGATACTATAAGTTATATTTCCAGATATAAAAATCTTGTAGTATTAAGGACTTTTTCAAAAGTTTATGGGCTTGCAGGACTGAGGATTGGCTATGGAATTTCGGACAATAACGTTATTTCCGTTCTGAATAAAGTCAGGCTGCCTTTTAATGTGAGTTTTATTGCGCAGAAAGCTGCTATAAAAGCTCTGGAGAATGAATCTTATGTAAATAAAATCAGGAGTATAGTCGATGAAGAGAAAAACAGGTACTATAAAATTTTAAATGAAAATAGAATAGAATTTGTCAGGTCCTATGCTAATTTTATATTAATAAAAACCGGTGAGCAAAGTGATATAATTATAGAAAGGCTTCTGAGGGACGGGTTTATAGTGAGGCCGGGCATAAATCTAGGGATACCGGGGTATACCAGGGTGACTATGGGTTTGCCATATATAAATAAGATTTTTTTGAAAAAGTTTGTAAGAATTTTTAATGAAGTATATGGAAAAGTAAAATTTTAATCTGAAGAAAATGGTAATTAAAATTGTGGGCTTTAATATTCCCGGTAGAAAGTAATTTTTTTTTATTTTATAATTAGTTTTTAAATTGTGAATTAATTAAAAAAGGAGAAAAAATGGCAAAGGTTGTTCTAAAGAATCTAACCAAAAAGTTTGAGGACGTAGTAGCTGTGAATAACATCAATGGCACGATAGAGGATAAAGAATTTGTGGTGCTTGTTGGCCCTTCGGGTTGTGGTAAAACTACCACACTACGTATGGTAGCCGGACTGGAAGACGTGACAGAAGGTGAGATTTACATTGGAGACAGGTTAGTGAATGGCGTTCCTCCCAAGGATAGAGATATAGCCATGGTTTTTCAAAATTACGCATTATATCCTCATATGAACGTTTATGACAATATGGCATTTGGGTTAAAGCTCAGGAAGACTCCTAGGGTAGAAATTGAAAGAAGAGTTAATGAAGCAGCAAAGATATTAAAAATCGATGAACTTCTTAAAAGGAAGCCAAAGCAGCTTTCAGGAGGTCAGAGACAGAGAGTCGCACTTGGCAGAGCAATTGTAAGGAACCCTAAAGTGTTCCTGATGGATGAACCTCTGTCAAATCTTGACGCAAAGCTAAGAGTGCAGATGAGAACGGAAATTGCGAAGCTTCATGAGCGACTTCAAGCTACTATAATTTATGTAACACATGACCAGACTGAAGCAATGACTATGGCTGATAGGATAATAATAATAAAAGATGGATTGATCCAGCAAATAGGGACTCCCCAGGAAGTATACGATTATCCAAATAATATGTTTGTGGCAGGGTTCATAGGAAGTCCTGCAATGAATTTCCTGGATGCTACTGTAACTAATGATATGACATTTAAAGGAAAGGTTTTTGAGCTCGGGACATCTGACAAGACTAAGAAAGTGATTAAGGATAATAATCTTGTTGGAAAAGAAGTAGTAATAGGGGTCAGACCGGAGGATCTTGAGGATAGTAATTTTGTCCAGGATACATCAGCTGAAAATACAATTACTGCCAATGTTGAGGTCAGAGAGCCTATGGGAGCTGAGATTTATTTATATGTTGATATTGATGGGGTACTGGTTACAGCAAGAGTCAACTCCGATTCAAAATATGTAAGTGGTAATGAATCTAAACTATATGTGAATGTTGATAATATGCATATATTTGATAAAGAGACAGAGAAGGCTTTTGTATAATTTTTTTGATTTTATTAATAAAATCAAGTTAATCCTAATAAAGCTAAATTTAAGAAAGGGCAGCCTTCGAACATGCGTACATAGTTTATTCAATGTTGCGAGGTAGAAATTAAGGCCACAATATATATACTTGACTATAAGAAAAAACCTGTTGTAAAATGGTAGTCAAATATTTAAACGCGTGTTTATGATTTAATAGATTTATATGTATAGCAAAGAAATAGCAAAATTAGCCGGTGTTTCGAGAAGTACTGTTTCGCGTGTAATAAATAACTATAGCAATGTAGCACCTGAGACAAAAGAAAAAGTAGAAGAGGTAATTAAGAAATACGGCTATGTACCCCACGCTTCAGCACAGGCACTTGCCGGTAAAATCAGTAAAATTATAGGTATTTTCATAGCAAATATAAGACTTGGTGATGAAGATTTCAGGGTATTCCGTAATGTATATATTTCTCCATTTGAAGCGGCGATAATTGATTACGCGGATAAATTTGGATATAACGTACTGGTTTCAATAATAAACGATAATAATGACTTTAAAAAAATAAGGGATCTTTTTAATAGTAAGATATTATCCGGCGGGATTTTTTTAGGTGCCAATAATAATTCAAAAGAGATTCTGGAACTTATTGAGAATGGTTATAAAATAGCCATAATAGACCAGGAAAAAATTAAAAATAGGAAAATAAAGAATTATATTATTGTTAACTCTGATAATTGTAAAGGTGCATACATTGCTACAAAACATTTGATAGATTACGGCCATAAAAGAATAGCTCATATTTGCGGGGATATGAATAAATATTCAGGTATCAAGCGTCTTGAAGGATACAAAAAAGCGATGGATGAAGCCAATCTGGAAGTGAAGAAAGAATATCTGGCTTACGGTGACTTTACTGAAGCTGGTGGATTTGACTGTGCAAATAAGCTTTTAGAAAACGGTAACAAAGGTCAGATAACAGCTATTTTTTCGTCTAATGATACAATGGTTCTGGGAGCCATGAAAGCTATAAGAAAAATGAATATTAAGATTCCAGAAGATATTTCTATTGTTGGTTTTGATGATATAAAAGTTGCAAGTTATATGTCACCATCCCTTACAACCGTCAGGAGTCCTATTATCGAGATGGCATCTGCAGCAACAGGTAATTTAATTAGTTTTATTGAGAATGGCGTAGGTTCGATTAGTTACAATACTGTTCCTGTTGAATTTATAATCAGGGAATCTACTAAAAAGGTAAGATAGGGAATTTGATACATGTCTTTGGTTAAGTAAGTAGATTGGAATGATAGGATAAAAAAATCAATGTGTGAAGTCTAAAAAAAAGGAAAAAAATAAAAAAAGATAAACACGCGTTCAAATATTTGACAATAAGTTTTAAAATAAAGGGAGCAGAAAAATACATTAAAAAAGTATTAAAGCCGTTAATAGTATGCAATAAGCATATAGCAGGCATAAGGCAGTATATTATAAATTGATAAAATGTAGATAAAGGAAATTGCCAATGAACAAGTATGGATTTTTTGATGACGACAAGAAGGAATATGTTATAAAAAGACCAGACACTCCTTTACCCTGGATAAATTATATTGGTTGCGAGAATTATTTTGGAATTATTTCCAATACAGCAGGTGGTTATAGTTTCTATCGTGATGCGAGATTAAGGCGTATAACACGGTACAGGTATAATAATGTCCCGGTAGATACAGGTGGAAGATATATTTATATAAAAGATGGCAATGTAATCTGGAATCCAGGGTGGAAACCAACCTGTACCGTTCTGGACCACTATTCATGCAGGCACGGGCTCGGTTATAGCATAATTAGTGGCAAAAAGAACGGATTGAAAGCAGAAGTTACCTATTTTGTCCCCCTGGGAGAGGATATGGAGATATGGGATGTTTTTCTGGTCAATGACACCGATGTGGATAAAAAAATAACCATTTTTTCCTTTGTAGAATTTTGTTTGTGGGATGCGATGGATGATGCAAATAATCTTCAGCGTAATCTTAATACTGGTGAGGTAGAGATAGAGAATGAGACTATTTTTCATAAAACAGAATACAGGGAGAGAAGAAATCATTATGCGTATTTTACCTGTAGCCATAAAATAAATGGCTTTGATACCAGCCGTGATGCTTTTATTGGTAAATATAATGGGTTCGGCAATCCGGTCGCAGTTATCAAAGGTAAATGTACGAATTCAATTGCAAATGGATGGTATCCTGTCGGCGTACATCAGGTTAATATAGTTCTAAAGCCAGGAGAAAATGAAAAACTGCATTTCATTCTGGGTTATATAGAGAATAAAGAGGAAGAAAAATTTTCTGGCCCTAATGTTATAAATAAAAAGTTATTCTATGCCAGGATTGAGAATTATAAAAAATCTGAGTCTGTAAAGAAAGCTCTGGAGGAGTTGAAGAATTACTGGGATGATATGCTGGGCAGGTACAGGGTGGAAGCGGAGAATGAGCATGTAAGACGAATGGTAAATATATGGAATCAATACCAGTGTATGGTAACTTTTAATCTATCACGTTCGGCATCTTTTTACGAATCAGGTATTGGCAGGGGAATGGGATTCCGGGATTCGAATCAGGATTTACTTGGTATTATACACATGGTTCCGGAGAGGTCCCGTCAGAGAATTCTGGATATTGCCGGGGTGCAACTATCTGATGGCAGCTGCTACCATCAGTACCAGCCGCTTACCAGGAAGGGGAATAAAGATGTAGGAGCCGGGTTCAATGATGACCCATTATGGTTTATAGTATCTACGTGTGCGTATATTAAAGAGACAGCAGACTATTCTATTCTGGATGAAATAATAGGTTACTCAGACAGGCCTGATAGCAAATCAACTCTTCTTGACCATTTATTTATCTCAATAAATTATACTTTAAAAAACCTTGGTCCCCATAATCTTCCTCTCATAGGGCATGCTGACTGGAATGATTGTCTGAATCTGAATTGTTTCTCGAAAAAACCCGGCGAGAGTTTCCAGACCTATGGCGACAGGGAGGGTGGGGTCGCAGAATCTTTAATGATAGCAGGTCTTTTTCTTTATGCTTGCAATGAATTAATTAAGCTGCTACAGCAGATTAAATTGGGAAGTAAAATCGAGGGGCTGAAAGAAAACTATAAGTTAATGAAGAAATCGGTGGAAAATTACGGATGGGATGGGCAGTGGTTTATCAGAGCTTATGATTACTATGGTGATAAAGTTGGCTCCAGGGAGTGCAGCGAAGGTAAAATATTTGTAGAACCGCAGGGGTGGTGCATCATGGGAGGTGCGGGCATCGAAAATAAAATGGCAAGAAAAGCTCTGGATAGTGTGGAAAAATATCTTGCAACTCCTGATGGAATAATATTAAATTACCCGCCATACTCAAAATATTATCTCAATCTTGGTGAAATATCTTCTTATCCACCCGGATATAAAGAAAATGGAGGAATATTCTGTCATAATAATCCCTGGATATCCATATCTGAAACTATAATGGGAAATGGGGATAAGGCTTTTGATTATTATTTGCGCATCTGCCCCAGTACTAAAGAAGAAATAATAGACAAATATAGATGTGAACCTTATTGTTATGCACAGATGATAGCAGGACCTGATGCTGCTGTGCATGGTGAAGCAAAAAACTCCTGGCTTACAGGTACGGCTGCCTGGAGTTTTGTAAATATATCTCAGGCAATTCTGGGAATAAAACCTGATTATAATGGCTTATTAATAGACCCGTGTATTCCGGTAGAATGGAAAGAATATAAAGTATTTCGCTTGTTCAGAGGAATAAGATATAATATCACCGTCAGAAATGCAGGTGGAGCCGGTAAAAAAGTAAAAAGTTTAATGGTAAATGGAAAGTTATTAAAAGGAAACCTTGTTCCTTTCAGCAAGAAAGATAAAGAAGTAGAAGTAATTGTGCAGCTGGGAAATTAGAGATTAATTACAGCCTGAGCTCCATTTAGAAAATGAAACAGTCTGGTTGTAGCTTTAAAAAAAGGAGGGCAAATGGCAGTAAAATTCGAGAATGATTTTCTATTCGGTACCTCAACATCCTCGTATCAGATAGAAGGGGCGGTTAAAGAAGATGGAAGAACCCTGTCAATCTGGGATATATTCTCAAAAATACCAGGGAAAATCTACATGGATGATAATGGTGATATTGCCTGTGATCACTACCACAGATATAAAGAAGATGTTAAGTTAATGAAGGCGATAGGTCTTGATGCTTACCGGTTTTCTATATCATGGTCCAGGATTTTTCCGGATGAGGGAAATTTTAATCCAGAAGGAATTGAGTTTTATAAAAAACTTATAGACGAGCTTACTAAAAATAACATCAAACCTGCAGTAACTCTGTACCACTGGGATATGCCATTATGGGTTTATAATATGGGCGGATGGCTGAATAGAGATTCGGTAAAATGGTTTACGGAATACGCGATTAAAGTATTTGAAGAACTTGGTGATTCTGTCAGTTTGTGGATAACTCATAATGAACCATTATGCGCATCTTTTTTTGGTTACTATGAAGGTGTACATGCTCCCGGCCACAGAAGTTTAAAAGAAGCACTTACAGCAGCACATCATATATTATTATCACACGGAAATGTGGTTGAAGAATTCAGGAAACTGGGTTACAAAAAGGGGAAAATAGGAATAACTCTTAACCTTATTCCGTCTTATCCGGCGACTAAGCATGAAAATGACATAAGAGCAGCCAGAATAAGGGATGGCTATTTAAATAGATGGTTTCTTGACCCTGTTTTCAAAGAATATTACCCTGAAGATATGAAAGATATTTATAAAGAATTTGTGATTGATTTTAGTTTTATAAAGGAGGGGGACCTTCACAAGATAGCAATTGCAAATGATTTTCTGGGAGTAAATTATTACAGCCGTGAACTGGTTAAATTTTCCGAAGAAGCAAGACTGAAGTCTGAAGTAGTTCATGGTAGATATTCAAGGACTGAAATGGGCTGGGAGATAGTACCGGAAGCTCTTTATAATCTTGTACTGAGACTAAGGAAAGAGTATACGAAAATACCAGTTTATATTACAGAAAATGGAGCTGCATTTAATGATAAGATTTCAAAAAAAGGAGAAATCCGCGATAATAAAAGGATAGACTATATTAGAAGACACTTACTTGAAGTTGCCAGACTTAATAAGAAGGGGATGGATATAAAGGGTTATTTTATATGGTCTCTTATAGATAATTTTGAATGGCAGTTTGGATATTCAAAGAGGTTCGGGATTATTTATGTAGATTATAGAACCCGGGAAAGAATATTGAAAAATAGTGCATTGTGGTACAGGGATTTAATAGAAACAAGAGCTATAAAATAGTACGGATTTAATACCAGAGGATCATGGAAAAATAAAAAAAGCTACTTCTTACTGACAATGTAACTATGATTGGTTGTTTAATTTTCTGTTGATGATTGCTGATTAAGTATTAGAATTAAAAAAAAGTTAATAATAAAAGCTTCAGAATCTATTTTTTAAAAAATAATTTATTAAAACTGCAAATTTTCAATTTGCAAAAAATTGTGAGAGTGCTTTGGATATTTATACCCTGAATGGTAAATGGAGAATGAAAGATAAGTCTGGAGAGCGCTGGATTGAAGCGCAGGTCCCGGGTTCAGTTTTTTCTGACTTATTACGCGAGGGTTTAATGGAAGACCCGTTTTACAGGGATAATGAAGGTAAAGCTGTTGAGTTCTCATACCGTGATTATGAATACGAAAGAGAATTTAATATTTCCCCGGAGATTCTAAAGAAAGATAGAGTTTTTCTATACTGTGAGGGTCTGGATACTCTTGCGCAGATTATGATTAATGGGAAGTATGTCGCCAGGACTGATAATATGCACCGCCGCTATGAATTTGATGTAAAAAAATTCTTGAAAATTGGCATGAATAAAATACATTTCATATTTTACTCTCCGACTGAATTTATTAATAAGATGCATAAAAAAAATCCGCTTTGGAAATGGTCTTTTGATGTGGCAATGCCGGGGTTTTATCATCTGCGTAAAGCTCACTGCATGTTTGGCTGGGACTGGGGGCCCAGAATTCCGGATTCAGGCATATGGAGGGATATTGGATTAAAGCTATATAATTCTGGACGTCTGGAAGATATTTATGTAACTCAAAGACATCACAGGAAAAACGTAGAAGTCGGGGTTCATATAAATTTTGAAGCGTGGGTAAAAAAAGAGTTTTATGTGGAAGTTTTAATTACATGCCCCGGGGGAATGAAAATAATAAAAACAATTAAAACCGGAAAAAGTGATAATAAATGTAGTCTATACTTTAATATAAATGACCCCGAGCTGTGGTGGCCTAACGGTTACGGTAAACAGCCTCTTTATGGAGTCAGGATAAATTTGAAATATAGAGGTAAAGTACTCGACTCTAAAGATTTCATGATAGGATTGAGAACGCTTATTGTGAGGCAGAAAAAAGATAGATGGGGTAAATCGTTCGAGTTTGTGGTAAACGGTATACCGATTTTTGCAATGGGTGCAAATTATATAATAGAAGATAGCATTATGTCCCGGTATTCAAAAAAACGTACAGAGAAACTAATAAAGGATTGCGTTGAAGCGAATTTTAATTGTATTAGAGTCTGGGGCGGAGGTATATATCCTCCTGATTATTTTTATGAGTTATGTGACAGATATGGTCTTATTGTCTGGCAGGATTTTATGTTCGCCTGCTCTGTTTATCCCCCGGGAAGGAAGATTACAGAAAATATAAAGGGGGAGCTGGAAGATAATATAAAGAGGATTAGAAATCATGCCTGTCTGGGATTATGGTGCGGGAATAATGAAATAGAATGGATGATAAATATGATTGAGAGTAAACCACGTGAAGAATTGCGGATGCCACAGATTGCAATGCTACCAAAATTAAGACAGATTAAAAATACCTATATTAATCTTTTTGAAAAAACTATTCCGGAAACAGTAAAAAAATACGATCCGGAGCGGTTTTACTGGCCTTCTTCTCCTTCATCTGGAGGTAAATTTAATAATCCAAATGATGAATCAATGGGAGATGTACATTACTGGGATGTTTGGCATGGATTGAAGACTTTTAAAGAATACCGGAGACATTACTTTCGTTTTACCTCTGAATTTGGATTTCAGTCCTTTCCAGGAATAAAAACAATAAAAAGTTTTACCATCCCTGAGGATAGAAACATATTTTCCTATGTAATGGAAAAGCATCAAAAGGACGATCTTGCGAATGGAAGGATACTTGCTTATCTTTCTGAAACGTTTAAATATCCAGGGAACTTTGAGTCATTGCTTTATGCTTCCCAGGTTTTACAGGCAGAGGCTATTAAGTGTGGCGTGGAGCACTGGAGAAGGAACAGAGGGCGCTGTATGGGCTCAATATACTGGCAGCTTAACGATTGCTGGCCTGCAGCTTCATGGTCAGGCATAGATTATTTTGGACGGTGGAAAGCACTTCATTATTACGCAAAACGTTTCTACTCACCGGTACTTATATCTGCCGAAGAGGATGATAAAAAAATAGTTAGTATTTATATCACAAATGATACAGGGGATATTGCAGAAGGAATAATTAATTGGAGCTTAAGGGATAATAGATCCAGCATCATAAAAAAAGGTAGCAGGGAGGTATCAGTTCCTCCTCTGAAGGCAATGAAATGTATTAAGTTGAGCTTTAAGGATATTATAAACAAAGATAATATAAGTGAGGTGTATCTGGAATTTTCCCTGAAGATAAATGAGCAATTTGTGGGTTATGGGACGTTATTATTCGTAAAGCCAAAGCACTTTATTTTCATGAATCCAGAAATAAAAACAACCATTGATGAAAATGATAGAGAATTAATAATTACAGTGGAATCCAGAGCGTTTGCAAAATCTATTGAAATTGGTCTGGAAGAAACTGACTGTAAGTTTAGTGATAACTATTTTGACCTTTCTGGTGGATTTAAAAAGAGGGTCATGATAGAAAAGTCAGATTTATCTGATAAAATGAATTTAAGTGAGGTAAAAAAGAAACTAAAGATACGAAGTTTATATGATATTGAAGAAAGATAAAATATATATATATTCTATCTTGTTATTAATTTATTCTATAAAATGACAGGCTACAAAATGTTCCGGCTCAAATTCCCTGAGCCGGGGTCTTTCTAAAGCACATTTCTCGCATTTATAGGGAGACTTGCATCTTTCATAATATACACAGCCTCCGGTAAGCTCGGTTTGTTTTGCTTTAAGTTCCATCTCCACCCTTTCCCATTTTTTATCAAGTCGAGGTACAGAAGACATTAGCATCTGGGTATAGGGATGGACAGGGTTAAAATATATTTTTTCTGTGGCGCCCATTTCTACAATACAGCCTCTGTAAAGAATTATAGCTCTTTCACTGATATAGTAACCCAGAGATAAATCATGGGTTATAAAAAGAATTGATAGTCCGCGTGACTTTAATTCTACAAGTAAATTTAAAACATCCACACGTGTAGAAGCATCGAGCATGCTTATAATTTCATCTGCTATCAGAAGTTTAATGTCAAGAAGCAGGGCACGGGCGATTAGAAATCTCTGGAGCTGACCGCCACTTAGCTGGTGCGGGAATTTATTGAGAACCTGATCCGGGTTTAGGCCAACGGCTCTAAGTGCGTTATCTACCTTTTCTCTCCATTCAGAATCCTTTACATCCGGAAAGAATTCCTGCCTGATTATTGTGAAAATTCTATCAGCTTTAAAGATTGGATTGTAGGAACTGAAAGGGTCCTGAAATACACCCTGAACGTCACGGTAATAATTCTTGAGTTTTGCTCCTTTTAAAGTAGATATATCGATATCGTCTAATGTAATTTTTCCAGAGTTTATATTGAGCAATCGTAAAATCATTTTTCCGATAGTACTCTTACCGCTTCCGCTTTCACCAATTAATGAAACAACTTCTCCATCTCCAATGTTAAAACTTACATCTACCACAGCAGGGAGTAATTTTCCACCAAATGTTCCTGTTCTGTAATTTTTTGATACTTTTTCAAGTTTAAGCATTCTTACCATACTCCTTCCAGCAAGCAACATAATGGTTCTTTTCGATTTCAATAAATGGTGGTTCTTCAATGCATTTGTCAAATGCAACAGGGCACCTTTCCCTAAAACGGCAACCGGATGGGGGATCAAGCAGTAATGGTGTATTACCGGGAATGCCGGTTAGTTTTCTTTCTGAATATTTTACCCCTACCTTGGGAAGTGATGAAATTAAAAGTTTGGTATATGGATGTATTGGTGAATTAATTATTTTTTCAGTTGGGGCTTTTTCTGCCAGCTTACCTGCGTACATGACAAGAATTGTATCTGCTATCTGGTAGAGTATTGATATGTCGTGAGTAATGACTATCATGCTTTTAACGATTTTTCTATTTCTGAACTCGACAAGCATCTCTGAGACAGCTTTTTGTGTTGAGACATCCAGCGCTGAAGTAATTTCGTCTGCTATAAGGAGTGAAGGATTAAGTAGAGTAGAGAGTACAAGAACCATTCTCTGTTTCATCCCTCCGGAGAGCTCTATGGGGTACATATCCAGTACATTCCTGTTTAATTCAACAAGGTCGAGCCTTCTAAGCAATTCAGGTTTGGTTTTTTTGTAGTTTACTTTTCTGGACTCTAATAATTCAGCCGTCATTTTCCCTATTTTTCGAGTTGGGTTCATGGCATTCATTGCGTATTGCGGTATTATGGAAATTTTTTTATATCTGAATGCATTCATTTTATCTGTATCCCAGATTGGTAATTTTTCATTATCCAGCTCTACACTTCCCTCTATATATTTCATGGGGGGATACAGGCTTATAAGACTGTTAGCGAGTGTAGTTTTTCCACACCCGGACTCACCGGCAAGACCCATTATTTCTCCGTCAGCTATTGAAAAAGTTACATCATCAAGCGCTTTAACATCGCCTCTGAGGGTCTGGTAATAAACTTTAAGGTTTTTTATTTTTATACTCATATAATCTCACATCTCTCTAAGTTTGGGGTTAAAAACTTCATCCAGCCCAACATTCATGATATAAAGTGCCCCTACAATAAGCATTATAGCCAGTCCCGGTGGCACAAACCACCACCAGACACCAAATTGCAAAGCACCCCATAGAACTGCATAATTCATCATAAGACCGAGTGAAATAGCGTTTGTTGGGCCAAGTCCTATAAAGTCCAGAGTAGCAGCGATAAGTATTGCTCCGCCAAACTGGAGGATAAATGTCATAAGCAGATAAGACATCATATTTGGTGCAATTTCTGTGAAAATAATTTTTGTAGGTTTCATTCCGCTAATCCTGGCAAGGTCAACAAAATCCCTTGACCGCAATGAAAATGTCTGGGCTCTTATTGCTCGTGCTGCCCATGGCCATGCTGTGAATCCAATAAAAATACTTTCTGTAAGAATACCCCTTACTTTGAGATAGGCTGCTATTATAAGAAGCAGAGCAAATGTTGGAATAACAAGTACTATGTTTGTGATTATATTTAAGCTTTCATCAATTATTCCTCCCCTGTAACCTGCGGTAAAACCTATGATAATTCCTATAATGGTCGCTATTCCTCCGCCAATAACACCAACTATGAATGATGCTCTAAGGCCCTGCACAAATTGCGTGTAAACATCCTGTCCGAATGTAGTAGTTCCTAACCAGTATTCCAGGGATGGAAGTTGAGATGAGGGACCTATATAGGCACGCCATTCATAATCTGTAAAGAGTGGTCCTATTATTGCGATAAGGATAAAGAAAATAACAATAAATAATCCAATTTTTAATTTGTTATTCCTTCTTGCAAAATAGAGGAATTCATTTATTTTCTTTTGTTTTTTAGGTAGATTTTTTTCTTTTTCTGATTTCTTAATATGTATCTGTTCTATCATGATGATCCACCTACCATTCCCAATCGTGTTCTCGGGTCTACAATTACATAGACAATGTCAATAATAAAATTTGCAATTAATACCCCTATTATTATGAAGAGGAAACAACCCTGTATGAGAAAGTAATCTTTATTCTGAATGGCTGAAAGGATAAGGCTTCCGAGTCCGGGATAGGAGAACACAACTTCGGTCACAAGAGCGCCGGCAACAATTACGCCCAGCTGTAGAGCAAGTCCTGTAATCTGCGGAAGTAACGCGTTTCTAAAAGCATATCTCCTGACCAGTTTTCTTGGTGCTCCCAGTGCTTCCAGATAATGAGAATAATCAGCTTCAAGTTCATAAATAATCATATTTCTCATACCTATTGCCCAGCCGCCGAATTGTACAAGGAAAAGGGATGCAAATGGTAGGAACCAGTGTTTTATAAGGCTAAAAATAAAAGCCCAGGAAAATGAAGGTGCCAGATTAAATCCATATGCGCCTGCTACAGGAAAAATACCTGCAACTATTCCAAGAGACCAGGCAAGCAATATACCAAGCCACATATATGGAGTTGCAGTTAACAGATATCCCAGTGGCAAAAGAGTATTATCCAGCCACCTGGTCCTTGCTGCAAATGCACCAAATTTATTTCCGGCATAAAAACTTAGAAGTATTGCCGGAACCAGCAGAGCTATGCTGTAAGGTACGGATCTCATAATAACATCCGATACCTTCTGCGGAAACATATAGACACTTGTGCCGAGATCGCCATGAAAAAGAGCAATCCAGAAATTTAGATACTGTCTCCACATTGGTAAATCAAGACCAAAGGCTTTTGTGTAGTAACCGTACATTACTTCAGCGGCTTCTGCATGGACGGAAACTTTAGATAGCAAAGTTACTATTGGGTTGCCGGGCATTAATCGTGGTATTGCCCAGTCTATCGTTACGGCTAAAAAAAAGGTAGAGAGATATATTATTATCTTTCTTCCAAAATAACGCCTCACGCCAACTCCTTTTTGAAGGTAATTTTAAATTTATAAGAATTAGCCCCTCTCATTATATTACAGAGAGGGGCTTGTAACTACATTTATACCATCCCAGCCTGTTATCTTATTTGACCACTATAAAATCGGATAGATGTGGCATAAGACCGGTTGGGTCGGATGCTGATACCAGACCAGCGTAGGCAATGTTTGCAATATCATCTGTGTTGATTGCAAATGCCAGTGCTCTTCTAAAAGCCGGGTCATCAAATGGCTTTACTTCAGTGTTCAGGAACAGCGTTGCTGTATTGGCTGCTACCATATAAGGTGCTTCTGGATAATAAGTCTTAACATAACCTTTGTCTACAAGTTCTGCTACACCGGGTAGGAAATTGTTTGAAAGGTCAACTTCACCTTTAAGCAGTGAACCAAGTGCAACGTTATTGCTCGAGAAGAGGATATCAACCAGATATTTAGGAGCAACTTCCAGACCAAGAGCGTCTTTTGCCCACCAGTTTTCGTTCCTCTTCCATATATTCCTGTCAGGACCGGTGCCCTCATACATGTATGCACCTGAAGCAACAGGATTTTCATTCAATCCTGAAGTTACTTCTTCCTCTGTTCTGCTTGCCCAGATATGTTCCGGAACTATGAATATATTATACAGGTTGTTTTCCCATTCCTGATAGAGTGGGTCAGTAAACTTGAATTCAAGTGTGTAGTCATCAACGAGTGTTATTCCATCAAGATAGTTCCACATATTAGCAAACCATATTGCAGGGAATTTCTGACCTATCTCATAGGTAAACTTAACGTCATTTGCGTCAAGAGTCTTTCCATCTGTCCATTCGATTCCTTCTCTAATCTTCATTACATACGTGTTTTCATCGGTCCACTCTCCGCTTTCTGCAAGAAATGGAGTAAGCTCGTTTGTAAGAGGATCATACATAAATGGTGTCTCGTAAAGAAGACCGCAGGTTCCTGTAGTATTTGCTTTACTCCAGGTTATGAACGGGTTCCAATCATTTGGAGGACCCCATGCTGCACCACTTATATACAGAGTTTCATTTCTTGGATAAGTGCCTGTTCCGGGCTCAACCCCTTCCTTAAGTTCCAGTTCGGTAAGTGTTAAAAGGCCGCCCATCTGCCAGTAACCGTTCCAGCTAACCGGTAGAGTATCAGGAGTATCATCTGCAGATGTTGGCCAGTTTGTCCAGACTGCTTCACTGTACTGTGCCCAGGCACCGTTGTACCACAGCGGTATCATAGGCATTTCTGTAAGGTGAATGGTCTGAATTTCCTCGGATAGAGATAACATTGCTTCTTTATCAGACATTGGAGTTGCAGCAAGCTGATCTACAAGGTCAAATATCTCCTGATTTTCATATCTACCGAAGTTACCACTACCCATTATGTCTTTAATCGGGTGATTAAACATAAGGTTATAAGCTGTCCAGGGTGTGTTGCTCAACATTGCCCAGTTGTTAAGTGTTGACTGGAATGAACCGTCGGTAAGTGCACTATTCCATACGCCATAATCCGGGGTTTCATTAATAAGATTAATACCTGCTGCCTGTGCGCTCTGAGAAATTACACTTATTGCTTCCATCCAGTCTGTCCATCCTAATGGACAGGTTACCTCGAGTTCAATCTTAGAGCCATCAGGAGCTTCTACAAGACCGTCACCGTCTGTGTCGACATATCCAGCATCAGCAAGAATTGCTTTGGCCATATCCGGATCGTAACTGAAAGCCAGTGGGATATCCAGAGCTGCCTCTTCTTCCGCTGGAGCTTCTTCTTCCTCTGCAGGCTCTTCAGCAGCTTCTTCTTCAGCTGCAGGCTCTTCAGCAGCCTCTTCTGCCTTACAACCTGCCAGAGAAAATACTGCAATGATTGATATTATAACCAGCCATAAAAATACTTTTTTCACTATTTAACCTCCTTTTTAAGGTTTTTTGGTTTTAAGTAATGGCTTAAAATACCGTTAGCTTAACTCACCTCCTCCCTTCATAAACTCGCGTTTATAAACTCGTGTTCATTATTTTAAAACAGGCTTTTTATGAAGTCAAGTGCTTGATATTTTTATTTTATAATTATTTCCTAAAATTTTTTTATTAGAAAGAATATCTGGCACAGGTTTTAACATGCTTTATATACAGATTTATAGAATATGAAAAAAAATCATTATAATTGTGACGTATTGTGATTTATTTTTACATTTTATAGAATTAAAAAAGGTGAAATGGGAGTAGCATTTTTTATTTAATACAGTATTGTGTGAATAATAAAAATGATTAATCTTTTTTAAAAATTATAATTTTTTTATAAAATAAAAAAAATAATAAGAATACTCATATATTTAAATTATACTATAATTAAATCAACCAGTTTAAAAAATAATTTCAGAAAGGAAATTAATGACAGATAAAAAAGGTGAAACTGTAATAGTCCAGATATCTGATATTCATGTTGGTGAAGAGCATTTTGTTCCCAGCCTGTTAACCAGATGCATAGATGAGATTAATGAACTTGGCCCGGATGTAGTAATAATCACAGGAGACCTTACCGCCAATGGTTTCAGAAGGGAATATGACACGGTTAAAAACTACCTGTCACCTATAAAATGTAAAAACCTGATTGTCCAGTTAGGGAACCATGATTCAAGGAATGTAGGGTATATGCATTTTGAAGATATTTTTGGCAGCAGGTATGTTTCATTTAATAATAATAAGATTACGATTGTTGCAGCTGATTCAAGTGAGCCTGATCTTGATAATGGACAGATAGGAAGAGAACACTACGACTGGATAAAAAGCGAGTTCAGTAAAAGCAACAAGGGGAATTTTAAAATATTTGCGATGCACCACCATCTGATATCTGTTCCAAATACAGGTAGAGAAAGAAATATTGTAAATGATGCCGGGGATGTTCTGGAAACGGTAGTGGATGCTGGAGTAGACCTCGTGCTTTGCGGGCATAAACACGTACCGTATCTCTGGAGGGTAGAGGATATGCTAGTTGTTACTTCAGGGACGGTTTCCTGTTTGAGATTGAGAGGCAAAATCGAGCCAAGTTATAATATCATATATGTAAGGGATAAGGAAATCGATATTTACAGGAGATATCCTTTTGATAAAGTTGAAAAAATAGTTGGAATAAAAAGGAAAGAAAAAAAGAGCAAGCTCTGTGATAAATTTATTGAAGAAAAAAAATAATAAGGGTAAAAATCTGGTAGCATTAATAGATGGAGAGCATTATCCCCAGGTAACCCTTGATGCGATTTATATGCTTAAGAAAATCTATACCGGTGATTTTAAAGGAATTATTTTTCTTGGGGGAGCAGAGAAATTGACTCTTGATAATATGGAGGATTTTTTTGGCGATAAGGTTTATGTAATTAAAGATATAGATTTAGATTTTAAGAATGCACTTGAGTATTTTAAACCGGATATTGTTTATGACCTGAGTGACGAGCCTGTGGTGAATTATATTATCAGGATGAAGATAGCCTCTTTATGCCTTTACAATAAATGCAGTTATATGGGACCTGATTTTTTATTTTCTTATGAAAAGAAAGATATAATTTGTAAAAAACCTTCTATTTCTATCATAGGGACTGGAAAAAGAATTGGCAAAACGGCAATCAGCTCTTATGTTTCGAGAATACTGGATAGTATGAATATCAAAGTCTGTGTGGTTGCCATGGGCAGGGGAGGTCCCGGAAAACCCCAGGTAATAGATGGCGGCAATATAGATATTAATCCCGAATACCTTCTTGACATTAATAGAAGGGGCATGCATGCAAGTTCAGACTATATAGAAGACGCTCTTACCAGCAGGGTTACCACTGTTGGATGCAGGAGATGTGGAGGTGGTTTTGGGGGTAAAGTTTTTATGAGTAATATAGAGGAAGGTATTGATACAGCCGAAAAGCTAAACCCCGACTTAATAATAGTAGAAGGAAGTGGTGCTTCTGTCCCGGATGTGAAGACAGATTTCTGCATTTGTGTTATAGGTGCTGGCCAGAAGTGGGAAAGTATAGTAGGTTATCTGGGAATCTACAGGATTCTGACTGCTGATTTAATAATTCTGACGATGTGCGAGGAGCCAATTGCAGACAAAGACAAAATAAATTTTCTTGAAGGAGAGATAAGGAAGATAAATCCTGAAGCTCCGATTATAAAAACAGTTTTCAGGCCCGAACCTTTATCTGATATATCCGGCAAAAAAATATTTTTAGCAATGACCTCTAATGAGATTATAGCAACAAGTATAAAAAGGTACCTTGAGGATAACTTTAAATGCAGGGTGGTAAAAATAAGTTTCAATCTTGGAGATAGAAGGAAACTAAAAGAGGATATAGAAATAAATAAAAATTATTATGACACAATCCTTACAGAGTTAAAGGCAGCTTCAGTTGACGTTATTACAGATTATGCGTATAAAAACAATAAAGGTATAATATATATGAATAATTTACCCGTAGTGCTGAATGGCGAGAATATCTTAAAAGATAAATTAAAAAAATTATTTTTAGAGAGGAAAAAGTAATTTGGAAACAGAAGATAAAGAGGAAGTAAATCCGAGAGTAGTTGTTATATCGGATAAAAAAGGTGGGCTTCCTTTTTCAAAAGGAATACTTGCTTCATCTATCTCGGTTACAGGTCTTGATATCTTAACTGCCTATAAAATAGCCAGCGAGATACAGGATTATTTTTTAAATAATAAAATACATTCATTATCTCTCAGCGATCTGAGAACCATAGCGTTCAGATTTATAAAGGATAAGATTAATATTGAGTATGCCGAAAGGTATCTGCTATGGCAATCTGTTGGTAAACTTGAAAAACCTATTGTTATACTTATTGGCGGCTCAACAGGTGTTGGGAAGTCTACAATAGCTACCATACTGGCTAATAGATTAAATATAACGAGGGTCGCCTCCACAGATGCCATCAGGGAAGTTATGAGAGCATCGGTGTCTGATAAGTTAATAAGACCGCTCAGAGGCTCTTCTTATAATGCCTATAAAAACTTAACTCTTCCCCCGTCTGGCGTGGACCCTGTAATTCTGGGGTTTAGAGAGCAGGTTCTGGCAGTTAGTGTTGGCGTAGAAGCAATAATAAAGAGGAGCGTAGAAGAAAAATCAGATATTGTTATAGAAGGGGCTCATATAGTTCCCGGTTATCTAAATCTTGATGACTACCTGCCTCAGGCTATAATTCAGCAAATAGTTATTTCTGTACCTGATAGAGGTGTGCACAAGGAGCACTTTACTAAAAGGACTGTTGAAACCCAGGGCTCCAGACCTATGAGCAGGTATATTAAACATCTGGATAAGATTATAATGATTCAGAATTACATAGAAAGGTTAGCAAAAGAAAAGAAAGTTGTAATAATAGAGAATTATAATCTTGATACTGTAGTGAGTGAAGTGCTTGAATTAATCTTATACAGGGTAAAGAAAGAATTTAGCAAAGTTGAACCTGGTTATATAAAAGTAGATTAAACTGCATTTAATGAAATTCTATGATATACATGGTAAAAAATTATATTATAGTATTATCAGGATGTGGGGAATAATTAAATCAGGAATCTATGTAAAATTTTTTTGATATTTTGTTGTTACCGTTTAAATAAGCCTCTACATAGTATTCACCTTTTTCATAAGTGTTATCTCTTTTAACAAGCAATACTACAATTTTTCCTGAACCTTTTTGAACCGGCGTAAGTGTATTTTCCTGAATTAAATTGTAATTGTCGCCATCTTTACCGGTTTCTGCTTTGAACCATTTTACTTTTATTTCACTATCTACGGTTAAGTTTTTTACTTTTATTATGAGATATATTTCTGAAGCATTGCTTTTGAAGTTATAAAATTCGCTGGATTGAATTCCTTCAATAGCAAAGTCTTTATTAACACTTAAATAAATATCTTCTATTTCTTGCTTCTTCTCCAGAGATGCTATCAAAATTATTACTAAAATTATTGTAAGGATGAATATAATAATTATATCTCTTTTTTTCATAATATCATGTGACCCGGTATATAGTTTAATAAAAATTATTATAAGAGTATTTTTTTTCATTAGCCACAAATTAATCAAAAAATTTGACTAAAATTGTTAATTGATATATATTTTCTCAATGATTTTTTATTAAAGGAGAATATACCAGAAATGCCTATATATAGTTATAAATGTGAAAAATGTGGTAGAGTTTTTGATAAGTTTGTAAAATATAATAATGGGAACGGGGATAACAATACCACCAAGTGCATTTATTGTAATGCTAACGCAAAGAGGTTATTTTTGCCTGCGGGAATAATTTTTAAAGGTTCCGGGTTTTACAAGACAGATTACAGGTCAAGTTCGTTAAAATCAAGTTATAGTGCTCCAGAAGCAAAAGGAGCCGGCAGCGCTGCGAAGAATACTGAAAAGTCTGCTGGAAATTCTCTGGATAATAAGAAGTCTGATGACAATAAAGCAGTTAAGGAATCAAATACCACTTTAACTAAAGACCACTAAATCTTACATATTGCAGTTATAATAAGTGCTATAATAATTATGCAGAGTATTAATGATTTATTTTTTATTTTGTAAATAATGTTTTTATTACTAATTTTATCTATAGTATTATTATTTTTATATGGTTCAAGCCTGAGATTTATGATCAGAACCAGTAATAATTACATTGTTCAGAGAGAAATCCAGAAATTAGAGGAGTATATGTCAGAAGGACAGGAAGATAGAACTCCGAGCACCATCTCGCTTGTTATGTCCTTCTCTACGATAGTAGTTATGAATCTAATAGAAATAACATATTTTCTATATAGTAATTACCTTTTTGATGATTTAATAATAACTATTGGAAGTGCAATACTTATTGGTTATACTCTCTATTCTATGATACAATTTTTACCACAAATTAAAAAGTTTGTGAGTAAACCTTTGTTATATTTGAAAGAAAAAAACCAGGGTTTTGAAGTTGTTTTAAGTTTTGTTATGATTTCACTGGAAATAAT
>CAZKVH010000007.1:1587-59513 GCA_964556165.1 uncultured Actinomycetota bacterium | reverse complement strand
TTATTCCAGCTGTTTTCTTCTTTCGCGCCGTCTGACCAGTAATATTATTACTACTGCAACGATTATAACAAACAAACAGGCAGCCACAATCGGTACGATCACTGAAAGTACAGATGCGGTACCGGATGCCACGTCTTCAGCAATACTTACCGGCACATTGGCGGACCCGCCTGTAGTAGCTGTAACGGCAGGCCGTACTGCAAGAGATTTAACCGCGCTTACGCTACCCGAAACCAGTATACCGGCAATAACAGCCAGGACTGTATTTACATGGGTAACATTGGATACACTTGCTGCGAAAACAATGGCTCCTGCAGTAGGCCTTACAAAGCTCTGTATTATATCGTTAATATGATTTACTGCCGTAATTTTATCAGCCAGTATCTCAATTATAGAGAGGAATATTAATACACCAATCACCCACCAGGAAGTCATTACGTCCCAGGGTGCCTCAAGCCTTATAAGGTCAGTATACTTTGCAAGAAGTGATACTACCAGCAAGGGTATATAGGCATTCAATCCTGCACTTGCTGAAAGACCGAATGCTGAAATAACGCTATAAATTTCCATCCTATTTCTTTAATGGTTAACTTTTAGCTGAATTTTACCATTTTATATAAAATATGTAATTCAAATTATCTTTTAAACTATTTATCCTGGAAATTTTTTGTTGACAGAAATAAATCTTCTGATAATGTTTATACTGGGATTACAGAGCAATAGACAAAATTAAAAAAGAAACAATTCTGAACCTTTTAACCAGTTTTGTTGGGCATATATAATTGATGCTCTATGGTATTGAATTCTAATTTATATTTATTTTTTGCATAAATAAATATTATCAGGCAATCAACAAAAGGAGGCGAACATGGCAAACGAGGATCTAATCAAGTTGCTTAACGAGCAGCTAAATCGCGAGGTAACAACTTTTCTCCGTTATATGCTTCAGGCAGCTTCAATCAAAGGAGCACAATACGAACCCATACGTGCTATGTACCTTGAAGAAGTAACTGATGAAGTCGGGCATGCGCAGTATCTTTCAAACCAGATAAGAATGCTTGGGAGCAAGCCTGTTCTCGAGCCAGATCTTACTCCTCCGCCGGAGGATGTAAAGGAGATGCTAAAAAGAGACAGTGAAGCAGAAAAAGCCGATGTTAAAAACTATGTCCGTCTCGCTGAGATGGCTGAATCTGCCGGGTTAATTTCGCTCCAGCTACAGATGGAAGAACAGGCAGCAGATGAAGATGGGCACGGTCAGGAAATGCTCCGACTGCTTGGCTAAAAGCATAAGTTAATAACTCAAATGAGCTGCGGACAGAAGCTACGCAGCTCATTTGCTATTCACTAAAGTCAGATTCAAAGAATCCACTAAATTATAAGTAAATCCAGATAGCTAAAATTACTTATTTTTTATGATTATTGGGTATGAAAAGTAATTCGCGTTTTAGCTAAGAATTAAACTCGAACTATAATAATCCTAGCTTTTTATAGACTCCATCATTTTTTTGAGCTGTGAAACCTCTTCTTCCCTGCCCTTTACCTTCCCATCAAGCTTCATCTCAAAAAGCTTCTCAAGCACAGCCCTGAATTTCTCTGATGGCCTGTAGCCCATTTTTTTTAATGTTTCTCCGCTTACCTCAAGATGGATGCCGCGGAGCGAACCAAGATACCTTTTTACATTTTTATAATGCACATCACTCCAGCTGCAGGCTATGATCTGGAGTTCAGACGGAATTTTTCTCAACGATTCATAAAGAAATGAATTCTTTTTTATCTCATTATTAAGTTCCCTTTTTACCATATTCCATTTACTGTGAGACTCAAGTATGATATTCGCGTCCTTATTTCTAACTTTCATTTCAGAACACCATTTTTTAATAGCATTGGGCTTGAGCCCCTTTAGCAAAAGGATAAAAAGAAGCTTCCACTTTTTAACTTCTTCAATTTCACTGCTCTCAGCATAAAACTCACTTAATTCACCATAACAATCCAGGACTTTCTTCACATTCTTTATAAATACGGAATTTATTCTTTTTTTTATGCCTATCTTCCTGAGGGCTCCCAGTTCATCAAGTCTCTTTATAGCTTCCAGAGCACTATCTTCGTTAAATATTGAAATTAATTCGTCTCTTATTCTAACGCCGTTTAACCGGGAGACTATATCCATATCTATTGTGGTCCTTGCCAGCTTTTCAGTCTGGCTGTCCATTTTAAAACCAAGCCTTTTTTCGAATCTTACCGCCCTGAAAATCCTGGTGGGGTCTTCTATAAAGCTCATCTTATGCAAAACTTTTACCTTCTTATTTTTGAGGTCCTCTCTGCCGCCAAAAAAATCAAGAATCTCGCCAAAGTTTTTCTTATTCAATGAAAGAGCCATCGTATTTATGGTAAAGTCCCTCCTTGCAAGGTCCTGTCTTATGCTGCCGGATTCCACTGTAGGAAGAGCCGCCGGGCTTTTGTAATACTCGACCCTTGCTGTAGCTATATCTATGTGCTGACCATCTTCAAGAACAATAACTGATGTCCCAAATTTCTGGTGCGTTTCAAGTTTACAGTTAAATTTTTTTGAAAGCTCTCTGCCAAACCTTATCCCATCGCCCTCAACTACGATATCTATGTCAAAATTTGGTATTTTCAGCAGAGCATCCCTTACGATTCCACCAACAAGAAAAGTATTATATTTTAAATTTTTTGCTACGTCCGAAATTGGATTCAATATTTTTTTAACCTTCCGGGGAAAGAAACCCCATAAATTTTCAAAGCTTCTGCCGTGCAAAAATCTTAAAATGTCCTTTCTTGTAACTATCCCTACAATTTTCTTTTTTTCAACAATCGGCACCCTGCCAATGCCATTCTCAATCATCAGATTCTGTATCTCGGCTATTGTAGAACCCGGGCTCGCTTTGACAACGCCGTGAGATTTAAAACCCTTTACAGGCGCATGAGACAATCCATGCCCTATTGCTTTATCTACATCTTTCCTTGTTATTATCCCTGCAAGATTGTTATTTTTATCCACTATAGGTATTCCAGAATGACCGTATTTCTTTAGTATCTCGTTTACTCTGGAAATACTTACATCTTCTTTTATCACTTTTACGGGATGAGACATTACATCTTTAGCTGTTAATGGCTCCCTTATATTTTTCTTCAAGGAAATCAGCAATTTTTTTTCTATTTCTTCAAAACTCAAATCACTGACTACTGCTGAAGCTGCCTGTGGGTGGCCGCCCCCGCCGACGGTTTTTAGAATTCTTGATACATCAACCTCCTTATCATCGCTCCTGGCAACTACATAAATTTTTTCTTTCATTTTTACCTGGCAAATTACAATGCTTATATCTTCAATTTGCGATAATTTCCTTGTCAGGACTGACAGACCTTCAACATACTCCGGCATTGATGAACTGGATAATATTACTTCGGTATCATTTATCTTTATCTTTCTGCTATTCATTATCAGCTTTTCAAGCAGTTCATGCTGCTCTCCGGATAAAGAAAGATTTAAAAATTTAAGCACCACGAAAAGATTTGATTTCTTTTTAACCAGAAAAGCAGCTGCTTCCAGGTCTTCAGAGGTGGTGCCCGGATAGGTGAAGGAACCCGTATCTTCATAAATACCGAGACTGAATAAAGTAGCATCAAGCGGAGATATATATATTTTTTTGTTTTTTATTATATCTACAAGAATAGTTGTGGTGGAACCAACCTGCTTTGAGCAGTCATAATTTGCTTTCAGGTCCCCGGATGATTTCTGATGGTGGTCGTATACTATTACTTCCACACCTTTATTGGATAGTGTACTTTCTGTGGGCCCGAGCCTTGAAGCAATTTTTGTATCTATTACAATTACCCTTTTTACTTTCGAAAAGTCGACCGACTTCGAATCAAGAAGGGGCGGGAGCTCATCTTCATAGAGAGTGATAAATTTTCTTACATTCTGATTTATTGCAGTGGGAAGTATTATTTTAGCCTGCGGATATATTTTTTTTGCCGCCACCATCCCGGCAAAAGAATCAAAATCGGAACTTACATGAGTAGTAATTATTTCCATTTAACCCTGGCATATAAGCCTTTAAATCTTTTTAATCCTGCCTTCTTTTAAAAAACAACCGCCATAGAACCTTCGTTTTTTGCGATTTTATTCATTCAATATACTTTTCATAACAGACAATTTCTGAAATATGCTTTCGCCCTTTAATCTCACCTTCCTCTGCAGGTATTCCCAGTGGTGTCAGGGCCACAACCCTCACTCCCTCCGGAATATCAAGGAGGTCCTTTACCAGTTTTTCCCTGAAAGCTCCAATCCAGCATGTCCCCAGACCTCTTTCTGTCGCGGCAAGGATTAAATGCTCCATGGCTATTCCCACATCTATGGGATAGCTGTTCATATACCCGCCCATTAATTCGTATGCCTCATTTTCTTTTGCACACGCAACGACCAACACCGGGGCCTCTGTAAGAAAAGTCTGATTATTACATGCAATAGCAAGGTCATTTATTTTTTTCTTATCTTTGACCACAACTAATTTCCATGGTTGAAGATTTTTTGCCGATGGAGCTTTTCTGAAAGCTTCCAGAACATAATTTAAGTCTGCCTCTTTTATTTCCTGGGATTTGTAAGACCTTATGCTTCTTCTCTTCTTTATAAGATCCATAATACTTTTAAATTGTTTCACCTTACGTTGCCCCCTCTCTTGCAACCATCCAGCCGGACCTTAAAGAATTAATTATTCATACAATCTTCGTAACATAATACTATTTCTTAATATTTAGGCGAGAACTACTTTATATTAACATCAGTATTTTCACAAGCGAAAAAAAATTTTTACCATAAATTATGGACGTAACTTCTTATGTACTTTTGATATACTTCATCAACCAGCCCCATCTGCTCATCAGACAGAGGAGGAAGCTCCGAAGCTTTTATATTATCCTCTATCTGAGAAACCCTGCTTGCACCGGGAATAACGCAGCTTATATAATCGTTCATTAATATCCAGCGGAGAGCAAGTGCTGCGAGTTTTTCTTCGGGGAATATTTTCTTAAGTTCTTCTACTGCTTCAAGGCCTGCTTCATACGGAACACCGGAAAATGTTTCACCCTTATCAAAAGCCTGCCCTTCCCTGTTAAAAGCCCGGTGGTCACCTTTTGAAAATACAGTATCCTTCTTAAATTTACCTGTAAGAAGACCACTTGCCAGAGGAACTCTTATAATAACTCCGATGTTCCTCTCGTGAGCGTGACTGAAAAAAGTTTCAGCAGGTTTATGCCGGAACATATTGTATATTATCTGTACCGTAGCCACACCCGGATGTTCTATGGCCTTTAAAGCTTCTTCTACTTTTTCTACACTTACCCCGTAATTTAGAATCTTTCCCCTTTCAATCAATTCATCAAGTATCCAGTAAATTTCAGGGTTATCATATACTTCTGTGGGCGGGCAGTGAAGCTGGAGGAGGTCTATTGCTTCCACATCAAGGTTCTTCAGGCTGTCCTCCACAAAACTATTTATGTTCTTTCTGTTATACCCCTGCTTATTATGAGGCACAAGCCTTCTCCCGGCTTTGGTTGCAACATAAATTCTCTCTTTTGCCTTCTTTAAAAATTTACCTATTGCCTGTTCGCTCTGGCCTTCATTGTATACATCTGCAGTGTCAATAAAGTTTATGCCTCCCTCCACTGCTTTATCTAAAATCTCTTCTGCTGTGTCAAAATTAAACTTCTCACCCCATTTCCCACCAAGCTGCCAGGTTCCCAGTGAAATTTCCGATACCCTGAAACCTGTTTTGCCCAGAGTTCTGTATTTCATAGTTGGTCACCCTCCTTTTACCAGGTCATTTAACGCTATTCTGATTTTTTATAATAATTCAAGACACATATCATATGCCTGGAAGTGCAAATGAGTTATAAATTTATTGTAACAATAAATTATATCAATGCAAATTATTATAAAATCACACCATAAATACATTTTTTCGATTAAATATTTCAAACAGAAGAGAAATTATCTATAGAACTTATTACTGCTATATTGTAATATACTAATAAATAATAGTGCTTACAGAAGGGTTATGTTATGAAGATAATTAAATACATTTTTCTATTTTTGATAATAATTATGCTGCTTTCTGCCTGTCGGAAAGAAGAAGGAATCTCAGTAGAAGAGGAATCCTCCACAACAGAAGAAGAGGAGGAAGTAACAGAAGAGGTTCCGGAAGAAGAAGTTCCTGAAGAAATCCCATCACTTAAAGAAGTATTTAAAGATGACTTTTATATAGGAACAGCAGTAGAGGCCTCACAGCTTGAAGACCCCGAGCTTGCTGAACTTGTAAAAAAGCATTTTTCCAGCATAACAGCAGAAAATGTAATGAAGCCGGAAGAAATCCATCCCCTTGAAGGAACGTTTGATTTCAGGGGCGCAGATAAAATAGCTGAATTTGCAAAAGAGAATGGAATTGCCCTGCGGGGGCACACATTAATATGGCATAATCAGGTGCCCGACTGGTTTTTTTCTGAAGACGGAGAGCCGGTTTCAAAAGAAAAGCTCCGGGAGCGTATAAAGACCCATATCACCGAAGTTATGCAGCACTACAAAGGACAGGTTTATGCCTGGGATGTCGTAAATGAGCCAATTGACGCAGATCAACCTGATGGATTGCTCGGAAACAGCTGGTTTGAAGTGCTGGGTGAAGAATATATAGAACTTGCATTCCGTTACGCAAGAGAGGCAGACCCTGATGCAAAACTATTCTTAAATGATTTTGACACCACCAATGCCAATAAATGTCAGGCAATTGTTGACCTGGTAAAAAGACTGCAGGAAAAAGATGTGCCCATAGACGGTATCGGCATGCAGATGCACATCTCACTTGAAAGCCCGACCATTGAAGATTTTGAAAAAACACTTCAGAAGTTCTCGGAACTGGGGCTTGAGATTCATATCACCGAAATGGATATATCCGTATACAGCAGCAGGGATGAGTCATTCGATACCATCAGTGAAGAGCTGCTTAATGAACAGGGCCACAGGGTAAAAGATTTATTCGATATAATTAATAAATACAAAGAGCATGTAACCAGTGTAACATACTGGGGCCTTACAGATGAGTATTCCTGGCTCAGATATTATTTCGAGGAACGCAATGACTGGCCACTGCCTTTTGATGAAGAGCTAAACCCAAAACCTTTTTTCTGGGGAATGGTGGACCCCGGAAAACTAGCACCCAGAATTAATGAAGCAAAAGCAATCCAGGGCTCAGCCGAAATTGACGGAAAAGAAGACGAAATCTGGCTTTCAGCTGAATATCTCAAAAATCCACCTGTGCTGGAAAATAATGAAGCAGAAGTCAGGACGCTCTGGGATAATGAATACTTATACCTGATGCTTGAGGTGCCGGACAAAACTCCCGGAGAAAATGATGCTATAACGATTTTTATTGACGAAAAAAATGAAAAGTCAGATTCCCCTGATGAAAATGACAGAAAAATAGAATTTAATCTTGATAATGACTGGGAAAACACCCCGGATTCTTTTCTCGGCGAGACTGAGAGCGGATACATATTCGAAACCCGCGTGCCTTTTGAATATATAGAAGGCGCTGAAGGTGTGTCAATAGGATTCGATATACAGATTCAGAACAACAGTGTTACTGCTAAATGGAATGATAAGAACAATATTGCAGGTGAGATACCTAAATACTGGGGCATACTTAACCTGGCAGCAGCTCCCAGCACTGCAGCAGCTTACTACGGAACACCTGTTATAGACGGCACCATGGATGAAGAATACAATCAGAGCAATCCTCTTTCTGTTGATAAATTCATACAGGGCATAGAGGATGAAAAAAATGTATTCAATGGAGCAACAGCACAGGCACGGGTTCTCTGGGATGAAAGTGCGCTCTATGTATACATGGAAGTAAATGACCCCGTATTAAGTGAGGCAAGCGATACAGTTTATATGCAGGATACTATTGAGGTTTTCATAGACGAGAATAACAGTAAAACAACTTACTATGAGCCGGATGATGGCCAGTTCAGGGTTAGCTTCAAAAATAAACAGTCTTTCGGCTCTACCGGCAGCGTTGAAGGTTTTGAAAGCGTGGCTCAAACTACAGCTAATGGTTACGCAGTTGAATTAAAAATACCGTATCGAACCCTCAAGCCACAGGATGGCACAATTATTGGCTTTGACCTCCAGGTAAATGATGACCAGGGAAGCGGTGCAAGAGACAGTATCTCAAAATGGAACGACCCTACTAACGAATCATGGAGATCAACTGCCGGATTTGGGGTTTTAACACTCAGTAAATAAAAAGCATTTTTTAGAATTATATTTATTCCCTATACTTATTACCTTTTATTTAATTCATGCTTCTAAAAAAGAAAAATTTACTTTTTTAGATAGCTCTATTTATAAACTATATTGCTTTAAGTTAGTTTTTCTCTTGAATAATTCAATAGTTTTTGAAGTTATATTACCTGGAACCTTACCACTCAATTTAAATCTGTCTACTTTTCTTATAGGCACAATCCCAGCAATGGAGCTTGTTTTAAATATTTCATCAGCATTTATAAAATCCCTGTAATGTATGCTTCTTTCCTTCACTTTTATCCCATTTTCCCTGCATAAATCTATAACTACTTTTCTTGTTATGCCTGCTAAAATATTCTGGGTGAGTGGCGGAGTATAAACTATATTTCTTTTTACATAAAAAAAATTGCTTGAAGCACCTTCAAGCACTAGATGGTCTTTAGTTAAAAACACAGCTTCTTTCGCTTCATTATGATAAGCTTCATTTCTGGCATAAACATTTTCAAAATAGTTAATTAATTTATGAACATAAACCGGGCTCCCCATCGACGGTCTTCTTATAGAAGAAGATATAATTTTTATACCTCTTGTGTAGTCCTCTAAAGCAGGCGGCATGAGTTTTTCAGCAATTACTACGAGTTCAGGTTTGTAATCCCTGTTAAAATAAAGATCCTTCCTCTGAATACCTCTGGTTACTATTACTTTAATATATGCATCTTTGCCATCAAGGCTATTTTTCTTTATTGTATTTTCTATAGCTTCTTTTACATAATCTTTATCAAATATAAGCTTGTATTTTAAAATTATAAGTGAGTGAAAAAGTCTCTCAATGTGCTCATCAAGCATGAATAAATAGCCTTTATAACTTCTTATAGTTTCATAAAGCCCATCACCATATAGAAATCCTCTGTCTTTCACCGATATCCTGGCACTTCTGCTAGTAGCTATCTTTCCACTTATAAAAACATAGTTAAACACATTAAACCCAAATCTAAATTTATATTTTATTTACCAGTTTTTTTAAATTTTTCCCATTAAAAAATTTTAATGTATCTTCAATAGCGATACCTTTATCCAGAGTTTCAATATATTCTTCTTCAGGCACGGAATCCTCAACAATTCCTCCACCTACATTATAATAAAATTTATTTCCCTTAATAATAAATGTTCTTATAACAATATTTAAATCCGTCGTAGAATCAATTCCTATATAACCTATAGAGCCTGCATATACGCCCCTCGCTTTCGGTTCCATTTCATCAATAATTTCCATTGCTCTTATCTTTGGAGCACCTGTTATAGAGCCCCCTGGAAAAGCAGATTTTAATATAATAGATATATCCACACCACTCATTACTTTGCCGACTACTGTAGAAACTGAGTGAAAAACCCTTGAATATCTCTCAATAACAGCGTGCTCGGATACTATAACCGTTCCGTAATAGCAAAACTTCCCCAGATCATTCCTCTCCAAGTCAACTATCATATTCAGCTCTGCTCTATCCTTGACACTATTTTTAAGTTCGCTCATATTTTTAAAATCATCCCCAGCATCATTTCCCCTGGGTCTTGTCCCTTTGATAGGCCTTGTTTCTATAGTATCACCTTTTAAAAATATAAACCTCTCAGGTGAAGAACTACCCACACAGAAATCCGGAAATTTTAAGAATGCAGAAAAGGGAGCTGCGTTTCTCTCCCTTAATATGTAATATAAATCCATAGGTTCAATTTCCAGTTCTGTTTCAAATCTCTGGCTAAAATTTGCCTGATAAATGTCACCATTATGGATGTATTCTTTTATTTTAATTACCTTTTCTGCATAGCTTTTTTTAGTCATATCTGGCTTAAGCTTTATAGCCGGGATGTTCCTTACGCTATATTTTTCAATTATCTTTTGTTTAGTATCAGTTTCGGCACCACAGTTATCTGACTTTTTTATTGCACTTATAGATTCTTTCAGGCTCTTACTGACTATATTAATTAGATTTCTATTACTAATATTAGCATCGATATAATCATTTTTTATAAAACCTGCATACTTATTTTCTCCTCTCCTATCCAGGCCCTTATCTGTTTCCCAATCCTCGCTCTCCCTGTTATTATCATAATTATTCCTTAACTTGAAATTCTTTATGTAATACCACCTGCCGTCCTCATGACTATAGGCAAGCGCCCTGTCATAATAGAGCAAATAGAAAATTGGCAGACCCATATCATCCACCGCTCTGGATGAGAGCTCCTCAATATAATTTTTTAGATCATAAGAAAAATAGCCGATAAAGCCACCCCTGAAATAAGGAAGTTTAAAATTAAAAAGATCTCTTCTGCCGTTTTCTATTTTTCTTATTAATCTTCCTTTCTTTATATTTATATATATCGTAATTATATTTTCCTGTCCGGTGCCCGGAAACCCGTAAATATAATCTTTAATATTCTTTTTCAAAAAAGATATTGGATGCCTGTATGATTGATAGCAGATTCCTGAAGTAATATCTATGAATTCATTTTTGTATCCCCTGCTTTTTATTACAATAGCCGGTTCCCAGGCAATATATGAAAAACTTGAATATCTATTCCCGGGCATGCTGCTATCCAGAAAACTGAGATAACTGGAATCTTTTAATATAAAGGCAATATCCTGAGGTTTTTTCTCCAGTTGAATCTCTGTAATTGTGGAAAGAATTTTCATAAATTTATGAAATTTTTAAGTATTCTAAGACCCACCGGAGTAAGGAAAGACTCAGGATGAAATTGTATCCCTTCCAGTCTGTATTTTTTATGCCTTACCCCCATTACAATACCATCTTCCGTTCGGGCAGTTATTTCAAGTGATGAAGGAATAGAATCCTTCTTTAAAATAAGAGAGTGATATCTTGCCGCTTCAAAAGGATTTTTGATACCCTTAAAAATAGTCCTTCCATCATGGTAAATGTCTGATGTTTTACCATGAATTACAACTCCTGAGTTTATTATTTCTGCCCCGAACACTTCGCCAATACACTGGTGCCCAAGGCATACCCCCAGTATGGGTATTTCTGTATAAAAATTCCTTATTATCTCATCTGACATGCCTGCATCTTCAGGCCTTCCCGGTCCGGGAGATATTACTATTTTTGAAGGGGACATCTTTTTAATTTCATCAATTGTTATTTTATCATTTCTTCTAACCTTTATATTCTCGCCCAGGATTCCAAGGTACTGAACCAGGTTAAAAGTAAATGAATCATAATTGTCTATCATAAGTATGTCTATTTTTTCTGACTCTGTAGTTTTCCCCATTTTTTTACCACCTTCTACTTTTCGGTGTTTCTACCAGTTCAGATAACATTTAATTGAATATTTGAATTATTTTAAAAAAAACTGATTTTCCCGGGAAATAATCCGGATTTCTTTGACCAATGGTGCCGGAAAAATAACCACTATAAGAATGCCTTTTACGATTATTTCTCAATGCTTATTTTTTATGATAAAAAGCTTATCTTGATTTTCTTCTTATTTTTCTAAGCTTGGAATTAAGATCATCCCTGGAGGAACTCCGGTAGTTACCGCCACGTGAATTTCCTTCAAAGCTTCTGCTTTTTTGAGGTTTTGCTTCACTTACTATAATGGTTCTATCTTTAAAATTACTCTGATTAAATTTTTCTATAGATTTCGTGGCCTCTTCTTCTGTTTCCATTTCCACAAATCCAAAACCTTTTGACTTACCATCCAGCCGCCTTATTACTTTTGCGTATACCACGCTTCCTTCACCTGAAAACAATCCCTTGAGGTCTTCATCTGTGACAGAGTAATCCAGATTACCTATATACAGTCTTTTATTCACTTTGTTATCCTTTCATTTTTAAAAACTCTTCTTACAAAAGAAAAAATAAAGCAATTTGAAGAAAATCTTGCCTTACCTTGATAAGCTCACTAAAAAATGCGGATTTTGAATCTAAACATTATTTAGCAATAGCCCTTCTTATTTTCTGTATTATATCATAAAAACTACCAATATATGCTTATTAAATCCACTATTGTATAAATTATATTAAGGAAATATAGACCAATCTCTTTATTACATTTAAGGGATATCAACTATATTTTCATTAACTAAAAAGTCTCCCTATCTGGAACACCATAAAAGACACGGCCCAGGCAAGCGACAGTGTATAACCCATCTGGAATAACATTTCCTTTGTACCTGCTTCCTTTCTGAATACTGCCATTGCAGCCAGGCATGGAAAATAAAGTAGTGTAAATAACATAAAATTATATCCGACAAGCGGTGTGTAATTATCATATAGGGCTACCTTCAAAGATTCAGACTGCCCTTCTGCATCCTCTATGCTATAAAGTGTACCCATTGTTGAAATAATGACCTCTTTTGCAGCAATACCTGCAATTGTAGCCACCGCCATTTTCCAGTCAAAACCAAGTGGCCTGAAAACAGGTTCCAGAAAATGCCCTATCCTTCCAGCAGCTGAATAGGCAAGTCTTTCACCGGCCATCTTTGCCTCTATGACTGACTTCTCATTATCGTAATCATCAATGGTAATCTCGCCAGACTGATAAAGTAATTCAATCTCTTCAATTTGCGCCTCATAGTCCTGCGAATAATTATTTCCAATCATCGGATAAGTAAAAAGCGCCCACATCGCAATTGATATAACAAGAATTACAGTTCCGGCCTTTTTAATGTATTCCCATACTCTTTCCCAGGTATGAATCAGTACCCCTTTTAGAGTTGGCATACGATATGCAGGAAGCTCTATTACAAATGGTCCCGATTCACCTCTAAACCTTGTAGCTCTCAGCAACTTTGCCATTATGATAGCCACCAATACACCTATTATATAAATTGAGAATATAACATTTCCCGCATATGCCGGGAAAAACGCTCCGGCAAATAATATATACACCGGAAGACGGGCCCCACAGCTCATAAAGGTGTTTACATGCATTGTAACCAGACGGTCCTGTTTATTCTCCAGAATTCTCGAACCCATATAAGCAGGAACGGTACAGCCAAATCCAATAATCAAAGGAATAAAAGACTTCCCCTGAAGGCCTATCTTATGCATTATTCTATCCATAACAAACGCGGCTCTTGCCATGTAACCGGAGTCTTCAAGTACGGCTATGGCAAAAAACAGCATTATTATATTAGGAGTGAAAGTTATTACTCCTCCTACACCTCCAACCACGCCATCTACCAGAAGCGACCTTATTAAATCATTCTGAATGATGTTTGTAAGAAAAACACTTAATTTTTCAAAACCGAATTCCAACCACTCCACTGGATATTTGCCAAGACTGAAGACAAGCTGAAAAACAAGCCACATTATTAATAAAAATATCGGTATCCCAAATATTCTGTTGGCAAGTATTCTGTCAGCTTTATCGCTCCCGTTTAACTTTACCGATTCAACTTCCTCATATGAGCCGAGAAGAGCTCCTTTAATAAATCCATATCTTGCATTGGCTATAATTACTTCCGGAGTACTTCCAAGCACTGTGGTTATATGGCTTATTGAGTCATTAACTGTCTTTTCAACTTCGCTGTATCTATCTCCTGCGCTCTCTTTTATTACATTGATTATCTCCGTGTCCTGCTCGAGAAGCTTTACTGCAACCCACCTTGGACCTAAATTAAAGGTTTGTATTTCTTCCTTTTCCAGAGCAGATATTATTTTTAAAATTTCATTTTCTATTTCTTCGCCATATTTAATCTCTTTTTTTTTCCTTTTCTCGCCACCCAGCAGCTCAATTACTGCTTTTAAAATCTCCTCTTTCCCTGCTCCTTTTGAACCTACTGTCTGTACGATCGGCAGGCCCAGAAGACCGGAGAGCTGATTAATATTCACTTTCCTGCCCATTTTTAAGGCTACATCAGCCATATTAAATACAAGGATAAGAGGTGTACCAAGCTCCATTAGCTGTACTGCAAGATAGAGATTGCGCTCAAGATTTGATGAATCAACTATATCAACAACTATATCAGGCGCCTCGTTAATGATAATATTTCTCGCTATAATCTCTTCCTGGGAATAAGCAGTTAGGCCATAGGTGCCGGGAAGGTCAATAACATTTATTCTGTATCCTTTGTAATCTATTATACCGGTCTTTTTTTCTACTGTGACACCGGGGTAGTTCCCTACATGTTGATGTAAGCCTGTTAAATTATTGAAAATGGTTGTCTTACCTGAATTGGGGTTTCCGGAAAGAGCAATGGTAACTTCTCTAAGCTTCATTATATTTCCCTGACCTGTATTCTCTCAGCCATTCCTCTGCCGACAGCAAACTTTGTTCCTTTTATAACAACGCACCTTGACCCACCTCTAAACGCACCTGAAATATAGAATGTTTCACCCGGTACAAATCCCATTGCGCATAATCTTGAGTTAAGTATGTAGCCTCCATTAATTCCTACTACCGTATATTTTTTACCTGGAACTGCGTCTGCCATACTAAGATAGCCTATATTTGACTCAGGCGCTCTGACAGCGTCACTGAATCTTCTGTGTCCGAATACTCTTCTTCTAAAACCCCATGGTCTCATTTCGATATCCTTACTAATTAATATTAGGCATGTCTAACTTTAATAGGACTACTTAAATTTGTCAAGATTTTTTCAATGATTTCTTTTAAATTAGATCTGGCTCTATTACCTGATTATTTAGAATCAACTTTTTTGCAACAGCCTCTGGGGTGACGGCCGTATTTTGCATAATAATTAAAATTTTTGAGCCATACTGGCTCTCCTTCAGGGCATGTATCTATAAAACTGGTGAACTTTATCAATTTTTTCATAGCTTCGCTGCTTATATAATGCTCAAGATTGCATGCATCTTTTTTTGAAGTAGAATTGCTTACTCCAAGAATATCCTTTAAAAACTTATAAAGTTTTTCGTGCTTATTGTTTACTTCTTTTGCAAGTCTGTATCCTTCAGCCGTCAGTTCCAGATATCCATATTTCTCGTGATTTATAAGTCCCTTATTTATAAGTTTTCCTACTGCATCAACAACTGACGGTGTTTTTACATTTAAGAATTCAGCAACTTCTTTTACTCTTACAACTTTATTAGTAAGCCCTATTACGTAAACAGCCTCGATATAATCTTCCAGGCTCTGGGTCAATTTTTTCACAATACCACCATTTTTAATTAATCTAATATTGTTAGATATATCTAACTATAGATTCAAAAGGAACTTTTGTCAAACCCAGGAAAATATGGGATGTATAAAAACTAGGAAATTACTTTATTCCTACCCATAGCTTTAGCTCTATAAAGAGCTTTATCAGCAAACTTTATGAGGTCATTAATATTGGTTGCATCAGAAGGGAAACTGGAAACTCCTATGCTTATAGTAAGGGTCCCTCTCGGCCTTATCATTTGCTCACCCTCAAACTTGCTCTTTTCTACAACTTCACGGAGCCTCTCGGCAAAAATTCTTGCATTTTCTTTGTTTGTTTCACTGCATATCATAGAAAACTCTTCGCCACCATAACGATACACTCTGTCAGGATTCCTTTTGTTAACAAGAAAAATTCGCCCGATTTTATTTAAAGCCATATCGCCCATCTGGTGCCCGTGAATATCATTATATTCTTTAAAGTAATCGACATCCAGCATAAGCAGGGATAAGCTTTTCGCATACCTTTCTGCCTCGTCCAGCGTATTTTTCAAATCCATGTCAAACTTTCTCCGGTTATACACACCAGTCAGTTCGTCTATTACAGTTAACTTCTTAATCTCCTCATAATTTAACGCCCTCTCTATGGCAACTGAAATCTCATGCGCCAGGATATTCAAAAAATACTCGTGTTTGCTTGAAAAAGCATTTGTTTTCTTTGAGTCAATGTATATAATACCTTTCACCTCTCCCTTTACTATAATAGGTATGCATATCATGGAAGTTGTTTTTTCTCCTCTGGGAATACTGTATTTGAAATATGAATTCTCAATATTTCCTATAAACAATTTATTCTTTGTGGACAATATGTATTTTATAAGGGGCATATCCTTTGTGAATTCTACCTTCCTGATACTATTTCCAAAGCCAACCTCGCTCTGAAGCTTTACCTTTTCACCATCTATAAGAATTATAGCGCATCCGTTGCAGTTTATTACTTTAAAAACCTTATCAACAATTAAATCACAGACCTTTTCAAGTTCCAGCTCTGAACCAATAGAAATTGCTATTCCAAAAATTGCTTTTAAAATTTTTAAATCAACGCTATCTTTATTATTCATTATCTTAGTTTTCTTATGGTTCTAAAGCATCGGGAAGTGAATAATCTAAAAACTTATATTATTGAATAATTATAAATCTTTAAGTGTTTTTATTCTACCGCTCTTGCAACAAAAAAATTAATAAGACAATAAAAAAACAGACATATTTATAGCTGGAAATTATAAATTTTTTTATGAATATTTAAATTAACTATTTTAATGTATAATAGTTTTGTAAATAATTTAACTTAAGACACAGTTATCCCGACCAATACATAAGTAAGGGTAAATGAGATATTTTTTTTATCCAGTAAAAAAAGATGATGGCTTTACTCTAGTTGAAATGCTTATAGTAATAATTATTCTTGTAATAATTACAGCTATTGCTATTCCTTCTTATGTAATAATTAAGGATAAAGCCAGGGAAGCAGCTACCGAGCTTGAAATGAACAACATAGCCAAAGCCCTGGAATTGTATATCACCGAGATGTATGTTTACCCATCTGAAGCATCATACCCTGACGCGCTTATAGACAGCAAGATTATGGATAGCGTACCGACAGATGACCTCTGGGAGGTCCCCTATCATTATACTTCCACCAGTAGCAGCTATATTCTTAAAAGTTATGGTTTAAACAAAATAGAGGGCGGGAGTGATGATATTGTCTTTATAAATGGAGTAATGACTGAAGACGGAGCATATCATTCTAACTGAATGGATTATTTAATTTTCTTCTTGATTTTCCTAAAGACAGCTTCCGCAAATTCTGAAGTACCAGCAGCATCAGGGTCATCACTATCAGGTTTCAAATCATAGGTTACATACTTTCCTTCCCTTATATTTTCCGCAACAGCTGATTCTAATATATCTGCACTTTCTGACTCACCAATATGCTTTAACATCATAACTGCTGAAAGCATCATTGCAGTTGGATTTACTTTATTCTGACCCTTATATTTTGGAGCACTTCCATGCGTGGGTTCGAATAACGCAATTTCATTTCCAATATTTCCTCCTGGAGCAACACCCAGCCCACCTACCAGCCCTGCAGCAAGATCGGAGATTATATCTCCATATAAATTCGGCAAAACCAGAACATCATAAAGCTCTGGCTTTTGAACTAATTGCATACACATATTATCTACAATTTTGTCCTCTGATTCTATCTTGCCATATTCTGATGCTATCCTCCTGAACACCTCCAGAAATATACCGTCAGAGTATTTCATTATGTTTGACTTATGAACACCGGTCACCTTTCTCCTGTTGTTCTTCAGAGCATATTCAAAGGCAAACCTGATTATTTTCTCGGAACCTTCTTCAGAAATAGGTTTGATGCTTATTCCACTATCTTTTCTTATTGAATTATCTTTTTTATCTTTTATAAAATCTATGAGTTCCATTGTCTCTTTTTTCCCCTTCTCAAACTCTATTCCTGCATAAAGGTCTTCGGTATTTTCCCTTATTATTACAAGGTCTATATCGCTGTATCTACTTTTGACCCCGTAATAACTTTTACACGGCCTGACACATGCATAAAGATTAAATAATTTTCTCATAGCAACATTTACACTTCTAAAACCGGTCCCTACAGGTGTGGTTATCGGTCCTTTTATGCCTACCTTATTTCTTCTTAATGATTCAATAACGCTATCAGGCAGAACAGTCCCTTCTTTTTCGTAAACTTCTGCGCCTGCATTTACAGCATCCCATTCTATATTCACTCCTGTTGCTTCGACTACCTTAACCATAGCTTCGGCTATCTCGGGACCTATCCCATCACCCGGTATCAATGTAACTGTATGTTTCATAAATTAAACCCCTTATTTGACTTAATATGCTCTGCCAGTCCACCATCATCAAGGATTCTTATCATTACATCCGGCAGTGGGTTGAATTTTATCTTCAAATCCCTGGTCTTATTATGGATCTCCCCTTCTTTTAAATTTATTTCCAGTAAATCTCCTTCATCAATTTTATCAGTATCGCAAATCAGCGCAGGGAGACCTATGTTTATGCAATTCCGGAAGAATATACGGGCGAAGGATTTTGCCAGAACTGCTCCCACTCCTGCAATTTTCATTATTGCTGGAGCATGTTCCCTGCTTGAACCAAGACCAAAATTTCTGCCGCCGACAACAAAATCCCCATGCTTTACCTTACCTGCGAATTCCGGGTCTGCGTCTTCCAGAACGTGCTTTGCCAGCTCGGGTAAATTAGACCGCAGGTGGAATAACCTTCCGGGCGCAATTAAATCAGTCGAGATATCATCCCCAAATTTAAAACTTCTTCCACTTAAAACTCCAGAATTTTTTTTATTCTTTACCAATATGCCAGAACCTCCCTCGGGTCTGCTATATAACCTTTAATCGAACTCCATGCTGCAGTAGCCGGAGAACTCAGATATATAAAAGATTCAGGATTTCCCATTCTTCCTTTAAAGTTTCTATTCTGTGTCGAGAGACATACTTCACCATCACCAAGTACTCCCTGATGTATCCCAACACATGGTCCACAACCTGGAGACTGGACCACAGCACCACTTTCTATAAACGTTTCAAGAATCCCTTCTTTTAAGGCTTTCATGTATATATCCCTCGAAGCAGGAATAACAATCAGTCTTACATTGCTATCAACCTTTCTTCCCTTAAGTATGTCGGCCGCTATCCTCAGGTCGCTGAGCCTGCCATTTGTGCATGTTCCGATAAACACCTGGTCGATTTTAATCTCATTCAAACTACTGACCGGCAGTGCATTGTCAACAGTATGGGGTTGTGAGACCATGGGTTCTATAACCGAGCAATCTATATCAATAACCTTTTCATATACTGCACCTTTATCTGCATACATCTTCCTGAAACAATCTTCTCTACCCTGACTCTTTAAATATGCAAGTGTAGTATCATCGGAAGGGAAAATGCCTGTTTTCGCTCCCGCTTCCACAGCCATATTCGAGATGGTAAACCTTTCATCCATACTCATTTTATCAGAAATCTCGCCCCCGAATTCCAGAGCCCTGTAAGTTGCTCCATCCGATGTAATTTTCCCAATCAAATAAATTATAAGGTCCTTGGCAAATACTCCTTTATTTATTCTTCCGTTAAAATTTACTTTTATAGTCTGGGGAACCATGAGCCAGGTCTTAGCCAGAGCGTATCCAACCGCAATATCCGTTGAGCCCATACCAGTAGCAAATGCACCGAGTGCACCGGATGTACAGGTATGAGAATCTCCTCCAATAACGATATCCCCGGGGCAGACATATGATTCAACCAGAATCTGGTGGCAGATTCCTTCACCCACATCACTTATTCTTGCACCTGTTTCTAAAGCGAATTCTCTTAAAATAGCGTGGGAGTTGGAAAGCTCTTTTCTCGGGCTCGGGGAAGCGTGGTCGATAAAAAAAATAGACTTTTCAGGCTTTTTGACGCTGTTGAACCCCATTTTTTTAAGCTGGCTTACTGCCAGAGGACCCGTCCCATCCTGGGACATTACGACATCTACATCAACTACAGCAATGTCACCTGCTTTAAGTTCAGCGCCTGAGTGCTCGCTTATAATTTTCTCTGAGATTGTCTTATCCAAAAAGCCTCCAGTCTATCCTTCATTTTCATTTTTTTCTTTTTTACCTTTATTCTTCTTTGTATATTCATTATATATAAACATAAGTTCCTTATCAAAAAGAGGCCTCTTAAGGTCTACAGACATATCTCTTGCCATAGCAAGTATCTCATTTGCCTGTTTGTCAGTAATATCTATGTTAAATTCTTTAAACTTATGCAGAATTGTGTGCGAACCCGAGTGTTTTCCCACAACAAGCTGCCGGGTTAACCCCACCTCTTTCGGGTTAAATACCTCATAATTTTTTGGATTTTTTAAAATACCATCTGCATGTATTCCCGATTCATGAGCAAATACATTTGTTCCTACAATTGCTTTCCAGACAGGAATAGCACGGGATGATGACCTTGCAACATATTCTGCAATTTCCCTGAATTTCGATGTATCAATACCCAGCTCTATATTCTCAAGATATTTTAATGCCATTACAATTTCCTCCATCGCAGCATTGCCTGTGCCTTCACCAAGTCCGCCTACACTCACAACAAGACTTGACGCTCCACCTCTTATTCCCGCCAGTCCATTGGCGGTTGCCATACCAAAATCATTATGGTTGTAAACCTCTATTGGTACACTGACAGCACTCGAGATTGTATTTATATACAAAAAAGTTCTGAATGGGTCAAGACTGCTTACAGTATCACAAATCCTGAATCTATATGCACCCTTTTTCTCGGAAATGGTTATCAATCTTAATAAGAACTCAAGGTCTGTTCGTGTAGCATCCTCTGCACTAATAATAAAGTTAAGACCATGTTTCCTTGCCTCTTTTATTGCCTCTCTTAACTTATTTATAACCCATGTTTTATTTTTCTTATATTTTTCTTTGATGTGTATATCGGAAGTAGAAATATTTATAACTATATTTTTTGCTCCGCACTGAGCTGCGTATTCAATATTTTTAGGTTCTGCCTCGCAATAAACAAAAAGCCTGGCATTAAAATCACCCTTTAATATTTCCCTGATTATTTCTCTTTCTAAATCGCCAAGTGCAGGCGTACCTATCTCAATTTCAGGTATGCCTATTTCATCAAGCATGTTAACTATTCTAATTTTTTCGTGCTTTGAAAAAACTACTCCTGCTGTTTGTTCTCCATTCCTCAAAGTAGTGTCTATAATATTTACGTATTTCCCGCTTTTTGCTATTGCCATCACTTTCCTCCCTTCCTGCTTGCTTTCTTTGCAACTGTCTTGCTTTTATAGGATTTGTAAGTATCAACAATTTCACTATCGAAGAGAGCCCTCTTGAGAGCCACTGCTTTATTACTTATTATCTCCGCAAGTTCTTCTGCTTCTTTATGGTTTACTTTAATGCCCAGTGTATTTAGTTTATAAATTACGGTATTCGCTCCTGAATATTTCCCCAGTATTACTTTGCGCTCCATGCCAACATCTTTGTTGCTGAACAACTCATAAGTTTGAGGGTTTACAAGTATTCCTGAAGCTTTGCTCTCGGCCTCATAAACAAATAAATTCCCGCCAACAATAGGTTTCCACGTTGGAAGTATTCTATTTGAAGCACCGGCAACATATTCTGAAAGTGCTCTGAAATGATTTGTATTAAATCCCATATCAACTCCTTCGATATATTTCAGAGCCATAACCAGTTCCTCAAACGCAGCATTTCCTGCTCTTTCCCCGAGCCCGTTTACAGTAGTATTGACATAGGTTGCACCTGCTTTGATACCGGCTATGGCATTTGCTATTGCCATCCCAAAATCATTATGTGTATGCATCTCAATATCTATTCCGGTTATGTCTATTATTGTTTTAACCCTTATAAATGTTTCAAAAGGGTCAAGAAGCCCCAGGGTATCACAATATCTCAGCCTGTCTGCACCTGCGTCTCTGGCAGTCCTTGCAAATGATAAAAGAAACTCCATATCGGAGCGCGAAGAATCTTCTGCATTTACCGAAACATAAAGATTGAATCCCTTGGCATAATCCACGGAGGTTTTAACGCTTTCCAGGACCCATTCCCTGCTCTTTCTAAGCTTATGCTCAATATGTATATCAGAAGAGGATATAGAGATAGCAACAGCATCAACACCGCATTCTACGGAAGCATCTATATCTTTCTTAACCGCTCTGTTCCATCCAAGTATGCTGCAGCCAAGACCAAGTGATGCAATTTTTTTAACTGCTTCTTTTTCATCTCCCCCCATAGCGGGTATTCCTGCTTCTATCTGATGAACTCCTATTTTGTCCAGCATCTTTGCTATATGTATTTTTTCTTCATTTGCAAACACAACTCCTGCTGTCTGCTCCCCATCTCTTAAAGTAGTATCATCTATTTTTATATCTCTGGGGTCAATTCTGGTACCTGCCTTTTGCGAAAACTCGGTAAATAGGTCTATTCCACCCATAAATATCACCTTCTAAATAAATAAAAATATAAAAAAAATAAAAAATAATAGATTTTTTAAAAATTTTAACAGTTATTATACCATTTTTTAAAAATAATTATATTTATTAAAAAAAATCTGATATATGAGCTAAAATAATAGATTTTTTTAAGACATTAAACAACAGCTCTGTAAATCAGGAAGATAAATCCTTTAATTTACCCAATCTTAAGAATACAAGCAGTATGGATGCGACCAGTGAAATCAATGCACCCGTTATAAATGCAGCCCTGAAGTCATAAGCTTTCCATATAAAACCGAATATTATAGAAGCCGGAAGAGCAGCAATTCCCAGAGACAAATTGTAAAATCCGTAAGCTGTGCCAAGTTCATTACCGGGGATAATATCTGCTATCAGAGCCTTTTCGGCTCCTTCTGTCAGACCAAAATACAATCCGTATACTACAAATAAAACATATATCATATAATCTTTATTAATATATGCAAAACCGACATAGGTAAGAAAATAAACAAACCAGCCTGACAAAATCATTATTTTTCTTCCTATTCTGTCAGAAATATAACCTCCAATAGCATTAAAAACAGCTTTTGATATATGTAAAATCGCCCATAGAAGAGGAATAACTGTTATCCCTATCCCGTATTCCGATGCCCTTAAGAGCAAAAAGGCATCGGTTGAATTTCCGAGAGTAAAAATTATAAGAATAATAAGATATAAAATAAATCTTCTGTCTAATTTCTTAAAAGCAGAAAACTTTAGAACCTCTCTTTTCTTTTCAGCTGTATCTTTTGCTGCAGGATATTTATTACGAGTGCCATTTTCATCTTTTGATATACCTTTATCAACAAAATAGGATTTTTTATTAGCTTGATATATAGACGTTCCCCTTACACCAAACACCATAATGAGTACCGCTATGGACCCGGGTATTATGGACAATAAAAAAATGTTTTTTAAATCAACCGTGAAAAAATAGAGGAGAATACTTGCAATGATCGAACCAAGAACTGCCCCTGTATGATCCATTGCCCTCTGGAAACCAAATGCGAAACCCCTTCTTTCGGGCGGTGAGAAACTGGCTATCATCGCATCCCTCGGAGACGTCCTTATGCCCTTTCCGATCCTATCGGAGAACCTCAGAAAAAGCAGCATCCCCCACGACCCTGCAAATCCAATAAAAGGCCTCAATAAATTTGATAGCGTATAACCGGCAACTGCAAAAGGCTTCCTTTTCTTTATTTTATCAGAGAAGTAGCCAGAAAAAAGCTTAAGTATGCTGTTTGTGCTCTCAGCTATTCCCTCCAGCACTCCAAGAAATGAAGGTCCCAGGCCCAGAACTGATTTTATAAATGATGGAATAAGAGGATATATCATTTCTGATGATATATCATTAAAGAGGCTTACCGCTCCAAGAGCATAAACATTTTTGAACTGATTACTGCCAGCATCATTTTTCTTTTCAGAACTATCCATACTATCTATATTCCAAAAATATTTCTTTTATTCCCGGTGAAATTAAAATAAGATTCTGGTAACAGCCAATCCGTATTTGCCCGGTAAAATACATTATCTGATATCAAACAACATGCGGATATTATATCTGAAATTTTATCACAGAATAATTATTTTAGCTTAATTATCAATTGTTTTTTGCCTGGATTACTCTGTTGCTTTTTAAGCTAAAATATATAATGATTAAATAAAAATAATTTATTAAGTTTCGTTTCCGAATGCTGTTTTTTAAATCGTAGAAAATAAAATAGACTTTAAAAAAAATTTAATATCTAAAAAGCCAGTTGTAAAAAGATATGTTTTTTGCTAAACCCCGGGACAATAAAAAAGAGAATGATTATAATATCATTTCTCCAGAAACAAAAATAGAAGGCAAAATCTACTCTCCCATGCCTATAAAAATAGATGGTATATTCTCAGGTGAAATTGTATCCAGAAAGGAAGTTGTTATCGGTAAAGAAGGAGTTGTAAGAGCAAACATTAAAACAAGAAATGTATTAATTGAAGGTAACTTTTCCGGGAATATAATTTTATCAGGAGCAGTAAGAATCACTTCTACAGGTAAGTTATCTGGCAACATTATCCAGATGAATACCTGCCTTAACATAGAAGATGGAGGTCTTTTTAAAGGGAAGCATATTATCACCGATAATAAAGAAATATTTGAAACAAGCAATAAAAGCATTGTTTCACATATCAGAATAAAACCAAGGAAAATGCTGGAATACTAAGGTCCAGACAATTTATAAATATCATAGATAGAATTATAATTTCATATCCCCATTTATATCTCCAAGTTCAAATTCCTCTTCCAGATTTTTTTCTTCTGATTCTATAGCACCTTTAGAACCTTCCCCTTTCAACCTGGATTTTGACTTTTTCTTGCCCTTCTCTTCCTGCTGGGTTAATCTTGTCACCTTGCCGCTAAAGATACCGCCTTCATTTATAACCAGTGAATCAGTCTTTATATTGCCGCTGACTATGCCCGTTTCAGTAATTTCAACTTTGCCGGTACCTTTTAAATTGCCCTCGAATTTTCCTATTATTGTAGCGTCCGTGGTGTTGACATCGGCACTGACTGAACCCTCTTTCTGAATCACCATCTTACCATCAACTATTAATTCGCCGACCACTTCGCATGCAATCTCTATGGATTGAGATACATCAAGCTTACCTTCTACTCTTGCCTTATTACCTACAATTGTCAATAACGTTCTCGGTTCTTCTTCTGTTAATCCTTTCTCCTCCGGCTCTCTGCCTGAAAAAACCATCTCTTTCCTCCTTTTGAATAAAATTTCTTAGTTTATATAGTTTATTTTCTTCTCAATTTGTGAGAACAACTTTATAATATCCTTTGACGCTTCTGTATTCGGATAAGATATGAAAACTGGCTCTTTTTTTAGCGATATAGATTTTTGATAATTTACAAGATATCTTATTTTCTGATTAAATATAGTTAAACTTTTACCGTATTTTTTGTAAAGGATATCTACCATCTGCTCTGGAAGTTTGCTCCTTTTCTCAAAAGCATTTATAACTATTCCTGCAATTCTTATGCTTATATCATACTTATTTTCCAGATTCTTCATTATTTTTTTTAGATAATCAATATCCAGAATAGAGAACAATTCCGGTTTTATGATAATAATAACATTTTGTGTATATATAATCGACGTAGTCGAAAGAAGAGAAAAATTAGGCTGCGAATCTATAAGCACATAATCATAATTATCATCTTTGATATTTTTTTCAAATATGTATTTTATTATTAGATTCCTCTGGAACGCCTTATAAGCTTTCCCACCATCCAGGGACTTTTTTATCATATAGTCTGTAAGATACTCCTCAATAAGTGAAATATTGTTAGAAGCCGGTAACAAATCGATATTGCTGCTGATTTTTGTAATATAATCCTTTAAATTTATATCCCTTCCTTTTAAATAATCAACTACAAGGGTATCAAGATTCTTTTTATCCTCCTCCTGCTCTATACCGAAAGCCTGCGCAAGATTAATCTGGGGGTCAAAATCCATAAAAAGTATTTTTTTACTCTTTTCCCTGGCCAGGTACCAGCCGAAGTTATAGCAGATGGTCGTTTTACCTGTACCGCCCTTTGTATTAAAAAAGACTATCTTTTTCATCATAAACCCTGAAGCCTGCTTTAAAAAATAAAGATAGATTTACAATTTAAAAACTATTAAAAAAATATGTCATATTTTCCGGTTATTCTAAGGTATATATAAAATAATAATCTCTGCGTTGTATACATTATAATAATATTCTATTTTAAATAAAAGAATTAATGTATTTTCAATTACTTTTATTTTTACTTTTATTCAATAGAATCCTGCTAACTAATAAAAATTAAATCATCAATCTCAAAAAAAGGTAAATAAGATGTTTAATCATTCTGTTACGGAATTAATTCTTACGCTGCATTTTAGCTGTAGTTTTCTGTTAAAAACGATTAGATTATTTAACCCTTTAAAACGCCAAGGGGTCTTAGCCGAACTGCCTTTTTTGACAGGCCAGCATTATGGGCGATATCCACTACCTCGTTTACATCCTTATAGGCAAGGGGTGCTTCTTCCGCTAAGCCGGCCATGCTACCTGCCATAACTACGATTCCTTTATCATCAAAAAGTTCTTTTTTAAGTTCACTGCCCTGAACGCTTTTCTTTGCCTTTGTTCTGCTCATAAGCCTTCCTGCTCCGTGACATGTAGAACCGAAACTCTCATCCATAGCTTTTTCAGTCCCCACGAGAATATAAGAATACGTTCCCATATCTCCGGGAATTAAAACAGGCTGACCGATACTCTTATATTGCCCGGGGATATCCCTGTGCCCGGGTGGAAAAGACCTTGTGGCACCCTTTCTGTGCACGCAAACCTTCTTAACTTCACCATCAATATTATATTCCTCAAATTTTGCTATATTATGAGATACATCATATACAATATTAAGTCCCAACTTCTCCTGAGATTTCTTGAAAAATTTCTCCAGAGCTTCTCTTGCCCAGTTTGCGAGGCACTGTCTATTTACCATAGCATAATTAGCAGCACAATTCATTGCTCTGTAATATCTTTTACTTTCAGGAGAATCAAGAGGAGCACATGCCAGCTGCCTGTCAGGGAGCTTTATGCCATATTCCGCGGCAGTTTTCTGCATCACCCTTATATAATCACTGCATATCTGGTGACCGAACCCCCTGGAACCTGAATGTATCATAATAGCTATCTGACCCTCATTAAGTCCCATAGCCTCCGCTGCTGCTTTATCATATATTGTATCAACTACCTGAATCTCCAGAAAATGATTTCCCGAACCAAGGGTTCCCACCTGGCTTAAACCTCTTTCCATAGCCTCGCTACTTACATAATCCGGGTTGGTATCTTCCATCTGCCCTTTCTCCTCTATAAAAAATTTATCTTCTTCCCAGCCATATCCATTTTTAATCGCCCAGTTAACTCCTTCTACTATTAACCTTGTTAACTCACTCTTAGATAATCTGATTTTTCCCTTGCTGCCAACTCCTTTTGGCACACTCATAGATAATATTCCCATTATATCTTCCAGCTTATTTTTAACATCTTTGATATCAAGATTGCTGCGAAGAATCCTTACTCCACAGGATATATCAAAACCAACTCCGCCTGGTGAAATAACTCCCCCTTCCTCACCAAATGCAGCAACACCTCCTATGGGGAAACCATAACCATAATGTATATCAGGCATAGCAAAAGAAGCTTTTAAAATCCCGGGGAGTGTGGCGACATTCATAACCTGATCTATAGTTTTCTCTCTCACTGCATGGTCAAGAAGTTCTTTATTGGCAAAAATTATTCCAGGTACCCTCATACCATATTTTTCATCTTTTTCTATTTCCCATTTGTAATCACTTATTTTATTGATTTTATATTCATTCATCTTAAATCCCTCCTCTCCTATACATCAAAAATAATCCTTCCCTGCCAGCTATTTTTTATACTATCTTTTTCTATGCCAAGTGTATGATAAGTAGGAGCTTTAATAGCTATCTTTATTTCATGTCTGTTAAAATCTATTCTCTCGCCATAAATTCTTGCATCCAGCATAATGTTATTACTATTTTCTACTATTTTTTTAACTTCAAATCTGGAAAATAACATACTTTCAACTTCATGGAGGTAAAGTAAGCGCTCCAGCCATAATACAATCAGGTCCTCATATTCGATACCCTTCCTGGATATTTTAATCACTCTTGTTTCTTCTGGTTTAATTAATCTTAAATCGCAGATAATTGAAAACATCCCGGCAGCAGCGTTAGAAAAAAGCTCTTCCAGTGTATTACCAGAAAACTCTATGCCGGTATCAGAAGGGTGTTCAATATACTTATATTTTTTAAAAGCCCTTAATTTTTTCATATCTGGCTCAACTAAATTTTAATTAACCGGGATTCAATCTGAAAGATAAAGCCGATTTTTAAAACAGTTAATTTTCTTAATTAACCCTGTCATATTTAATGGAATATGCTTTATCTTTATATTATTTTACCAGCAAATTGAAAAATTTATATTTACAAAAAATTTAGTATAAAAACAAAACAACAGGTAAAACTGCTTTTAAAGTTTTCTGTAAAAATACAGAAGCTTACAATGCTATTTTTGAACTCCTGACTACTGGAGCAAAGAAAATGAATGAATCACTTTAATGTGGAGATTTATTCCTGTTACATTTTTCAGTTAGGTTTAAACCAGATAAATTATATACGCTTGTATAATCCAACAAGCTGCGCCCTGGCAAGGATATTCCCCTCCATCTCACGTTCGACATCAGTTGACCTGGCAGAATTACCGAGGTTAAGTAAAGTGCTTAAAGCATAAATCTTAAAAAAATAGCGGTGGGTACCAGAAGGCGGGCAGGGGCCCCCATATCTGGACTTACCCGAATCTGTTATACCTTCTATACCATCCCGGGGACAGCTATTCTCGGGAATTTCCCTGACCTCAGGATCTATATTCCAGACCGTCCAGTGTATCCATGTCCCCGCGGGAGCATCAGGGTCATCAACGATTAAAACCATGCTTTTAGCATTCTGCGGTACGTCACTTATAATTAAGGCAGGATTAATATCTTCGCCATCACATGTGTATTTTGGTGGAATTAATTTATCGTTTTTAAAAGCCGGGCTTTCAATCTTCATACCAGAACTCCTTTACTTTTGTAATTTTCTTTACATACAAATATTATCACTTTTTATTATTGTTTTATAGTATAATTAAAAAAAACAAAAATATATAACAAACCTAAAAACAAATATCAAACAGGCTATTATTATTACTGTGGTCTCTCTTTTTTTTATTTTTTACTGGAGATAAAAATATTGTTATTTACTTAAAACTCTTTTTCATAATAGTTATATAATATGATAAAATTAAGCTGAGCAAGGTCAGTAATTGATTAAAAAAATACAGGAATAAAAGATGGACGAAAAAATATTAGGCAAAATTAATAAAAAAATAAAAGAGATAAATTCTCTAAAAAATCTTAACAGCAAAGACTTAAAATTCAAAACATGGCATATCAGCACTGTAAATCTTTTAAAAATGTTGCCTTCCGATTTTATAAGAGACACCGGTGATTTTAAAAAATTGACCTTTTCCGATACTAAATATCACCGCGGTGCAAAGCCCTTTGGCACCTCTGATAATACAAGATACGTAGAAGACCTTGATAAAGCCTCAAAGATTCTTAAAAAAATAACCTCAGTAAAAAAAGAAAAAGCTAAAAAAGAGGTTAAAGCTAAAGAATCTAATGCTAAAAAATAAAAAATGAATTTCAAATCAATTTTCAGGAAATTAATTTAAATATTAATTACTCAACTGAAATTGTTAACTCAAAAGTATCTATGGGCTCCTCTCCTTCTTCCCAGGGTCTTTTATAATTTAATATAAGTTCTATTCTGCCTTCAGATATAGCTTTTAGGGAAAATATTTCATACCCTCCGGCTCCAACAAGTTCTTCATCTTCTTTAAACTCTATAAATTCCGGGTCACTAACAGATACAATAGTTTCATCTAATCCATCACCTACAAACCAGCTGTAGCCAGTGGTAGGATTGGATTCTAACTTTATTTCTATAACATCATCTGTTTTTAATTTTAAGATGTCACCATTGTTTTCTTCTGTAAGAGTTTTATCTGCTGTCGAGCAGCTACTAATACAAATAGCAGAAATAAATAAAGCCATCAATATTAATACTACCTTTTTTGCTATTTTATTTATATACATTTTAACCTCCGGCCAAAAAGATTATATAAATATTTTATCAATTATATATATTCGCTACTTCAATTATTTTTCCTGGGGTATGTGTTTAAAAAAAATTTATATCGAAGATTCTGTTATCTATTACAATAAAGATACCCGTGCAATTCGCCTGTAATAATTATAATCTTAAATTTTAATTCTAAATTGATTATAAAAGCTTCTATAAAAATTACCTCTTATATTAATATAATAAATCGTCACAATACTTTCTCGGCTTTTAATAATCTTATATAATCCTTAAAAAACAGGTATTCTTCAAAATTACCAAATCCTTCTCCGGATAGTATATTTTCCCAATCCCTTTCAATAAAATCGAAAGCATAGGGGCATTCTATGGATTTAAAAGGAATTCTTAAATAAAAAGGCATATCCCTGAGTGAGAATTCATTGTAATCCAGTATAAAAAATTCACCGCCTTTTTTTAATGCCTTAAAAGCATTCCTGATAATTTGCTTCCTTGCCTCCTGGGGAAACCCATGCAAAACAAAAGAAATAAAAGCCCTGTCAAAGAATTCCTTATACTCCAGTTCCTGGTCAATCCTCTTATTAATCACCCTGGCATTGGGAAAACCTGAACAATTTCTATTGAATTGAACAATCATATCTTCGGAAATATCAAGCCCCAGCAATTCACCATTCCCAGAAAGATGTTCCATCATTAAGCAGGCGTTTCTACCGGTCCCTGCTCCAAAATCAATAATTTTATGGTCAGGTTCTATTTTCATCAACATAATTACTCTCCTGATAGCAACAGAGTACCTGCCAAATGTTGCGACATTAAGCAACGTATCATAATGTTTTGCTATAAATCCTCTAAGTTCAACCTTTGACTCTGGATAATATTTGCTCATTTTTAGTCCTTCTTAAAAATTTTAATTTAATTAAACAAATAAAATAGCATTGCACTGACACGATTATCCACTAAATCTTAACCATAAAATCTACATTTATGTTTTTAAAATGTTATTAATATTCTAATCGATTATAAAGAAATAACAAATTTAAAAAATTAGAATTTTAAATAATATTTTTAATTCCTGACTGGCCCTGGCTGTGAAATTTCGAACCAAATTTTTAAAGAATTAAATGATTTGAAAAATCTGTTCATATAAATAAAATTTTTATTTTCAGTGTTTTTCTTATAGAATGATTTAAAAGTATATGTTTTTTTACTTAATTTAAAAGAAAGGATAAAAAATGGCTATTTTTAGTATTATTTTTTTCATAGCGGGTATAGTAATCCTGGTGTCTGGTATTCTAGGTACTTCACCAGTTTTATTGACTGCAGGCATAGTTGCAGCAGTAGTTGGCTTCCTGTTTTATATCTTCTCAGGTTTTAGAACAGTAAGACCTACACAAAAAGGCATAGTTGAAAGATTTGGTAAATACATGAGGACAAAAGATTCCGGTTTAACCTGGATAATACCTCTATTTGAGAAGATGTATAAAGTGAATATTACCGAACAGATGGTAGATATCCCGCCTCAAATGGTTATAACCCAGGATAAATTAAATGCCGAAGTAGATGCAGTCATTTATTACAAGGTAAATGATGTTAAAGCAAGCATTTATAATGTTGACGATCACAGATCACAGCTTACCAGCCTTGCCAGAACAACATTAAGGGCAGTAATTGGTAACATGACCCTAACAGATGCTAATGAAAATAGGTCTTCAATCAATCAAAAGGTCGAAACAGTTCTTGATAAGGAGACAGCAAGTTATGGCGTAGAAGTGCTAAGATGTGAAATCCAGAAAATAGAGCCGCCTGCAGACGTACAGGCATCTATGAATAATGTAGTAAAAGCTGAACAGGAAAAAATTGCAGCAAGGGACTTTGCAACCGCAACAGAAACAAAAGCTGATGGTGAAAAAAGAGCTGAGATAAAAAAAGCCGAAGGAATAAAACAAGGATTAATATTGTCATCTGAAGGAAAGGCTGAAGCTATAAAAATCGTTGCCAATGCTGATGCAGACAGAATAAAAGTTGTTAATGAATCTGCGAATAAATATTTTATTGGAAATGCACAGATTTTAAAAAAGCTTGAAACAGTTGAATCAGCTCTCAAGGAAAATGTTAAGTTTATTGTTGATTCAGACAAAGTTTCAACTATTGTAACAGATGCTGCGGGTGTAACCCCAATTATAAAAGAAAAACCAGGTGTTATGAAATAAACATCCTAATTTTGATTTCGACAATAAGACTTTATTCTTCACTGGATATATGCCCCCGGAGGAGTTTTAATATAGATTTAATAAAAACAATTACAATCATTTCACTTCGTAGTATATATACCAGAAATAATTACCAAAATGAATATCTAAAAGTTTTCCGCTTCTGCTAAAAATTTTTACAAGCTCTTCTTCAGAATAATAGTTTTTTAAAACTTCTTCACTGTTATCAGTGGCTACAATTTTGTTTGCTGTTTCAGATAGAAAGACTGTCCAAAAACCTGTTCCACAGGCAACTTCGAGAACATTTTTATTATAAAATATTTTCTTTATTTCTTCTGCAATCTTATTCAGTTCATTTTGTCTTATGGGGTCATCTCTTTGATATATCTGTTCGTATTCTTGAGCACGTTTAGAGTAATATTTATTAATTCTATACATTCATATCTCCAAAATATGATTATATAGTAATTTGATGTTTTGATAAATCCTGGCTGGAGAGGGAGGGTTCGAACTATAAATTATTTATTTATAAGTATATCAATATAGGTCTCAATATGGTGCCCGAGGCCGGAATCGAACCGGCACGAGGTAAAACCTCAACGGATTTTAAGTCCGTTGCGTCTACCAATTCCGCCACTCGGGCATCCAACAAAATTGCTGAATTATATTATCAAAAATCAACCATAGTGTAAATAATACCGTCTAAAATATCTCTCTCACTGACATTAATATACCTGTAATTTAGGAGCTTCAGCACTTCTACTAGAATTGCTGTGCCACCGATAATTATATCTGCTCTCCCGGGATTAATTCCTGACACTTTCTTTCTGTCTTCCAGATTCAACCCACATAGATAATTATATATCTCCTCAATCCTTTCCAGACTTAAGATATACCTGTTTATCCTCTCACTGTCATAAACATCCAGTCCTAAATCAACTGCAGCAATAGTGGTTATTGTCCCGGCTACTCCTATCACCATTCCCGGTTTAGAATCTTTTATCTTATTGATAACGCTACTAATTTTCCTGTTTACGTAATGATGCATCTTACCCAAATCACCTGCATCAGGGACATCTGAGCCAATAAATTTCTCGCTCACATTAACACAGCCTATATCTATACTGCTGACAAAATCCATAAGGCAGTCTGCATCACCAAGCATAAACTCACTGCTTCCTCCCCCGATATCCATAACCAGAATCTTTAAGACCCTGTCTGGATCGCTGCTATTATTCAGATTTATGTTCCTGACTGCTCCATAATAGCTCAAGCGCGCCTCTTCATCCTCATCTATAACATCAACTTTTAATCCTAACTCTCTCTCCACCATTAATACAAATTCTTTGCCATTTGATGCTTTTCTTAAAGCGCTTGTCCCGACAGCTCTGTATTTTTTTACACTGTGATTTTTTATTAATTCCATGTATGCCACAAGCGTATCCAATGTCCTTTTAGCAGAATCTTCAGAAATGTTATTATCCCTTTCAAGATTCTTACCCAGGCGAGTTATTTCCATTTTTCTTTCAAGGGCAAGGAACTTACCATTACTGTAATCATCAATAAGTAATCTTGTGGAGTTTGTGCCTATATCAATAGCTGCAAGTTTCATCCAGAATAATTATTATTGGATATATTTTTTTAATAAGTAATTGTTTTATCTTTTTATTTCCTTACCTTTAATCAGCATCTCTTATTTCATTATTATAAAAGGCCTTTATATTTTCCCAGAGATCATAACCTGAATATTCGCTTTCTTTAGAAGCATTGTTGCCATTCCTGGACCCTGCTACAGAATTATCCTCCTCATTTATTATAGAAACATTGGTTTCATCACCAGAGGTCATGTTAAATTGTTTTCTCGCTTCAGCTTCTATGGTTTCTTCTTCGTAAAGGCTTTTTTCAAGAGCCAAAAGTCCAATATTCTCATTTCTGTACCAGTTTAATTTCTCTCTGAGTTCTACAAGCTTTTCTCTCTTCTCAATAACATCTTTTATCTGGTTAATAGAAGTCAATACTGCAACCGCTATAAAAAGCAAAAAAACAATAATTAAAATATTTATTTTGGCTTTTCTGGATAATTTACTGGCTATTTTTACTTCATCATCCATTTTATTTTTTTTCTACTTTTTTATTACATTAAATTCAAACTATAAAACTTTTATAACTACAGACGCCAAAAAAAATTAATTCTTTATAAGAATATATTCTAAAGAATAATACCAGTATTTGTAGATTTTGTTAATATCCCACAAATCAACCCAAAAAAATAATGTTATTGCCTTTCATTGCCAACTCCACTAAAATATCAATTTATATATTGAATATTGCCAGATGATTAAAACTCAAAAAAACAATTAAATTTAAATAATGAAAGAAATACCTCTATTTTCTTCCAGAACTCAAAATAAAATAGCAAAGCAGGTACTGCTTGGTTTTGCTATTACCATAATAATTGGTTCTCTCATCCTCATGATACCGCAGATGACCAGCAGCGGACGCATCCATTATGTGGACGCTCTCTTTACTGCAACTTCTGCTGTTTGCGTAACAGGATTAATAGTCCAGGATACTCCTACTTTTTTTACCGACCTGGGTAAAATAGTTATACTCATCCTGATACAGATTGGCGGATTAGGTATTATGACCATAGGGTCTATCTTTGGTTTAATACTCGGTAGAAAAATACATATAAAAGATAAATTCTATATCAACGCAAGTTTTGGTTCCGCTCAACCATTTAGCGCCTCCAGATTTTTTATGGTAATAGCAGGCACAACTTTTACCATAGAATTTATAGGGTTTATCATTATGACTGTTATTTTTCATTTTAAATACCTTTACACCTTTAAAACATCCATGACTTTTAGCCTTTTCCATACTATAAGTGCCTTTAATAATGCAGGTTTCTCTTTATATTCAAATAGCCTGGAAGGTTTCAGTTCCTACATTCCGCTAAACATTATATTTATGCTCTTAATAGTGCTGGGAGGAATTGGTTTCCCTGTAATCTCAGAAATAATTTCCTTCAGAAGAATCAGGCATCTATCCCTGCATACTAAGGTAGTATTATCTATCACTGCAATTCTTATTTTATCAGGAGCTGCTTTGTTCTTACTACTTGAATTTGCTAACCCGGAATCCATAGGAAACAAGCCGTTATCAACTAAAATCCTGGCAAGCTTCTTTCAGTCTATCACAGCAAGAACAGCCGGCTTTAATACAATGAATATTGGCAGGTTAAATCCTGCTACTGCTCTTGTCATAATATTTCTGATGTTCATAGGAGCTTCTCCAGGCGGTACCGGCGGCGGTATTAAAACAACGACTTTTGCCACTATAGCTGCTGCAGGCTTAAGGTCCCTTAGAGGTAGAAGCGAAGTTACATTGTTTAAAAGAAAACTTCCCCCGAGCCTTATTTACAGAGCTCTGACCCTTACTACTGTTGCGATTGTATTAATCATAATATCAACAATAGGAATACTGGCATTTGAAAGAATTTCGCTAAAAGAAGTTTTATTTGAAGTTGTATCAGCATTCGGTACAGTCGGTCTCACCACCGGAATTACATCAGCCCTTTCTATACCAAGCAAACTCATATTGATACTAACAATGTTTATTGGTAGAATTGGCATAAGTACCCTATCACTGGCAATTGCCATTAGAGGTGCTATTAATAAAATTACATATCCGGAAGAAAGTATAACAATAGGATAAAAAAATGAAGAAACAATTTTTAGTAATAGGTCTGGGGAGATTTGGGGCAAGTGTAGCAGGAACCCTGACAGAATGCGGTCATAGCGTGGTCGGAATAGACCAGTCCGAAGACAGAATTCAGCGAGTTTCCGAGCAAATAGCCGATGTTGTAAAATGCGATGCTACAGATGCAGATATACTGGAATCAATGGGCATCCCTGACTACGAAGCAGCAATTGTTTGTATCGGAGAAAAATATATTCAAAACTCAATACTGGTAACTCTTCTCCTTAAAGAAAAAGGTGCAAAAAAAATAATTGCCAAAGCAGGTACCAGAACACAGGGAAGAGTTCTTTCAAAAGTCGGTGCAGATATTATAGTATACCCTGAAAAAGATATGGGTGAAAGAGTGGCAAGGAGCCTGGTCAGCACAAATATTATTGATTTCCTGAAGGTAAGCTCCGACATAAGCATAATCGAGATACCAACACCGGACCTGATGATAGGAAAAACGCTAATAGAATTAAACTTAAGAAACAAATACGGAGTGACAATAATAAGCATAAAAAAGAAAAACAACGAGATTTTAGCTCCGCCAGACATCAAATACAGATTTCAAAAGGACGATGTGCTTACATTGATAGGTGAAGATAAACTACTTAAAAAATTAAGATTTACTGAAGACTAAGAAACCTGCCAGAATAAAAAAACCTATCAAAAAACTTTATTCCAGTTCTATAACATTTATAAGATTTGTGCTCCCCGGTTTGTTAACCAATACTCCGGCTGTGATGACTACCTTATCTCCAGGACCTATATATTTGAGCTTCCTTGAAACATTTACAGATTCCTCAATCATAGTATCGATATTTTTCGCTTTTCCTGTCTTAACCGGAATTACCCCCCAGCTTATCATTAATTGCCTTATTATCCAGTCATTTGCACTGGCTCCTATTATGATGCTCTTTGGTTTATTTTTAGAAACCTGTCTTGCTGTATTTCCCGATTCGGTAGATGATATTATAGCCTTTGCATTAAGCATTTTAGCTACTTCAACTGCTGCAAAACTTATCGCTTCTGTAATATTGTTACAGTAAATCCCTGATTTCTTTCTCTCAATCGCATTGTTACGTGATATTAATTCATAATTTAGTGATGCTTCTGTCTTATTTATTATTTTAACCATCATCTTTAAAGACTCCAGCGGGTATTTGCCAATAGCAGTTTCTCCAGACAGCATAACTGCATCCGAACCATCCAGTATTGCATTTGCTACATCGCTCACTTCAGCTCTCGTGGGTCTTGGATTCCTCATCATAGAATCAAGCATCTGCGTAGCGGTTATTACCGGCTTCGCTGCCATATTAGCTTTCTTTACAAACTCTTTTTGAAGATTTGGGATATCTTCAGGGTCAATCTCAATTCCGAGATCTCCTCTTGCAACCATAATGGCATCTGCTGAATTTAATATACTGTCGTAATTATCAACTGCTTCATACTTCTCGATTTTAGCTATAACCATTATATGCTCTTTTTTTCTGCGTATTAACTCTTTTATTTTTTCTACATCGCTAAAATCCCTGACAAAAGATTGAGCTATAAAATCCACTCGAAGCTTCATGCCAAGTTCAAGAAAATCCATATCCTTCCTGGTAATCGAATCCGTACTTATAGTAACACCGGGTAAATTAATCCCTTTATGGGATTTAAGCAATCCTCCTGTTATCACTTCACAGATAGCAATTTTATCCTTTTTGTGTATTTCAAGAACTTTAAGCTCTAAAAGACCGTCATCAATAAAAATACGCCCATCTACTTTAATATCATCTATAAACCTTCTGTATGTAACTTTAATTACTGTGTCAATATCTTTATCGATTTTTGAGTAATCCAGATGATAATTAGCGTCTGAAGTAAAAATGACTTTCTGTTTTTTGCATATATTCAGCTCACTATCCAGCCTGCTTACTCTGATTTTTGGACCCTGCAGATCCAGCATTATTGCAGTATTTTTTTTGTATTCCTTTGAAATTTTTCTTATTTCCTCAACTATCTCAACAACTTCTGCTGAATCGCTATGAGAAGTATTTATTCGCGCTATATCCATCCCACCCTTTATCATACTCTTTAGAATCTTCTTGTCTTTGCTTGCCGGTCCAATGGTACAAATTATCTTTGTTTTCTTCATACTATCTCTCTCTTTGCAATTTCCCAGAGCTTATCTTTTTCTTCAATTGATAATTTTTTAAAATCTAATTTTTTTTCTTCTGCGTATCTTTCCATAAAATCAAACCTTTTTATAAATCTCTTGCTTGCATCATATAAACTTTCTTCACAATCAACACCTGTATGCCTTGAAAAATTTACTATTGTAAAAATAACATCACCTATTTCATCTGAAATATTGCCCTTACTGCCTTTTTTTACTTCTTCCTTAAGTTCTGCTAACTCCTCCTCAAGCTTCTTAAAAACACTGATTCCATCATTCCAGTCAAATCCCAGCCTTGAAGCTCTGGTCTGGATCTCGTGAGCAAAATGAAGGGCAGGTAGTGATTTTGGAATTCCGCTAAACACAGAGTCAGCTTTATCAGACTTACTCTTTTTCTCGCTTTTTTTAATGACTTCCCAGTTCGCAAGTATTTCCTTGCTGCTCTTTAAAACAAGCCCTTCAAATACATGCGGATGCCTTCTTACAAGTTTATTTATGATACCACGCAAAACTTCGCTTATGTCGAACTCTTTATTTTCAGCAGCAATCTGGCTGTGAAAAACTATCTGAAGTAGCAAATCTCCGAGTTCTTCCTTTAAACCATCGAAATCGCTGTTATCTATGCTCTCAACAGCTTCATAGGTCTCTTCTATAAGATTTTTCTTTATAGTCCTGTGATTTTGTTCTCTGTCCCACATGCATCCCTCCGGTGACCTTAGCTTTTCTATAACACCCAATAGAATATAGAAAAGCTTATCACTTTCATTTATTTTATCTAAATTTTTAAGACTGGCAGTATCAAGTTTAAATTTCATTCGCTCTCTTCTCCGGTTTCGGAACTATTCAAAGTACCTTCTGCTTCGGTAAGATATTCTATGTCTGCTGACTCAATCAAAGAATAAATAAAATCATTCCATTTGTTTTCTTTATATAAGCTCAAAAGATATGCACTGATATTTTCTTTTACCTCCTCAAATTCCTGGATATACTCATCTCTCATTTCATATGCCTTTATAATGTGAAATCCATACTCGGTCTCAACAATATCACTTACTTCTCCCATATCCAGAGAAAACAATGCCTTTTCAAACTCTTCAACCATCTGACCTTCACTTATATAGCCCAGATCTCCACCATTTTCAGCAGTAGCTCCATCATCCGAATACTGGCGCGCTAATTCTTCAAAATTTTCTCCGTCTTTTAACTTTCCCTCAACTATTTCTATTTTATCCCTTGCTTCTAACTTTCCCTCTTCGGTCTCTTCGGTGCCATCTATTAGCCAGGGGAACATAGCCAGGATATGACCTGCTTTTACGCTTTCAGGAACTAAAAACATAGTCTCCCTGTTATCCTCATAAAATTGTTCCGATTCATCTTCTGTAACAGCAATATCAGAAGTAACTTCTGTATAAATCCTGGTTCTCAATAATTGTCCTCTGAGTTCCGTTTCCAGAAATTCCTTACTTATACCGTTTTCTTTCAGAGATTTCTCAAATTCTTCCTCTGATGAATAACTTTCCACTATTGAATTCATTTGTTCATCCACTTCTTCATTGGTAACAGCCAGGTCATTTTCTTCTGCATACCTTTCAAGTAATTTAATTACAATCAGTGAATCAATTATACTTGATTCCAGTGTTTTCAATTGCTCTTCATCTGACCCAATCTCGCCTGTTGTATCCTGCTTTTTTAAAAATTCAACATAAACACCTACTTCTTTTTCCTTTATTTTCATTCCGTCAACTACAGCTACTGTCTTATTGTAGAAAACAAAAAAATAAACAGATAGTGCAATCAGGATAACCACAACTGGTATGATTATATAGATATAACTCTTCCTTAATCTTATTTTCAAATAACACCCTTTCTACTAATGAAATTACATAAAACTTATTATATCATTTAGCTTTTTTAAAACTAAACCTAAATTAATATTTTCGCCAGCTTTTTTTATTACCACTCTTTTAAGAATCGGTTCGTATGACAAATCTTCATTTTCTTCAGCCATTTTTTCAGCTTTAGCCTGTGTCATATATACTTTCTTAAGATATATCCCAACACCATCTGAAAATACGAGCTTTTCTACCCCTGCCTTTTTTAGCAAATACTTTATTTTAGCAATATTTACAAGATTATCCACAACTTTAGGAGCATCTTTATACCTTGAGATTACCTCTTTTTTAATTTTATCTATCTCGTCAATGCTTTTAGCATTACCTAATATTTTATAAACATTTATTCTATCTTTTTCATTTCTGATATAGCTCCTGGGGATATAAGCGCTGACCGGCAAATCTATCTGAACATCGATATCTTCCTCTACTTCCAGACCCTGAAGCTTCTCTACTTCTTCTTTTATTATCTGACAATACATATTAAAACCAACACTGTTCATATGCCCGTGCTGCCGTGCACCCAGAATTTCCCCGGCTCCCCTTATTTCAAGATCTCTCATTGCTATGTTATAGCCAGAACCAAGCTCTGTATATTCGGACAATGTCTTAAGCCTCTGAAATGCCCGTAAACTCATACTCTTCCCGCCGGGGTAGAAGAAATAAGCATAAGCTATCTCCGAAGACCTGCCCACTCTCCCCCTTAACTGATATAACTGCGATAAACCAAAAAGATGTGAATTTTCAACAATCAATGTATTTACATTGCCAATATCCATACCGGACTCTATTATAGATGTGGTTAAAAGGACATCATATTTTTTATTTATAAAATCAGTCATTACACTTTCTATCCTTTCACCTTTCATCTGACCATGAGTGAGAGCAATTTTCGCGAATGGCATCATATGCTCCAGCTGGATTTTCTTATTTTCAATGCCGATTACCCTGTTATAAACATAGTAAACCTGCCCTCCCCTTGCTAATTCTCTTTCTACGGCTCTGCTTATAACACCATAATCAGTTTCCCCCACAAAAGTCTTTATAGGGTTCCTTCCCTCAGGATGTGTCTCTATAAGCACCATATCCTTTATGCCCGCTAAAGACATATACAGAGTTCTTGGTATGGGAGTTGCACTTAATGTCAATACATCTATTTTTGTTTTCAATAACTTTATTTTTTCTTTGCTGTTAACACCAAATCTCTGCTCTTCATCAACTATTATAAGACCCGGGTCTCTAGGATTTATATCTTCCTGAAGAATACGATGTGTACCGATTAACATGTCTACTTTTCCCTCATTAAATTTTTTAACGATATCCATCTGCTCCTTTCTGGTTCTAAACCTGCTTAAAACTTCAAGAATAACAGGATAATTTTTATATCTCTCGCTAAAAGTACTGTAATGCTGGTCTGCAAGAATTGTCGTTGGAACAAGCATCAAAACCTGTTTTCCACTTTCAATTGCTTTAAAGGCCGCCCTTACAGCAACTTCCGTTTTGCCAAACCCTACATCCCCTACCACCAGGATGTCCATTGGTGTCTGCCGGCTCATGGCTTTTTTTACATAATTTACTGCTTTAATCTGGTCAGTGGTTTCCCTGAAGGGGAATAAATCTTCCATTTCTTTCTGCCACGGACTATCAGCTGGAAAAGCATAACCGCTTATCGAACTTCTTTCAGCATATAATCTTGCAAGGTCGATAGCAAGTTTATGCACCGACTTTCTTACTCTTCTTTTAATACTTTCCCATTTTTTCGAAGTAAGAGATGTTATTGAAGGCTTATCGGAACCAACATACCTTGTTACACGGTCAGCCTGCCAGGTAGGAACATACAGTCTGTCATTACCTGCATATTCTATTAAAAAGTATTCTCTCTTATAGCCTTCAACCTGTTTTGAAATAATATCGATATACCTTCCTATGCCATGAGTTTTATGTACAACATATTCTCCGGGTTTAAAAAATTCAAGATAATCTGCAGCAACAGCTTTATCGCCTTGCTCCTGCTGCTCCATCTGTTCGTAAATATCAAGTTCACCATATATTGATGAAACTTTCGACCTGTATCCTCTATGCAGTCTTTTTTCAGATATGTTAATAATATCTGGTTTAAGTAAATCATAACTGAAAGTGCCGCTGGTTTTCATATAGCTATATGATATTGTGTTATTTAAAAGAAGTTCTTCTATTTTTTCCCTTCTCTTTTCGCTTTCAATCGAAACCACTATTCTTCTTTTTCCCTTTATGTCCTCTTTGAGGTTAGATACAAAATCAGCCGAACTACCATAACTTTTTTTCTGCCTGGCAATATTGCTGAAAACGAATTCATTTCTGCCATAAACCCCCCTTTTCATCGAGTTTATGTACAATTTATAACAGCGGTTTTCCTTCTCAAGAAAATTTTCTTCCGCAAGGTAAAAATCTCTTATAATTTTGCCGTCTGATACAAGCAAGTCTCTGTCTCTGCTGAAAATTTTATTAAGAATATCGATATCACTTTTTATTTTCAGGTAAATCTCTACGGGGTCACAGAGAATTAAAAAAAATTCGGAAGTTATTTCGCTTAATAAATCAATAAAAGAAACTGATTTTCTGTTATTCCTATCGCTTACCATTTCTTTTACTTCCCAGGGATTTTTATTCGGAAATATGGATAAATCGCCCAGATGTTCTAAAGCCTTCTGGCTCTGTATATCGTATGAATAAATCTTCTCTACCTCATCTCCAATAAAATCTATTCTTACAGGATGCTCACCTGTTACATCAAATACATCGACGACTTCTCCTCTAACACTGCATTCACCACAGTCATAAACTTTATGAACTCTTTCATAACCATAACGGACAAGCTCCTCAATCAATTTATCCCTTTTATATTCCTCCCCTGCTGATATCCTGATACTATTTTTTATTTCATTAACTCCCGAAAAAGACATTAGATTTAGCAAAGAATTGCTTGTAGCAATGATTAAAGGAGGATTCTTGCACTTATTTAAACCAAACAGGTACCTTATAACTCTCAACCTCTTTATAACATTTTCAGAAGGAATAATTTTATTTTTATAAAAAATACCATTTCCGAGGCCCGGGAATTCAAATATCTCTACACCGGGAATGATGCATTTTATTTCCTCTCTAAGCTCTAAAGAACTTTCCTGAGTTGGAGTGACTACAAGTACGGGCATGTTAAAATGTTTATAGAAAGCACTTATCAGAAAGGACCAGATATCTTCATCTGCAACTAAGCTCTCAAAACCTGATTCTTTGACTTTTTTCCCTTCGGCTCTAAACTTATTATATTTTTTTATAAACTGCTGCCACTGATTTTCAATCGAGAAAATATCCAAAAACATCTTTATCTCCGGTATTTCGATAGATATTAAAAAAAATTTTATAAAATAAATAAATAATTTCTTTCTCGCCCATGTTTTATTATTCTAAAAGACGAGATATTTTTAAAGAGGGATTATGAATTATATTTATTGCCTGTAAATTATAATTTTTAGTTATGAATTAAATTTAAAAAGCTAAAAAGAAACTTTAAGACCGGGCAGAATCAGTTATATTTATTCATGGCATATTCAATGCCTTCAGATATATAATCTCTTATAATATCAACCGATTTTTCCAGTCCAATTCCAACTTCTTCCATCTCATTCCTTCCAAATCTTTCAAGTACATAATCTGCCGGGTCCTTTTCTCCAGGAGGCCTGCCTACCCCGAATCTCAGTCTGTCAAAATCAAAATTTCCGAGACTGGCAGCCAGTGACTCAAGACCCCTGTGCCCTGCTGTGCTTCCACCTTTTTTTAGCTTAATCTCTCCAAAACTTATATCAATATCATCGTGTATTGCCAGTACGGAACCTATTTGATTCTTGAAATAATTGTAGCATAAAGAAACTGCATCGCCGCTTTTATTCATAAATGTCTGGGGTTTTATAACCACTATCCTGCTATTGCCATAAGATGATTCTGTGATTATTGATGTAAATTTCCGGTAAGTTCTTCTTTCATCAAGGGTGCTTACGAACCTATCTACGATTTTAAAACCTATGTTATGCCTGGTTAAATCATATTTTTTACCGGGATTACCAAGACCAACGATTAAGATCATAATAATTATTTTTTACCTGGAATCTTTACTATCTGAAGGCTCCTTTTCTTCCTCAGGCTCTTCCTTGCCCTTACCAATTACTTCTGGTTCAGGAATCTCTTCTTCGGCACCTTCTTCAGGAGCTACTTCCTCTTCTTTTAGCTGGGTCGGGTGAATTATCGAAACAATTACTTCATCAGCTTCATTTAATATTTTTATCTTATCTGAAATACTGAGCTCTGAAACTCTAACTGCCAAACCCATGTCAAGATCTTTAATATCATATTCAATATAATCAGGAATATCTGCCGGCAGGCAAGAAATATGAATTTCTCTAAGACCGTGCTGCAGAACACCACCCTTTTCTTTTATACCTACCGCTATTTCCTCGTTAATAATACGTATTGGTACCGTGGTCTCGATTTCCTTCTCCATCTGTATTCTTAAAAAATCAAGGTGCAAAAAACCTCTTGTAATCGGGTCTCTTTGAAACTCTTTTATTAGAACTGCTTCATCACCATTTTTCTTTTTACCATCTATTTGCAAATTAAAAATCATGCTAAATATGCTCTTACCCTTTAAAACATCCTTGAGCTTCTTTTCCTCTACTTTTATGCTTACAGGTTCCTTTTTCAAGCCATATACAACTGCAGGTATGTAACTTTTATTTCTTAACTTCCTCGATATTTTATTTTTAATTTCCTTTTCGTTTCTTCTTTCTACTTCAAGAACAATATTATCCATTTATTTCTACACCTACCTTTTATTTACAGATTAAACTAAATTTTCGCCCTTAAACAATTCGCTTACAGATTTGCAATGATAAACTTTTTTTATTGTTTTTGCAAGCAGTGGAGCAATAGAAAGCACCTTTATTTTTTTGCATACCCTTTTTATTGGGATTGTATTTACAACAATCACTTCTTCTGCTTTTGAATTTTCTAAATTATCGATAATATCACCGGAAAAAATGGGGTGTGTCGCTCCAACATAAACTTTTTTAGCATTATGTCTGAACAACATATCAATAGCCTTTAAAAGAGTTCCGCCTGTGTCAATCATGTCATCAAATATTATAGCTTCTTTACCTTCCACCTCTCCAACAATATGTTCTATTTCAGCCATATTGGGGGCCGGTCTCCTTTTATCAAGTATCGCAAGAGGAAGATGAAGCCTTTTAGCAAAAATACTTGCTCTTTTTACACCACCAACATCAGGGCTTACCACCACACCATCTTTTATACCTTTTTCCCCGAAATATCTTGCTATTATCGGAATTGCAGTTACATGGTCCACCGGAACGTCAAAGAAGCCCTGAATGGTTGCTGAATGTAAATCAACAAGGATTGCCCTATCCATTCCTGCCACAGAAAGCAGATCTGCAAATAATTTGGCGGTTATTGGTTCCCTTCCCTCTGCCTTTTTATCCTGACGTGCATATCCGTAATGAGGAATGACTGCATTTATAACACCTGCAGAAGCTCTCTTTAACGCGTCTATCATTATTAATAGTTCCATTATATTATCATTTACCGGCTCGCAACATGTCTGTATCACGAAAACTTCCGCACCTCTGACACTTTCATCAAATTTCACATAAATCTCGCCGTTTTTGAACTTGGTTCTGGTAACTTTTCCTGCACTTATACCCAGTCCCTCCGCAATCTCGTCTGCCAGCTCAGGATAAGATGAGCCTGAAAATAGCATCATTCTGTTATTATCTTTTACTTTTTTCATATCTTTTCTTATCTCCCGCTATTAATTATTTATTTTTTCCCTCTCAATGCTTTATATCAAAATGCCGGTAAAGCTTTTATTCACTTCTTAATATAAGATAACCGATAAACACCTCATATGGAATTGGCCTTTTCTTAAATATCTTTTTTTATCCTGGCACCATCCATTATTACATTATCTGAATTTATATAGCTGTATGGTCCTATAATACCATTATCCACAATATGAGAGCCAACTATTACTGAAGAATTTACCCTGCTCCCCTTACCTATTATCGTATCTATAATCTGGCAAAACGGCCCTATAGCTGAATTTTTTCCTATTTTTGTTTTTCCTTTAATAAAGCAGTAAGGTTCAATAACAACATCCTTTTCTATGATCACACCACTCTCTATGTAACATGATTCTGGTTCTCTTATGGTGACCCCATTTTTCATAAATTCTTCATTAATCTTTTTTCTCATGAAATTTTCCAGAATGGAAAGCTGGACTCTATCATTAGCTCCCATAATCTCCATGTAATCGGACACTTCCAGGCAACCAACCTTTTCGCCCTCTTTTATCAACATCTCAATAATATCTGTAAGATAGTATTCCTTCTGTGCATTAAAGGTATTTATCTTCCCGATATTTTCAAATAGTGTTTCCGTGTCAAAACAATAAATAGAAGAATTTATCTCATTTACTTTTCTTTCATCCTGGCTGGCATCTGCCTCTTCCATTATTTTCAATATATTGCCCTGTCTGTCCTTTATTATTCTACCATAACCTTCGGGTTCAGGAACAATCGAGGTGATAATACTCGCCCCACTATCTGAACTCTCCTTGATCTCCACTAACTTCTTTAAAATTCCGGGGCTAACCAGAGGTGTATCAGCTGAAAGTACAAGCGTGTATTTACCAAAACTATCTTTCTTATCTTTTGCTGTATAAACAGCATTTGCTGTTCCAAGCTGTTTTTCCTGTATAATAACTTCTACATTACTAAAATTATTATTAATATAGTCGATTACAGCTTCTTTTTTATAACCTGCTACTACAAAGATATTCTTCGGGTTTAATTCATTTACCGTAGATAATACATAATGTAAGAGTGGCTTTCCCAGTATATTATGCAGAACCTTTGGAATCTCCGATTTCATTCTCTTGCCCTTGCCAGCAGCCAGGACTACCACGCTTAATCCATTAGAAAATTTCATTTTAAAGAGATTCCTCTAAGAAAATTTTTTTTATAATACTTAAATTCTAACATAAAAAAAGCATTTATCTAAGCATTACTCTACAAATTCTCCGCCGCTAATTTCTTTAGATATAACATTTAAGCCGGGCCCAAAATAAACCTTTATATAAATAAGATTATTACATTTCTTTCCAAGTATCTCTTTTCTTAAAAAATACTCCGCGTTCTCCGGACCCTCGCTCCCGTAAAGTCTGGATATATCTGCAGCTTTCCTGACTTTTACATCAATAACTTCACCACACTTGCTGCATCTGACTTTAAAAGTTATAAAATTATAACTGTTATCACCTGCCTGGAAAGAAAATAAATTCTTTAAACTCTTTAAAAATCCACTCATTCAGATTCCCCTCCCATATTGCAAAATACCTCTTAATTAAATATTTTACCCCTTTTCCATATTAATCAAAAACCTTTTTAGCTTATCGCCACCCTTGTATTTTCCGGTGGTGCCGTCACTTCTTATTACCCTGTGGCATGGTATGGCAAGCATCAAAGGGTTACCATTTAATGCAGACCCCGCAGCTCTCCAGGCTTTTTTATAACCGGTGAGCTCCGACAATTCTCTGTAGGTAATGGTTTTACCGTAGGGCACCGAAATTAGTTTCTTCCAGATTCTCTTCTGAAACTCTGTTCCGATTAAGAATTCGAGCTTGAAATCGATTTTTCTTACCTTTCCCTCAAGATAAGCGGTAACTGCTTTCTCTATATCACTGGATTTTTTATGGACCAGAGTAACCTGTCGTGTACCGCGGTAAACTTTACTGATTTTATCAAGAAACCTTTTAAAATCACTTTTATTGTTACCGAGATATAGGACTATCGTATCTCCGTTTTTCTTTCTCCATAAATAGTAAAATTTCCCGGCACTGGTCTCGAATCCAGAATAATTAATAAAAGCTAGCATAAATCCTGCCAGAGTGTATGTACCATATCTTTTTTTATAATCCGGTAAAAAGATTCTCTATTAACTAATTCAATAAAGCAGGCCATATCAGTACTCAATACCCTTCCTTGCCATTATTCCCTTATTATAAGCATGCTTTATCTCCTTCATTTCTGTTACCGTATCGGCAATATCTATAAATTCCTCAGGGGCATCTCTCCCTGTCAGTACTATGTAAATCTCCTCGGGTTTATTTTCTAAAAGATTAATTACATCTTTGACTTTTAAAAGACCATAACTGACCAGGTTATTTATTTCATCAAGTATAACCATATCATACTGCCTGCTGTTAATCTTATCACAGGCGTATTCAAAAGACTCTTTTGCATTTTTTAATTGCTCCTCCTCATGCACCGGCTTGCCATCCTTGAAACTTATAAATCCCAGGCCTAGCTGTTCTATTTCTATAAGAGGTTTTAATTTCTCTATAACCTTTACCTCACCCGATTTCCAGGGACCTTTTATAAACTGTAAAATCAGAACTCTCAAATTGCTACCTGCAGCTCTTAAAGCAAGCCCGAGTGCTGCAGTAGTCTTACCCTTACCATTACCTGTATTTATAAGTATAAGACCCCTTCTTACTTTTTTGCCGGAAGTATTTCCTTTGTCCATTTAAATTAGCCCCCTATCAATTCTTTCTTAAATTTTCTATTATTTATTATCCAGAATATTATTGAATAAATCCATATTCACATTTTTCTAAAAAACTTATGCAAGCCTGTTCTTTTTACCTTACTTCAGGCTCGATACACAAAAACGCCCGCTTTTTTACATTAATAGATTTTGATGCACTCTTTTCCATATTCTATCCATACACCATTATAAATATTTTAGTATCAAATTTACCTTCTTAACTACAGTCGCTCCCAGCCCTATTATTTCGTTATAAAGACTTTCAGCTTTACCTCCGGTATGGTCTCTAGATTTAATTTCCCTATCATCCACGATTATGACTTTTTTGTTCAACTTCATTGCTTCTTCAACCAGAGAAAGATTTGAAAAATTACCGGGCCCAAATTCAATTCCAGGAAGTATTACCACATCACTGGACTTTATAAACTGAAAGTTTTTACTCTGTGAATCGTTACTTATTGGTGAAAATGGAGCTTCCGCTACATAAGGAATCCCGAGTGTCTGGGCTGTACTCATATCTGTATCAAGAGTGTTTATTACCCCACATGATACAACATACCCCATCCCATGAAGCAGGTTAATTACAGGTGTGGCTGCACCTCCTCCACCTATCACATGAACACTCGTGGGTCTCTTTGCTGTTCTAACAATAGCTCCCCTGTCTCTATCAAGTTTAAAAATCGGGCTGACATAAAAATTCCTGGTCACAGGATTCTCTCCAACAAAAACATCACTGCCAAAGACGTTCTTTATATTTTCCCTGCTTATTACATCTTTCACCCTGCCATAATTAAAAATCCTGCCTTCTTTAAGCAAAATTATTTCCCTGCTATTTTGTATTGCCAGATTTATATCATGAAAAATACCTATTATCGTCTTATTTTCCTTCTGATTTAGGTCCATAAATAAATTCATAAATTCTATCTGAAAATTAATGTCAAGATGGGAAGTCGGCTCATCCAGAATTAGAATAGAGCTATCCTGGGCTAAAGCCTGAGCTATAATTACCCTCTGCTTTTCACCGCCTGAAAGTTCCCCGAATCTCCTTTTTGCCAGGGATAACACCTTCGCTTTTTCCATGGATTCATTGACCATATCAAAATCTTTCTTCCTTTCCATCTCAAATCTTGAAATATAACTGTATCTTCCCATCATAACCATCTCTGATACAGTAAAGTTAAAACCAGGATCTGTTTGCTGGGGTACAACTCCAACTATCTTTGCGACTTCCAGTGAGCTTAAATCTTTTATATCCTGCCCATGGAGTTTAATTTCGCCATTATAGCTGTCCATTACCTTACTTATAATATTTACCAGGGTGCTCTTTCCTGCCCCGTTGGGACCCAGAATTGAAATAAAATCGCCCTCATTCACATTAAAACTTATATTATCCAGAACTTTTTTATGGTTATAAGAGAAACTTAAATTCCTTACAGAAAGTGCACTTTTTTCTTTTTCCATATCACCTAAAACCTTTAAATCAAATAAAATAAAATTAGATTTTAGAAAACATACTTTCTTGATTTAACCAGCAAGTAAAGGAAAAAAGGGACCCCTATAATAGAAGTTATTATTCCCACGGGAATCTCCCTGGGCATCAGTATCGTCCTTGCCAGAGTATCTGATAAAAGAAGGACGATCCCGCCGGCAATCGCTGATGCCGGATATAATACCTTATGGTCCGGTCCCACTATTAACCTCAAAATATGTGGTGTCACAAGTCCTATAAAACCAATAATCCCACTCATTGATACAGCCATCGCTGCTATGAGCGAAGCCATTACCAGCAATATCTTCTTTACTTTTTCAGCCTGTAAACCCAATTGCATAGCCCTTTCTTCTCCGAGAGATAATATATTTAAATCTCTCGAGAAAAAACCGGAAAAAATTACAAGTATGGTGACTACAGGAGCCAGGACAAAAAAATTATTCCAGGAAGCAGATGTCAGACCCCCCATAACCCAGAACACTATTTTAGCCATATCCTGCACCTTAAATATCATTATCAGATAAGTCATAGCACTCAACATTGCGCTGAGCGCGATTCCAGATAGAAGCAGTGTAATAACCGATACCTTGCCTCTTATTCTGGCAATGTTATAGACAAGGAAAGTTGTTCCTATAGAACCCGCAAGAGCAAAAAAAGCTGTGGCTGAGATACCGGATAACCCTGGAGCGTTAACAAAAACAAGACCGATAGTCGCCCCGAAAGCAGCTCCAGCAGAAACACCTATCACATAAGGATCTGCCATAGGATTTCTAAATAAACCCTGGAAAATAACACCCGAACTTGCCAGTGCCATCCCGACGAATATAGAAAGGATTATCCGGGGCAGTCTTATTTGAGAAATAATAACAATGTCCTCATGTGCTATAGCGTCTGTACTTATAAGATTTCTAACCCCGGGTATAAAGCTTAGCATTATAAGACTGGTATCTTTTAAAGTGACTTTTGCCGCACCTATAGAAGCAGAAATTATTATTAGCAAAACAAGGACTACCATTAATAAAAAAATATATTTTATTGTACCTTTCCCTGCTCCTGTCATAACAATGCCATTCCTTAACGAAATAGTTTTAAGAAATTATAAATAAAAAACATAAGATATATCATTCTACTATTTCATATTCCCCAAAAATCTCAGGATGAAATGCTTTCGAAAGCATTTCCAGAGCTTTAATTAAATTCTGGCTGGGACGGGAAATTGGATTATCTGGGATTGCATAAACCCTTCCTGAAATTACTGCATTGATACTTGAAAACCTCTCATCATTCAGTATTACTGAAGTATCTCCAGCCAGACTTACCGGAGCAATTATAATATCGGGATTTTTCTTTATTAATGTTTCCACGCTATATTCCGGCCAGCCAGTAATATTATCTTCCGTTAAAATATTTATTCCACCGGCTGTCTCTATTAAATCATTAATAAAAGTATCTACGCCGGCGCTCATCAAAGGGTCATTCCATACTTCATAAAAAACTTCCGGCTTGCTCTCGTATTCTAAATCACTGACCTTATTATAAATCCCGTCCACACTTTTTTTAAGCTCTTTTACAACTTCTTCTCCTTCTTCTTCAAAGCCGGTCAATTTACCTATATTGTTTATTTCATCATAAACACCTTCAATACCGCTAATGTTGGTTACCCTGTAAATTTCAATTCCAAGTTCCTCTATTCTCTTATAATCATCATCAGGGCCTCCGCTGACTGCTATCAGGAGATCTGGATTCAGTTCAGCAATTTTTTCTACATTTAACCCAAATGCGTCCCCTGTACCTTCGAAACCTTCAGCCAGTGGGTCTCCACTTGTTACACTGTAATTATCAACTTCTACAACTTTATCCATAGCCCCCAGGCCGCTTATTATTTCCAGCGCACTTGGTGATATAACAACTATTTTCTCAGTAGGTGAAGCCAGCTCAATCGTATCACCCTCGCCATCTATAACCTCAATTGTTTCGACCAGTGTTCCTGACCCGGTTTCACCACTGCATCCTGACAAAAAAGCAGGAATTACCGCAAGTATAAAAATCATTGCCATACTGAGTGCGTAACGAATTTTCTTTGCCATCTTTTTCTCCTTTTTTCTTAAATAATAAAAAAACTCCCTGCCTCTTCAGACGGGAGCTTTTTTAAAAATGAAAAATCTCCCTCTTTCTTCCGAAGAGAGATAATTTAGAAATTTACAGGTATCCTGGCTCAAGGGACTTTACTCTCTGCCTTCCCGGCAATTTCTGCCAGTGGCTTGAATATAGAGAGCACACACCCTATTCACAGTGGCGGGACCGCTCCAGCTTTAAACTGGATTCCCTGTTTTGGAATTATTAACTTAAAAAAATTAGTAATTCTCTATCTAAACTATTATTTACTTTGCAAATACTTTGCAAATTATTTCAAAAAAACATATTAAAATTTATAAATTACAATATACTATAATTCTCAACCTAATTGCAACAGGTTTAAAAAGAATTAAAAAGCAAAAACCAAATTTTTTTTATTTTAAATTATAAAAAGCCTTAATTCCTAAATATTCCGCTTCACTTCCCAGATCTTCCTCAATCCTTAGAAGCTGATTATATTTACAAACACGGTCCGTTCTCGAAGGAGCACCTGTCTTTATCTGACCCGCATTTACACCAACAACTATATCTGAAATAGTAGTGTCCTCTGTCTCTCCTGACCGGTGGGAAACAACTGCCGTATAACCTGCTGTTTTCGCCATCTCAATTGCATCCAGTGTTTCAGATAATGTTCCTATCTGGTTAACCTTTATCAAGACAGAATTAGCAACACCCAGTTCAAGGCCTTTCTTAATTCTCCGGGTATTCGTTACAAACAGGTCATCTCCCACAAGTTGAACTTTTTTACCGACTTTTTCAGTTAATTCTTTCCACCCATCCCAGTCTTCTTCAGCCATTCCATCTTCTATTGAAATTATGGGATATTTACCAGCTAAGTCTTTATAATAATCAACTATTTCCGAAGAGGTAAAAACCTTGCCTTCTCCTTTTAGATTGTATTTACCCTTTTCGTAAAATTCGGTAGCAGCAGGGTCCAGAGCTATAAAAATATCCTTCCCGGGTTTATATCCCGCTTTTTCAATCGCTCTTACTATATATTTTATGGCATCTTCATTGGATTTTAAATCAGGAGCAAAGCCCCCTTCATCACCCACAGATGTGTTCATCCCATCAGCCCCCAGTACGCTCTTAAGACTGTGGAATACCTCCGAGCCCATTCTTAAAGCATCGCCAAATGTAGTTGCGCCAAGTGGCATTACCATAAACTCCTGCAAATCGACACTGTTGTCAGCATGCTTCCCGCCATTTAATATATTCATCATTGGCGCCGGCAGTACATGAGCGTTAACCCCTCCAAGATAAGAATATAAAGGAAGCTCAAGTGCGGCAGCAGAAGCTTTTGCAACAGATAACGAAACCCCGAGTATGGCATTGGCACCTAATTTGGATTTATTTTCCGTACCGTCCATATCTATCATAGTTCTATCTATCTCTCGCTGATATATAGAATCCATTCCTTCAAGTTCAGGCGCAATTATAGAATTTACATTCCCCACAGCTTTTAGAGTTCCCTTGCCCATATACCGCTTCTTATCGCCATCTCTTAGCTCGACTGCTTCAAAGGCTCCAGTAGAAGCTCCTGAAGGTACCGAAGCTCTTCCTATTGCTCCACATCCAAGAACCGTTTCAACCTCTACGGTTGGATTCCCACGCGAATCAAGAATTTCTCTCGCAAAGATTTCTATAATTTCGGTTCCATCACTCATTATTAATTTCCTTTCATTTTTAAAATAACAAATTAGTTTTCATCCCGCTAATTTTACAGCTTTCTTTTATATAACAATAACACAGCTAAAATATTATATTAATATTTTTTTTATTTTGAAATTATAATTTAAATATTTTTGTTTAAAAATCATATAAAATCTGATTTAATTCTACTGAGTTAAAAATTTAATTTTTTTATATTACAGGCCGGTACTTTTGAAAATCCCTGTAAAAAACTTGACTTGATATAATTTTGTATTATACTATCAATAATTGATATCAGTAATTGATAATGATATAAAAGGGACGAAATGAAAGAAAAATTTAAAAAGAAATTATCTTTATTCATTGTTATTTATGCTCTTGCAATAATTCTAATTGCCTCACTATCCATGTATTCCTGTAAAAGCCCGGGCGATTTGCTTGGAAATGAGGATATCTTTGAAGTTACCCGGGGTAATATAACACAGACTATCAGTGTGAGTGGTAACATAGAGAGCAGTGAAAATAATAGTTATTCGCCTGCCATTTCGGGTGAAGTCTTACATGTACTACAAAAAGGGGACACCTTTGCCAGAGGAGATGTTTTGATAGAAATAGATAATAACCAGCAGCAGTTATTAATATCCCAGGCTGAGGAAAACCTTAATTCAGCTAAAAACTCCCTGGACACTGCGAGAATTAATTATCAGCAGGCACTTGACGCAAACCATATTGCATTACAGCTTTCCGAAACAGGTACCCGACAGGCTGAACTATCCACTCAAAATGCCTTCATAGCCCTGGAAAATGCAAATAATATGGCTGATAAATCAAAAGAAAGTGCGAGAATAGCTTTAGAAAATTCCAAAAAACTTCTTGCAGAAGCTCAGAGCGACCCCATGATTATGGATACCCAGCTTGCCCAGTATGAATCCAATGTTGAAGCCGCACTTGCAAGCTACGAGTCAGCTAAAGCACAGGGGACATCGTCATCCAAATCTGCAGAAGGTTCTTACGAACAAACACTCTTAAACCAGTCAACTACTTACTGGTCAAATCTTTCCAGTACCCAGTCTGCCCAGACCCAGATCAGTTTAGCAGCCAAAAATATAACCCTCGCAGAATCACAGTTAAAATTATCGGAAATAAATCTTGAGATGGCCAAGCTGGATACGGATAAAAATATAGTATATGCCCCCTATGACGGAATTGTATTATCCTCAAGCTATGAAGAAGGCCAGTATGCCAGCCCCGGAATGAATGCAATTTCCGTAATAAGCAAAGATTTCATAATAAAAGCGGATATAAATGAAATTGATGTGGTTAATATTGAACTGGGTCAGGATGTAGACATAAATCTCGATGCTTATTATCAAAATACAATCAAAGGTAAAATAACCGAAATTTCGCCTATTTCTGATAACATTGGAGGAGTGGTTTCCTTTGAAATAAAAGTAAAACCAGAGACCGAAAACGGTCCCGATCTACTATATGGTCTTTCTGCAAGCCTGGAAATAACTACCACTTCCATTGAAGATGTGATATATGTGCCCTTACAGTCCATATATGAGGAAGATGGAAAAACATATATTGACGTTCTCACCACAGATAAAAGCGCGGAAAAGACGGAAGTTAAAACCGGAATATCCAATTATGATTTTGTTGAAATAATATCAGGTTTAAGTGAAGGAGATACAATACTGGTCTCTCCAATTAATTACACCTCTGCCGGTGAGCTCGGCTTTTAAATTTTCTACTGATATGACAGATAATAACCCAATTATAAAAACAATTGAAATTACAAAGATTTATAGAATAGGCAATATTGAAGTTAATGCTCTACGCGGCATAAATCTTGAAATAAAGAATGGTGAATTCGTTGCTGTAATGGGACCTTCCGGCTCAGGAAAATCGACACTTATGAATATTATCGGGTGCCTTGATACATCAACATCCGGCCATTATTATCTTAATAATATAAATATAAGTAAGCTTAATGATAACCAGCTGGCCGGTATCAGGAATAAGGAAGTTGGTTTTGTTTTTCAGACTTTTAACCTTCTTTCCAGAACCAATATTTATGGGAATGTTGAGCTGCCTATGATTTACTCCACTGAAAGAACTGGAAATAAAAAAAAGAAAATAATGGATGCCATAGAATCTGTAGGTCTCTCAAAGCTTATAAAACACAGGCCAAACGAGCTTTCTGGGGGAGAGAGGCAAAGAGTAGCAATTGCAAGAGCTCTGGTTAACCAGCCCTCCATAATACTTGCTGACGAACCCACTGGAAATCTTGATTCAAGAACAGGCGAAGAGATTATAGCAATATTCCAAAAATTAAACTCGGAAGGTAAGACAATAATAGTCGTAACACACGAACTTAGCATAGCACAACATACTCATAGAATTATCTATCTAAGAGATGGCATTATCCACGGAGAAGAAGAGGTTAAAAATCAGTTATTTGCAGAAGATGAATTAAAAAAGATGCCAAAGCTGGAAGAGAAATTAAAAACCTGAGGTTAACACAAAATGAAAAGATTTCTTGAAAATATAAAAATTGCATTCCAGGCGTTAGCATTAAATAAAACGCGCTCTTTCCTTACCATGCTGGGGATTATCATAGGTGTGGGGGCTGTTGTGGCAATGCTGTCAATTGGAACAGGTGCCCAGCAATCCGTGGTAGAGAGTGTTCAGGGTATTGGTTCCAATCTTATTATAATATCCCCTGGAAACCCTGAAGGAAGTGACACCGGAATGGAAATGATGCTAAGTGGGCAGCAGTCGAAATTAGATGCAGGTGACCTTGAGGCAATTAAAAGAGAGGCAACGCTCATAACAGAAGCCGCCCCTGTTATTTTTAGCTCATCAGTTGTTTCTTATTCAAATAAGAGTACACGTACAAGTGTATATGCATCTTCAGAAAAAGGGATAGAACTCTACAATATGGATATAGATAGAGGCAAGTTTTACAGCAGCAGTGATGTTTCAAATGCTTCAAATGTGGCAGTAATAGGTCAGACAACCGTTAAAAAATTATTTAATAACATAGACCCCATAGGAAAGATAATAAAAATAGACGGTAAAAACTTCAAGGTAATAGGGACACTAAAACCGAGGGGAACCGATATGTTTGGGAATGACCAGGACGACTTCACCAGCGTTCCGGTAACCACCGCCCAGGAAAAGCTTTACGGGATTGACTCATATAACATGATACTCGCCCAGAGTGTAGGTGAAGAAGAAATAGACGCAGCCAGTGAAGAAGTAAAATCCATACTCAGGAAATACAGAAATATAAGATTTGGAGAAAAAGATGATTTCAGTGTAAGGAATCAAACACAGATACTTGAAATAATAAGTGTAATTACTGGCATCTTTACCATAGTTATTGCAGGTATCGCAAGTATATCACTTCTTGTCGGCGGCATCGGAATAATGAATATAATGCTTGTTTCAGTTACTGAAAGAACAAGAGAAATAGGTATAAGAAAAGCCTCAGGGGCTAAAAACAAAGATATACTGATTCAGTTCCTGGTAGAAAGTATCGTATTAAGTATAACCGGGGGTATTTTTGGCATCCTGTTTGCGGTTCTAGTCTCTGCAATACTTACCAGATTTACAATTCTTGATACATCCATAACCATGACACCAATAATTATAGCTCTTAGTTTCTCATCTGC
>CAZKVH010000007.1:0-1487 GCA_964556165.1 uncultured Actinomycetota bacterium | reverse complement strand
ATGAAAATAAAAAAGACTGCATCGTCAAATGTCCACAGTCATGTCTTTTCAGAATTAAAAGAGGGGTTTAGGTATTCATTTGGTTTCCCTCCGATAAGAGATATGCTTCTTTTGCTTGCAGCCCTTAGCTTTGCGATAATGCAATATACGGTTTTAATGCCCGTATTTGCAAAAGACATACTAAAAGGTTCATCAGATACCCTGGGGTTTCTAATGTCTTCGACAGGTATAGGGGCTTTAATTGGCGCAGTATATCTCGCTTCAAGAAAAAGTGCACAGGGATTGGGAAAAATTATGGCAACCTCGGCATTTTTGTTCGGTGCCATAATAATAATATTTGCATTTTCAAAGAATTTTATACTCTCAATGATTACACTCCTTATAGCAGGAGTTGGTTTTATATCTTTAATTGCAACAAGTAACACCATACTTCAGGTAATTACAGACGATGACAAGCGCGGCAGGGTAATGAGTTTTTATACAATGGCTTTTCTGGGAATAGCACCTTTTGGTAGCCTGGCAGCAGGAGCAATAGCCGAAAGAATCGGAGCTCCTTTGACAATCATGATAAGCGGTATAATAAGCCTTATCTGCGGTGGCATTCTTACATTAAGACTGCCAGTATTGAGACAGATAGCCAGACCGATATACGTAAAAAAAGGAATAATCATGGAAGTGGCTAAAGGACTTCAGGCTGCAGCTGAATTTGAGGACAGGCAGGAATAACATCCTCACACAAATTAAAGCCAATATTATTATCAAATAACTAATACATTTTTGCTCTTATTTCAGAGCTTCCGTTATTCCTATCCGGCTTCTTCAATATTTCTTCTTACCTTTTCTTCATATTTGCCTGCGTATTTTTTTATCTCCGATGCTTTTTCCGCAATAAACTCAGATGCATTACTGTAGTATTGCCCTATATTTTCCTTTAGCATCTTCCTGGTTTCCTCACCTTTTCTTGGTGCTATGAGAAGTCCTGCCAAAAGTCCTATCCCGAATACAAGCAGTGTGTATCCAAATATATCCGAATTCTTCATATTACTTCTGTTCCTTTCTTGCTTTTCTTCTATTCCTTGCTCTAATAGACTGCCATACTATAATCAAAACTATACCTATAAAAATCCATACAGGAGAACTTGCAATCAAGAACATCATTATACCATTAAAAACGTTTACAGCTCCTCTCAAGCCCCGCTTTAATGCGTCCAAAAATCCCCAGCCGGCTACAGTTATTGGCTCAGGTTCGTGAAAATAAACACTTATCGTAGAAAATGATACCAGATCGTCCAGGTAGGTCATTCTACCCTTAATTACTTCTATTTCTCCACGGACATTGCTAAGCTCTCTCTGGACCTCCAGCATGTCACTGACTCTCTTTGACTGCTCCAGCAGGTCAAGAAGAACTTCCTCCTGAGCTTCGAAATTCCTGAGCCTGCTTTCAAGGTCGACATACTCCTGAGTTACATCCTGTCCGGAACTTGAAA
>CAZKVH010000006.1:35449-70582 GCA_964556165.1 uncultured Actinomycetota bacterium | reverse complement strand
AAAACACAAACAAATCTCAAGTGAAATTTACCAGAGATGATTTCAAAAGTAAAGTTAAAGAGAGGGGGTGGTGTAGAGAGTATTAGATTATTATTTTAAGTTTGATAGTTTTCAACGAAAGGATTAATAAATGAAAAAATCATTATTATGGATAGTAGTGTTAGTTTTAAGTATATCGACAGTTGCAACTTTCTCACTTATAGGATGCCAGGCAGCTGAAGAAGCAGTAGAGGAAGTTGAAGAAGCAGCTGAAGAAGTTGTAGAGGAAGTTGAAGAAGCAGCTGAAGAGGTAGTAGAAGAAGTTGAAGAAGAAGTAGAAAAAGTACCGGCAGGTACGTATACAATGAAAGTAGGTCATTCGCATACAACCAGTGCACCAAGACATATGTCTTTGCTGGTTTTTGAACAGCTGGTGGAAAAGAATTCAGAAGGCGCCATAGAAGTAGAATTATATCCGGCAGGCCAGCTCGGGACTGAAGCCGAGATGCTTGAGCAGGTTCAAATGGGAACGATACAGGCAACAAGAGGTGGAAGTTTTGATGAGGTCGCAACAGAACTTTCAGTATACATGATGCCTTTCCTGTTTACTGACCCGGCTCAGTTTACTGCAATTGCAAGCGGACCTATTGGTGATGAGGTTGCTGCAGCTGCTCTGGAAGTAGGAATTTATATTCCTGCAACAGGAGATGCAGGTGGTCTGAGACAGTGGACAAATAATGTAAGGCCAATCGAAAAACCAGAAGATATTGAAGGGCTAAAAATGAGAACTCCTCCGATAGAGAGTATCATAAAGATTATGGAAGCAATGGGAGCAAATCCTGTTTCAATTCCTTATGCAGAACTGTACATGGCATTAAAGACCGGTGTTGCAGATGGTCAGGAGAATCCTCTGGTTAATATTGATGATAAGAAATTCTATGAAGTACAGAAATATATGACAATGGCAAACTACCAGATACATCCGGACCCAATGTTTGTAAGTAATGACTGGTATCAGTCTCTGGAGCCGTATCTGCAGGAAATAGTTACCGATGCAGCAAAAGAAATGATGAAATACAATGACACATTGATGACCGAAAGAGGAGAAGCTGTACTGCCTGTAATGGAAGAAAATATGGAGATTACTTATCTTACAGACGAAAACATACAGGCATTTATTGAAAAGTGCGCACCTGTATATGACTACTTTATTAGCGAAGGCTGGTTTACCCAGGAGCTGCTTGATAAAGTGAGGAGCTCTATTCAATAGAGAATAAGGTGAGATAAGGGTTGTTGTTCTATATAAGAAAGAGAAAGTGCTCAGTCACTTTTCTCTTTCTTATATAGCAGGTAAGTGATACAGGGGGAAGAATTGAAAATTCTAAAAAAAATATTTAAGTGGTTGTTCGTAGGTCTTGATGAGGGCTTATTTTATTGGAATATTGCTCTTATGAGCAGCATGATTGTTGCTGTTATATTGTCAGTATTCCTGAGATATCTTTTTAACGTTGTGTTTAACTGGACAGAAGAATTGATTGTTTTCCTATTTATTGCAACGACTTATTTTGGCATTATTATGGGAATCAAGTGGGATGAACATATTAAGGTATCGCTGTTAATAGATAAATTACCCCGAAAAATTGGAATAGTATTTGAAATTTTTATAAGTGTGGTTACTGTAATAACAGTGGCTGCGGCGGCATATCTAAGCGTGGGCTGGATTGAAACAGTTGGTGCCAAGATATCATCGGGACTTAAGATACATTATTCAACTATTTATTATATGCTTACAATATCTTTTATAATGGTTGCCATATATGAGATAAGAGAAGTTGTACTAAAAATTGCTAATTTCAAAAAAGAAATTAATTAATCCTGATTTATTTAAATATATAGGAGGAGATTAGTTAAATGTCGGTAGGACTATTAGTAGGGTCGTTTTTTTTGCTTGCTGCCATAGGGGTACCAATTGGTTTTGCCATAGGTGCATCAAGTTTGTTATATTTTGTGATATATAATCCGGGTTTTATTTCAATGGTTCCTCAGCGAATATGGGCAGGTACAAATAGTTTTGTAATGATTGCACTTCCCTTATTCATACTTGCAGGGGAACTGATGAATGGTGGTGGAGTCACAAAAAGAATTATAAATTTTTGTGGATATATAGTTAGGCCAATCAGAGGTGGACTGGGGGAAGTAAATGTAATTGCCAGCATGATTTTTGGTGGCATCTCCGGTTCTTCGGTAGCCGATACTTCAGCAATTGGCTCCATACTCATACCCCAGATGGTTGAGAAAGGATATCCAAAACCGGTAGCAGTTGGTATTACGGTTGCTTCATCTACTATAGGGATGGTCATTCCACCCAGCATACCAATGCTTATGTATGCTATGATATCAGGGGAATCGGTGGGAGCTCTATTCCTGGCTGGAGCAATACCGGGAATTCTGGTTGGAGTAACCCAGACTGTTCTGGTCTGGATTATTTCAAGAAAGAGGCACTACCATCCGGAATATACACCTTTTGATAAGAAACATTTTGGCCATACCATGAGAGATGGAACACTTGCGGTACTTATGCCTGTTGTAATTGTTCTGGCAATATCATTTGGCGTTGCCACGCCGACTGAAGTCGCAGGAGTTGCAGCTTTATATGCTCTGTTACTGGGGTTTTTATTGTACAGGGAATTAAAGTGGAAATCAGTTCTTGGCGCTGTTAAGAGAGCTTTTCTATCATCAAGCAGTGTTATGATTATAATTGGATTTTCAATGATTTTTTCCTGGATTCTGGCAATAGAACAAGTGCCCCAGAATATTGCTGCTTATTTCCTGGGTTTGCAGGTGCACAGGGTCTGGATTTTATTATTGCTTGATATTATTATCCTGATTATAGGGACATTTATTGATGTTACACCGGCTCTACTGCTTGTGGTACCGATATTATTACCGGTAATGGAAGGGCTGGGAGTAAGCGCGCTTCAATTTGGAGCAATAATGATAGTTGGAACAGCAATAGGTCTGGTTACGCCACCGGTTGGAATGTGTTTGAATGCAGCTGCAAAAATTTCCAAGATGGATATTGTGGATATATTTAAGGGCGCGTTACCTTATTTAGCCTGTAATTTTACAATTTTACTGCTGGTCACTTTCATTCCGGCTCTTTCAACATGGCTGCCGGGTTTATTTTTTGGGTAGCCTAGGCTAAAAGATGTGTATATTATAACCGGAATGGTCAGGCAGGACGTTGAGGATTTGTATGAAGTGATTGACTTAAGATACTAATATTTGTATTTGATTCTTTGCTGTAACGGTAAAAGTTTGAGAAGAAGAGGGGAAAGCAAAGAACAATAAAATTAATAGAATATTAAATTAAATAAAAAGGATAGGAGAAAAAAATGGAAATCAGAGAACCGTCAAATTCAAAGGATGCAAAACATTACACAACAGAGAGACTGAGAGAAGAATTTTTGATAGAGGACTTATTTGTAGATGGAGAGATTAAAAGAGTTTACAGTCATATCGATAGAATTATCGTAATGGGAATCGTACCGACCGGAAAAGCAATCGAGCTGGGTCAGGATCTGGATATCATGCATAATCTTGGAACGGATTACTTCCTTGAAAGAAGGGAGCTGGGAGTAATCAACATGGGGCAGAAGGGAAGTATTTCTGCTGATGGAAAAAAATATGAAATGAATCCGAGAGATGGGCTTTATGTAAGCAGGGGAACGAAAGAAGTAATATTTGAAAGCAGCGACCCTGGAAAACCGGCAAGGTTTTATGCTTTAAGCGCTCCGGCACATAAAGAGCTTAATACAGTTCATATAGATATAAGCAAAGCCAATAAGGTTCCTATGGGAAGCGATGAGAACAGCAACAAAAGGGTAATAAATCAGTACATCCAGCCGGGTGTTGTTGAGAGCTGCCAGCTATGTATGGGGCTTACGCAAATGGCACTGGGAAATGTCTGGAATACAATGCCCTGTCATACACATGTAAGAAGAATGGAAGTATACGCATATTTTGATGTACCCGAAGATGCCAGGATATTTCATTACATGGGGGAACCAGACGAAACAAGGCATATTATTTTGAAAAATGAACAGGCTGTAATATCTCCGAGCTGGTCCATTCATTCTGGATGCGGGACAAGCGCATATTCGTTTATATGGGGCATGGTAGGAGAGAATCAGACATTCACGGATATGGATGCTGTTGATATTAGAGATATGAAATAATTTTTGCAAGTAAGGAAGGATGAACATTTATGATTCTGGATAAATTTAATCTAAAAGGAAAAGTTGCCATAGTGACGGGAAGCAGCACCGGTCTTGGCAGGGGCATGATAAATGGTCTGGCAGAGGCAGGTGCAGATATTGCGGGTGTAACCAAATCAGGTGCGGAAGAAACCAAAAAAGAAGTTGAGGCACTGGGAAGAAAGTTCCTGGAAGTAAAGGCAGACCTGTCAACCATAGAACCAATTGAGGGCATAATAGAGAAAACTGTAGAAGAATACGGCAAGGTAGATATTTTGATAAACAATGCCGGGATTATAAGAAGGGAAGACGCAATAAATTTCACAGAGAAAGACTGGGATGATGTTCTAAGTATAAACGCAAAGACGGTATTCTTTTTCTCACAGGCTGTTGCCAGACAGTTTGTCAAGCAAAATACAGGTGGTAAAATAATTAGTGTTGCTTCAATGCTGTCATTCCAGGGTGGAATAAGGGTCCCTTCATACACCGCAAGCAAGAGTGCTGTTATGGGAATAACGAGAGCTCTGGCGAACGAGTGGGCAAAATATAATATAAATGTTAATGCAATTGCCCCCGGATATATGGTTACCAATAATACAAAAGCATTAAGAGAGGATAAAGAAAGAAATAAAGCCATACTTGATAGGATTCCGGCTGGAAGATGGGGACTACCGGAAGACTTAGCAGGAATCGCGGTATTTCTTTCATCTGAAGCTTCAAATTATGTAAATGGATATACCATTGCTGTGGACGGTGGCTGGCTGGCAAGGTAATTGCCTGGTTGAGTGGTTAGCTAAATTATAGACAATGTTTTAAAAGTAAAATATAGGGTTTTTCATCTATAAAAATAGAGCAATAGCAGCGATAAAGAAAAGATGAGATGAAATTCAGTTTTTTATTTTAAACACAGTCTTAATATCGAGTTTATAAATTTTAGGGAGGATTAATGGGAGATATTCTGAAAGAGATAGGGAACATTGGATTGATTCCGGTCGTAGTTATAGATGACCCGGAACTGGCTGTACCTGCGGCAAAAGCATTGATAGACGGTGGTCTTAATGTTATGGAAATCACCATGCGTACAGAGGAAGGCATAAAATCAATAAAAAAAGTCAGGGAAGCTTTTCCGGATATGCTGGTAGGTGCCGGCACGGTTCTTTCAGTAGAAAAAGCTAAAGAATCTGTAAGCGCAGGGGCTAAATTTATTGTATCGCCGGGACTTGACCCGGATATTGTTGAATGGTGTCAGAAGAAAGATATAGTGGTCACGCCGGGTGTTGTTACTCCAACTGAAGTGGCGCAGGCCCTGAAGTATAATCTCACTGTATTGAAGTTTTTCCCCGGTGGTATCTTTGGCGGCGTAAAAGGCTGTGAAGCACTTTATGGCCCATATCGGATGGTCCAGTTTATGCCAACCGGCGGAGTGAGTCTTAAGAACCTGGCAGATTTTGCTGATAAACCCTATATACATTCTGTAGGGGGAAGCTGGTTATGCTCAAGTTCTGATATTAATAATAAAAATTTCGATAAGATAACCGGTATTGTTAAGGAATCCATTAATATATTACTTGGATTTGAGCTCGCCCATATTGGAATCAATGCAGAGAACAGAGATAAATCACTGGCTGTTGCTAATATTTTTTCGGATGTTTTCGGGTTTACAGTGAGAGAGGGTAACTCCTCTATTTTTTCGGGAAATGGGATAGAAGTAAATAAGTCTAACGGGCCCGGTAATATGGGACATATTGCAATTAAAACAAACAATATATCAAGAGCAGCATATTATCTTGAAAAAAGAGGCCATAAAACTGACTGGAGCACAAGGAAAGGAACTGAAGAGAAACCGGTTGCTGTATATCTTGAAGGTGAGATAGGTGGTTTTGCCGTACATCTTTTACAGAAATAGAAGGGTGATTAAATGAAAAATAAAAGAGTAATAACTTTTGGAGAGATAATGCTGAGGTTAAAATCCCCTGGTACCGAGAGGCTTTTCCAGTCACCCCTGCTGGAAGCGACTTTTGGCGGCGGTGAAGCGAATGTAGCCATTTCCCTTGCGAACTTTGGATTCAATGTTGGTTTTTGCACGGCACTGCCGGATAATATGATTGGGAATTCCTGCGAAGGTGAGTTGAAGCGATGGGGTGTTGATACCTCTCTTATAATTCGTAACAGCGGGAGAATGGGCACTTACTATATGGAAAGTGGGGCAAACCAGCGCCCCTCGGTTGTAGTTTATGACAGAAGCTATTCGGCGATATCGATAGCAAAACCCGGTGATATAGACTGGGATAATGTCTTTTCCGATGCGGAATGGTTTCATATTACAGGTATAACTCCTGCTATATCCGAAACTGCTATGAATCTTTCTTTTGAGGCGGTAAAAAAAGCAAAAGAAAAAGGGATAACTATATCATGTGACTTTAATTACAGGGGTAAACTCTGGAAATATGGAAAGGCAGCTACCGAAGTAATGCCCGAACTGGTAAAATATGTGGATTATGGGATTGCAAATGAGGAAGACTGTCAGAAATCTCTTGGGATAAAGGTTGATGTTGATGTGGAGAGTGGAGTTCTTGATGTAAATAAGTATGAAAAGCTGAGCAATAAAGTTTTAGAAATATATCCCAGCCTAAAAGCCATAGCGATAACCTTAAGGGAAAGTACGAGTGCTGATATAAATGGTTGGTCGGCTTGCATTAATGACAGAAAGGGTTTTTACTTAAGCAGGAAATATGAAATTAGAGATATAGTAGACAGAGTTGGCGGCGGCGACTCGTTTGCTGCCGGGTTGATATATGGCTTGAATGCTTATGACAATACAAAGCAGGCACTTGAGTTTGCGGTTGCTGCCAGTTGCCTTAAACACTCAATATCTGGAGACTTCAACAGGGTATCGGTTTCAGAAGTAGAGAAATTAATGGGAGGAGATGCCTCGGGAAGAGTTCAGAGGTAATTTCTAATTAAACTTCTAATTAATTTTTATAGCATCAATCAAATTGATATTTGAATTTGCCTGGAGTCAATTTTTTTTTAATATCTTTGTTTTATTGCCCTTGCCTCTTTATTTTCTTAAACTTTTTTATTAATAATTACGGATAAAAGCCAGAGAAGTATATAAATATTGACAATATATCTATTTCTAATAAAATTTATTGAGTTTAATAAAAATATTTACTTTTGTTCAGGATATTTGCTTTTATGTTTTGTATTTCTATTTCACTGGAGACGGAAAAGATTATATTTAACATATAATAAAATATAATAAAATTATGGTATGGTTCCACGGTATAGTTGTTAGAAAGATAGTTTAAATTGGATAATAAAAAAAAGAATAATAATATTATAGAAGTTGAAAATCTGGTAAAAGATTTTAAGGGGTTAAGGGCTGTAGATAATATTTCCTTCTCCGTAAAGGAAGATGAGATTTTTGGTTTCCTGGGACCAAATGGTGCAGGTAAAACCACTACGATAAATATGATTTGCACCCTTTTGTCAAAGACTTCGGGCAGTATTATCGTAAATGGTTATGATGTGTCAACGGATAGAAATAAAATAAGGAACTGCATAGGTATGGTGTTCCAGGACCCCAGCCTTGATGACAGGCTGACTGCTCTCGAGAACCTGCATTTTCATGGTCTTCTTTATAATATTCCGCGAAACGCTCTTAAAAGTAGAGCAGAGGAAGTTCTTGAAATGGTAAACCTGACCGATAGGAAAAATAATCTGGTTATGACCTATTCAGGAGGTATGAGGAGGAGGCTTGAAATTGCAAGGGGTCTTCTCCACTATCCAAAAGTGCTTTTCCTGGATGAGCCGACCCTGGGACTGGACCCGCAGACAAGGAACAAAATATGGGACTACATTGTAAGGTTGAAAAAAAGTAAGAAGATTACGATATTTTTAACTTCTCATTACATGGAAGAAACAGAAATATGTGACAGAATAGCAATAATAGACAGGGGTAAAATTATTGCTCTTGACAGTCCTGATAATCTTAAAAATAAAATTGGTGGAGATGTTGTAACAATACAATCCGAGGACAGTGCCAGGTTTAAAGGTTATGTAAAGGATATAACGGGTATTGAAGCCGATGATGAAGAGGAAGGGGTAATAAGATTTGAAGTTAAAGATAGCTCAAGGTTTATCCCAAAACTGATTAAAGACAGCCCGGTTAAGATTTTATCTATAACTGCAAGAAAGCCAACCCTGAATGATGTATTCCTTGACCTTACCGGAAGAGAGATAAGAGAAGAGAACGCAAGTTCGAGGGATGATGCAAGAATGAGGATGAGAGCGAGGAGGCATTGAATAAGGAACTGGTTGGAGTATATACAGTCTGGTTGAGGGATGTAAAAAGATATTTCAGAGACAAGCCGAGAGTAATAGGCTCGTTTGCCCAGCCAATCCTTTTTTTGTTTGTCCTCGGGACGGGTCTTGCAAGCTCTTTTAGTGTCTTTGGAGGAGGAGGGGGAGAGAATTTTCTAAATTTTATGTTCCCCGGTATTGTAGGGATGACAGTGCTTTTTACTTCTTTTTTTAGCGCCATGTCAATTGTATGGGATAGGGAATTTGGGTTTTTAAGAGAAATTCTTGTAGCGCCTATTTCCAGAACCTCGATTGTTGTGGGAAAGCTTCTGGGAGGTTCTACCATAGCGATGTTCCAGGGCTCAATTATATTGCTGTTTGCCCCGCTGCTTAATATACCGGTTACTTTTGTAATATTCTTTAAAGTGCTGGGTATTATGTTTCTTATTTCAATGACTATTTCTACCATGGGCATTTTACTTGCTTCCGTGATAAAATCCATGCAGGCTTTTCAGGTAATTACTAATTTTTTGCTTATGCCAATGTTTTTTCTTTCCGGTGCGATTTTCCCTTTAAATCAAACAGTGAAATGGATGAGTATTGTAGCTAAAATAAATCCACTCTCATATGGAATTGATGCTATGAGATATGTGCTCCTGAGTGATCCAGGTTTGCAGTTATACCCCCTCTGGCTGGATATCCTGGTTCTAATAGTGCTTGTTGTGTTATTAAGCATAATGGGAGCTTTCCTGTTTAACAGGCAGGACTAGGAATATTTTTGGAATAATTTTATTCTAAAGTCTAATGCTAAATTAATGCTTTACTACATTATTAGTTTTATTTCATTTATAATCTTCTCTGCATTTCTGTAGTTTATTGATAAAAGTTTTGTTAAATGATCTATTTTAAGCTCTAAAAGCTCTTTTACTAAAATAATATTGGAATCAAAAAGTTTTTCCTTTTGCTTTGAATTAATTGTAGAAAGAATATTTACAGGGTAAAGCTTTTTACCTTCAATAAAATACTGGAGGTTTTCTACTTCCGGGCACTCCCATGCCAGTATTTTTAACCCCACGCATCTGGCATATTGCAATGCATCTGAGGTGCATTTGGTGTTTGTGACGAGCATTGCTTCTATTGGGTCATAGGAGAGGTTATTTTTTTCTATGTAGGCTTTTTCTATATCTATGAATCTGCTGTTTACATAGAGTGCTGTTTTTACGTCTGACTTTATCCCCAGCGAATTATGATACTTGCATTCAATAAGATAAATTTTTCCTTCTTTTTTTGCTACTATATCCACTTCGTGTTCCACACAATAGCCCTTTACAAACTGCCCAACTTCTGTAGTATATCCATATTCCCTCAGGATTTTGGCCATGTACTCTTCAAAAACAAATCCATCCGGACCCATGTCCATTACGGCTCTTTTAAGGGAGTATCTAAGTGCAACTCCGGGTTCAATTTTTTTTAGATGACTCAAGGCTTTATTATATATCTGATTAGTGCTCATATTATTTTTTATTTCCTTATTTATGGCTTTAGTGGTTTGAGTGGCCAACTCGGGTGAAGCACCTGCTTTTATTAAAGATAAATTTATTTTTTCTTCATCGTACGGCTCGGTTCTGCCGTTTGCTTTGACTATATTTTTTCCCATTTTTTAAAAAGACTCTAAATTTTTACTTGATGATTGTACATTATAACACTTTTTCTAAGAGTGTCGTCTTCATTCTATTGAGTTACTGCACTTTTATTTTTGTTTATTATCTGTTTTAATATATCGGTTATGTATTTTAGATTTTATTATTATATAATCTTAAAAAAGCATTATTTATCTGGTCGGGTTTTCTGAGGTGGATTATAGCATATGACAGATTGGAGAATGTTTTTGTTCAAGTTCTTTAAGAAGAATATTAATATATTAGTTGCAGCAGTATCTATATTTCTATTTTTTACTTTTATTGCTATTAATTGTATATCGTGCGGACTTATGGATGGGATATCGAATAACTATCTGGTTATCACAGAGGTTAGCGGTATAGATGAGGTGCCTGTGGATATCATTAATACAGTTAAAAGCAAAGGCAGCATTGATAAAACATATGTCTCATATTTAAATGGGTTTATCGGGAATCAGAGTCCCGTTGAAGATGAGATAATTATTGAAGATGAGCAGGGAGAAATAGAGCAGGAAGAATTAGTGACCAATAATAATTCAGAAGATATGGATGAACAAAGTAAGCCTGATGCAGTTAATAATGAAAATATGAAAGAAGAAAACGCTTCCTCTACCCCGGTTGAAGAAAGCAGCGTTGATTTCAGCAGAAGCGATGATTTCAGGATTGAGGTAGACCTCCTGGAACAGAAAACATTTGTATTTTACAGAGACGAACTTTTAAAAGAGATGATATGTTCAGGAGGAACCGAAGAGAAACCAACGCCTTTAGGGGAGTTTGCAACTTCTCAAAAAGGTGATTATTTCTGGTCGCAAAAATATAATGTGGGAGCCTATTACTGGGTAAGATTTTACAATGAGTACTTATTTCATAGTGTTCCTTTTGATAAAAATAACCAGATGATTGAAGAAGAATATAATAAGCTCGGCAGTCCCGCAAGCCATGGCTGCATAAGGCTGGCACTGGAGGATGCCAGGTGGCTTTATGAAACGCTTCCATTAGGTATAAAGGTATCTATTCATTAATTATTTATTTTAGAATCATCTTATCCCTCTCTAAAATTGTACTGTTTTCATACGTACAGTTATGTTAAAAGTCAGGAATTTATTATAAGATAAAAATACCGTGAAATTGTGAAAATAAACTAATAGAGTACTTGCAGTGTATCTAAAGAAATTAGAATTAAGAAATTACAGAAATTATAACCAGGTCAATCTGGATTTTGATAAAAATACCATATTGATACTGGGAAATAATGGTAACGGTAAAACAAATTTACTTGAGTCGGTTTACTATTTGTCTACAGGAAAATCTCATAAAACATATGTCCAGGACGAGATTATCAACTGGGATAGTGATTTTTCCATTATAAAAGCACTGATTGGTCCGGATAAAGATGAAGGAGAAGACTGTTTTATAGAAATAGAACTGCGAAAAGGGGACAGCAGCAATACAAAAATCAAAGTTAATAAGACCAGCCAGAGAAAAAAATCAGATTTTACATCAATTCTGCCCTCGGTTATATTTTCTCCTGATGACCTTAGAATAATAAAATCGGGCCCATACGAAAGAAGAAATTTCCTTGATGATGTTCTCGAAAAAATTGACAGCAGCTATTATAGACAGAGGCTGCAGTATCAAAAAATACTTGCCCAGAGAAGCAGCCTAATAAAAAGTATGAGCGGGGGAATTGGCAGGGAAGATAACCCGACAATGGGGATATGGGACGACAATATTGTAAGGTATGGCATTGGCATTATAAAAAAAAGGCGCAATTTGTTAAACGAGCTAAAGGATGAATTTAAGAGTTATATGAGAAGCTTTTTTAAAGGAGGAAGTATAGATATTTTTTATATATATAGCTGGGATAGAGACGAGAAGCAGAATAGTTCCTTAAATCATCTCAGCCAGTCTGATGGAGCCAATGGGAATTCTTGCGAGCAGGATTTAAAAGAAATATTTTACAGTAAATTAAAAGAAAATAGAGAAAAGGATATGCAATACAAGACTACAACAATAGGGCCCCACAGGGATGATTTTGTAATTTTGCTTGATGGCAAGAACATAAGATTTTTTGGTTCTCAGGGACAGCAAAGAGCTGCTTCTATAAGTTTGAAGCTCTGCGAGCTTGGCGTATTGAGGAAAAAGATAAATAAAGACCCTGTCCTGCTTCTTGATGATGTGTTTTCAGAGTTTGATATAGAAAGAAAAAAACTGCTTGTAAAGGCAATAGGAGATAAATTTCAGACCTTTGTGACTGCTACTAATATGAGCTACCTGGATAAACTGGACCTGGAGTTTGGGAGCAAGCTACTTATAAAGGATAATAAGGTTACAGTTTTAGATTTATAAAGATAAGAATATAAATTATAATATAAGCATGGATGAAATTAGCGATTTTCAGAGTGTTATTGGAGAAGTCATAAAGGATTTGAATATTGAGAATGAATTAAGAATCTCCAGGATTTTTAACTGCTGGGAAGAAATCGTAGGTAGCGAAATAAGCAAAAGAGCAAAGCCTAAGAGACTCACAAGAAATACATTATATATATCAGTTACAAGTTCGACCTGGGCAAGTGAGCTGAGCATGATGTCAGAGCAGCTGATTGAAAAAATTAATTCATTTATTGGCGAAAGAGTAGTTACAAACCTGAAATTCAAGCATGATTTTTGAAAAATATAAGCCTATTTTTAGCCAAATTTCGGGTTAAATATGGTATAATAATTTATGATTGAAAATACTAAATTTATAGTTGCTCATTTAAAAATTTTTATATTAATCATTTATAAGGGTAATAGGTATTAAGTAGTTTTTATGCTTACTTATTGCCCTTTATCTATGTTTAAACAGGGTATTATAGTTTGGAGGGATTTTGAAAAAATCGAGTTATGATGCAAAAGATATAACTGTTCTGGAAGGGCTTTCTGCAGTAAGAAAAAGGCCAAGTATGTATATTGGCTCTACAGGCTCCAGAGGTCTGCATCACCTTATTTATGAAGTGGTGGACAACAGTATAGATGAAGCAATGGGAGGTTATTGTGACAATGTAATGGTGGTGCTCAACGATGACAATTCTGTTACTGTGGTAGATAACGGAAGGGGAATTCCTGTAAAAAAAGTTGAAAAATTTAACAGGCCCGCTGTTGAGATAGTGCTTACAAAACTTCATGCGGGTGGCAAGTTCGGCGGTACGGGATATAAAGTATCCGGAGGGCTGCATGGTGTCGGAGTTTCCGTAGTAAATGCTCTCTCGGAAAGGTTAAGGGCGGAAGTAAGAAGGGATGGTTATATTTATACACAGGATTTTGTAAGAGGCGAACCGGTTACGGACCTTATAAAAGGAGAGAAGACACAGACTCATGGCACTGCGATTACTTTTTATCCCGATAAGGAAATATTTGAAGATATTGATTATAAATTTGAAATCCTTGCCAGTAGAATGAAGGAAATGGCTTTTCTAAATAAAGGCTTAAAAATAGTTCTTGTAGATTCGAGAGAGAAACCGGAGAAGAAGGAAATATACCAGTATAATGGAGGAATTGAAGATTTTGTAAAGTATCTTTGTGAGAAAAAGGATGTTTTACATAAGAAAGTAATATATTTCAAAAACGCTGTTAAAGACCATGAAGTTGAAGTTGCAATGCAGTATACAGACGGGTATTCGGAGAGCATCTTTTCTTTTGCTAATAATATAAATACCACCGAAGGAGGTACTCACCTGAGCGGTTTTAAAGGTGCTATTACCAGGACTATTAATGATTATGCCAGGAACATAAATATGTTAAAGGACAAGGAGGAGAATCTATCCGGTGAGGATATAAGAGAGGGTCTTACAGCTATTGTTAGCGTAAAGTTAAAAGACCCGCAATTTGAAGGTCAGACAAAAACGAAACTGGGCAATAGTGAGATGAAAGGTTTCGTCGAATCCACTGTAAATACAAGGCTTTCTGAATTTCTGGGAGAGAATCCGGCCATAGGAAGAGTTATAGTAAGTAAATGTATGGAAGCTTCCAGGGCAAGAGCGGCAGCAAAAAAAGCAAGGGACCTTACGAGGAAGAAATCTCTCCTTGAAAGCAGTTCCCTGCCGGGGAAGCTTGCGGATTGTTCTATAAATGACCCGAAATACGGAGAGTTATTTCTTGTTGAGGGAGATTCGGCAGGCGGGAGTGCCAAGCAGGCAAGAGATAGGAGGTTCCAGGCGATTCTTCCGCTTAAAGGAAAGATTTTAAATGTTGAGAAAGCGAGATTAAACAAAGTGCTGAGCAGTGAGGAGATACAGGCAATGATTACTGCGATGGGGTCCGGAGTTGCTGAGGATTTTGATATAAAGAATGCCAGGTATCACAAGGTGATTATAATGACCGATGCTGATGTGGACGGTGCTCATATAAGGACGCTTGTTCTAACTTTCCTTTACCGTTACATGCGCGAATTAATTGAGGAAGGATATGTTTATATAGCTCAGCCTCCGCTTTATCAGGTTAGAAATGATAAAAAAGTTTCTTATGCTTATAGTGATAAGGAGCTTGAAAGCCTGAAAAATAAATATGGCGATAAAAAGATTTCTGTCCAGCAGTATAAAGGACTTGGAGAAATGGATCCCGAACAGCTCTGGGAAACTACAATGAATCCCGAGGCAAGGACGCTGCTTAAGGTTGAAATTGAAGATGTCCTTATCGCAGATGATGTTTTCTCTACTTTAATGGGAAATAAAGTCGAACCCAGAAGGGAATTTATTGAGAAAAATGCAAAGGGAGTTTCTTTTATAGACATATAAAGAATACAGGATAAATTATATGTGAAGGTATTGAAGTCAGTATTTTATATACAGTCAGGAGTTTAAATGGTATTTGAGTTAAGAGGTAAAGTAAAGAATGTTGAAATTGAATCCGAAATGCAGGATTCATACCTGAGCTACGCTATGAGCGTAATTATTGGCAGGGCTCTGCCCGATGTAAGGGACGGCCTCAAGCCGGTTCACCGGAGAATTTTATATGCAATGAATGATATGGGTATGAGGCACAATGCGCCCTATAAAAAGTGTGCCCGTATTGTAGGTGAAGTGCTTGGTAAATATCATCCCCACGGAGATACCGCAGTTTATGATGCAATGGTTCGTATGGCTCAGGATTTTTCGCAGCGGTATGTTTTAGTAGATGGGCATGGTAATTTTGGTTCCGTTGATGGTGATAGAGCCGCAGCTATGAGGTATACCGAGGCAAGGCTTTCTTCGATTGCAGAAGAACTTCTTGCTGACATTGAAAAGGATACGATAGAGTTTGTGGACAATTTTGACAGTTCGTTAAAAGAACCGTCAGTATTACCTGCAAAGTTTCCAAATCTTCTGGTTAATGGTTCTTCTGGTATTGCTGTGGGTATGGCGACAAATATACCCCCCCATAATCTTGGTGAAATTATTGATGGTGTTATTTATTATATAGATAATCCTGAATCAACAGTAAAGGATTTAATGTCAAAAGTTAAGGGTCCGGATTTTCCAACCGGCGGGATAATAATGGGTATAAGTGGAATAAAGGAAGCCTATGAAACCGGAAGAGGCCGTTTAGTTGTGAGAGGAAGGGTACACCAGGAACAGACGAGAAAGGGCAAGACCCATATTATAATAACCGAGCTTCCCTATCAGGTAAATAAATCAAGTTTTATCGCAAAAGTTGCGGAACTTGTGAGGATTAAAAAACTTGAAGGAATCAGTGACCTGCGTGACGAGTCTGATAAAAGCGGGATGAGGATATCGATAGAACTGAAAAAGGAAGCGATACCAAATGTGGTTATTAACTTCCTGTATAAGAATACCCAGCTTGAGGAAACTTTTGGCGTGATAATGCTGGCGCTGGTTGAAGGGATACCAAAAACTTTAGATTTGAAGGGTTTGATAAAAGAGTATACCGGTTACAGGTTTGATGTAATAGTAAGAAGAACCAGATATGAACTAAAGAAAGCAGAAGAGCGTGAGCATATACTTAAGGGGCTCTTAATAGCTCTGGATAATCTGGACGAGGTAATAAAAACTATAAGGTCTTCAAAGGATGTACCTACTGCAAGAAAAAGGCTGGTAAATAATTTTGGTCTTTCTGTGATTCAGGCGCAGGCTATACTTGACCTTAGATTGCACCGTTTAACGGGCCTGGAGAGAGATAAAATAAAATTAGAGCACAATCAGCTTATTAAAACAATAGAAGAACTAAAGAAACTACTGGGTAGCGATAAGCTTATTTATGGTGTGATAAAAAAAGAGCTTCTGGAAATAAAAGGAAAATACAGTGACGAAAGAAGGACAGATATTACAACCGATACCTCCGATATTGAAATCGAGGACCTGATACCGGAAGAAGAAAATGTAATATCAATATCCCATACAGGTTATATAAAGAGAGTGCCTGTTACTACATACAGAAAACAGGGAAGAGGAGGCAAGGGAGTAACCGGAACAAATTTAAAGGAAGATGATTTCGTAGAGCACCTGTTTATAGCGTCTACCCACCATTATATTATGTTTTTCTCAAATCGGGGGAAAGTATACCGGCTGAAAGTTCATCAAATACCGGCGGGAAGCAGGATATCAAAAGGTAAAGCAATCGTAAATCTGCTGCCCTTCACACCAGGAGAGAGGGTTGCTGCTATAATTGCGGTAAAAGATTACCTTAAAGATGAGTATTTGATAATGGCTTCCAGAAAAGGAATGATTAAAAAGACTGCAATAAGCGCTTATAATACTTCGAGAAAAGATGGTATCATAGCCATTAACATTAAAGAGGGGGACGAGCTGATAGGGGTAGAGAAAACAGATGGCAATGATGAAATTATTATGGTATCAAGAGACGGTAAGGCTATAAGATTCGGAGAGAAAGAATGCAGACCCATGGGAAGGGCTTCTCAGGGAGTAAAGGGCATGAAGCTATCAAAGAGTGACGAGGTGCTTTCTATGATGGTTGTAAGAGAGACAGACGGAGACCTTTTTGTCCTGACAGAAAATGGATACGGCAAGAGAACACCTGTCTCTGAATATAAGAGGCAAAAAAGAGGTGGTCTCGGTGTTAAAACCATAAAAATTACCGAAAAAAAGGGTAAAATTGCAGGAGCGGGCATATTAAAAGACATGCATGATATTATGGTTATTTCTGATACGGGAGTTCTTATAAGAATACAGGCAAAATCAATTTCAAGAATAGGTAGGTCCACGCAGGGTGTAAGAATTATTAACCTTGGAGAAGGAGCTAAAGTAGCTTCTTATTCAATTGTTATGTCCGAAAGCTGATAGGAAGCTGAGAAAATAATTTATTTTAATTTGTTTGTAAATTATTATGTGTATCCTGTTTAAATTAAATAAGCTGATTTTATTAAGAAAATCTGTTATTATATTTTTTCAATATGTTTTTTTATATATGAGCATAGAAGATTATCATTATAAAATATAAATGATAGGATAAACAAAAAAAGGAGGGCAACAAAATGGCAGAGGTAAAAATGGCAGAAATTGATGCGGATTTCAGTAAGAAGAGCTCTACAGGTATGGAACCAAAAATTGCAGTATTGCTGGCTTATCTTTTTGGGTGGATAGGAGGACTAATAATCTGGCTTCTGGAGAAAGAGAATAAATTTGTGAAATGGAATGCTCTCCAGGCTTTAATTCTGGGTATTTTTGAAGTGGCCTGTATTGTAGTTATTTCTCTAATCCTGGGACTTATTCCTTATATTGGGTGGTTTGTATTCTCATGGCTTGGTTACGTTGCTTACGTAGCTTTGTGGATTCTTGGTATTATAGCTATCGTTAAAGCATTTCAGGGTAATACCTACAGAATTCCCGGAGTTTGCAGCCTGACCGACAAATATTTTAAGATGTAATTGGTCAGTATATCTTTTAGATTACGTAGGACACGTATGCTGTCTAATATTAATAATTATGGTTATCCAGACTGATTATTAATCATAAAGGACGGTTGTATCAAGGAATGGTTATAAAAAGTGCAACAATAATCAGTTTATGCTGAATAATTTTAAGGAGAAGTCGTGGATATTGAAAGAAGAGTTTTAAAAAGCATAAGTGAATTTTCAATGTTTAAGTACTTCCTGCTTTTTTACTTATTGTTTTTTATATTATCTATTATTGTGATGTTAGTGATAGGGCTTTTAACATGGCTCGGTTTGCGTACAACAGGGATTGACGCTAACAGTGTTCTTAGCTCCCTTGGTTTAGGAAGTTTTGATGCGCTCGGTTTTTTGGGTGGTGGAATGGCAGTGACTATTATAGTTATGATTGTTGGCGGATTGTTTGTTTCTGTGATATACGCCGCTTTTGGAACTATAATGATATGGGTGATGAATGTTGTTTTAAAAATGTCCGGGGGCATAGAGCTACGGTTTTTACCCGAGAGCAAAAAGAAGCTCGATGCTACTAATGTAGCGGAATAGACACGCAGTTAATAGATATTTTTAATTGAGTCTTTAAATCGGTATCGCAGGAATCTTATTAACTTACAGTTTTCCTTGACAAAGGAATGTTAAATTGCTATTTTGTCCTCTGTCAAAAATTGGGACCCGGGCCTATAGCTCAGCTGGTTAGAGCGCATCCCTGATAAGGATGAGGCCTCTGGTTCGAGTCCAGATAGGCCCACCAGTATATCAATTTGTGGGGGTGTAGCTCAGCTGGGAGAGCGCCTGCCTTGCAAGCAGGAGGTCAGCGGTTCGATCCCGCTCATCTCCACCAAAAAAATTTAAGATTTTCTGGAAGTCTGGAAGTTATGACTAATATATGGCTGGAAACATTCCTGGGTAAAGCAGGCAAGTATATAATAAATTTTCTGTCAGGATATTATTACTACATAATTCCGGTTGTTCTTATCTACGGATTTTTTTTAGCTCTTTCTTCTTATAACTTAAAAAGGATTGAAAGGAAAGTTGATTCCGAAATATTCAAGCAGGCAAAAGATATTATAGAGAAAAAACCGGAAATAAATTACACGGACCTTTCTGGCAAAATCGACATACCCTGGGGAAGAATAGTAAAAGAATCCTCATTTTTCCCGTATATTTCAAGGCAGTCGGACTTCTGGGTAGTTAAAACAAATGTATCTAATGTAAAAGATATTGTTGTGTTTGAAAGTAAAAAAATAAGAGATGTTCTGGAAAGAAGTGGAATTGATAAATTTAAGCAGAAATCTCTTATCAGAAAAAATCTGTATCTGGAGTATATTCATAGGGTAACAGGAGAAAAAGAGGAATAATTTTTTACAGGAACAGGTTTGATATAGGCTCAATGACTTTTATTAAAATCCAGAAAAATATGTTAGAACTTCCACCAATGCTCGTAATATTTTTATAACCCTCTACAATCTCTATCTCATTTTTAATAAAGAAGTCTGAAAATAAATTGCTCATATTTGAAGATATCCATAAGATTAAGGGTATTATTATAATCGCTGAGATAAAACTCCTTATAAAATCCCCTTTTGATGGGATTATTATCCATACAAGTATGAGGGGAATCATAATAAGGCCGGCAGCCGGCAGTACATTGCTGCCGGGGAGAATTGTTGAGATATAAATAGTAAGCGGGATCATAATAACCGATAAAGTTATCGTAGAGGGTAATCCCGCCAGTATTAACGGATCAAGCCCGATGTATATTTCTCTTTTTGTTATTTTTTGCTTAATAAAACTTCTTATATCGTTTACAGTTGGGACAAGGCCTTTAAAAAGGATATTTACTGCCCGGGGAAGCAATATAAAGATAGAAGACAAAACTATGCCGCTTGAAAAAGCGTAAAAAAGGTTGGGTCCAAGATTCAGGTAAAAATTTTTATAACGTGTGATTGCTCCTATGATAAAACCAAGTAAAAAACCCATTATCATCGGTTCCGAAAAAAGACCGATTTTATACTGAATTTCTTCAAAGAAAATATGTGCTCTTCTGATAAAAGGAATTTTATTGAAAACTGTATTAATAAGGTGCGAAAAAGGCGCCCAGCAAATAATCTGTGACTGTGGGGTTGATACTCCCTTAAGGCCGGAGTAATTACTGACAAATACCGCATATATATCTGACAGCACCAGTGTTATAGAGGCTATTATTACGGCTATCAGTATTGCTATCCATTTTATCCCTGTAATTGCAAATACAGTTGAGCCTATGATCAGGAAGCCCCAGTAATTCCACAGGTCGATATTTATGGTTCTGGTGAATCTTAAAACGAGCATAATAATATTAAGAACCATGACTGCTAATATTATGTGAAGTGTTATAGGAGAGTTCAAAATTAAGTTTTTAGAAACAAGGCATCCAGCATCTATGACAGTGTATTCTTTGGTGGAATTCATGACTATGGTATCGGCAATCGGGTAAAAAAAATTTACGAAAAGGGTAAGAAGTACTGAAATAGCAACAAGCCCGATAAGAATAAAAGCACAATTTTTTAAGTTTCTTAGAGGTTTTCTAGTTGCAATAAGGCTCATTATGAATAATATAGAAGGCAATAAAACAACCGGACCAATTTCTATTAAATATTTAACGGCTTTAGAAGTAATTGACATAAGAATTTTTTAAGCTTTTTAATGATTCGTTTATTATACTTGCTATTTAATATAAAATGAAGGATTAAAGGATATATGTTTCTATTTGCTGTTTCTTAAAGGTTAAATTTTTTTTCTGGCTTATTCAGCAATGGCGGTATTCTTACGTTATTATAAAAAAAGTTTTATTGTTTAGCTTTTATTGATTAGAAAACAGGAGTAAAATTTTAAAAAAGGAGTCTTTCCGGGTTCTGATAAATCTATGCTCCTTAGGTTTTTAATATTAGTAAATTTTATTATTTTAAACCAGGTTATTCAGATGAAAGGCAAGGATAGAGAAGCAAAAATAGTTCTTTATTGCATTAATTGCAATAAAGAAACAACTCACACGGTATATTATATCGGGAATTATCTGCGCAGCGTGGTTTGCGATACATGTAAAAAAAGAATAGAAATTGACAGGCGTCATTTGAGAACTGTTTTTGCGGAAGATTTTATAGACAGAATTCTAACAAAACCACACAGAATGACCGAGGATATGAAAAAAGCTTTTGTGACCTTGACGCCATTTTTACCAAAGAGGTTGTTTAAGGAGCCGTTGAAAGTGCTGAAGGAGATATATGAAGTGCTGAGAAAGGAAAACGGGAATGGCAAAAGTATAAGCAATGGCAAAAACAGCGAGTGAGAGAATCTACATTGTTTTTCATTTTTATATTCGGGGATTATTAAAAGACATCGACCAGGCTCTTAAGTTTATATGAAGCCACTTTTATTTGATTTTTTCTATTTATATAAATATTATTTCCATGTTGTTGCGCTTTGGCGTTTAAATGGATATTATATTTTTTTGTTATCTCGTAAATATCTATAGAAGGAGGGTTTCATAACTATGGCTGATAAAAAAGTAGACCTTGCCGTTCTTGGGGCTGGACCGGGAGGATATGTAGCATCAATCAGGGCTTCCAAGCTTGGATTGAAAGTTGCTCTGATTGAAAAAGATAATCCGGGAGGAGTTTGTCTGAATAGCGGCTGTATCCCAACGAAAGCTTTATATTATGTCGCCAGGATGATTGGTGAAATAAAAAAAGCTAAAACGTTTGGAGTGAAAGTATCTTCGCCTGAACTGAATTTTAAGGAAGTAAAGGCAGGTAAAGACAGGATAGTTGAGATGCAGGTCAGGGGCCTTGAACATAATTTTAAGAAAAATAACATAGAGCTTATAAAAGGAACCGGCGAGATACTGGCAAAAGGAAAAATTACAGTTAGAACAGGCAAAAGCCAGCAAATTGAAATTGAAGCAAAGAACATAATTATTGCAACGGGTTCTTCGGCTGCGAATGTAAAGCCTTTTGACCTTTCAGAGGATGGCGTGATGGATAATACTGGAATTTTGTCTCTTGATAAATTACCGGAATCTCTTTTGATTGTAGGTGGAGGAGTAATTGGAAGTGAATTTGCAAATATTTTTTCCTCATTCGGGTCAAAAGTGACAATAATTGAGATACTTCCCAGAATATTATCAACTGAAGACGAAGATGTATCAAAAATAATTGATGCTGAATTCAGGCAGAAGGGTATTAAGATATTTACGGACTCGAAAGTAGAAAGTTTTAAGAAAAGCGGCAAAAATTATGTTTGCACTATTAGCAGCGGGGAGAAAATATCTGCAGAAAAGATACTTCTATCGGTAGGCAGAAAACCCAACTCTGCAGGCATAGGACTTGAAAGGGCCGGTGTGGAGGTAGATGATAGAGGTTATATTAAAGTTGATTCGCACCTGAGGACAAATGTTGAAGGCATATATGCAATTGGTGATATAACAGGTGGACTTCAGTTAGCACACGTGGCTTCTAAGGAAGGAAAAATTGCTGCAGAAAATATTGCAGGAAATGAACAAGAAAAGAGCCCTGATGTTATCCCCTGGGCAGTTTTTACCTCTCCTGAAATTGGCACGGTAGGATTAAACGAGAAGCAGGCAAGAGACAAAAAGATAGAAGTACGTACAGGCATATTTCCATTTAGCTCCAGCGGAAGGGCATATATAACAGGAGAAACAAAGGGGTTTGTAAAAATTGTTACGGATAGCAGAACAGGTGAAATACTGGGTGCCCAGATGGTAGGGCCTGGAGCTTCAGAACTTATACACGAAGTGGCGGTAGCTATGAATGGCGAGCTGCTTATTGATGACCTGGCGTCCACCGTTCATGCACACCCAACACTTTCGGAAGTTGTTATGGAGGCTGCAGAAGACTGCATGGGATTTGCGACGCATAAATAAAGAGAGCAAATTAAACATTTACAGTAAGAAAGTAAGCCAGCGGGAAAATCAGGATTTAATTTGAAATGCTTTGACATACAGTCAGGTTATGCTAAAATAATCATCCTGACTCTTGAATATTAATAATTTTCTTATAATATAATAAAAATTAAAAAAAATTCAATGAGTACAAACGGCTCTGTAATCCTAACAAAAAGAGTGATAATAACTTCATCTGACCCGGTAACCAAGGAAGATTTCGTAAGGAAAATAAGAGAAATTGCCAGAAATATTATGGAGTTTCTCAAAAAAAATGGTTGCACAAAACTGGGTCATATTAAGTGTATTTCTACTACGGACGGTGAAGATTATCTGCAGTTAAGCGTTTTGGACATAGGTCAGAAACCCGAGGTCCAGGGTATACTGCGAAAATCTTTTGAAAAAATAAAGCTCACTTTTAATATAATTGAGTTTGGTGTAGGAAAAGAATTAATTGAAAATAAAGTCAGTGAGGAAATAGAAAGTATACAATCATACTTCGATAGACATTGAGTTTTTGCAGACTTTGATTACACAATGCTGCTAACTGTTACAGGTTTTAAAATAAGTTTTTTTTACGGCCTTCCTTTTCGTAAGATTATACATCATAAGAATATCTGGTAACATTTTAATTATTTTTCATTTGAATTTTCCTTAGTTTTTATTCTGTAGCCCAAAAATTAAAATCATTTGGGAGATATTCAAGATAAATGAATTTTGAAATACTTTTATAATCTATTCCCAGCAGGTCCACAGGGTTAATGTAACTGTTTTCATATATAATTCCAAAATGAAGATGATAGTCAGGATTTGAAGGGTCATCAGACGCTCCGATGCAGGCGATAACGTCTCCCTGCTTAACATACGTTCCTGTTGAGGCATATATCTGGAGTAAATTTAAATAGGTTGTTCTTATTCTTTCATTGTGTTTGATAACCAGAGTCCGACCTCCAATTGGCGAAAAACCACAATAGGTTACAATGCCATTTCCAGATGCCACAACCTTCTGACCGAAATTACCTTCTATATCGATTCCTGTATGTTTAAGATATCTACCCTTTTCAGTATCAAAATAGCTCTCTCTAAAATCAGTAATAATATTACCGTCAAGAGGAAGTATAAATGGACATTTATGGTCGGGATAAACTGGTAAAGGTTGTTTTATAAAAAAGAAAAGAAATAAGATAATAAATATAGCAAATATACTGAGAAGATAATTTTTACTTTTTTTAACTTTATCGTTTTTAAATTTAGATGCATCCATTTTTCATCTTAATTATAAAATGAATCTTGTCTATAAAGTTCTCAATTACTCACTGATATAATATTATATGCATTTATACAAAAAAGTAAATACACAAATTAATAAAATGTTTATATCCAATATCTATTTTACTATTTGATTGTTAAATCTTATAATTAACGGTAAATATACTGATGATTTTTTATGGGAGAATTTTTATGAATAGCAGAATTAAAGAAATACTTTCATGGTATGATAGTGAGAACCCGGGGGTTATAAGAAACCTCTACAGTATACTTATGCATGGTAGACTGGCGGGAACAGGGAAAGTCGTTGTTTTACCTGTTGACCAGGGTTTTGAACACGGTCCTGCAAGAAGTTTTGCTCCGAACCCTCCCGGTTACGACCCGATTTATCATGTTAAACTTGCTATAGATGCAGGTCTTAATGCCCATGCTGCTCCACTTGGTTCTATACAGTCAATGGCAAGGGAATATGCAGGGCAAATTCCGCTAATCCTGAAAGTAAACAGTCACGATTTGTTAAATGATAGTCCTGATCCTGTTCCTTCCGTAACTTCATGTGTGGAAGATGCACTAAAGCTTGGTTGTGTTGCAGTTGGTTTTACTATCTATCCCGGAAGTATTAATTTTAAGAAAATGTATGAAGAAGTCAGAGAAATGGCGCTTGAAGCCAGGAGAAACGGCCTTGTGGTGGTAATCTGGTCTTACCCGAGGGGCTCGGGTTTATCCAAAGAAGGAGAAACCGCTGTTGATGTTGTAGCATACGCAGTTCAAATTGCCGCTCAGCTGGGAGCTCATTTAATCAAAGTAAAACCGCCTACAGAGCATATAGAACTTGAAGAGGCAAGGAAAGTGTATGAAAAATATAAGATTCCAGTAGGCACTCTTTCGGAGAGAGTAAGGCATGTTATGCAGAGCGCTTTTGATGGAAAGAGAATTGTAATATTTTCTGGCGGGCCAGCAAAAGGCAGAGAAGAAGTTATTGAAGAGATAAGACAGATAAAGAAAGGTGGAGCATTCGGCTCGATAATAGGAAGGAATTCATTCCAGAGACCAAGGGAGGAAGCCCTGGATTTTCTTGATGAAGTTATAAAAATTTATCTTGAAAAATAGTTTTTTATCTAAGGTCTGATATAAATTAATTGTTGGATTATGTTCTTAAATTTAAGATATTGTTGTAATTAATTCTAAAAGATAATATTATAAATTCCAAAGTAGATAAGTAAAGATTGTAAAAGCTGATAAAGAATAAAATTTTTATTTTAGAAATGAAAGGAGATAAGGAATGAATAAAGCAGAATTAGTAGATGCTGTTAGTAGCAAAACGAAATTGTCCAAGAAAGATGTTGCAAGCGTAATAGATGCCTTAGAAGACTCTATCGCCAGTACACTGGCAAAAGGCGGCAAAGTATCTTTAGTTGGTTTTGGTACCTTTCAGGTGTCTAAAAGGAAAGCAAGAACAGGTTTAAATCCCCGTACAAGACAGACTATTCAAATTCCAGCAACCACTGTACCTAAATTTGTTGCAGGAAAGGGTTTAAAGGAGAAAGTCAAATAAACAAAAATCTTTTCATTCCTAAAATAGATATTAGAGCTGATAAAAGAAAAGGTCGATTAAAGTATGTTATAGGAATACAGAATTGATTTGTATCTGTTGATTATTATCATTTAGTTTTTCTGAGTTAATATTAAGTATATATAAAAAAGGCATTCTTTTTGAATGCCTTTTTTAATTTAATTTTTTCTTCTTTTCCGGTGAACTGAGTACTACTATAACGCCTTAAATTTATCCTCCTTCATAATTAGTTTATACTGAAAAGGAGGTAACTCATAGGAGGTAACCCTTAATTGTTACGAGGTTAATAACACCTGGCTAATGATAGCTCCCCAGACAATAATTATTATAATCCAGACTAATATAGCAATTGCACCGAGCACTATGCCTGCGATATCAAGGCCCTTGCCCTTCTCGCTTGATAACCCGTTTTTTATTCTTGATAAATCAATTGCTCCGAGTATTATAGGTACAATTCCCATCCACAAAATTCCTGTTACCAGTGCGGCGATAGAAAGACCACTTGGGCTCTGGTTTTTTGAAACTTCGTCCATTGTTCCCTCCCTGATAAGAGTTTATATTTATTTATAAAATAATATTATATCCTCGATTTTTAGGCAATAAAAAATATATTTATATATATTTCTTTACTTATTTCTTCTGTCGGCTGTTTTATTTAAATAATTGGAAGATTCAATTATACTTAGTTAATAGTTTAATTTTTAAAGAAAGAAGGCGAAATGAGCTTTATTGAGGTTTTAAAAAAAGGCGATGTTGAAGAAGGCGCAATGAAATCAGTTACCGCAGGCGGCAGGGAAATAATGATTGTTAACTATCAGGGAAATTACTATGCTGCCGGGAGAAAGTGCACACATATGGGCGGCGATTTATCACAGGGTAAGCTGGAAGGAAAAGTAGTTACCTGCCCTATACACGGTGCTAAGTTTGATATCACCACAGGGAAAAATGTTGCAGGACCAAAGATAGGTTTTATGAAATTGAAAGCAAAGGATATTGATGTTTATAAAGTAAAGGTTGACGGCGAGAACATAATGGTTGATGTTTAAGAGAAACTGACATTACTTTTAAAAAAATTACTTTAATAATTTATCGTTAGTACTTTTATATTTCTTTACATTTTACAGGATAAAAAGGTGTTTTTTCTGCTATTATTAAATAAATCTAAAATTAAGGTAAGGTAACTTATTTGAATAATAAAATAATAACCAGGAGACAGCTTATTTGTGGCTGGATTGCCGTAGCGATCATAGCAGTTATTGCCTCTCTCTGGGCATACTGGGGCGGAATAGAAAATTTCTATGAAGGATGGTACAGCAAAAACATATGGGAAAATCTTCTTATGATGCTTATTCAGTACTGGATGTTTGCCATTGTGTTTATGGTTATAGGTTTTGTGGGGATAAGGTTTCCGAAAGTATCACTATTTTTAAATATAGCCCTCGGTATTGGTGCTGCTATATTCTTTGCAGGAGCTTCTTTTAGCGTACTCTGGGTTATGATTATCATCCCTCTTGTCGCAATAGGCCTTCTTTTTTTCTTCGGTGTGGCAAAGCCGAAAAAGCTGGCATATATGCTTGTGGTTGGGATTCCCGTACTTATCTTGGCGGTAACCAGTATCTTCGGCATGGTCAGGATAGGTGCCCGGTTGGATGATGAAGATTATGGGGCAAGAATGGTCGAAGGAAATGAGGGAATCTGTCTGATATGGGCTCCAAAAGGTCCGGGCTGGCCCGAAAGCGGGGTAAGTTATGAGGAAGCTAAAGAATTGTGCGCTCATCTAAATGAGGACGGAACTGAACTGGTGGAAGAGGAAGTAAATATCTGGCGCCTTCCCACTGTAGAGGAAGCTGTAGCTTCGCAGATACTTCATGGTGAAAATGCAGGAGGCGTCTGGAATGAGGATAAAAAATTGGCTGAATATGAGCTAAAGCCTGACAAAGAAACGCCTCTATGGGACCCTCATTCAATGGTTATTTATTACTGGACGGGGACCATTGCAGAAGAAGGCAGGGCTTACGTTATAAGCTATAATGGAGGGGCGTATCCGAGAGATATTGAAGCACATTATGGTTACCTGGCTTTCAGGGCAGTGAAGGAATGCATGGATTAGAGATATATGAGATATAGAATCACCTAACCCCTATTTTTTAATATGAGTTAAAATTACTATTCTTCCTTTTTCATGAACAAATTTATTAGTTTCTGCCAGAAGTTTGATTCAATTTTTTCTTCTTCCACCTGCGCAGCTTCGGGTTCTCTAATTGCAATTCCTTCTGTCTGCATTATAAATTGTACATTGCTGTTAATATTTCTATCGTTATTCATAAAAGAGTTATAGCTTTCTTCTAATTGTTCGGTTTTATCAGTAACTGCTATGCCGAATTTTAAATCGTTATAATTTTCAATAACCGCATCTTTGATTTCCGAAATTCCTTTGTCTTTTAATTCCGCTACACCTTCTTTAAAATCAAGCAGTCCCTCATATAACTCATTTACATCCCCGGGCATGCTATTTATACCATCATATAATTGTTGTGTTCCTTCATAAAGCTTTGCAATGCCGTCTGAGTATTTTTTCCAGCCATTATTAAGTTCTTTCTGCCCATCGTAAAGCTGGCTGATACCATCAGGCAGAGCGCCTAATTTCGATGCCATTTCGCTTATACCCTGAGAGAAGGTTAAAAAGTTTGCTGAAAGAGCTTCCAGCCCGTTTTTCATATCACCAATCCCTGAAGACAGGCTTGCCATTCCGTTGACGAGCCCTGGATTCGAACTGCTTCCGTCACCATTTATAATTTGCTTTTCACCTGAAACACCATTTAAGACTGTCATTACGTTTGCGTAAAGCTGGGGTTTAGAAGAAAGTAATGTTGCTAAATCAGGGTCGGAAAGCGCAGATTGAGCAGAACTATAAAGACTGCTGTTTGTTGATTGGAGAAGCTGGAGTCCTCCCAGAATGTTTTTTGATGCATTATCAAGTTCCCCGGCGCCTGCTGCTGATTGTTCCAGCCCATTCAGTATCATCGATGTTCCGTTATTTATTTCACTGATACCGATGCTTATTTGGGAGGACTGGCTGTTTAGCTCACCGAGCCCATTTCCGATTTCATTCATACCATTACTGATACTGCTGATTTCATTATTTAAACTGTAGGTTCCGTGATTTATTTCAGAAATTGCGTCAACCAGTTCCTGGCTTGCCTCTTTAAATTCACCGGCTCCACTGGCAGCTTCATCCGCACCTTCGATTAAATCAACTGTTCCTTCATCCATTTCAACAAGTCCGTCAGCAAGCTCTTTTAGATTTTCTTCGGAATCCTCGAGTTCTGTCAGGACAGGGATTTCCTGGGGTAAAATTATTATACTAATTGGTTCTACCTCTATATTTTCCCCATACATTTCGATTTCAAATTCTTCATCTGGATATGGAATCGAGCTGAAGCTAATAGTTGCGCTTTTACCAATTACAACAGTTTTGCCTTCCTTGCTCTTAATATCAGAGAATTTTTCGAGGTCCAGATCCAGAGATATTTGTACCGCAAGAGGTATATAATATTCTTCCTGTTTCTTTATCAGCTCATTATTGTATCCATAGTATTCAATGGGTTCGTTCTGGCCTGTCGTATTTTCCAGCCTGAAATGTATTTTTAACTCCCCCGACTTTCCTGCAAGTTCATCCGGCTTTGCTTCTTTACCATCCAGATAATATTTTATAACTATTTCAACCGGAAGCTTTTTGTCAGTTATCCCGCTATAAAAAAAATTGCTTCCATCGGTAACTTTTATCGGCCATACTACATGCTCGTTATTTAAATCCGGTTCCTCTACTCCTGTCAGGTTCTTAACAGAAGTGTATTTACCGTAGTCAATTAGTTTCCCTTCATTAATTTCAACAGAATTTTCGCTAAGGTCATAAAACCAGTTTACAACTTCTATTTTATTAACCTCTCCATTGTTATTCAGTGATACGTAAACTGTCTCATTTTTACTCAATTTGTTTAAATCATCTTCGTTATCATCTGTTGATGTAAAAGCAGATGTACCAAAAAGAATGAAAGTAAGTATAAAAACCGAGACAGTTGCAAGTATCTTTATAAAAGATTTTCTTTTTTTGATTATTGTCATTTATTAATTCACCTCTTAAAAATTTTTAATTCTTAAAATTATTTTGAGTTCCATTTCCATGTTGTCCACCTTATAAATCTGTCAAAAATAAGCAGCATGCTGGGCAGCCCGAGATAAATCATTGCCATGCTTATTATTGCCCCCCTGCCTATCATCAGGGTAAATTCACCAGTCGCTTTCACACTCGTAATGAGGGTGATAACCAGAGTGGCAGAGAAAAGTATCATAGCGCTTGTGAAAATGGATTGGCCCGTGTCTATGATGGTCTGCTTTATGGCGATATCTCTATCGGGAGAGTTCAGGAGATTTTCCCTGTACTTTGAAGTAAATAGGATTGCATAATCGATGGTTGCCCCGAGCTGTATTGCCCCTATAAAAATAGGTGTCATAAAAGAAACAGGATTTCCAGAGAAATAGGTAATTCCAAGGTTAAACCATATAGCGGCTTCTATTAAAAATACAAGTAGTACCGGGATTGCTATGGATTTAAAGCTGATGGCTATTATTATTGCAACAAGAATTATGGATAGGATATTTACATATAAAAGATCCTTCTCTGTGACTTCGGATATATCGTTTGTAAGAACAGCCTGGCCGGTGACATAATATTGTTTATATTTTGAAGAAAAAATCTCTCTAATATCCTTTATTGCCCGGGTTGTGAGAGGGTCTTCCGATTTTGTTTTTAGTTGTATTAATGTATAAGTATAGCCACTGTCTTCAAATTGCTCCTTATATTCGCCGGGTATTAAGAATTCAGGAGTAACAGGGTCTGCAATTTCTGCGATATTCGAAACTGATTTTACGGACTCGATTTCAGCAATTGATTTGTTTATCTCCTTTTGCTCGACCCTGTCGGTTTCAGGGGTTATAACATAAACAATCTCTCCTGTTCCGAATTCATCACTTATTTTATTGTTATCTTTTATGGACTCTGCTTCGGATGGGAGCATTTTTTCTGTTGAATAATAATAGTCGAGATTGCTCTGAGATAGGTACGACGGTATTATTGCCAGAATTATTATGATTAAAAAAACCCATTTAAATTTTACGATCCATCCTGAAATTAGGTTAAACCGCGGGAGGAAAATTCGGTGGTGATTTTTTTCAATCAGGCGGTCAAAGGCAAGCAAAAGTGATGGCAGGAATGTCATGCTTATAATAAAACTTAATGCAACACCTTTTGCAAGAACGAATCCAAGGTCTTTACCGATACCCATTTTCATTATCATAATGGCGGAAAAACCTGCGATGGTGGTTAGGGCGCTACCTGTTAATGCCAGGCTCGAGCCTTTTACAGCTTTTATCATAGCTGTGTTTTTATCCATGGTAATTTCTTTTTCCTGATGATAGCGGTGAATAAGGAAAATGGAGTAATCCATACAAACAGCAAGTTGCATGATTGCTACTACTGAACCTGTTATGTAGGATATTTCGCCAAGAAAGACATTACTGCCCATATTAAGTATTATGGCAGTCCCAACCGATGCAAGAATGATAAATGGCTCTACTATGGAAGTTGTAGCAAGGGACAATATTATAAGGATAACCGCAAAGCCTATTATAAGATAAATGTTTACTTCTTTATCGATTATATCCTGAAATTCGGCGAGCATGGCTGCCTGTCCGCCTAAAAAGCTATTACCTGAAGCCACTTTTTTAATATTTTCTATTGTCCGGTTGGCACTTTCCCCGTTGACATTCTCCATTAACTGAATCTGCATTAAATTGGCGTTTCCTGAAATAAAGTTTTCCCTGATTTCGGAAGGGATAAAATCCTCCGGAATATAAATATCTGTGTAGTCGTCGATCCAGTTGACTTTTTCGACTCCGTCTATTTCAAGAATCATGTCTTTGAGTCTGTCTATCTCATCTGGCTGTCTGTCATATAACATAAGGTAAATTACACTCCCGATTCCAAAATTTTCGTTAAGGATATCCTGCCCCTGTTTTGAATTTAAATCGTCGGGAAGATATGCAAGCAGGTCATAATTGGTACGCGTGTTAAGCATTCCTATTACGGAGGGGATTATGATTATAGCGAAAAACACTATAATCAAAATTTTATGTCGTGTAATAAATTTTCCCAATCTTTCCATATGTATCCTTTTTCAGGCATTGTTAGCACCTAAAAAACACTTGTATTAAACTAATAATTGAAACTATCAATTAAAACATATGTTTTAAATGATAAAATAACAAAACAGCTAAGGTTTGTCAAATTAATTATGAAATTATGTAAGCAGCGCAGCTATATCTAGGCTTTGAGTATGCTGTATATTAACTTTTCTACATAAGTATTCATAGTATCAGTCCTGTTAAGTTTAAGTCCAAAATCACTTTTAAGGCCATAGAAAAATATAAGGGGATTGATTATTCCTGTTACAATCTGTAAAAATTTAATTGATAAAGTTTCACTATCTTTTATACCAGTAATTTCACTTATTAAATTGATTATTCTCCGGTCTTTTTTGTATATGAATTCATTCAGGAACAATCCGCTGCCTTCTTTCTTAATAACCTTGTTTGAGATTATCCATATTATTCCTGGATTTTCATTTATCAGCCCCGTTATCCCCTTTGCCCATTTTATTATCTTTTCATATGGTGACTCGGATTTATCGTCAAGTATTTTGTTAACTTCAGAGACTTTGCTGAAAAAATATTCTTCAATTTCGTCAAGCAGCTTTTGTTTTGTTCTGAAGTAGTAATTTACCGCTGCAAGATTTACCCGGGCTTTATTTGATATTTCTCTTACTGTTACTCTCACATCGCCTTTTTTGCCTATAATTTCGAGAACAGCTTTTATTATTCTTTCCCTGGCATCGTTTTTTTCAGTTATATCGGAATTCATTTATTAATTCGCTTCCTGTATCGGGTTGAAAAGCTATATAATTTAAAGTAATTTTTTTACAAAAAATAAATAAAATAAATTTACGATTATACGTGTGTTTAATACAATTGTTTAGATAATAGCATAAAAGATACCCATGTCAAACGATATACTGGACTACATCTTAAATATTTTGATATTCTAAAGATTATATAATTTTGAGAGGTAAATATCTTATGAAAAATTCTGTATTGATTATGCAAAAATATATATGTATAATATGGTGTGTTAATAATAAGTATCAACAATGTGATAGAATAACAATAGATTGGCATAAAAAATAATAAAATGAAAAGATTAAATATTACTGTACCCGAAAGAGTGGCCGAGGCGATAGAAGCTTATGGGAATAAAAGCAGGTTTATTGTCGAGGCAATAGTTGAAAAAATAAACAGGGACAAAAAAGAAAAGCTGGATAATCTTCTGGTTGAGGGTTATAAAAATGAGTACGGTTCAGATAAAGAAGTAAATAAAAGGTGGGAAACTGCCACCATGGAAAGGTGGCCCGATTGAATGACTTTCCAAAAAGGGGTGAGATATGGCTCGTTTCCCTGGAACCTGTAGCAGGACATGAGATCGGGAAAACAAGACCTGCGCTGGTTATATCCAACGACAGGAACAATGAATTTTCTTCAACTGTAACAGTAATACCTGTAACATCTTCTATGGAAAGGGTATATCCATTTGAGGTTTTGATTTTAAAGGATGAGTCCGGGCTAAAATCTGATTCTAAAATAAAATGCAACCAGATAAGAACAGTGGATAGATCAAGATTGTTAAAAGCTGTGGGGAACCTGTCACCGGATAAAATGAAGGAAGTTAAAAATGCACTTCTAATACACCTTGATATTCCAGAAAACCCACTTTGACTAAAAATATTATGGAGAATTTAAGAAAATATGGTAAGCCCCCGTTCAGTGTAGCAGTTGTTCACGGCGGTCCGGGAATGCCCGGAGAAATGGAGCCCGTGGCAACAGAACTATCATCGCAGTATGGTGTACTGGAACCGCTCCAGACTGCAGTATCCCTTGATGGCCAGGTCCGGGAATTGTATGATGTGCTGGAAGATAATATAAATCAGCCTGTTACAGTTATCGGGTGGTCATGGGGAGCAATTCTCAGTTTTATTCTTGCTGCAAAATATCCTTCAAATGTAAAGAAGCTGATACTTGTGTCAGGTGACGTTTTTTTAAAAAGTTATGCCGGAAAAATAAATAAAATCAGGCTTAGCCGCCTCAGCAGGGAAGACAAAGGAAAGTTTAAGTCTGTTATGAAAGCGCTGCAAGACCCTTTTTTTGCAAATAAAGATATGCTCATGCTGAATCTCGAAACATTGTTGTATAAAACTGACACATATAAACCCCTGCCTTTTAAGAGTGATGTGATTGAGTATCAGTACAATATTTTCAGGGACGTATGGAATGATGCTGAACGGTTAAGGGCAAGCAAAGAGCTGTTAAAGATGGGCAAAAGCATTAGCTGCCCCGTAGTGGCAATACATGGAGATTATGACCCTCACCCCTATCAGGGCGTACAGAAACCTCTTTCTCGAGTTTTAAGGGATTTTAAGTTTATCCTGCTTGAGAAATGCGGGCATAAACCCTGGATAGAAAAAGAAGCAAGAAAAAAATTTTATTCTATTATCAGGGAGGAGCTTTAAAAGTCCGGCGGTTTCAGGTAATGAAACCGGTGAATCATTTTCCACGTAAAGAATAAAATCATGAGATGTGGAGTTTACCCGCTATTCTTTTATTTATTAGTTTTACAGGTCATCAGTATTGAAGGTATCGCCATCTTCGATAGTTCCTGATTTAAACCCTTTAAAGTACCACTTCTGCCTCTGCTCGGAAGTCCCGTGTGTGAAGCTATCAGGAACAACATAGCCCTGGTATTGTTTCTGAAGTCTATCGTCCCCAACGGCGCTGGCTGCATTTAGAGCTTCTTCTATATCTCCCTCTTCAAGCAGGCTAGCCCTGTCTATATAGTGGGCTACCACCCCGGCAAAATAATCTGCCTGAAGCTCGAGACGTACGTTAATCTCATTTGCCTGAACCTCGCTTACCTGAGATTGTAAGTTCTGTACATCTTCCATTATCCCTAAAAGGGTCTGGATGTGATGTCCTACCTCATGTGAAACCACATATGCTATTGCGAAATCGCCGGGTGCACCATAATCCTGCTGAAGTTCTTCAAAGAAACTCAAGTCTATATATACTTTCTGGTCTGCGGGGCA
>CAZKVH010000006.1:16226-35349 GCA_964556165.1 uncultured Actinomycetota bacterium | reverse complement strand
AATAACAATTATTATAATAAGGATTCCTCCGCTTACGCCACTGCCAATTGCTACTCCTTTTGCCGATGTACCTCTTCTGTCATCAACATTTGTGCTCTGTCTTCGTCCCTGCCATTTCATGTTATTTCTCCTCCGGGTACATAATCCATCAGTAGAAAAATATGAATAATTATACAGTAATATTATATCAGAAAGTTATGATAAAATATTTTATTATATAAACGCGATTTTATTTTACTTCAGAGTAACGTATAATTTTATATTAATAGTTTTAAAGTTTTTAATTATATAGTAAATACAATATGCAGGATATTAAGGGTACGATAGTAACAAAAACAGAAGTCGAGAACTGCCTGAAAGAACTTCTTGCGAAAGAAGGCTATGAGCTTCATGATAGGGGTTTTCTTGCAAAACTCAGTTCTGACATCAAAGCCACAAAGGACAATGAGTCCTGGTATATCGAAGTACTGGGTTATGGGACATCGGGCCGAGAGAGAGTAGGGGATTTCTACCGGGCATTTTTTCAGTCGATATCAAGACTTAATAATGAAGATTGCAAGCATATCGCTATAGCTATGCCGGAGAGTTCGAGGAAGATTATGCACATAAGAGCAAAAGTATATGAAAAAGCGTGGGAAAGAATTGCAAAGGTTTTCCCGGAGCTTGAAATATGGCTTGTGGATGTGGAAAACAAAAAGTACCAGAAGACTACCTGGTACTACCACTTAAAATATCATGATTGATCTGCTTTGACTTCTATAAAGTAGCGTTTTGGAAAATTCTCAGCATATCATCATGTATGTTTTCCAGAAAGTTGTAATCTAAAGTTACGTACTATCTAAAAAAATACAAACTGTATTTATTATTTACTTACTTACCTACCTATTTCTTAAGCTCATCCGGTAATTCTGGGATTTTGAAAACCTGTCCGGGGTAAATAAGGTTTACATCTTTTATCAGGTCCGGGTTAGCGCTCTGTATCAGTTTGTAGTAAGATGCAGCTCCTGAGCCATAATACTTCTTTGCAATCTGGCTTAGAGTATCACCCTTCTGTACCCTGTGAGTTGCAATGATTTTAGCTCCTGCTGCCTTAGCCTTAGCGGCAGGCTTTAGTCCTGCTGAACCTGTAGGTTTGTATGCTTTCTGGATACGGGCTTTTGCAGCTTTTGCCTTACTTTCGGCTAATTTTTTCTTTAATTCGGCCGTACGTAATTTTTTAGCCGCTTCTGTTTCTACCTTTTTTACTTTACTTGTTGCTTTAGCGGCTGTTTTTTTGGTTGCTTTTTTACCGAGTCTTGAGAAGAAACCCTTGTTCTTGTCTTCTTCAATTTGCATTTTTTCTCCTTTCATTTATTTATTAATAGCAACTATATTGTAATAAATTCTTTTTAGGACTTCTTATAGTATGCCACATGCTCTTAATAAGAAATAAACAACAACAGCTATAACCAGAACTATAAGTACACTTGCACACCCGGATCTTTTCTTGGTTGTTGAGCTTGTCTGAGGAGTAGTCTGAGGAGTTGTCTGAGTCCCTCCGCCACCAAGTATCTGGCTTAGTATATTTATTGCACCGGGTGCCAGACTCTGTGCCTGGTTGCTTTCCTGGCCCAAGAGATTCGTCAGACCGCCTATGTCCAGCCCCTGGGTCCTCTGTGTCTTGCCCAGCATTCCCATTAAAAGTGGTGCAGCCATTGTCAGGAGATTCCCAACCGAACCAGCATCCAATCCGGTTTTCTGACTTAAGCTCTTCTCTACAGTAGTTCTGTTATTCCCAAGCACATGCCCGAGGATACCATCGCCCGAGCTCTGCTTGTAATTTGATATGTAATCAGAAAGATTATTTAGCAGGCTGCCATCATGGTCTTTTGCAAGAGCGTTGGATAATTCCCGTGCACCCTGTTCCTGCGAAGAGTTTTTGGCAAGCGCCCCTGTAAGGACAGCCAGAACATCGGGTAAAGCCTCTTTTGCCTTTGACTCTGGTACCCCTACCTGCTGGCTTACTTTACTCAATGCATCTCCTGAGAGCATACCCATAATTGATTCAATCATGGAACTCATTTTAAACCCCCTTTTATATTTATATAATTTGTGTCTTAAAATATCTGTACTGCGAAACTTACACTGACTGATAATTAAGAGGGTAAGTCTTCAAGAATAAAAGTTACTTTCAACAAAACTCTGAATTCAGACACCTCTCCATTATCGTTAACCAGGACTTCAAAGTCCTTTACCCATGCAGACCTGACGTTCCTCAGGGTTTTGCTTGCTCTTGCGATTCCGACTTTTACTGCATCCTCAAAGCTTGTTGGAGAAGAAGCTTTGAGTTCTGTTATCTTTGCAATTTCCATTTTATACCTCCTTGCTATTGTCCAAAGTATATTATGCTTCTATAATAGTAGATAATTAAATTTTACTACTTATAATCAAATACACAAATTATATTTCTTTAAGAAAGGAGCTTTGAAATGCAGCTAAATTTAAATGCACCAACAAAGACAATGTTCTGGGTTACTGTAATTTTAGCGGTAATTTCCGCAGTATTGTTTCTGGTAGGAGGATTTGTTCTGGATGTACTGGTTATCGTGGCTTTTGGAGTTTTAGCAATAGCTTATATATTGCTGGTACTGGCAGTGCTTCTCGAGAAGATGTAAGTTTAATACATGTATAATAAATTTAAAAAGCTCCACTTTAAAATGGAGCTTTTTAATATTTGTTATTTCATGGTGTTTTCAACAAATTCACCATTTTCGACATCAAAATTTTAAATAATAATTATTTAACTTCAATACACAGTGTCTTATTGAGCTCCCATAAAATCATTATGGCAGGCTGTATTCAACCAGTACTGATGTATCTGAAAATTCCTGTGACAGCGGTATTTGCTCTGTTGCTCCCTTCATGAAGCCCTGAGTAGTTGATTTTACTGTCCCGATATTTTCAACAAACCAGGCACTTGACGTGCTGTCATAGGTATAAAGCGGCATTGTAGTCCCGTGTGTTTTCAATATAAAATCTGAATTTAACGAACTATCCACTCTTATTGCTTCGAATGTACCGGCAGCAACGGTTACTGTTTCTTTGGCAATAGCAGTATAATTTACAGTTGTAGAAAAATCTAAATCAGTATCAAACCCCTGAACGGTTAAAGTTCCCGAGTATGTCTGTGACCAGGTATCCCCGACTGATATAGAGGCCGGTATGGTTACTCCGGTAACACTTGTATCGCCGGTAAGAGTTACACCTTCTACCATAGTCTCAAAGGCATCACCAACTGAACTACTAAGGTCTACCAGACCTTCCGGCAGGCATTCCCATTCGTGTGTCTGGGTAGAACCGCCAATGGTATGTGTTACCGTGAAGCCATCATCGCGCACAGAGGTAATTGTACTGGTATGCGTTCCCGTGTGGCTGCTGTCATATGTATACGAAGCTTCTATAATTACCGGATAATACGGATTGCTGCACGGCCCGCTCAGCACTTCATCCCAGTTGAAAGCCTGCGAATCGGCATCTTTTCCATCATCTTCTCCATTAAGGTCAGATTCTTCATCACTTTCCCGGTCTTTTTCAGTATCTCCCGGACCGACGGGAGGCATATCTGCGATATCTCCTGTATTTACAGTATTAGTGGGGCCGCTCTCAATATCGCCCTCATAAATAGCTGTCACATAAAAATCATAATCGCTATTTCCTATTACATCCTGATATTCTGTATCGGCAGTATCTTTCAGTTCCTCTCCGTTTCTATAGACTATATAATTGGTAACTGTAAGCTCGGTATCAGGCGCTTCCCAGGCAAGGTTAACTGTTCTGTCGGCCCCGCTTCCCGTAAATCCTTCAATATTTAGATTCTGTGGCGGGGGATATTCTGCTTCTGCGGTGCCAGCAGCCTGGCCGCAGGAAGTAACCATAAAAATAAGGCTTGCTATAAGAAATATAACAGCAATTTTAACAGGGTATTCTTTATGCCAGGCCATAACCGCAGTGGTTTTTTCTTTTTTCACTTTAAAACAGCTCCTTTTTTATTATGCTCTTTTTAAATTTTTACAGAAGTTAACACAGGTAATTAAAAACAAAGTTTTTGTTTGATATCATGGTTTGCGGGCGTAAAGCCCATGTAAGGGTATACCTGTACAAAAAGAGAACAGTAATTCAGGTTTACCTGCGGTTTAACACGCAAAATATGGCCTAATTATACCTGATAATAAGATTAATTGAAACTTTCAAAAAACAAAAGATCTGCAATTATTTCATCTTGAGTTTTCTCTATTAAGATATTATATATGATGTTTATATAAATATTATATTCTGGCAGAAGTGTCTCAGGTATCCCTTCGAGAGTAAAATTAAAGAGACCAGAAATTCATTAAATCAATTTAAATTTAATGAACAAAGAAACCGGTATTTAAATCCAATATTTATGGTTTAAATAATAGGGCAATATTATATAATATATATAATATTTACCTGAATAGTGTACAAAACAGCGCACCTTTAAGTGGAATTGCAAGTTTTGATTTTAATACTGCTGGGTCTATAGTAGGTATTAAAATAATTATTTTTATTTATGGTCATTACTTTATAGAGAATATGCTCTTTATATATTCAGTAAAGGAAGTAATCTTAAAGGTTATTGTTTTAACCAGTGTATTTTCAACGTATATACGATATTCATAATCTCCAGGGCTCAAGAATGCCCATTCGAGAGCTTCCATAACCATACCATCTGAACCTTCTGAAGATGCATAGTTTGTGCACCTTTCGACAAATTCACCGTTTTCAGGATTGAAAACTGTGTAAACGAATTCAAATTCTTCTTTTTTATTAAACCCGAAATTTAAATCGGTTTCACCAATTGGTAGAATACTAACATCTCCAAGCTTTATATATAAAAAATATTCTCTGAAAAGTTCTCTGTCAGGCTTCTCTGAGGCATCCAGAGAATCTATGATTTCTTGCTTTTTTACACCGTTATCTCTAGTAAAAATATATTTTAAATCTGAGCTGCATCCTGATATGGCAAGAATCAATATGACCGATAGTGAAAATAAAATTAGAAATACTTTTTTCATTTCCAATCACCCTATCATAAATTTTTAGTTTATATAATAAGTACTAATAATTGAGTTTATTAATTATACTCTAATTACTTAAAGTAAAAAATATTTTTATTAGTTTTAAAAAAATCCTTCAATATATGTTAGTTGTTCTTTATTTTAAATTCATTTGGTATAATTTTTTTCAATTTAAAATTTTACTGCTGGATGGATTTATGGATAATGACTATGGTGCAGCGATCTTCGGTGTTTTCGCAGTTTTATTTTATATGCTAATATTCGCTTATGCGATTTTCCTTATTTTTTGTTGGGTAAGGATATATCAGAAAGCAGGAAAACCTGGCTGGGCATATATTGTTCCTGTTTATAATACTCTGGTTGAACTTGAAATTTTAGGACGTCCATGGTGGTGGGTATTTCTTATAATGTTTGTTCCATTTGTGAATATTGTAATAGTCATAATAATGACTTTTGACTTAGCTAAAGTATTTGGGAAAAGTGTTGGATTTGGATTTGGTTTGCTTTTTTTAAGTTTTATATTTACCCCAATGCTAGCATTTGGGGACGCCAAATATCTGGGACCTATTGCAGAAAACAGTTAAGTGCATTGCACTGAGATTCAACTAAAACTACGCATTAGGCACTCACTAGAATTTTAGATCCTTAATTTAATATAATCATTTGTTCTTTTACTGTTAAACCGCGGATTATAAATCTAACGAGAACTCTTATTTTAGGTGGGGAAAATCTATTGAAAATATCCTTGCCATTTCATTATGTTGGTATTCAAATTAAATATTTTCTGGTTTAAAGAATGAAGCAATATTATATAATGTGTATAATATATAATATAAAAAACTGCACCATTAAGTGAAATTGTAAAGTGATTTTAATAATGCCGAGTCTATAATGATGATTAATTTTTTTTATGGATATTGATAAGACCAAAAATTTAAGTTCAATAATAGAAAAAATTTTGAAATTCCGTAAAGAACGGGATTGGGAAAAATTTCATAATCCTAAGAATATTGCTATTTCAATATCATTAGAATCTGCTGAATTATTGGAAAATTTTCAATGGGGGAATCTAGAAGAAAGCGTTAAATCTGCTTTAGAAAATAAAGAAAAAATATCTGATGAAGTAGCTGACTTATTAATTTATATATTATATTTATGTAATGATCTAGGAATTGATTTTATTGATGCTATAGATAAAAAAATCAAAAAAAATAATAAAAAATATCCGGTAGAAAGATTTAAAGGTAAGAGTAATAAATATAATAAGCTGAAATGAGATTATATTCTGGTAGTTCGAAACAATTTATTGATGATGCTGTCAGAAATCAGATAGCTCAGAAGCTATCTGATGCCTTTTTTTATTATTACAGATACAATCCTTCCCCTGGAGAGAAAAGATCATGGCAGAATTCACTTTCGAAAATGTCAGAATTAATTCAATATGCAGAATTACTGGATCATGGGATAATACTTGAGTTTCAATTACCTCAATCATCGAAAAGACTGGATTTCTTGATATGTGGGAAAGATGAATTTAAAAGTGATAATACTGTTATAGTAGAATTAAAGCAGTGGGATGCCTGCGAAGAGGCCGAAGGACCTAATGAGGTAATAACATATCTAAATGGAATTAAAAGAGAGGTATTGCATCCTTCAGCTCAGGTTGGTCAGTACGAAATGTATCTGTCTGATACCCATACAGCTTTTTATGAGGATAATCCAATAAAACTTGATGCATGTTCTTATTTACATAACTATTTCAGGGATCCAGAAGATGCTATATTTGCTGATAAATTTAAGCCTATATTAGATAGAAATCCAATATTTACCGCTGACGATGTAGATATTTTTATTAATTACCTTCAGGAAAGGTTATGTGAAGGTAATGGGCTAGATGTGCTGAAGAGAGTGGAAGAAAGCAGATACAGACCTAGTAAAAAATTAATGGAACATGTAGGTAATGTAATAAAAAATAAGTCAGAGTATATATTACTTGACGATCAGCTTGTAGCCTACGACAGGGTTCTTACTGAAGCTAAAAAAGGGTTTCATACTAAAAATAAGAAAGTAATTATAGTGAAAGGTGGACCGGGTACAGGTAAATCAATAATAGCTATAAATTTAATGGCCGATCTGCTCCTGAATGGGTATAATGCCATTTATGCTACAGGCTCCAGGACTTTTACAGGTGTCCTGAGAGAGATAATAGGTAAGAGAGGTTCTGTGCAGTTTAAATTCTTTAATAATTTTATAAAAGCTGAACGTGACGAGATTGATGTATTGATTTGTGACGAAGCTCACAGAATAAGAGTATTTAGCGATTCCAGATTTACTCCTGTTGCAAAAAGGTCTGGTATTTTTCAGATAGAAGAAATTATTAATGCTTCCAAGGTCTCAGTATTTTTCATAGATGATAAACAAATTGTGCGGCCAAAAGAAATAGGATCTGTTGACTATATAAGACAAAATGCCAATGATTTTAAAGCAAATATTTATGAATATGAGCTTGGGATACAATTCAGGTGCAGTGGTTCAGAAGGATTTGTAAACTGGGTGAACAATACACTTGGTATTGAAAGAAATGCGAATGTACTCTTTGATAAAAATGATAATTTTGATTTTAAAATCTTTAATTTGCCATTCGAACTTGAAAATGCAATTAAAAAAAAGGCATCAGAGACCTATTCTGCAAGAATGACTGCAGGTTTTTGCTGGAAATGGTCAAAGCCTGACTCAAATGGGAATTTAAAAGATGATGTTGTAATTGGAGAATTTAGAAGGCCCTGGAACGCAAAACCTGAATCCAGGAGATTATCCAAGGATGTACCAAAAGCTACTTTATGGCCATATGACCCCAATGGCATAAATCAGATAGGCTGTATATACACTGCTCAGGGTTTTGAGTTTGATTATGTCGGAGTAATTTTTGGCAATGACCTTATCTATGATTTTGATAAACAGGAGTGGATAAGCAAACTGGAGAATTTTGCAGACCCTGGGTTTAAAAGAGAATTAAAAAAATCAGGTACTCCACCGGTAGATTATTTAAAAAATATATACAGGGTTCTTTTAACGAGGGGATTAAAAGGCTGTTACGTTTACTTTGTTGACAAGGAAACTGAAAATTTTGTAAGGAGCAGAATTGATTTTAGCTAAATAATATTTAAGAGATTTATTTTCTCAGTATAACTCAAGCTTTTGTTCGAGTCCTTTTAAACCTGTCTTTAAGTTATATAGTTCTACAATTTGTTCTGGTAAATAAAATTTAAGCTGTGTATAAAAATCTCTATCTGTCAGGTCAATTACATTTTTTAATTTATTAGAATAATCCCCGGGAATAATTATTCTTGGTCTTGAATTCCATTTTTTAAAAGCAATAACAAGACGGTCAACTGCTTTTTCAAGCATTCCAGACAATTCAATCTCAAAAGCATAAGTAGGGACGCCTTCTAACTCTCTTTTCCATATAACATCAAGATTTTTCTTTTCATTGGGAAGAAGTATAGGATACTCAACTTCTGAGTAATATGACTGCAATTTACCAATTTCTGCAATCTGGTTCTTAATACCGGTGTGGCTTAGTTCATATTTTTTTTCTATGATTTCCCCAAATTGGGAGTCTTTATCGTTTACTTTTTCAGCAGCAGATATTGATGCTCCAGCATATATGTTTTCAAGATTAATGACGCCGAGAGATTCTACGGCTCTCTTTAAGAGTTCATTTAGCTGTTTTTCATTAAGCAAATGTAGGGATGTCTGCCAGAAAAGTTCAAAATCATTAATTTTAATATTGTAATCTTTCCATCTAAATTTTGGTAGTATTTTTAAAACCTGTATTCTAAACCTGAGTGGCCATAGCACTCTATGATTTTCAATCTCTTTAGGCCATATAAGATTTGTGTTATCAATATATTTATCTTTTACAGCACCGAGTCCGATAACTCCACTGACCGGAGATGTTGAATAAAACCACAAAAGGTCTCCTATTTCTATAGAATCAAAATAGGGTTGAAAACTGGTTCTTAATCCCCAGATAGGTATGGGCTCAGATAATGCTTTTTCCCAGTTCTTCTTTATTCCTATTAACAGCCAGCTTTGCATTATTAAAAATAGAAAATTGCAAATATTTTTATATTCTTTATATTTTACATGATTAAAATCTTATATTAAAGTACCAGACTATTTTTCATATTATTGACATAAGTTAACATATTTTATGAAAAGAACTTTTATATTTTATAGAAGAAGAGACAATAAATGTCCTGTAGGGAAATTTCTAGGTTATAGAAAAGATTTTATAAGGAGATAAAGACATGAGTGATTTAAAAAAGTATATAAATAAAAGGAAAATAAAAGATAAGGATTTTTCTAGAAATTTTGAAGAAGGTTATAAAAAATTTAAAATTGGCGTAATTCTGAAACAGGAACGGGAATCTGCAGGGAAAACACAGGAAGAAATTGCGCGACAACTTGGCACTAAAAAAAGTGCAATATCCAGAATAGAAAATCACGCAGAGGATATCAAATTTTCAACACTGGTACGTATAGCAGAATCTCTGGGAAAGAGTATTAATATAGTTTGATTTATACTTTTTGTTTAAAATACATAGATGAAGAATATATTTGTCAGTATAGGTTCTGGCAAATCAAAAATAAAATGATATTATCCAGATACGAAATCTCTTATCTTATTTTTAATTTTTAGTTTTAAGCATCTTTAACTATGTAATCTGCTATAATATTGTATAAATATATGCAGGCAATTATTTAATATAAGTAAGGGTATCTAAATAAAATGAACAATTATGAAAATAAAAGTGACCCGGAAAATATAGATGTAGAAGATAACGTCAGTGATTTTGCAGGACTAATTGAAGATAAATATATTACGAAAATTGATAAAGTCATAAGAAACATAGAAGGAAGGACAACTGCAGAGGTAGCAGTAATTACTATAAACTCCTTGAAAGGAAAATCAATTGATGAGCTGGCATTCCACCTGTTTAATAAATTTGGAATAGGCAAAAAAGATGAAAACAACGGAATACTTCTTCTAATTGCAAAAGAAGAAAACCAATTCAGGGTTGAAATCGGGTTGGGTTTAGAGGAAATAATAGATGATGATCTGAGGCAGAATTTAATAAATAATTTAATTTTACCAAACTTTAAAAAAAAGAAATTTGGACAGGCAATATTAAAATTCATCAAAATAGTAGCTGATAGAATTAGTCAGAGCAAATACAGTAAGTTGTCAATCATATCATGGGTTACCGGTACAATATCTTTAATACTGGGTATCTATAGCATTATTTTATCAGTTATCATTTTATTTTATACATTTCCTGGCATTTATGGAGCACAGTCGACAGTATTTCTGCTTCTGGCAAGTCCGGCTATCGCTTTAGCTATAGTATCCATTATATATGGTATTATAAGCATAGTAAGGATTAAGCAGGGCAAGGATAGCGAAATAAAATTTAATAGAAGTATATTGGGAATAACATTTGGATTAATAACAATAATTATTACTGCTACAGTATTTTTTATATTTCCTCAATTTATTTCATTTTTGGCTGGCATCTTTAATTTACCAAGTGGAATATACTAAAAATATCTTTATGGATTGATAAAAATAATTATATATATTTATTATGTTTATCGAAACAAAGAAATTAAAAAGTGGCTTTGAGCTCCCGGTATTTGGTTTTGGTACCTGGACAGTGGGGGGAAGAGAGGAAAGAGACCCTGATAATGACGACAGGGCAGATATTAATGCAATAAAGAGTGCTATAGAGATGGGAATAACCCACATTGATACGGCAGAGATGTATTCAGAAGGGCATGCCGAAGAACTGGTGGGCGAGGCAATAAGGGGTTTTGACCGCTCATCCCTTATAATAGCCACCAAGGTCTGGCACACCAATCTTCATTATCAAGACCTTATAAATTCCTGCAGGCAGAGCTTAAAAAGGCTGGGCACAGATTACGCAGATATCTATATCATACATTACCCCAATCCTTCTATTGATATAGGGGAAACCATGGAAGCAATGGATTATCTGGTTGAGAAGGGTTATATAAAATATATCGGGCTTAGCAATTTCAGTGTTGGGCAGTTCATAGAGGCACAGAAGCATACCGAAAATAAAATAGTCTCTAACCAGCTTTACTATAATATGGCAAACAGGGTACCGGCAAAGAATGGATTCCTTGAATATGCTTTAGAAAATGACATAATGCTGGTTGCCTGGAGACCCTTAGAAAAAGGAATTTTTTCGGTGGCAGAAGAAAGTATAATTGAGAAGTTATGTAAAAAATACGGCAAAACGGGAAACCAGATTGCCATTAACTGGCTTATCTCTCAGGATAATGTCGCTACCATATCAAAGTCAGGAAGTGCCGGGCACTTAAAAGAAAACCTGGGGGCTCTGGGCTGGAAAATGGAAAAGTCCGACATAGAACTTGTTATGAAAAGCTTTCCTAAGATAGCCACATCTGACTGAAATTATTTAACTGTAATTTAAGAAGATTTCAATATTATTAACTCTTACTCACGTCCACTGTGGAAGCTTCATAGAAAAACACCGGCACTCTATTGTCCTGTTTATAATACAAAAGAATCTGATTTAATTATCATAATATAATTATTGTAAATAGTACAATAATAGTTTACAATATAAACAGTTATTATTTAAATGTTTAAAAAAATGACTGATAAATTAAAAAATGCGACTTTTTCACTTCCTGAAAAATCTATAAAAGATCTTAAGAGAGCTGTAAAAGATGGTTACGCAAGATCGGTTAATTTTGCAGTAAGAGAAGCAGTGACATCGTATATATCAAAAATAGAAAAAGAGAAATTAAGAAAAGAGATGGAATCTGCTTCAGAAGACCCTTTGTTTTTAAAGGACATCAAGCGCTCGATGGAAGATTTTAAAACTTCCGATAGGGAGACAGCAGAATCTATTACTGAATGGTAATAAGTAATTTAGAGACCATATTATTATGAATAAAACTGATAAACTCCAATGGAAAATTTACTGGGCAAGTCTTGACCCGGTAAGAGAATCCGAGCAGGCGGGTACAAGACCGGTAATAGTTATATCACCTGATGAGATAAATGAGTTTCTTCCGATAGTTGGTGTTGTCCCGCTAACTTCACTAAAACCGGGGCGAAGGATATATCCTACAGAGGTCCTGCTTTTAAAAAGCATAACCGGCCTTAAAAAAGATTCCATTGCATTGTCACATCAGGTTAGAGTTTTATCAAGAGAAAGATTAATGGGGGAATGCGGAGCTATCGAAAGGGAGGAAATAAAGAATAAAATCCGGGATGTTTTAAAATTATTTTTGGATTTATAGGTGGTGTCAATGGGAAAATTAATAAAAATATTTATGGTTTTTATGATTTTATTTTCTTTTATTCTAACTGGCTGTGTAGAAGAAACTTTTGGAGGGGAAGGTTCCGGCGAAGTGAATGAAGATAATGCCAGAGATAATGATATAGATACAGGTACAGAAGAAATTGAGAATCAGGTCAATAGAGAATCAGTAGTTGCCATTGCGACCGGAGAAATGCTGGAGCTTATTCCCTGGGAAGATTATTCTATATCAATTAACATTCCGGTGGGCTGGAATATATATACAGGTGGTGAATGTCCTACCAGGTCATTTCTAGTAAGGGATCCAAATTCGGAATTAAAACAGCTTTTTTATTTTTCGGAAGCAGGGCCTGTTTATACCGGTGAGGAGATGAAAGAAAATGACAAAAGCTATATGGAGATGGGAGGATCTGATGTCATATGGTATGAAAGTCCTGTAGTTAATCCACTGACAGCCGAAAATTTTTTAATAAACTTCGGCGCTCTTGCGCAAACGCCATTTTTCCAGAAGGCATTTCCTGAAGTTCCCATTCTTGGTGGAGTTGAAATAATAAGTAGCGAATCTATAGAGAATAATATGCCCTATGTAGTAGACGAGAAACTGATAAGGGCAGAATTTGTGCAGAATGTCAGTGCCTGCGAAGGGTACTTTCATATAGTGACTGCAAATGTTATAGACCTGGGATATGGTGCTATGTTTATAGGGGTTACTGCTCCCAGGGGCTTGCTGGATTTAATAGTGCCCTCACTTACGGAAAGTATTAAATCTTTTGAGGTGAAAAATTATTATGTAGATAGTTGCATAGAAGCTCAGAATAAAGCAGTTGCAGGGATACTGGAAGCAGGAAGAATACTTGAGAGTAGTTCTGATACTATAATAGAAGTTTGGGAAAATAAACTTCGTTCAGAAGAGAGGATGTCCGAACAGATGAACGATACCATTCTGGGGCGCAGCAGATTATACAATCCTGAAACTGATGAGGTTTATGGGATTACTCCTGAATTTTATGGGTATTATACGGTCCACAGCAGTGAGTTTGAAATGAATTACCTTGAGGAAGTACCCGATGATAAATGGAGTTATGCTCCTTTAAATGGCGCCGGACATATTTACTGATATGCTATTTTTTTAGTATCAGGATATCATCGCCTGCAATGTAGATATAATCTCCATTTACAAAAAGGCTGTTACTGCTTACTACAGGATAGAGAATGTTATCCACGAAAACCGGATTTTCTTTGAGAAATATATCCACTATATAAAGGCTTGTTTCGTCTCCTCCTTCCGGAGGGAAAAATATAATATAAGCTGTATCATCTTCTATAAACAGATCAGTAGCGGCGTAAGATAAAAACTTTCCGCAAATAAAAGGATTTTCTTTATCGTGTATATCTATTATGTACATACCCTTTTCTGAAGCAGTATAAGCATAATCGTCCTTAACAAAAAGGTTAAAGCTATAGCAGTCAATGGAGCATTTTCCTGTAAGAGACGGTTTTTCAGGATTACTTATATCCAGTATAAGGAGTTCTGATTCTATGGATTTTAAATCACGGTCATTATTGCAAATTAAAAAAACATGGTCGCCGAACACAGAAATTTTTTCTGCCCTATTCTCGGTTGGATATTCTGCTGCAAGGTAAGGGTTCTCTTTATCGGTTACATTTATAATCTGAATGCCGCTCTCTATGGGGTTACTGTCATTATCATACTTCCGGTAAACAGTGAATGCATGGTTGTTACTAACGGATACATCGTTTATACGGAGTCCTGGAGCACTGTAGGTCCCGGTTATTTCAGGTGCTTCTTTTTTGGATACATCTATTATTTTAAAGCCACCATCCCGGTCTGCCAGGTATATAAAATTATCCTCCATACATATTCTGACCGCTCTGTCTTCCGTACCGCAGCTTCCCACAATTTGTGAATTTTCAATGGAGGATACGTCTATTATCTGTAGTCCTGAAATTCCGTCAGCAATATAACCATAATTTTCATAAACAAAAATATCATTGGCTACCCCGGGAGTTTGGATTGTTTTTATTTTATTTCCATCTATTTCTTCAATCGGCTGGTAGTTTATTCTAGTAATGTACAGCATATAAAAAACAAGGAGAGTTGAAGATAGTATGGTTATTATAAAAAAGATTGTGGAGGAGATTATAAAAGCTATCATTCTCCTGTGGTTTTTAACCTTGTTCAGGAATATAAGCACCAGAGAGATTAACATGGATATAAATGAAAAGGCTACAATGGCAACGGGGGTCAGCCAGCCTGGGATTTCTTTAATAAAGAGGTTTAATAGCAGTGTTGCTATAAGAGCAACCGCAAGAACTACTACCAGCGTTATTGATATTGGTCTTTTATTTATTTTTCCCTCTGCCATTTGCCTGTATTTTTTTGTAAAGACAATTTTATTTATTATAATTTCGCTTTTAAAATATTGTATTTAAATAAATTTTATAACAATTATATAAAAAAATAGGTATAATATCTATGGAAAAATGTATTATTATAAATATAAGAAATTAATTTGAAATTAATTAAAAAAATAAAATGAAATTAAATTTTAAAAGAATATTTTTATTATATGGAAATAATTTTAATAGATACAGGGCAAAGAGTATTTTGTTTATATTTGTGCTTGTAATAATTACCACTCTTACCATTCTACCACTCTCTTCCTGCTGTATGGATTACAGTAAATTTTTAGAACCTAAAAGTGAGGAGATTACTTTAAGCGGTAGCGAAGAGGATGCAGCTAAAATTGGTGAGTTGCTTGAAGAATATAACTTTGATGATGAGGGTTACGAAGGCTCTGATGATAGCCAGGATGAGGAGAAGTTTCAGAATATCGATTATACCGAAATAAAAAAGGAGCTTGCGGATACATCCGGTTTCGGGGTAACCCAGGAGGAGGAGATAGAGTTTCTTGCAAACCTTGAAGGTATTTACCCTGAAGAAAAATTTATGCAGGCAAAGGAATATTTTGAGGATTTTAAAATTTTATATCCTGCGGGTTATTTTACGCTTATAAAAGTGACCCAGAAGCAGGATTATAACACAGGCTATGGCTGGTTTGAAGTTGTGCATGATAACAATTTGTATAATCAGGAAGTTATGGAAGTTCTTAAGGATTTTGATATCAGTTTACTGGCAGATGATTTTTATGAACAATATACGATTGATATGAACACAATTACACACGAGCTTACCCACTGTGGGAGCGGTTCATTTATATATCTTTTTGTTAAAGATTTAGAAAACTATCAATGGGGAACATATTATTCTTACTTGATTGATGGCCATATAGTATTTATAGAAAAAGATAAGATGTTTTTTTCAAAATATGAACTAATGCAGGATATCGAGTCACCTGACGATTTTGATAGAGTATATCTTGATGCCGGTGAGACCGGTGCCTCTGATATTGATTTTACCATGATACTGGATGAGCTTAATGCTTATACTGTTAGTGCAAAATGTGCTATTGCCTGTGAAGAATATATAAAGAATTCCGTCAATGTGGGATTTGGGCTGTTAAAACAGATGTCACATCTTGAGCTCTACCTTAACAGGTGCTATGAGAAATATCCTGAAGACTGGGTTAGTATTAGCGGAAATAAAGGGGTGGCGTTTCTAATTATGAAATTATGGCTGGAAGCGGAAAAGTATGCGGATGCCGTAAAGGAAGATGAAAGGTTCAATGAAGGAAACCAGTCTGTTACTGAATTTGTATATCACCCGGATAACTACGGAATAATAGAAAAATATTTCGATGACTCCAGTATTCTTCCATACAGAGATAAAACTTTTACGGAAGCTTCAGAGGAGTTAGATACAATAAAAATTTATGATATAAATTAAATAACTACGGAGATTCCTTAATAGCATTTTATTGGGCAATAAAGTATAGATACTCCGTAAATATCAACCATTTAAAATAAAACATCGGAGCTCTAGACTGGAAATTGGATAAGTCCGATCTAGAGCTCCTGGTTGAACATTTTTAAACTGAAATATTCCGGCTTTTTACTCTGCTGACATATTGACTTCTATCGGAGTGGCCAATCCCTTTGCAAACTGTTCTACATATTTTTTCCAATCCTCGAAGTCTTTAAACTGCCCGCTCTTATCCCAGCAAAAACCTGCCCAGTGGGAAACCGTATTATTGGACGGGACTTTTATAAGCATAAGCTGATTTAAATCATCTTCTGCGTGTTTTTCTAAAAGATTGGGTTCTACAATTAAAGCCATGCCCTGTTCACCTGCGTTCATTTCCATTGGCTCCCATTTAGCAAGCCATCCGTATTTTTCGTTAACTTCGACATGCTCTCCTTCTACTTTTTTAAGACCTGCACCGCAAACAAGGTTTACGTTTCCATCGGTTTTGTAGGTACTCTGGAAGTGTGTCAGGTTATGGCCTGCGTCAAGGGAAATCCTCTTGACCTCGGAAACCATAATGCCATTAACTTCAAATGGTTCGTATGTTAACTCAAACATTATGCGAATGGGTCCGTTTGTCAGGGGACGGGATTCAACAAAATTTTTGGAAACCCAGAGTTTGTCTGCTGCCCAGAGGCCATTACCACCGCATCCACGGCTAAGCCCGGCTGAGTAGAAATCTCCACCGGTTCCGTTATCACCGTGGTAATTATCTACCATGTACCAGTCATTGGTAATAAGTTGTGTCGTTCGCTTTGACCAGACATCAACTGTACTGCTGGTTAAGGGGTATAAAACACAGTTTTCCAGAGGCTTTCCGTAAATCCTTAAGGCAATACGGTCATTTTCCCAGCAGAAATCGTCGCATCTCTCACGGACAAAGCGGCCATAGGCACGGAACTGGCTCTTTTCATAAACTCTCTTTTCTCCTGCGAATGCCTTAAAAGTACGGGTCTGCCCCGGATTAAAATCTGCCTGGAATATAAGCTGTTCAGGATAATAATCTCCATCAGTATCAACTGTCTGGCATACCACTTCTTTACCGCTCTCATCTTTAACGTGAATTTTGGTCAGGTCTTTTTCACCCAGAGAATTCAGGTCTGAAGCTGAAAGCTCGATTGTCTTTGATGTCTGGCTGATGTCAATCTTGTTGACGGCAGTTATTTTTACCGTCCCGCTACCATTTCCTTCAGGCATTATTCTGTCCTCCTTATTAAAAATATTATTATTATTTTTTTAATTAATTATAAAATGTAAAGTTATAAATAATGAAATTTAGTTTTATATAATGAAATTTAATATTACCAGAGCAGGTCTTTTTTGTCAAATATTTATGGCAATTTTTGGTGCTAATTTCTAAAATTTAGCTGTTTTCTAAGATTCTTTAATATGTCATTAGAATTTTAGTTAAAAGTGATAGAATTATAAAAATAGCTTTTTACAAAAATAGGATTTAAATAAATTTACTATGATTACAAGCATATTAAGAATTCTTATGGCAAGGTCTATAATCCCATTTATCTTCAGCAGGGCTCAAAATAGCGATCTTAATATAGATGTAGAAAATGTAGGCCTATATTTTCACATACCATTTTGCAAGGTTTTATGCCCTTTCTGCCCTTATTATAAGATAAAGTATAACAGGGAGCTGCTTGGGGAGTTCAGCAGTTCTCTTTTAAAGGAAATAAAGCTTGTTGCTGCTCTTGCTAAAGGAAGAAAAGAAATCGGCAGTATTTATTTCGGAGGCGGAACACCCGCGCTGGCAATAGATTATATTCCTGAAATAGTAGGTCTTACTAAGAGTTTATATGATGTAAGGGGAGATATGGGGATAGAGCTTCACCCGAGAGATGTGAAGCCTGAACTCCTCGAGAAGCTAAAAGGATGCGGTTTTAATATGATAAGTGTGGGGATACAGTCTTTTAAGGATACCTGTCTGTCGGCTCTTGAGAGGGACAGGATTGACAATATAGCAAGGCTGAGGATGGTAAAGGATTTTGATTTCGAGGTAATAGATGTGGACCTTATTTTTGGGATTCCGGGTCAGAGCGAGAAAGACCTTACACGTGATTTTGAGGTAGCTTCTGAAAATGGAGCAACCCAGATTTCTACCTACCCCTTTATCGAGTTTACCTATGCAGAGCTTAAAAATAAACCGCTCGGCAGGGAAGTGAAAAAGAAGATGCTTGATGGCCTTGTACATATAAGTGAAAAGCTTGGCTTTGAGAGGAGCTCTATCTGGACTTTTTCTAAAGGGGGTAAGCTCCAGTATTCTTCTGTCACGAGGGATAATTATATTGGCTTTGGACCGAGTGCTGCTACTCTTCTTAAGGATGTATTCAAGATAAATACATTTTCCGTTAAGGAGTACATAAAAAAACTTGATGAGGATAAGATTCCCACAGCTCTCACCCTTAAATTCAGCCCGAGGGTAAGGGCTCTTTACTGGCTTTTCTGGTCGGCATACAGGCTTAATATAGACGGGGATAATTTTTATGAGCTTTTTGGCAGTAAGCTTGATGATGTTTTTAGATATGAGCTTAATTTTGGAGAAAAACTCGGATATATAGAAAAATATAATAATGGATATAAACTAACCGGAAAGGGAGCTTATACGTTCCATCTTATAGAGCAGGCCTATACACGCCAGTATATAGATAAAACGTGGAGATGTTCTTTAAATAACCCCTGGCCTAAAAGGATTGCATTATATTAGA
>CAZKVH010000006.1:0-16126 GCA_964556165.1 uncultured Actinomycetota bacterium | reverse complement strand
ATACTTACGCATGATATGATATATCCCGGTTGATTATAGGCTTTCGGGGTCCTGCTCTTTTTTATCCCGGACATGTCCGGGCTTAAGTATTATTGTAAATATTGCCATAATGAATAAGGCTATAAGACTCGTGTAAAATATCCCATCTGCCGCGAAATTTTCAGCCAGGTAACCCGCAATGTACTGGAAAATAATTGTTCCCGCGAATCCGAAGCTATTGATAATGCTGTTAATGGACCCCGAGTATCTGGGAGACTCCTTTATGGCGAGGGTAAGAGCTATTGTGCCTATACCGGAGAATGTGAAATTAAATAGTAAGATAAAGATAATTTTTAAAATTATATTGTCTGATAAAAAGGCAGAAAGTAAAAAAATAAAAGCAATTATTGCGAAGAACTGCATCAGTTTCTTTTCGCTGTATTTTCTTAATAATGAGCTCTGCAGCAGCATACCGGCGCAAAATGCAAAAAGATTCATGCTGAGTATCAGGGAACTTATTCTTACCGGTATGTTTATACTTTCAAAATAGTTAGTGAACCAGGCGCCAAAAGAAAAGCCAAGCCCGAAATGGAAGAAGCTTATAATTCCGCAAAAAATAATGATTATGTTTGCTATGAACTTACGGTTGTTTGAAAGAAGGCTTATAAAATTCTCATTACTTTTTTTAATGCTGAAACTCCCGTGCTTGAGTGAGAGTATAAGTATAAATAAAACTGCATTTAATAACGCAAGAAATAAAAATATGTACTTCCAGCTTATGTCAAAAAATAAAACACCACTGACTATAAGAGGGGCGAATGCGGCACCCAGTAGAAGTCCTATATTTAATCTTACCAGTATCATGCTTCTGTTTTGCGTAAAGCTGTCACTTACTATAGAGTTTGAGTTCACTGCAATTGTACCCCAGGATAGACCGAATGCCAGGTAGCTAAGGGTAAATAAAATATAATTGCCGGAAAAGTATAAACCCAGAAAAGTTAATGTAAATAATATGCTTCCGAGAGAAAATATTTTTTTCTTGCCGAATCTCTCGGCGAGAATTCCTGAGAACAGGCTTGCCACCAGAAGCCCAAAGGCGTTAAGTGAAAGAGTGGAGCCTACTATATCAAGATGGACTTTAAAGCTTTCGGAAATTATGGGAATCAGCGGTCCTACTAATGAGCCCCCCATACCGATAAAAAACAATTGTATAAAAAAAAGTGTAAAAATTTTAGCTTTATTCATTTTTCAAGATTATAGTATTATGTATAAGGCAAGTAAAGGAGAGCTTCAGATGTAATGAAGAAGGCCTATCCCGCTGGAGCCAATTGCCGGTATTGTGATATGATTCTGTGAAGTGGTAAACATCATTGATTGGAGAAAGAGTATGCCAGAAGTCCGAAAAATGCCGGGCAACCGGAATGCCCAATATATCCAGCCGCTTGTAAAATTGATTGAAACTCAGAGCAAGTCAACGCTTGCGCACTGGGCAGTTGATTATGCCGGGCAATTTATATTACCGCTCTGGAGTAAATATTATCCGGACGATGTTCGGCCGCAAAATGCGCTTAACGCAGCCCGGGAGTGGTTATCGGGAGCAATAAAGCTGCCTTTAGCAAAAGCGGCAATACTTGAGTGCCACGCTGCCGCCCGGGAAGCAGAAGCTAACCCTGTTGCGCAGGCTGCTGCGAGAGCGATAGGTCAGTCCGCGTCGACTATCCATTCTGCGAGACACTGTATCGGGCTCGCTTTATACGGAGCGATAGCAGTTGCATATGACACACTCGGAACCAGCGCTCCGTGGGAGCAGCTGGAGCAATGTGCAGCCGAAGAGTGCGGACGTATGCTAGAAGCTCTGCGTGCTGTGTCAGGTAGTCTTTTTAATTAAAGAATTTTCTTTATAGTGTATAATTAACTGGAAGTATCCTGAAAAGGAAATGATTTGGTAAAAAAACTAATTATTCGCTATAAGGAAAGTATCTGGTTTTTGCCCAGCCTCTTTATGCTGGGTGCCATAGTTTCGGCGGTAATTATTGCAGAGGTGGATAGCACCCTTCAAAAGCAGTTTTATGAATTTCTCCCTCCATTTCTTCTTACCAGCGTCAGTCTTACCAGTGATATACTTGCAGTTATTGCTACTTCACTTCTTTCTATGACCGCCATAACGTTTTCAACTATTATGATTGTGTTTTCAATTTATTCTTCGCAGTTTTCTCCCAGGACATTACAGAATTTTATTTCCGACAGGTTAACCCAGATTGTTCTGGGAATGTTTATTGCGGGATTTACCTATTCCGTGGTATCTCTTCTTCTGATACGTGAAGCTGAAGATGGCAATATTGTATTTACAGTAATATTTGCCATATTACTTTCGCTGGTCTGCATTGGCTATTTTATTAGATTTATACAGTATATTACGGTTTCAATTCAGGTAAATAATTTAATTGAAGAAATAAATGACGAAATATTTGATACCTTAAGGCAGAGGACCAAAACAATTGAGTCCATAAAGAAGAATTGCAAGGTGCTCTCAGGATTATCTGTAAAAGAGATAGATATGAAAAAGAAGAGTTCTATTGATTTTTATTCTCACAGGGCTGGGCATATCCAGCTTTTTGATATAAGAGGGTTAATAAAACTGGCTCAGGAAGAGAAAGCAGTAATCGAGACTACCAGAAGAGTTGGTGATTTTGTTACAGAATCCACTCCATTATTTATTTTCTGGAATATCAGCAAGAAAGCCATAAAAGAAGATAAGGAAAAAATAGAATCCGGTTTGAGGAAGTATGTTTCCGTAGGAAATTACAGAAATACCATCCAGGATATTGAGTTCAGCCTCCAGAAACTGGAGGAAATAGCACTCAGGGCAATCTCCCCTGGAATAAATGACCCCAATACTGCCATACTATGCATTAGAAATCTGGGCAATATACTGTCAAAGATTCATATTAGCTATACCGGTAAATTATATTTTTATGATGATAAAGGTAAATTAAGACTCATACTTGATAATGAGGATTTTGAAGAAATACTTTATTCTACATTTTATAAAATACTTAATTTTTCAAGAAACCAGCAGTCAGTACTATCTTCGGTGCTGGAAGCAGTACTTATAATTGCCGAGAGTAAAAATAAAGAAATAAGCAGAATATTAAAGGAGTTTACCGAATACGCTCTTAAAGGTTTTGATACCAGTTTACTTCAGCAACATGATATAAAATTCCTTAACAAGAAATTAAAAAAAATTGCAGAATATCTGGGTATTAAAGAGTCAGAAATATTGATTAAAAAATAAATTTAAGCTGAATATCCCCGGTAAATATGCCTGCAAAAAAATTTTTAAAGGGGAAGTCATGGAAAGAAAAGCCACTATTAAAGATATTGATAAGATTTACGAAATATATATGGATAGTGTTAATAATCCTTTTATGACCTTTGAAGTGATGGAAAAAGAGGATTTTTTACCGATATTTGAAGAGATGCTTAAGAATGATGATTTATATGTATATGATATCAATAATATGGTTGCTTCGACTTATCGTATTCAATATAAGCGATATAGAATGAGTCATATAGCATACATTGGGGGTTTTGCCATGCACCCTGAGTATCGTGGCAGGGGGATCGGGAAAAAAATAATGCAGGAAATAATAGATAGATTAAGAAATGAAGGAATCAAGCGGCTCGAGTTATTTGTTGTTTGTGATAATGAGAAAGCAATTAACTTTTATAAGAAATTGGGTTTTGTGATAGAAGGCAGGATGAAATATTTTTTAAAGCGGGATAATTCACCGGATTATCTTGATGAGCTGGTTATGGCTAAGTATCTGCAGTAAGAAATAATCCATCCTTCTTAACGGCTGTAAAATTCTGGCCTTATTATGAATATGGGTTGTATTTCCGGGAGTAAAGCAAAAAGGACTAAAGAAATATTTTCCTGAATTAAATTAGAGAATATAAAGAATGCCACTTTTCCTGTTACATTTTAAACCATTTGTCTGCCAGCTGGCTTGCTCCAGGGATCCTGAATGTTTTGCCCAAACAGCCCATTATAAGTGCAACAATTCCGAGTACCCAGGCAGCAGCTGCCAGAAGGCTGCCAAACCAGGAAAAGAAATACCACCCCACATAGGGTATCATACCTAAAAGAGAAGAAATTATTACAACGCACGCTGCTTCAAAAACACCGAGTATTAGAGCCTGTAAGGCATGCCATTTGATGAATCTGTTTTGTTTTTCAAGTAAATATACAATTAGTCCCCCGAGCCAGCTACCAAGATATGAAAGGATTATGGCAGCCTTATTGCCACTGGTGGTATCTTTGTTGGCCTCATCATCATAGTTTGTTTTTGCTACTTCTTCCTTTAGTTTCGTTTCTTCTTCCAAAATTCACCTATCCTTTAATTTTAAAAATAATATAGAAGTTATTTACATTATACAGAAAAAACTGATTAAGTGAATTGTAATTACCGGTAGCCTATTTATTAACAGACTAAAAGTTTAGAACTGATAGAATTGCTATCTTATTTAAGTTTTTGAATAAAAGATGGGAAAAATAGAAAATGGTGTCCCTGGGCAGATTCGAACTGCCGACACCAGGATTAGGAATCCTGTGCTCTATCCTTCTGAGCTACAGGGACACATAAAAATTCTTACAGGGACATACGTATTATCTCATCTACCAGCTCTTCAAAGGACATGCCCGCCTCTTCCGCTGCCATGGGAAGAAGACTGGTATCAGTCATGCCCGGAGAAGTGTTAAGTTCCAGAACATAAGGTATTTTATCCTTTTTGTCAAGTATTATATCCACCCTTGAAAGTATATTGCATTTTAATGCATTATGGACCGCTATAGCAGTTTCCTTTACTTTCTTTTCTTCGGCAGGAGATAATCTTGCCGGGACAAAATAATCTGTCTGGTCTATGTTTGCTCTTGATTCAAAATCAAAGAATTTCTTTTTTGGGACTATTTCGACTATCGGCAATGTTCTTGGCCTGTCTTTTCCAATTATGCTTACCGCAAGTTCCACACCATCAATGAATTTTTCCAGTATTACTTTCTTGCTGTAGCTCAAAGCATAAATTATAGCTTCAGGGAGGCTTTCCTTATTATTTACTATCTTTATACCCAGTGCCGAACCCTGTGCCGATGGTTTTACTACCATTGGGAGGCCTATCTTTTCTATTATGAAAGGAAGAAGTTTTGATGAGCCCAGTTCTCTGAATGAACTTGTATTAAGGAAATAGAAAGGTGGAGTCGGTATTTTATGGCTCATAAGTATCTGTTTTGAAATTATCTTATCAAAACTCAGAACATTGGGATATACTCCCGGACCGGTGTAGGGAATGTTTAATACCTCCAGGATTTCCTGTATTGTTCCGTCCTCTCCATCTTTTCCGTGAAGTGCAATATAGGCGAGGTCAATTCTCCCTGAAGTAAGATTGTCAACTATGTGTTCATCAATATCCATCTTTATTACATTATGTCCGAGTTTTCTCAGGGCATTGGAAATTCTCTCCCCACTTTTTATAGAAAATTCTCTCTCCAGCGACCTTCCTCCCATAAGAACGGCAATGTTTTTTTTCATTTTTATCACTCTCATATTAATATTATAAACAATATTATTATTTAAAGCTTTTATATAGTTTAATTTTCTCTTTTATTATCCCTGCTAAAATCCTGATTCCCTTTTCAATTCTATCGGTATCTTCAGTGCAGTATGCGAGTCTTGCTTCACTTAATCCACTACTATCTGCATAAAATCCTGTGCCCGGAACAAAAGCCACTTTATTCCTGATTGAATCTGCCAGGATTTCTCTGGTGTTAAGGAACTCTGGAAGCTTCAGCCATATAAAAAATCCTCCATCTGGCTTTGACCATTCTGCCCCACGGGGGAAATTATCCTCAAGGCTTTTTAACATGGCATCTCTTCTTCTTTCATATATATCCTTAAATCTTTCTATATTCTCCTGCCATGTCGGGTCTGAAAAATACTCATAGGCAATTCTCTGGGAAAGAATGCTCACGCACAGTATCGTGGATTGAACCCCAAGTATTATTCTTTCAAGTATTGGATGCGGAGCCACTATCCAGCCTACTCTGAGACCCGGAGCAAGAAGTTTTGAAAGGGTGCATAAATAAATTACATTGCGGTTATCTCCCCTGGAGTCAAGCTCTTTTATGGTCGGTATTGGACTGCCTTCAAATCTCAGCATCCCGTAGGGATTATCCTCCAGTATTACAGTATTATATTTTTTGGCGAGTTCCAGGACAATTTTTCTGCGTTTGAGGCTTAAAGTTACGCCGGATGGATTGGAAAAGTTTGGTACAAGATATATAAATTTGACCGTGACTTTCTTTTTTCTCAACTCTTTTAATTTTTCTTCCAGAATCGACACATCTATCCCGTATCTGTCGACAGGTATGCCGATTATCTTTGCCTCGTAGGAGTTAAAAGCGTTGAGTGCCCCTGTGTATGAAGGGGCTTCTGTAATTATAGTGTCACCGGGGTTTATAAATATTTTGGATAATAAATCCAGGGCATGCTGGCTGCCTGTAGTAGTAATTATATCCTCTTCGACAGCATCCACACCTTCCAGCTTCATTACTTCGATTAGTCTTGTTTTAAGAGGATAGTAGCCGTCTGAGCCGCTATACTGGAGACTTATAGCCCCGTCAGTCTTTATTATTCTCCTTATATATTTTTCCAGTCTTTCGAAGCTAAGAGCCCTTACTTCAGGCAGACCGCCAGAAAAAGATATTATATCCGGTCTTGCAGACAGCGACAGCAGGTCCCTTATCTCGGAGGAAGCCATGTATCTTGTTCTCTTCGAGTAAAGGTGTTTCCAGTAATCAAATGTAATTTTTTTAGTCATCAGTTAAAGCTGTGAAAAGGTTTTGACATTATTGTGTTTAAAATAATTAATATATATTAAAAACTTTAAAAGTTCAAAATATTTTGAAAGTTTAAACAATTATTTATAATGTTATAATTATAAATATTAAAAATATTTGTATTAATTTTAATCTTAAATGGATTTAAATTTAAAAATTAAGAATCTTTCAATCAGAGAGTTAAAAAAGATAAGTTTTGATTATATGAATTGTGATTACTGGTTTGATTATGATGAAATTAACTTTCTGAATGAATTGTCTGGAATAAGAAGTGTCGGCGAGTTAAAGGGTCTCATTAAAGAAAGAATGTTTAAGAGAAACAGCGAAAAGAATAAGAGTAAGATTATTACATTTAAAATTCAGGGTGGTAGAGTCAAGGGAGCTTTTGCTGGCGGTAGATGTGTCGGAATAATTTTAACCGGTGAATGCAGTCTTTTCCCCAGACTGAGAAGTTTCAATGTTTTTCCGCCTGATTTTAAGAGCACTTTTATTGGCTGTATTCAGGTGATTCCAGAATACAGGAATATGAATGTTGATAAGAGTCTTTTAATCGAAGTTGAAAAAGAACTTGTGAAAGAAAAAGCAGAAGCAATAGAATCGATAGGTAGAAGAATGGATGATGATATAGACGAGTTCGAGTATTATAATGGGCCTTTTATTCCATTTAAGTTCCTTATAAATAACGGATTTTACCTGAAGAAAAACGACCCTTCGTTTCCTCTTCTGAGACTGGATTTAAAAAGTATAACATTTAACATGGAGTCGGAAAAGATAATGGCAGGAAAAGTCGTCCTCAGAGAGGAGATAGGTACTTCTCTCTAATATTGTAAGTAAAAGATGTGGAAATAAATATGCTGAAAATTTTAATAGACAAATATAAATAGTTATGCTAACATTCATAGCTCAAATAAAAAATGTTTGTTTGATAAATTATATTTTTTAGTAAAACCTGTGAGCAGAAATAGTAAGCATCGCAAGCAGCATACAGAGAGCCGCTGATGGTGAGAATGCGGCTGCCAGGCTGGTGACTGAATGGGTCTGTGAGGTTTCTGGCTCAAATCTTTTTACAGGAGAGTAAGTCAGAACGGCTTCCTCCGTTATCATAGGATAGGATATGAATGAGTATCCGATTTAAGTGCACATTAATGTAACATTATTAATGTGAATAAGAGTGGCACCGCGGGAATTTAACCTCTCGTCTCTACAAGGAATTATGTAGTGATTGAGAGGTTTTTGTATTTTATAGCAATAATAGCAGAGAAATTTTAAGTTAAATAAGGATTATAAATGATAAATATTAACAATATATAGGATTAGAGAAAGGAGAATAAAATGGAAAAGAGGACAAAATTTGTCCTGGATGAGAGTGAAATACCAAAACAGTGGTATAATATCCAGGCAGATTTACCTGAGCCTCTTCCGCCGGCTTTACACCCGATTACCGGAAAACCTCTGGTTCCTGATGATTTAACACCCTTGTTCCCAATGGAGTTAATAAAGCAGGAAGTAAGCACAGAGCGCTGGATTGATATACCGGACGAAGTAAGGGAAGTGTACAAGCTATGGAGGCCGACAACCCTGTTCAGAGCGCATAGATTGGAAAAGGCTCTGGACACACCTGCCAAGATTTTCTACAAGTATGAAGGGACGAGCCCCCCGGGAAGTCACAAGCCAAATACTGCTGTAGCTCAGGCTTATTACAACATGAAAGAGGGTATTAAGCGTATCACTACAGAAACAGGCGCCGGGCAGTGGGGAAGTGCTCTTTCTTTTGCAGGAACATTCTTTGGCATCAAGATAAAGGTTTACATGGTATCGATTAGCTACTATCAAAAACCTTACCGAAGGATAATGATGGAAACATGGGGTGGTGAGTGCGTACCAAGCCCGAGTAAAGATACTAAAGTGGGTAGAGATATGCTGGCAAAAGACCCGGATTGCCCGGGAAGTCTTGGACTGGCAATCAGCGAGGCAGTAGAAGATGCTGTTACTCATGATGACACACATTATGCACTTGGTAGCGTGCTTAATCATGTTCTTCTCCATCAGACTGTAAATGGGCTGGAAGCCAAGAAACTTATGGAAAAAGCAGGTGAATATCCGGATATCATAGTGGGTTGTGTTGGCGGTGGCTCGAACTTTGCAGGTCTTTTCCTGCCCTTTGTTACAGATAAGATTAAAGGGGAAAAACCTGATTTGCGTATCATAAATGTAGAACCAACTGCAGCGCCTACCATGACTAAAGGACCTTATGCTTATGATTATGGTGATACGGCGAAACTTGCTCCTATAATCAAGATGTATACACTGGGGCATGATTTTATTCCGGCTCCCATCCACGCAGGCGGGCTCCGTTATCACGGGATGGCGCCAATAATCTGCCATCTTGCCGATCTTGGTTTTGTTGAGGCAGTAGCTGTTCCTCAGATTTCAACATTTGAAGCAGGAATAACTTTTGCTCGCACAGAGGGTATTATAAGTGCTCCAGAGACAGACCATTGCATAAAGGTTGGAATTGATGAAGCATTAAAGTGCCGTGAATCCGGAGAGGCAAAAACTATACTTATTGCCCACAGTGGACACGGTCATGTAGATATGGCAGCTTATGACGCATATCTATCAGGGAAACTGGTAGACTATGAATATCCAAAGAAGAGGATAGAAGAATCACTGAGTAAACTACCGAAGATTTAACAGGGTATATATTCATAAGTATATATATGCGGTTTTTATGGAGGGATTTTGATTTTAAAATCCCTCCATATTCCTCTTTTTCAAAAAATATTATCTTTTAATAAGAGCCTTCTAAGATATTTTTTTTATTCCTGTTATCCTATTTTATTAAGTCAAATCGGTGGCAGGTAAAGTTATTGAGCTGGCTATTGAAAATTCTACTTGATTTTTTTTTATTTAGTTTATATATTATATAGGACATATTGGAAAATTTAGTATGAATTAGTAAAGGCATTAATAAGAGGTTTTCTTCAAAAAATCATGTCCCAAGTCTCTAAAAATTTTATTTTATAAACTTAGTTTATAAGTTTAAGACAGTTTTTCATCTGGAAGAAATAGCTCAATAAAAAATCCTTTTTAAAATATATTTAACAGCTTAAGAAATAAATAGAAGATTATAAATTTAGTTAGGGCTTAACCCTGCTTTAAAGGATATAATCCTATTTTTGTTCTATTAAATATTAAGTGAGAATTAAGCTAAATTTTGTAGAGGTACAGTCATAATAAAGAAAGAGATAATGATTCAGGACAATTGAGCCTGATTACGAAAGGAGTATTTACTAATGGATAAGTTGGAAGAACTAAACAGGGAATTCCTTGATAATAAGGTACTGTCTGATTTAAAGACTATCGCAAGGCAGCTTGGCGTTCAGGGAGTTACGAAATTAAAGAAAGGGGAATTAATAGAGAAGATACTGGAAGAAGTAGAAAATAATGGTATGGGTTCTGCTAAATCTTTGCTGGAAGGAAGTACCGTAGCTGAAAAGGGGCTTGAAGAAAAAGTTTCCGAAGCAGAAAGTGAGGAGAAAGAGGAACCGGAAGTAGGAGAGTTAGAAAGAGAAACAGAGGTAAGAGAAAGAAGAAAACCTCATAGAAAAGAGGAATTCGAGTTTTATAAAGAGAGGATGAAAGGGATACTTGACATACTCGCAGATGGCTATGGGTTTTTGAGAACAAGCGGTTATCTTGCAGGAACAAATGATATATATGTTTCTCAGTCACAAATTAGAAGGTTCCGATTGAGACAGGGGGATGAAGTATATGGACAGGTCCGTCCGCCAAAAGAGAGTGAAAAATATAATGCTTTGCTGAGAATTGAGAAAGTAAACAGTGAAGACCCCGAGTTTATAAGGAGCAGGATTCCTTTTGAAAAACTAACACCTGTATATCCAATGGATAGGCTGAGGCTGGAAACAGAGGAGTCAGATAATATATCTCCAAGGATTATAGATTTAATTGCACCGATAGGTAAAGGCCAGAGAGGCCTTATCGTATCTCCCCCAAAAGCAGGTAAAACAACTATACTGAAAGACCTTGCAAATAGCGTCTCCAGTAATAATCCCGAGGTATATATTATAGTTCTTCTTATTGATGAGAGGCCTGAAGAAGTAACGGATATGGAAAGGTCTGTAAAAGGGGAAGTAATAAGTTCTACGTTTGACCAGCCTTCCGATAACCATATACAGGTTGCAGAACTGGTTCTTCAGAGGGCAAAAAGGCTGGTTGAGCATGGCAAAGATGTCCTGATACTTCTGGATAGCATAACCCGTCTGGCAAGAGCCTATAATCTTTCTATCCCGGCAAGTGGAAGAGTGTTATCAGGAGGAGTTGACTCTTCGGCACTTTTCCCGCCTAAAAGATTCTTTGGAGCAGCAAGAAATATAGAGAACGGTGGCAGTCTTACAATACTTGCAACTGCATTAATCGACACTGGCAGCAGGATGGATGATGTTATATTTGAAGAGTTTAAGGGTACAGGTAACATGGAGATTAACCTTGACAGGCAGCTTGCGGATAAGAGAATATTTCCTGCTATTGATATAACAAGGTCCGGTACGAGAAAAGAGGAGCTTCTTATGGATAAAGAAGAAGCATCCACAGTCTGGAAGCTAAGAAGGCTAATCTATGAAAAAGAGCCAGAGGTAGCACTTGAACAATTGATAGATTACATTAAAAACACAAAATCAAATGCTGACTTTCTGAAAGCAATAAGGGCAAGTTTTGATAAAGAGAAAAAGTTATGATTTTTTGTTGAATAATTACTGAAGAATTTTAGCCTTACCAGGTTATATTTACGAGCAGTAATATTTATGTTAATATTTATGATTTGAAATAATCAAGCCGGGAGGCTATAGATTTAATGATGAATAAAAAACAAATGATAGCGAGGATTTGATAGAGATGAAAAAAGGTATACATCCTGAATATTATGATTGTACAGTTACTTGTTCATGTGGTAATACTTTTCAAACTAGGTCTACAAAAAAAGAGATAAAAGTTGACATATGCTCTAAGTGCCATCCATTTTATACAGGTAAGCAAAAATTGGTTGACTCCGGTGGTAGGGTGGAGAGATTCAAGAAAAGGATGATAAAATCAAAGAAATAAAGAAGGAACCTGTATGAAGGTGAGTTTGATCAAATATACCGAGGAGCCCGAGAAGACGGTAGCAATGGCTGCAAGGCTTTGCTATTCATCTGTTGGCATAGATGAGCTAAATGAAAAGCTCACAAGGGAACAAATAGAGAAATTAGTAAGACTTGTGGTAAAGAGCGGTCATCATAGTACGGTTGAACATATAAATTTTACATTCGGGATAGAGGGGGTGTCGAGAGCTTTAACGCACCAGCTCGTAAGACACAGACTCGCATCTTACAGCCAGCAATCCCAGAGATATGTCAAGCTAGGGGATAATTTTGAATATATAACTCCGCCTTCTATAGCAGATGATAAAGCCTGTAAGGAGAAGTTTGATAAATTAATTTCAGATATCCACAATCTTTATAAGGAATTTCTTGATAGAGGTATTGAAGCAGAAGATGCAAGATATATTCTACCCAATGCTACAGAGACAAAAATACTTGTTACTATGAATGGAAGAGAGCTTTTACATTTTTTTGAGTTAAGGTGCTGCAACAGGGCGCAGTGGGAAATAAGAGAGATGGCAATACAAATGCTAAAACTCGTGAAGAAGGTAGCGCCTGTAGTTTTTGAAAAAGCCGGCCCTGCATGTCTGAGGGGGCCCTGTCCCGAGGGTAAATTTATATGTGATGAACCTCCTAAAGAGAGTGATTTTGATGTCTGAAGCTAAATATCAAATCGGAGGACAGGCGGTCATTGAGGGTGTTATGATGCGCAGCAAGAATTTCTGGGCCGTGGCTGTCCGTAAGCCCGATAAGTCTATTTCAACGAAATTATTTAAGCAGGAATCCCTGAATAAAAAACACAGGGTACTGGGCTTCATGTTTGTTCGGGGGATGGCAGTAATTGTAGAGAGCATGTCACTGGGTTTCAGGGCTTTAAGTCTTTCTGTTAACGAGGCCGCAGGTGAAGATATAAAATTTTCAAAAAAGGAAATGTTTATATCTGTGACAATTGCTGTTTTATTTACTGTGGGAGTATTTTTTGTTCTCCCTACTTTAATAGGCAGGACTTTTTCTAATTTTCTGCCCAATGTTTTTTTGTATAACCTTGCCGAGGGATTGATTAGAATTATTTTTTTCCTCTCATATATTTTAATAATTGCACAGCTTAAAGATATAAAGAGAGTATTCCAGTACCATGGTGCAGAACACAAGACTATACAGGCATATGAAAACGGAGAAGAGCTGAAACCGGAGAATGTAAAAAAATACAGTACTCTGCATGCAAGATGTGGTACGAATTTTTTAATGATTGTAATGATAGTAGCCATACTTGTATTTTCCCTTCTTGGAAGGCAGACAATATTGTGGAGAATCCTGTTAAGGATAATTTTAATCCCGGTTATTGCAGGTATTTCATATGAATTTTTAAGAATTGCCGGGAAATTTAGCCATATAAAATGGGTCAGAATATTTTTTTACCCCGGTCTTCTTCTTCAGAAAATTACCACAAGGGAACCTGACAGGAGTCAATTAGAGGTAGCAATAAAGTCGTTTAAAGCAGTTATGGAGGCAGAAGAAGCACTAAAGGTAGAGTAATATGTCAGCATTGTTGGATAAATTAAAAATATACGAGGATACCTACAATAAACTAACAGGTAAGCTCAGCGAAACCGAAGTTTCTCAGGACCCCGAAAAGCTCAGAGAATATGGGAGAAAAATAGCCGAGATTGAGGAGATCGTTAGTATTGCAGATAAGTACAGGGAAGTTCTTTCTTCCATAAAAGAAGCAGAAGATATGCTTGAAGTGGAAAAAGAAGAGGAAATGAGAAGTTTCTTAAAAGATGAGCTCAAAGAGAATCTTGACAAGAAGCAAAAAATAGAAAAAAAGATAAAAATGCTTCTAACTCCCGTAGACCCTAATGACAAAAAGAGCGTCATAATTGAAATCAGAGCAGGAACTGGCGGCGATGAAGCAGCTTTGTTTGCAGAAGTTCTTTACAGATTGTACACAAAATATGCGGAGAGCAGGAGGTGGAGATATAACACACTCAGCTCAAACGCCCCCGGCATAGGTGGATTTAAAGAAATAATATTTGAAGTTGAAGGCGAGGGTGTTTACGGGACAATGAAGTACGAATCAGGGGTCCACAGGGTTCAGAGAGTACCTGCTACCGAGTCCCAGGGAAGGATACATACCTCGACGGCTACTGTTGCTGTACTTCCGGTAGCTGAGGAAGTAGATATTAAAATCGAGCCAAAAGATTTGAAGATAGATGTTTTCCGCTCTACCGGACCGGGGGGTCAGTCTGTAAATACAACTGATTCAGCAGTAAGAATAACCCATGTACCTACCGGAATGGTGGTAACCTGCCAGGACGAAAAGTCCCAGTTTCAAAATAAGGAGAAAGCTTTAAAAATTTTGAGAGCAAGACTTAAAGAGGCCCAGGAACAGAAAAAAGCAAATGAGCAGGATGAACAGAGAAGAATGCAAATTGGTTCCGGGGACAGAAGTGAGAGAATAAGGACCTATAACTATCCACAGGGCAGAATAACGGACCACAGAATAAATCTAACACTGTATAAGCTTGATGAGATTCTTGAAGGCGACCTGGAACAATTGACCGTACCACTAAAGAGTGCAGACAACGAGAAGAAAATAGAAAAGATAGGGGTTTAGGATACATTTGCAAGTATGGAATGTAAAGAGCATACTGGAATGGGCTATAAATTACTTTAAAGGTAAGAATATAAACCAGCCAAGGTTATCAGCAGAACTACTCCTCAGTTCGGTTCTCGGTCTTGACAGAGTGAATCTATATCTTAATTATAACCGTGTCTTAAATAAGGATGAACTTGCTCTTTATAAGAAATATATATTAAAGAGGCTGGAAAATATTCCTATACAGTATATCTTAAATGAAGCCTATTTCAGAAAAATAAAACTTCGCGTAGATAACAGGGTATTAATTCCGAGGCCTGAAACCGAACTTATGGTAGATAAGGTTTTTCAGATTCTAAAGCTTAATTCAGGCATGGAAAAAATTTATATACTTGAGATTGGCACCGGAAGCGGTGCCATTTCAATAAGCATAGCTTATGAGATTTCGGATGAGCTCAAGATATCGGGTGAGCTCTGGGAAATTATAGCTACTGACAATAATCCTGAAGTACTCGGCATAGCTGAGAGCAATGCAAGGGATATCCTGGGAAGTAGCAGAACAGGTAAAATAAAATTTGTTGAATGCGACCTCGTTCCGGCTGGAAACTCTGATTTTTTAAAGGAATATAAAGGAAAAATTAATCTTATAGTTTCAAACCCTCCTTATATCTCGAAAGAGGATTACAAAAATCTTTCACCTGAAGTAAGGGACTATGAACCTAAAAATGCTCTTCTCGCAGGTAAAACAGGGCTTGAGGTATATGAAAGAATTCTTAAAGAAATAAAGCCGTATATTTCAGGTGATTTCTGTTATATTTTGTTTGAAATTGACCCTGCAAGAAGAATTCCCCTTGAACAAATAACGCGGGATATTATTAATCCCGAAGAGATAACCGTAGACAGGGACTATAATCAGAGGGACCGCATCATGTCTATTAAAGTTTAAGGGTAAGAGATTCGTAAAAAAGTAAGCCTACCGGGAATATATTCTGCAAATAGAATAAAGGCATTGTAATATCTACCACTGCAATTTAAAATTTTATTAAAAGAAATTTATTATTGTTCTATAATATGACCTTGTGCCATTTATGAGTAATTTGTTTTTTAAATATCTGGTATGATTTCATTAATTATTATTTAATTAAAAATATAACTATATGACTGGCAAAAAGGAATAAGAATGAGTCATTCTTTAATTGCGATTGTAATTTTTATATTAACTTATCTGGCTATCGCAACAGAAAAAGTAAACAGAACTGTAGTGGCGTTTATCGGTGCATTGCTGATGGTTTTATTTAATATTTTTAATGTAACAGAAGCAGTGGGGTTTATAGACTGGGACACTATAGGACTTTTATTTGGTATGTTTATTATCGTAGCTGCTTTATCAGATGTGGGGTTTTTTACTTTTTCAGCTCTTGTGCTTGCAAGAAGGTTAAAATATTCTCCTATTAAAATATTTATATTTTTTCCAATTATGACAGCATTTCTCTC
>CAZKVH010000005.1:73082-77011 GCA_964556165.1 uncultured Actinomycetota bacterium | reverse complement strand
CTTCTTCCTGGCCGGTTACAAGATAGGTGAATTTTTCATTTCCTTCGGTCTCTATTAATATCTCGTCATCTTCTTCGAGTTCATCCAGCCTGTTAAACGGAGCTCCGTAGGTTGTCCTGTGACCTGCAACAACGCAGGTACCATCTTCCCCGGGGAATACTGATGATGTGTAATGCCCCGGTCCCTGTCTTAGGGTTGCATAATCTGTCCCTTCCATTACAATCCAGTCAAGTTCAATTTCGGGTATCGTTATTCTAAAAGGCACTTTTTTTTCGGGGTCTAAAAGTACAGTTTCTTTTTCCAGCTCCTTCCCGCTATTTCCGTCTTCTTCTTCGCTTACGTCATGTTGCTGGACTGTATAACTCTTATCGTCCCACGAGGTGAGAATTTCCACCTCTCTTTTTGCCATAATAAAATTAACGTAAAAGGGCCATACTATAACTATTACCCCTGCAATTATCAGGACTATTCCCCCGTACCTTATAATCTTTCTTTTATGGTAGGTAATGAACCTTTTTATTTTAGAAATTATTACCATAGCTGGAATACTAACATTATTTTTTTATTATTAGAATTTTTTGTTTCCATGACTGATAATTAATAATTGTGGAATAATATTAAATAATTAAAGTTTTTTTAAAAAAGTTTGACATTATTGTAAAAAATATAATATAATTTCATCGTAAATTTATAATACTTATATAAGGATTTTAAGAAGGTCATAGTATAGTAAGAAAATTAAATAGTTTTCTATAATATTTAGAAGCTTTGATTCTTTTCTCTAATTTGGACGCTTGAGGAAAGGGGAGCAAGTAGCGAAACCGACTAAATGGGTCGGTTTTCTTTTTTATAAGGGAAAATGGAAAAACTTGATTTATTAAAAAATAAGCATAAGGAAGAGTGAAAAATGATTTTTAGAAAAAATAAAATAATTAAAAACACTATGATATATCTTCTAATGTTTGCTTTATTATCGTTTCTTATTCCTATAAGCATTGTTTTTGGTAGCTCTGAAAAAGATTTAAAAGAGGAATATCAGAGAGTTCAATTGGAATTTGAAGCTGCAAAAGTAGAAGTTAGTAAAGCTGAAAGCGAGCTGGCACCGGTAAAATCTGCGGCAGCAGAAGCTGTGGTAGCTCTGGATGTAGCAAAACAGAACTTATCTATTTCTGAAGGTAACTATAAAAACACTCTTCCGGAAGTAGAGAAAATAAAAGAAAGTTTAATTTTTGCCACAGCAGCTGCAGATGAAGCGGCTTCATTTTATAACAGGATGAAGGAATCTGGAAGTGAAGAAGAAATAAGCAGCGCACAAGCGGTAGTAGAAAAGGCAAATGCAGAACTGGCGTCGATTTCGGCTAAATACGATGAAGCTAATTCTAATTTACAGGCACTGCAGAGTGAACTGGATAAGGCAAAGGACGAGTATAATAGAGCTAAAGGTGCAGCAGACGAAGCAAATGCCAGTTTACAGTATTCTGAAAAAGTTCTAAATGAAAAAAATGAAAATCTAATTAAAAAACAGGCAGAATTAGAAAAAGCCAGAGCAGAGCTTGAGGTATATGAAGCAAAACTGTTAGAAGATAAAGAAACAGAGGAAGATGATGAAGAATTATCCGAAGAAGATGACACAATAGATATAGAAGATACCGAAGAAACTAACCCTGACGAAGAGTCAGCCGGTGATTATCAAGCTTCAGATGAAGAATCATCCAGTGAAGATGAAGTATCAGTTGAGGAAACTCCTGAAGAAGAGCTGAGCTCCGAAGATGAGGCTACTCCTGGAGAAGAGACACTCCCTGAAGATGAAGCTTCAGATGAAGAATCAACAGGTGAAGTCGAGATATCAGATGAGGAAACTCCTGAAGATGAGGCTACTCTTGGAGAAGCAATTGAAGAAACAGAAGGAGATAATGAAGATTTATCCGAAGAAGTCGCAGAAGAAAATAACCCCACCGAAGACGTAGCGTCAGTTGAAGAATCATCCAGTGAAGATGAAGTATCAGTTGAGGAAACTCCTGAAGAAGAGCTGAGTTCCGAAGATGAAACTACTTCTGGTGAAGAACCACTCCCTGAAGATGAAGAAACTGATGGAGATGGAGAAGAAGTAATAAATATAAATTCTGAACTGGCACCAGAAGAACCTGAAACAGACGGAGCCTTAGAAGCTAAGATTGACATCAGTTTTTCGGTCGATGAAAATGGATATGTTCCTGCAGGCCAGGTGACAACTTTTAGCGCATCAATTGAGGGTATAGACCCATTCCAGTACTTCTGGGATTTTGGTGATGGCTCATCTTCATCGTCGCAGAACCCCCAGCATGCATATGCAAGTGATGGTAATTACACTCTTTCTCTGAATATAATTGATTCAAATGGAAATGCTTATAGCAGTGAAACCACGGTTCATGTATCAGATTATAATTCTGCTACCACAGAATACTGGGTATCATCAGATGCGGCAGGAGAAGGTACAGGCACTATTGATAGTCCGTTTACCGTAGATGAAGCACTGACTCATACGGTTAATGGTGATGTACTTTATTTTCTGCCTGGAACATATAATAACAGTGTAAATCTGGATGGTATCGGAACAGGTACCGAGGGAGTTACCATAGAGACCGAAGTTGAAGAAGAAATTACAAATGAAAGTGAAAATAGCGAAGAGAGCCTTCCTGAAGAAAATGAAGATGTGAATACAACCGAAGATGTCACGGAAGACCTTTCTATAAAATTTATTGCATACGATGATGTTATATTCGATGGACAGTCAACACTTGATTATGCTTTTTATTACAGTTCTCCTTTAAGTTATATTGGTTTTTATAACTTTACTTTTATAAATTATCTCGAGAGCGCCATTTATATTGATAATGAAGATGTAACAGATATTGATATAGTTGATAATACTTTCTCGGGTAACGGAGCTGCTATTGATGTAACAATGGACTCAGGGCTTAATATCCAGAACAACATAATAGTAGATAATGAGAAAGGTGTGGTTATATCTTCTGATGATGCAAATATTAAGCATAATATTATAGCTTTTAATGATGAAGGAATTATAGTTGATGATACCAGGGATAATGTAGTAGTTGACTACAATGATGTATATGGAAATGGAACAGATTATCAGGGAATAGAACCTGGCGAGAACGACGTATCGATTGACCCCGAGTTTGCTGATAAGGATAAGCTGGATTTCACAATACTCGAAGATAGCCCTCTTTATGAAAATAACATTATCTTGAAAACCACAACCGATAAAGATGATTATACCTATGGTGAGCAGGTTGTAATAAGCGGGAGCGGCTATGAGCCTTATCAGGAGCTTATTATTAAGATAATAAGGCCTGATGGTTCTCTGGTTGATGAAATTCATATAACTGCCGATGAGAATGGGAATTTTACCTATGATGGATATAGTGTTGATCTAATAGGTAAGAATTATCTGGTTCAAATTACAGATGCAGAAGGAAATTTACTTGAAGTCTTAAGTTTTACTGATTGCCACTCCCGATTTAGGGTATATAAATATTATTGTTTAGAAGGAAGTAGCGCACCTTTACAAGGTGCTGTATTTAAAATAGAATATTCAGCGACTAGTGACGCTGGGCCATGGGATGTTCCTGATTGGCTTCTTAGTCCGAACGGAACGAACGAAAGAATTACAGATAGTGAAGGCTATGCATATTTTCCTGCGCCTTTCGATGACGGTCAATATTATGACCATCAAGGATATTATAAAATAACTGAAGTTACACCACCCAGTGGTTATACAGGTAGTTGGGAACATATAGAACATATTTATTATAATAATTGCCATGATTATCATTATGGAAGTTTTTGTTATTGTGTTAGAAACTATAAGCTTGGAACAATCAGTCTGACCAAAAACTTTGTTGGTGAGGTTACCAGCGCGTCCTTCT
>CAZKVH010000005.1:0-72982 GCA_964556165.1 uncultured Actinomycetota bacterium | reverse complement strand
AGCACTCCTGATTTGACTGTTAGTGTTACTGCAACCAATACACAGCTAGAAGGAACAATCAGTCTGACCAAAAACTTTGTTGGTGAGGTTACCAGCGCGTCCTTCTACCTGAAAGATAACTCTGGCAACTATTATGACCAGAGTGGTAACATAGTTGCCAAGGGCTCTGCCAAAGTTGATGTTGATACAAATGGAGAAGTTGTATCTTGGGTAGGACTTCCTTTAGATACCCCCTTTACCATCGAGGAAGATCCTATTAGTGGCTACAGCTCAAGCTTTAGCCCCGAGCCTACTTATACCATAACTGAGAGCACTCCTGATTTGACTGTTAGTGTTACTGCAACCAATACACAGCTAGAAGGAAATATCGAGGTTAAAAAGACATGTGCGCACGACACCGGAAGTATGTTTAGCTTTACTGTCACAGGTCCTTACTCTTACAGTAAGTCCTTTGAGTTAAAGGATGGCCAGTCCTGGACAAGTGCTGATATTCCAATCGGAAATTATACCGTAAAAGAAAACGACACCGGTTACCTTGCCACAGTTAAAGTTGATGGTACTACAGTAGTAAACAGTAGGCCTACACCAGTTTCTGTAGATGTTACAATCTCTACAAATGGAAGTAAGGTTGTTGTAGAGTTTGATAATGATCCAAAGGGCACGATAACCTTAACAAAGAGCGGCCTTGACGATATTTTAAGTGGAGATTATGCAGGATTTACCCTGTATTATACAAACGGGGTAGCTTTTGGAGGCGAGCAAAGGCTTACGGGTAACGGTACTGTTACATGGTCAGGTGTTCCGTATGGTACCGGATATTATATAAGAGAGACCCATACACCTGTTGGATACAATCCAATAGCGGATATCACAGGAATAGACATAACCTATCATGGTCAATTAGTGGAGTATAGCAGGACAAATACTAAAATACCGGATCTGGGTTCCATAGCTCTGACAAAAACAGGCCTTGATTCAACAGATGTAGCTGGATTTACTCTGTATAATTCGAGCGGAGCCGCAGTAGTTGGAGAAAGAAGAATAACAGGTAACGACACAGTAACCTGGTCCAACCTCCCATTTGATACCTACAGGATTGTGGAGACGACTGTTCCGTCAGGATATACGAAGATGGCTGATATAACCGGAATTGTGGTAGGTTCGGCACAGCAGAATTACTCTTTCAGCAGGACAAACTCAAGAACCAGAGTTATTCTGGGCTCTATTACTCTTGCCAAGAGCGGCCTTGATTCAACGGATGTAGCTGGATTTACTCTGTATAATTCGAGCGGAGCCACAGTAGGTGGAGAGATAAGAATAACGGGTAACAACACAGTGACCTGGTCAAACCTCCCATTTGATACCTACAGGATTGTGGAAACGACTGTTCCGTCAGGCTATACGAAGATGGACGATATAACAGGAATTGTGGTGGGTTCGGCACAGCAGAATTACTCTTTCAGCAGGACAAACTCAAAGACACCTCCGCCTCCTGGTATAGAAGTTCTGGGTATTAGTGAGCTTCCATTTACGGGAATGAATCCCCTGATACCTTTAAGCGGAATGCTTCTTGTAGTTTCCGGTATAGTACTTATTATAATTTCAGTGCTTAGAAGAAAGAAAAGAAATCTGAAAGCATGAAATTAGTATATTGTTATAGATAATAAAATAAGATAGCCCGGCATATGCGGGCTATCTTATTTTAATTTATGAATTGCTTTAGTAACTTTTTATAATCTCAATAATTTGTGAGGAGTCATTTAGTTCTTCGATATGAAGTATCCCGCTTTTCTCGAATAACATGTAATTTTCCGGCTTATAAAACTCATCTTCTATGCTAAGCAATTTTATCTCTGATTGTGTTTGACTTTCATCATCAGCCTGTTTCTGCTGGACCTTAATGGAAAAAGGGTTTTCCATGATTACATATTCATCAGTGATTTCGGTAATATTGCCAAAGTATGCCTGTCCGTTTGTAAGAAATATGACCTGGTATGATTTACTGTACTTAAACAGTTGCACGGCATTTCTTATCGTACCGTTCTGCCATAGGGATACACCCAGAAAGATTGTTATAAGAATAAATATTAAAATAGAAAATACGAGAACAGCCTTACCGTAATTATTTATATTCACAGAAGGTTTAGAAGTCTTCGAAGTTTTTTTTGTTTCTTTATATGGCATTAGATTTCCTTTCTATCTTTTTTAAAACAATATAAATTTTACAGGATAAATAATATAAGGTCTATATTTTTATAAATAGCATAAGATAAATTATAAAAAGCTATCTCTAAACAGGTTGTTTCAGTCTGCCGTATAGTTTTTCTAATTTAAGCAATTCTTCTATCGGTCTCATTCCATCTACGGAATTCTTATGAAAGAGGCTGGCTGCAGCCGAAGCAGATGCAATCTGCAATGAATATCCATTTTTATATCTTTTTACTTTTTGCGTTTCCTTTTCTTATTCTGGAAAAAAAGGATGAAAGATATACTGCGTATCCTGTTTTAAGAACAATGGGAATGCTGTTCTTTATGGCTATGTTTTTGCCTATAGCTTTACCGCCTATCGTAAGAGAAGAAATAAATCCTGTTATAACAGCGCTCAGCAATGCGCTTTCTAAATTGGGGTTAATTATCAGAATCCTGAAGACAAGGATAGCCCCTATGGCGCCGCTTACTATCCCGCAGATATCGCCTATTACATCGTTACAGAAGTTGCTGACTTTTTCCGCATGCTGCAGTAGCTTTACGGCTTCTCTCGCCCCTTTTTTCTTGCTCGTGGCGGCACTGTGGAGGGGAGCTTCCGGGCACGCAGTTATAGCAACCCCTATAATGTCAAAAAGAACCCCTATTGAAATTATTATTATAAGGATTACAAGGGTAATAATTAAATTAGTTTTGATTATAAGTGTTTCAGAAATGAAGCTTACTGTAATGGCTAGAAAAAAGCTCCATAAAATGATGATTATTATCCAGTTTCTTATTTTAGACCTGGATTTTTTTAACTTAACCAAGCACGGCTCCTAAATAAAAAAGATGGCGATGTGATAAGTAAACTTTGCAGTTTAAGGTCCAGTAGGATTTCCCAAACGGTTACTGAGTGTTACCACATCAGCGGTTTCCCTTTAAACCGTTTCTATAGCGTTGCCGCTTATAGGACTGGATTGCCACTAAAACTACACCGTAATCCCCACCACATCTCTCATAAAGAGAACAGCCTAGGAGCTTTCCCCGACAGTGCTGTGTTCACTAGCCTCTTTAGCAATAACAGGTTTCAGACCCGGTACAATATAATGATGCCGGATTCCGGCACCACAATTGTAAAGGGACCCTCCCCCTGTATCACGCAAGGCAGGCTACACCGCAATGCCTTTCAGCAGTTGCGGGTTGCCTTCAAATTTTGTTCGCACTCCATTTGAAGTTTCCACGGAAAATGGGTCCACGCCCATATGCCATTATGGATCGCCCACTTTCCTTAACCTCCAGGATCAACCCCCGATTGGGCATCAGCAGCCAATCCCAGAGACTTCACATATACGCCCTTAACGGATTTTTAGCCCCGTCTTTATGGACACAGGTACTGACTAGGATACTGCGCCATCTATTTAATTGTCAAAATAACTATATTTCTATAACTAACAGCAGTAATTATTATATCATAAATTTTTTATTTCTATAAATGAGTGCAATCGACACACAAAAATGCCATACCTTCAAATGCCACTTTTTAAAGCACCATAAGTTAGAAATAATTATTTAAAAATAGTATTATTATGATAAAGAAAAAAAAGGTTAAAAATTATATGAAAGAAAAATCTAAGCTGGAAGAACTTCTTGAGATAGATATTGGTAATGTAAAAGAACCCCGTAAATTAGTAACAGAGCTAAGGGATGAAATAGCCAATCACAATTATTACTACTATATTAAAGACAGCCCGATAATAAGCGATGCGCAGTATGACAGGCTGATGCGGAATCTTGAAGCGCTTGAAAAAAAATATCCAGAACTTATAACCCCGGATTCGCCAACCAGGAGAATCGGCGCTCCCCTTGAAGGGGGTTTTTCAACTGTCGAGCACGGCGAGAGGATGCTGAGCCTCCAGGATGCATTTAGCTATGATGAGCTCGGGGATTTTCTAAACCGTGTATACAGGGAGCTCGGTAAAAAAGAAGGCGAGGTTGAATTTGTATGCGAGCTTAAAATTGACGGCTCGGCAGTCTCTCTTGTTTATGAAAACGGTGTGTTTTTAAAGGGCGCGACGCGTGGCGATGGGGCGGTAGGAGAGGATATAACTTCAAACTTAAAAACAATCAATGCAATTCCTCTAAGGCTTTTTAAAAAAAGCGGTGCAGTTATTCCGCCAAAACTCGAGGTAAGGGGCGAGGTATATCTTGCGAAGGAGGAATTCAAAAGAATCAATACGGAAAGGGAAGAAGCAGGGCTTCCTGTTTTTGCCAATCCCAGGAATGCTGCAGCGGGTTCGCTCAGGCAGATAGACCCAAAAAACACTGCAAAAAGAAGGCTTAGCATATTTATATACGGTGCTGTAAGCAATGAAGTGCCAGGTATTTTAAGCCATTATCAAATGCTGGATTACCTTTCCGGAATAGGGCTCAGGGTGAACCAGAATATAAAGAAAGTTAGAGGATTTGACGGGATAAAGGGTTATCTCGAGCACTGGGAAGATAAACGCAAGGGCCTTTCCTACGAAACGGACGGGGTGGTCATAAAAGTTGATGACTATTCCTTCCAGAAGAAGCTCGGGCAGACCTCAAGAAACCCCCGCTGGGCAATTGCATTCAAGTTCCCTCCCGAAGAGGAGGTTACAAAGATCCTGGATATAGAGGTAAGCGTGGGAAGGACCGGAGCCCTTACTCCTGTTGCGGTGCTGAAGCCTGTAAAAGTTGCAGGTTCCACCATCTCACATGCCACCCTTCACAATGAGGATGAAGTAAGAAGAAAAGGCGTTAAGATTGGCGACTGGGTTGTGGTTCACAAGGCAGGAGATGTCATACCTGAGATTGTAAAAGTAATAGAGGAAAGAAGGGACGGGACCGAGAAGGAATTTAAGATGCCGGATAGGTGTCCGGTATGCGGTTCTCCGGTTATAAGGCTCGAAGGCGAGGTAGCACTGCGCTGCACATCTATTGCCTGTCCCGCACAGCAGTTTGAGAGAATTGTCCATTTTGCTTCGAAAGGGGCTATGGATATAGACGGACTGGGCCCTGCCATAGTGGAAAAACTTCTTGAAAAGAAACTGATAAACGACCCTGCAGATATTTATTACCTGAAATATGAAGATATATTTTCGCTTGAAAATTTTAAGGAAAAATCAACAGAAAATCTTCTTGAATCAATAAATAAAAGTAAAACAAGGCCTCTTGCCGGGCTTCTTTTCGCACTGGGGATAAGGTATGTGGGTTCGCATACCGCCGAAATCCTCTGTGAGGTATTCCCTGACCTGGACAGCCTGATGTCAGCTAATTATGAAAAGATTAAGGAAATAAGGGAAATTGGACCAAGGATAGCAGAAAGCATAATTGATTTTTTCAGGCAGGAGCAGAATCTGAAAGTAATAGAAAAACTCAGGAAAGCCGGGGTTAATTTTGGTTCGGAATTAAAGAAAGTTACAGAGAAGCCGGCTTTCAGCGGAAAGGTTTTTGTTCTTACAGGAAAGCTTGAAGGTTTCTCAAGAGATGAAGCATCAGCCATAATAGAGGGTTTTGGAGGAAAGGTAACATCAAGCGTTAGCAGGTCCACCGATATGGTGGTTGCCGGTGAGAGCCCGGGAAGCAAGCTTGATGATGCGGTAAAATACAACATTAAGATTATCGGCGAGGATGATTTTAAAAAGATGATAGAGGAGTAATTTATAAAGATTAAAAAATTTTTATGGCTAGAGTATATAGAGAAAACAATGGCAATGGAGATGGAACAGTAGAAGAGCAGACAACCAGCATAAAATGGAACGCTCGGGATGCAATAATCTCGATTGTTTTTCTGGCTGGCGTTCTTGTTGCTATTTATTTTGGCTCTGCACAGATATTCAGGTTTTTTGCGAATAAAGAGTTCTTTAATTCTTCTAATATAAGCAATTTGAGCTTTATTATACTTTACGGTATACAGGTTATTCTAATGCTGGGAATTGTCTGGTATTTTGTTATATTCAGAAGAAAGTCAACTTTAAAAGACCTCGGTTTTCGCTATTACAGTATTCTGGGGACCATATGGTACTCATTCATATCTCTTCTGGCAATCTTTCTGGTCGTTGTTTTATATGCTACCTTAATGAACTACTTATTCGGGATAGAAGCCCCTTCCAGCAAAATAGAGGTTCTGATAAGTAACAGCAGCCTTTCGAGCCAGATACTTATTATAGTAGTGACGGTAATTGCCCCGCTGAGCGAAGAGGTTTTCTTCAGGGGTTTTATTTACTCCGCATTTAAGAAAAGCTGGGGAGTAAATGCGGGATTGTTTTTATCCTCTTTTTTATTTGCTGTTGTCCATCTTGAGATATACAGTTTCATACCTATTATGATTATAGGCTGGCTGCTTGCCTATCTTTTTGAGAAAACAAAATCTCTGCTGCCTGCAATTTTTCTGCATGGAGTATATAACCTGATACTTATAATGAGCCTTCTCGGTGAGCTTAAAATTATAAAGTTATATTAATAGGATAAAATATCTGTTAAAATGTTATACTTAAATCAACTTTTTATTATTTTTTTTTGATATTGATTTTGAAATTTTTTAGTTTAAGGCTTAAAAAGATACGATTTTTTAAAAGGTGAATTATGGGAATTTCCAGAGAAGATGTAAAACATGTTGCAAAACTTGCAGAGCTTGAAATAAGCAGTAACGAGATTGAAAGAATTACCTCCAAACTTGATAAAATACTGGACTATGTGGCAGAGATAAGCAGTGTGGACACAGCGGATGTTGAGCCCACCTCGCATGTCATCGATATAAGGAATGTCCTTAGAGAAGATGTTGCGAAAAAGTCGGTAAGCCAGGAGTCTGCGCTTAAGAATGCTCCCGATGAGCAGAATTCAGGATTTAAGGTTCCCAGGATAGACTAAAATGATTCAAGAAAGGACTGGATGAGGAGAGTGGAAACTTATTACCTCACGGCTCACCAGCTAAAGGAAAAACTTGTAAAAAAAGAAATAAGCTCCTCTGAGATAACTGAAAGCATTTTCAGGAGAATAGAAGGAGTCGAAGAAAAGTTAAACGCCTTTATAAGACTTGAGAAAGAAAACGCCCTGTCGCGCGCAAAAAAAGTTGACAGCATTATAGCCGGCGGCGGCAGTGTATCTGACCTTATGGGAATACCCCTGGCTATAAAAGATAATATATGCACAAAGGATATAACCACTACCTGCGCCTCAAAGATTCTGGAAAACTATGTCCCGATATACAATGCATCCGTTATTGAAAAGCTCGAGAGCAATAATTACATCCTTGTGGGAAAAGCCAATATGGATGAATTTGCCATGGGCTCTTCAAATGAAAACTCTTATTTCGGTCCGGTAAAAAATCCCTGGGACACAAAAAGAGTTACGGGAGGCTCAAGCGGTGGACCTGCTGCATCCGTTGCGGCCGGAGAGGCGATTTGTGCCATTGGCTCTGATACGGGCGGCTCAATAAGACAGCCTGCATCCCTTTGCGGTGTGGTGGGTTTCAAACCCACATACGGGATGGTATCAAGATACGGGCTTGTTGCTTTTGCTTCCAGCCTTGACCAGATAGGTCCGCTTACAAGGGATGTTGAGGATTGTGCTATGGTGCTTAACGTAATATCAGGGCACGACGAAAATGATTCTACATCAATAAACAAGGAAGTTCCGGATTATAAGAAATTTCTGATTCCCGACATAAAAGGCCTCAAGATAGGAGTTCCGAAAGAGCTTATGGTTGAGGGCATTGACAGTGAGGTCAGGGACAAAGTTTTAAATGTCGTTAAGATGGCACAGGATATGGGAGCCGAAGTTGAGGAGATATCACTCCCGAGCTTAAAGCATGCTTTAAGCGTTTACTATATAATTGCTCCTTCCGAGGCAAGCTCGAACCTCTCGCGTTTTGACGGAGTAAGGTACGGCTACAGGAATGCTAATGCCGGGACCTTAAGGGAGATGTATAGGAAAAGCAGGTCCGAAGGTTTTGGCGAGGAGGTTAAAAGAAGAATAATGATAGGAACTTACTGCCTTTCAGCCGGATATTATGATGCGTATTATGAGAAAGCAAGCAGGGTAAGGACCATTATCATAAATGATTTCAAGAAGGCTTTTTCCAGATTTGATGTTCTGCTTTCTCCCACGTCGCCCACCACTGCTTTTAAAATCGGTGAAAGGATGGATGACCCCCTGACAATGTATCTTTCGGATATCTGTACGATTCCGGTCAACCTCGCAGGACTTCCTGCAATCTCTATTCCGGCGGGCCTTTCAGCCGACGGGCTGCCTATAGGCGTACAGATTATAGGGGACATACTCAGGGAAGATAACGTTTTAAGGACAGCATACAGCCTGGAAAAGGCAATCGGTTTTAAAGAAAAGCCCGACTTATGATTGGGTTATTAATTTTAGAAATTATTTTTTTATAAAAAGAATTAAAAATAGTTTATGGAAAAAGAGAATGAATACCAGACAGTTATAGGGCTCGAAACCCATGTGGAGCTGAATACTGAAACAAAGATGTTCTGCGGATGCAGGCTTTCATTTGGCGAGGATAAAAACATAAATACCTGCCCGGTCTGTCTGGGCCATCCCGGTTCGCTTCCGGTTACCAACAGAAAAGCGGTTGAGTATGCACTTAAAATAGCCCTGGCATTAAATTGTAAGATTAATAACTATACTATCTTCCACAGGAAGAACTATTTTTATCCCGATATGCCCAAGAACTACCAGATTTCTCAGTATGATGTCCCACTGGGAGTGAAAGGTTACCTTGATATAGATATGGGAAGTTATGTAAGAAGGGTAGGGATAACCAGGGTGCATATGGAAGAGGATACCGGCAAGCTGCTTCATACCGGGACAACAGGAAGGATAAGCGAGTCCGAAGCAAGCATAGTTGATTTTAACAGAGCTGGGACCCCCCTGATAGAAATAGTAACCGAACCTGACATAAAGTCTCCCGAAGAAGCTAAGGAATATATGGTAAGGCTGAGAAATTTAATCCTTTTTCTTGATGTGAGCAATTGCAGCATGGAGGAGGGAAGCCTCCGCTGTGATGCTAACGTTTCTGTAACCAGCAAGGGCAAAGCCGGGGTAAAAACAGAGATTAAGAACCTGAATTCTTTTAAGTTTCTTCAGAAAGGGCTGGAATACGAGGTAAAAAGGCAGATTAAAATACTGGAATCAAAAGGAAAAGTTATCCAGCAAACGAGGCATTATGACAGTAAAACGGGGACTACCAAAGCCCTGCGTTCCAAGGAAGAAGCCCATGATTATAGATATTTTCCGGAACCTGACCTTGTCCCCATTTACCTGGAAGGTGAAGAGATTGAAAAAATCAGAAAAACGATTCCTGAGCTGCCGTCTGAAAAAATTAAAAGATTTAAAAGCGAGTACGGGCTTTCGGATGACGACTGCAGATTTATGACATCAGATAAAGACATGGCGGATTATTTTGAGGAATGCTGTAAGTGTTACGGCAAACCCAAGAGAGTAGCCAACTGGATAATGGGTGACTTTAGTGCGCTTTTAAACAAAGAGAAAATAACAATAAGAGACAACAGGGTAACTCCTGAAAACCTGTGCAAAATGCTGAATATAATAGATGAGGGCAAAATTAGCTCCAAAATAGCAAAATCAGTATTTGAGGAGATGTTTAACACGGGAAAAGACCCTGACATCATAATTAAAAACAGAGGACTGGAGCAGATAAGCGATGAGTCGCTTCTTGAACCGGTTATAGACGATGTGATAAAAGAAAATCCCGGCCCGGTGGAGGAGCTTAAGGGCGGGAATGAAAAGGCCATCGGTTTTTTGATAGGCAGAATTATGGCTAAGACCGGAGGCAAGGCAAATCCTTATCTTGTAAACGAAATTATAAGAAAAAAAATAGGTTGATACTGAAGCTAAAATTATTATAATTTTAAATCTGGGTATTTTTTTATATCTATACTTTTTATATTTTTTATAGTTTCGCTGTTTTATTTTGATTCAGAGTATATTAATCGTCAGGGCATATTTGAGTTTTAACGTTATGAGAGAAGGGAAGATATAATGCAAAGTTATTTTTGTATTAAATTGAAAAGAATTTTAACAGTAGAAAGGGATAAGCATGATTAAAAAAATAGGTGTTTTAACAGGCGGCGGAGATTCTTCTGCAATAAATGCAGCAACAAAGGCTATCTTTGCAAAAGCACAGCAGTATGGTTACAGGGTGCTGGGCATAAAAGACGGATGGGACGGCCTGATTAAGGGACGGGCAGAGGAACTTACCAGGGAATCGGTTTCGGGTATACATGCTGAAGGCGGTACGATACTCGGTACTTCCAGGACCAATCCCTTTAAGATAGAAAACGGGGTTGAGAAAGTTAAGAAAAATATAAAGAAACTTGAAATCGACGCGATAATAACTATGGGCGGCGACGATACAAATGGAGTTATAACAAGACTGACCCAGTATGGGATAAAAGGAGTTGGCGTTCCGCAAACTATAGACAATGATATTGCTCATTCCGATTATTCAATTGGTTATGCAACAGCTCTTGAGGTTGTTACTGACTGCATTGACAAACTTCATACTACATCATATTCGCATCACAGGATAATGATAGTGGAGATTATGGGAAGAGATTCAGGATGCCTTGCTCTTGATGGCGGAATTGCCGGAGGGGCAGATATTATTTTAGTACCGGAAGTTCCTTTTGAATACGAGGAGATAATAGAAACAATTGAGAGAAGAAAAGAAAGAGGGCAGGACTTCTGTATTATAGCTGTTGCAGAAGGTGCTAAACCTGCAGAGATTGAAGGCCAGGTATCTTCCAGCGGCGAAGTTGACAGTTTCGGACATGTAAGGCTTGGCGGGGTAGGGAATGTCATTGCAAAGGAAATCGAGAAAAGAACTGGCTACAGCACGAGGGTCACAATTCTGGGTCATCTGCAGAGAGGCGGCAGGGCTTCAGCTTTTGACAGGCTTGTTGCTATAAAGCTGGGGGTAAAGGCAGTGGAGCTTGTACATGAAGGAAAGTTCGGAGAGATGGCAGTAATAGAAAATGGAAGAGTCGGTTCTGTATCGCTGGCAAAGGCAATAGATGAAGAAAAGCCACTTGACATGGAGCTTTACGAAATATCAAAAATTTTTAATTAGTGGAAATAAGTCTTTAGCCATAAAGCAGAGATTAAAGCATATGAATAAAGAAGAAGGGCTAAAGTATATAAATACGTGATTCTCTAAAAGAATAATATTTAAAGGAAAGCCCGGGCAAAATCACCAGGATTTATGTCCGGGCTTTCTTAATTTATAATGCAAAATCAATTATAATGGAGGCAATATGCAATTCATTACTTTAGGCAAGACAGATATAAAAGTTTCGGTTATTGGCCTGGGGACCTGGGCGATAGGCGGATGGATGTGGGGAGGTACCGATGAGAAAAGGTCTGTTCGCGCTATAGAGGCGGCTATTGACTCGGGAATAAACCTTATTGATACCGCACCTGCTTACGGACAGGGTGTTTCGGAAAGAATCGTTGGCAGGGCCATAAGGAGTAAAAGGGACAGGGTTGTTATTGCTACAAAATGCGGACTTGTATGGCATATTAAAAAGGGGGAACATCATTTTGATTATCCTTCGGGCCAGCAGGTGCATAAGTATTTAGCGCCTGAATCCATAAGGTATGAGGTAGAGGAAAGCTTAAAAAGGCTTAATATTAATTATATAGATGTTTACCAGACACACTGGCAGGATATTACCACTCCTATCGAGGATACAATGGGAGCATTAATGGACTTAAAAAAAGAAGGTAAAATCAGGGCTATTGGAGCAAGTAACGCTTCCCTTGAGGAGCTAAAACAATATGAAAGATTCGGGCAACTGGATGTTGACCAGGAGAAGTATAGTCTTATAGATATAGAAGTAGAGAAGGAAATTCTCCCATGGTGCAAAGAGAATAAAGTAACCATGCTGGCTTATAGTTCGATGGCACAGGGTCTTTTAACTGGTAAACTAGGGCCGGAAAGAGAATTTAAGGGTGACGATTTAAGAAAAAATAACCCCAGGTTTAGTGTGGCTAACAGGAAGCTTATGCAATCAATTTTAGAAAAAGATTTTAAACCTGTTGCTGAAAAATATGGGGTTTCTATTTTGCAGCTTTCTGTGGCAGCGTTGATTTCTGGTGGTGGAGTGGTGGCATTATGCGGTGCAAGAGATGAGTCTCAGGCAAGAGAAATTGCTAAAGCAGGAGATTTTGTTATGGATGAAGCGGATACAGAAAAAATAAGGTATTCCCTGTCTTCGGTAAATTTATAATTTTATTTAAGGCAATTTTTTATTTTCTAATTTTCTATCCTCGGGTTAACAAGGACTGCCCAGTCCTGTGCAGAAGTTGAGCAGGCTCTAATAAGTAGTACAACCTGTCCTGATCTTCCAGCATATGGGCTAAGATCAATATCTAAGCTATCTAAAGCTCCATCATAAGTATGAGAGGGTACTGCTACCAATGTAGCAATAAGTCCACCTTCATAAATAAAAATATCAAAATCCACACCATCAGTTCCGGTTGCTCCTTCTATAAAACCAATCTCCGCTCTAAACCTTGCTCCTTCCGGTATAGTAATATCATCAGGGTAGAATCCTGCTATACTGCCCTCACTGGTCCACTCGGGATGGATTTCAAGTACTCTGGGATAAGTATTACCATCCTCTAATGTTATATTAGTCCTGTAACATGCAAATCCACGGGAGTCATCCAAACCCACATTCCATAGATCGTTTACAGCAGAACCATTTTGCCAGTCAGCATAGGGAGCTTTTCCCAGTACATCATAATAGAAGTGAACGTATATATCTTCAGACTTACTGTCTTCTCCTCCTTTACCATCAGACACTGTAACTGTAACTTTATAATCTCCGCACTCAGAAGGAGTGGTCCAGTTAATATTCTGTGCATGTGGGTTATCTATTGTCCCACCGGTAACAGTCCAGTTGTATATAAGACTATCCCCATCCGTATCAGAGGCGCTGACTCCCAGGCTGTATGTTCTATCTATATATTTAGTTCCCATTACAGTTATTTCAGATATTTCAGGAGGGTTGTTTGGTATGGGGCATCCCCATGGTATTACGATATAATCAGTTGCAGTCCCTTCTGAATTAGTGGCAGTAGCAGTAAGGTTATAGGTCTCATCAGGACTTGTAATATTAACCTGGGCTTTTCTGGTACCCCATGATCCGCCGCTATCATCCTTGCTCCAGGTAACGCTCGGGGAAGGATTTCCTGTTACAGTTGCCTTAACCCTGTAAAAGCAAATACTGTCTGATGCTGAATAAGTAGGTCCTTCGTATACTTCAACGCTGATGGTTGGGGCTGTCTTTTCCTCCTCTTCTTCCTCTTCAGTAGTTGTAGCTACTTCCTCTTCTTCTTCTTCTTCCTCTTCCTCAGTAGTTGTAGTTTCTTCTTCCTCTTCAGCCTCACTTGTATCTAATTTTTCAGTTTCTTCTTCCTCTTCTTCTTCTGAAACTACTTCTTCAGCTTCTTTTTCCTCTGCGGTTTTCTTTTCGAAAATATTGGATATTATAGGAGTATAAAAAAGTAAGAAAGCTACAACTGCTAAGATTACTATCAGAGCAGACAGTATACCGATTATAATATAAAGTTTTTTCTTATCCATTTTATACTCCCTTGCAGTAAGTTTTAAATATGTTAAAGAACATTAAAATGCTGGTCTAAATTATCTTGCAATTTTATGCAACTATCAGTAAATAATTACAAAGTATTATTGATTATCTAATATAAATAAATATTTATCAATATGTAACATTTGTAGCATATTATTTTTTAAAAAGGTATTAAATACAATAAGAAGTTCAGGGAGTTTTTACTTAATCTTTCTACTTCCCCATTTGGGTTTTCTTTTTTCAAGAGCAATATCCATGTGATTTACCTCCAGGGCTCTGGCAATTTTTCCACATTTAGCTCTCAATATAAAAAAGGTATTTGCTTCAACATTATCAAGGCTTTCTAAATTCCCCTGCCCTTTGGCAATTATAAGCTCTGCTTTTTTAAACTCTCTTAGAAATTCAACCGATGAGCTTTCAAAATTTACACCGATTCTGTCATTTCCTGTTCCAATGATCCTGACAATATCTAGAAGGCCGGCTTCCTTTGCATCTTCTATGGTGGCATCATTTGTAACGGGACCTGATTTAACAGACAGGATAACTTTCTTTTTCATCCTGACGAGCTCTTCTATTAGAACTCTGTCAAAAACAATTTCACCAGCATTATCGCTTAAATATAAAATATTTTCGGATTCATCAAGTGATTTCCTGAATTCCTTATAGTCATCGGCTGCAAAGGGTATATTTTTTATGTCATTTAAAATTTTATTAAAATCCAGTGTTTTCCCCTTATTTATATTAATTCCAAAGTCAATTATATTTCCCCCGACGGATATTTTTGCAGCGGTATATAACCTGTCTGCGGACGACTCGACCATTTGTTTTAGCGAAGGATAAAATTCCAGTGCAATACGGTTATATTTCTTCTTTAAATTATGATAAGGGTCCTTAACTCCGGTGAATTCCCTTGCCACCGAATAGGCAAAATCAGAATTATATGCAGGAGAAGCATCATAATCTACTTCCGATAGTATGTTTAGCAGCTTTTTTAGTGCTTCTCTTTTTAATTTTTCCCTGCAGCCAGTCAGATTCAATGTAGTGATACACTGGTTTATTATACATGGAATACACTCCATATCAGTTTTCATATCAAACCTTTCCTGTTTAAAACTTTCATGTCAATTAGGCACCGGATGAAATTATATAAAAAATGATTGGAAACTTAAATAATAAGATATAACAAAAATCTCATTTATGATTAATTCAGATATATCTGGCTATATCATGATTGTTATGCAGCCGGGGATTGTAACCGGAGTTCTTATAGTCCTTCGAAAAGGGGAAACAAAAACGATTATAAGATATCATATAGAGAAGTACTCCGGTAATGTATATGAGTTTATTACAGAAAAAGTGGCAGAATTAAGAAAAAAATAAGAAATTTTAAGATTGGACTATATGTTGTGGTATAATACTAAGTTACGAAAAGGGCCATTTAACATATTTATTATAAAATAATATGGAATTTAATTTTGAATTTAATGTCGTTCTTACCATTGGGATATTTTTGGTAATTGGTTTCTTTGGAGGCCTGGTAGCTCGAAAGGTTAACTTCCCAACTATAAGCGGATTTATCATAGTAGGTATAATTTTAAGCTTGTCAGGTATTATCCCCAGGGAATTAATTGAAGGGGAATTAAACATAATTACAGAGATTAGTCTTGGAATAATTGGATACCTGGTGGGAGGAGGATTATATCTTAAAAGGCTAAAGCAATTTGGTAAGAGTATTTCTATAATTACATTTTATCAAGCAATGGGCGCGTGGGTATTCGTAACTGCAATAATAGCTTTTCTCTGTCCTTTTTTGATAAGGCTTGATGGAGTAAGTACACCTACTATTATTTCGTGCCTGCCTATTGCTATAATTATTGGAGCTATATCCTGTGCCACTGCTCCTGCTGCAACTATAGCGGTTATTCATGAATATAGAGCAACTGGTCCATTTACAGTTGCTCTTTTGGCAATAATTGTGCTGGATGATGCTATAGCAGTTATCGCTTATTCAATTGGCGCGAATATCGCTGACTCACTAATAATAGGATTAAGCAATATATCATTATATAAAATGTTTCTGACCCCCATTATTGATATATTTGGGGCAATAGCTTTAGGAACGCTTTTAGGTTTTGGGCTGACTTTTGTAGGTAAATTTGTAAAAAAGATGCCGCAGATGATGGTTATAGTCCTGGGCACAGTTTTTTTATGCACAGGGCTTTCTGATGCACTGGGGTTTTCGAATATTCTGGCAAATATGGTTATGGGTTTTATTGTAGTAAACAGAATGGTTGAGAGTGAAAAAATGTTTGAGGCAGTACACGACATTGAAGGTGTAATCTTTGCTATGTTTTTTACTTTAGCCGGCGCGCATTTCGATTATACTATATTAAAAATTTCTGGAATCATAGCTTTAGTCTTAGTTATCAGTAGATTTTTAGGAAAATTTGTGGGGGTTATTATTGGAACTTCGGTTTCTAAGTCACCGGCAATCTTTAAGAAATATTTAACATTCGGGCTTTTTCCCAAAGCGGGTGTAACCATGGGGTTAGCATTGCTGATAAAGGAGCATATTCCTTTAATTGATGCCAATATCGCCAATGTATTTATAAATGGTATAATAACATCAGTGATAATAAACGAGCTGATTTCACCGCCATTGATTAAGCTCGCTCTGGTTAAGTCTGGTGAGGCTTATAAAAAAGATTAAACAATCATACAATGAATAGGTGAATTAAGGATAAAATGAAAGAGCTTTTTGCAAAAGATATTATGACAAAAAAAGTAATTACCATAGATAAGGATTCTACTGTTGGTGATCTAGCTAAGCTGCTTATAAAGAAAAAGATTTCAGGTGTACCTGTTGTTGATGAAAAAAAAGTTATTGTTGGTATCATTACAGAAGGAGATATCATTTTAAAGGAATCAAGTCTGCCCCTGCCTATTTCTTTTAGTTACAGTTTTATGAATAAATACGAAACCTATACGAAAAGTACAGAAGAGTACTTAAAAACAAAAGTTGAAGATGTAATGACCAGGACGGTAAGGACTGTTAAAGAAGATGAACCATTGTCAAAAGTTGTAAATGTTATGCTTAATAATAAGATTAACAGGGTGCCGGTACTGGATAAAGAAAATACACTGGTAGGAATAATAACACGTGCAGATATTATAGAATCTATACTTAAAAGTTATGAGTAATATAAGTAGTATTATATTACAGTGTATCAGAAATTGATGACTCAGAGTGCAATTAAGATGGAAAAACAGAAGTGAGTAGAAACCACTAATTCCTGTTTTGATACAGAACTAACGGAATTATAAATTAACCTTTCTTTTAGCTAAAGTCAGTTTTCTTTTATTAATTGGTGTTCCATAAGTTTAATAAATAGACTTTACGCTTGAGGGCTTTTCTAAAGAAGAGCTTGAAGATTATAGGGCAAAATTAATAATGTATAAAAATAATGTCCTCAATATATAAATAGATTATTTGGGGTGTAAAACATAATCTGTGTGAAACTCGAGGACAAAAGATTCTTTAGAAAAGTGCATTAAGCAGAGGTATGAAAAATTATCCAAAGTGTTAATCAACTGATGACATTACAAAATGTTATTTAAAAATCCCAAATTTTAAGTATAATTTGATTCGATTTAGTTATGTATTTAGAAAGGTCGTCAATGATTAAAGCTGTTTTTTTTGATATGGACGGGACAATTGCAGATAGTGAAAAGATACTCTGGAAAGTTACAAGGGATTTTATGGCAAAAAGGAATATTATCTTAGCCTCCTCAGAAGAAAAATTATTTTATGGGCTTATATGGAAAGAATCGATAAAGATAATACTGGAAAGCAGGGGTATTGAGTATAAACAGAGTATAAAAAATACGCTAAAGGAGCGCTATGTCAGGAATTTAAGGAAAGAGGTTGTTCCTGTACCTTATATATACGACCTTCTCGAAATGATAAAAGGAAATTTTAAAATAGGACTTGCCACAAACAGCAGGGTCAGGGAGGTTGATATAATATTTGAGAAATTGAACCTTGCGCCCTACTTTGACCTCAAACTTTCAAGGGATAATATAAAAAAAGTAAAGCCCGACCCTGAAATTTACCTGCTGGGTGCAAGTATTTTTAATGTAAAACCCTCTGAATGCGTTGTTTTTGAAGATACTATCGCAGGTGTAACGGCTGCAAAAAGTGCCGGTATGAATTGCATAGCGATAACAAATACATATGCTGCTAAAGATTTAGGGATTGCTGATTTGGTAATCGATAGCTATAGGGGAGTAGACCTTGAGATGATTAAAAGGTTTGGTAAATCTTAAAGGGACTAAAGAATTTTAAGCAATTTCTTCTTTTGCTTTGAAAAAAGTGGCGATTGTATTTTTTTTATTTTATTCACCTTAGTATCTGTTTTAATAGTTTTTGTCTTACATTTATTTCTTGTAAGATATAACCAACAACAAAGAAAATATCGTCAAAGAATATTGAAATTTTAAAATTTTGACTTTTATTTTTTTTTAAGATAATATATTAAAAAATTTTTTATATTTCTATCTTATATGGTTTATTAATATTTGTTTATACAATAAACTTTGCAATTTTAATGATTACTCAAGATAAAAAAGAAAAGATTAAAATTTTTGTTGCTTTTAGTTATGATGAAGAGGATAAATCTCTAATTAAGAAAATAATCGATTTTATAAAAAAACCTGAATTTGGTTTTGACCCATATATTGTAGGGGAACATAAAAATGTTGATTTTTTAGATGAACAGATACAAAAAAACATTCACGAAAGTGCTGGTATTTTTGCTATTTTTACAAAAAGATATAATGCTCTTGACGCTAAGAATAAGAAATATATTTTACCACCAGCAATGGTAATAAGTGAATCTTCTTTTGCTATGGGAAGGAAGTATAGTTTTTCCAAAAAGACCTGTGCAGGTATGTATGAAAAAGGAATAAATCCAGAACCTCGGGATATTGGTCTAATAGTAATACGTAGACTTAAGCTGATGGAATTTGAGAGGGATAAGGTTCTTAAATCTAAATCAGGCTATCTAAGAGAGATATTAGCAGAATATTTAATTGATTTCAGAAAAAAATTAATAGAAGAAACTGAAAGACGCTCAATACATCCATACAAGCAAAATTCACTTGATAAAACTTTATATTTATATAATAACGGTACAGCTATTGCGGAAGTTCATAGTAAAGTCACCATATTGGATGCCGATGAATTCAAAGGCATAGATCATTTAATCTACTTAAATGTTGGTAATAAATCCTTACCAGAGTTTAATAAGATGATTAGGAATACTCCTTCTGAAAAGCCTACCAAACACTTTTTCGCTACTCTTATCAAGAGTATTAATGATAAAAGAGTTAATATTCCTTTTAATGTTAAAGAAAGAATAGGTCGAGAAGATAAAAAAATACCTTTATTGTTCGAGTTTCCATCTTTTGATAAATTGCCAGTTAAATCCCTTAAATCAGAAGATATAATAGAATATGAATTTGCGTGGGGATATCCTTTGCTTTATAAAGTTGAAAACAAGCACCAAGATTATTATGAACTTAGGATTCAGAGTACTTATGGATTGCTTGATTCAATCAATTTAAGTTTAATAGTTGAGAACGGTTATAAATTTAGAAAGGAACCTTTTTTAACCAGGTCATCTTCAATAGAAGAACACGCATCTTTCGGCAGGGAAATGAAATTTCAAAAAACTGAGGAATCTATTATCTATACTACCTTTTATTATAACGAAAATGATTTTTATGGGACTGTGAGAGCTCAATGGTCTACTGTTATTTGAATTGCTTTTAATTGTTGATTATTTTGTTATAATGAATTAATATTGTTTTTTAACTTGAAATGAGAGGAGTAATAGTGGGTATTGGTGCATAGTTTTTATAAATTATTTCATAAAAATAATTAGAAGAAGACCAAATTGCTAGCTTGGTCTTTCTTTTTTTAAATATTAATCTGGCGTTTTGTTATGTAGCTTACTTATATTTAACACCCGAAAACAATACAATTTATTGATCATAATATAAATAATATATAGTTCATAAGCAAATAGCATGACCTTGTTAATTTAGATAATAATTGGAATACGTTTGAAGAATTATTATTTAAAATAATCAAATAGGACAGTATTACAAAAAAAGTTATTATTTTTTTATCTTTATCAGATGTTATTAATATGCAGGTTTTTAATCATATTCCCGACTTCCTCCTCGGATAAACTGCTTACATTGAAGCCTTTTTGTTTCAGCCATTCTTTGAACTGGCTCTGAGATTTTTTTATTGATTTTTCATATTTAAGTTCAAGCATCTGTTTTAACAGATTCTTGTCTTCCATGTATTTCTTGTAAGATATTATTACGACTTCGGGTATGCAGTCCCTGGTTACTATATAGATGTCATTTTTATCAGATGTGGTGTCTACGATCTCTTTGATATTATTCCTGGCATTTGTTATCCCTATTATATGCTCCATAAAACTCCTTTTTGAAATGTTAATTAAGCTGTGCATTTAAATTTAAACCTAAATGTAATTTTTTATTATATAGCAAATTTATATAATAATATAGTATAAAATTAGTATATAAATGGTATTGACATTAATAATAATATAATTTATTCTGATTAAACAAATTTCTTAGATTTATTCAATTATTTAAAAGTGCTTATGGGTATATATACTGTTCCAAAAGAGAAGACAACTAAAAATATTGATTCTTTTAATATTATCCTGGCCGACAGTGATAATGAGACATTTAAAAGAGTACAAAATCTAAATGATAAATTTAATTTTATAAACTTGAGTAGCAATTTTGCTGTAAATTTTATTTTGGAATATGAAAAAATTAATCTCGTAATAATAAGTAAAAAGATATCTGATTTACAAGGCATTACAAAAAGAGCCAATAAAAAGAAAATAAAGATTTATGTAATGGGCGAAGATATTCATTACCCTTTAAACGAAAAGGAGTTAGAAAATTTAATATTAAGGGAAATTGAAGAGAGTGAATATAAAAAAGGAAATGGGCGCTTCAGTTTTAAAAAATATTTTAGTAATTTGCTAAGTCATAATGAAAAGAATAAAGCACTAATTTTACATGATGAATATAAAAGTTTGAAGAAAGAAAGTAAGAGCTTAGGTGGAGTTAAAAAGGAAACCGACATAGGTTATAAGGAGAGGCTATATAATGCTGAGAATTTTAATGAAGAAGTGCCTGAGGTTTATAAGGAGAATAGTAATAAAAAGGAAAACGAAAACAATGATTTAGATAAAGGAAATTCCCCGAAGGGAGATGTTTTAGAGGAAGAAACAGGTATAGAAATTAAGAAGATACGAACGTTAAAACAGAAAATAATTATAATACTAAAAGCTAAGGGAGGGGTAGGAAGCACCACAATTTCTATTTTCCTAGGCTTCGTTTTTAATAAAATAAAAACTCTTCTTGTTGATTTGAATTTTTCTGAAGGTGGAGGAGATATAAGTTACTATTTTAATATTCCAAAGTCACCCAGTATCTTGAATTTTGTAGATGGATATAATAGGGATTCTTTAGATAATTCAGTTATAAAAATAAAAGAAAATCTGGATGTTATGCAAGCACCACCTACATATGATTTATCAAAGAAAATAGATTTACAGGATATATATGCTTTAGCTGATATTGCAAAAAAGAAGTATCACTTAGTTATATTTGACCTACCAAATAACTTAGATGATTTATCGTTAGGTGTAATTGATCTTGCAAATTTATTGATAATGGTTTCTGACGGTACTCTGGGTAGCATTAGTAGGCTTGTAAATATAAACGATAGGTTTTTATGTTCTGATTTAGATAAAGTTCTGGTGATTAATAAATATGACAAGCTGAACGGATTGGGGTTTTTAAAAAATCGAGCTGAGCAATTTTTTCATTTGAAGAACTTAGTTTTTGTAGACGAAAGTAGAGAGCTAAGAAATAGATCAGAATTTTCAAACTTTAATTTTAACAATTTGAAAGGCTTTAATTACCTGGAGGAAAAAATATTCGATTTATTAACTTATGACTGAGGGGAATGTAATGAGAAATTATTATAGAAAGTATTTAGCATTAGCAATTATTGGTTCGATTATTATAGGGTTGGCTTTTTATTTATTACTAAATAGTTATCTTGATAAGAAAGCGATAGTTGTTGCTTCCAAAAATATTGAAGAGGGTCAGAAAGTAATTGAAGGAGATTTAGAATTTAAAGAATATTATAAAGGCTCACTTCCTGAAAATTATATGACAGACAAAAAAGATGCAATTGGAAAAACCATTAATATTGAGAGAAAAAAAGATGATTATATTTCTAATGATATGTTTGATGAAAAGAACAATAAAAGCTTTTTTGATGATATGAAAGAAGGATATGTTGTAATAGCTATCGATGTAAAGTATCAAGAACCTTTGCTGGAGGAGGTAGAGGTGGGTAGTTATATATCTATAGTATCGACTGTAAGTGAAAAAGACTTGCTACATTCAGATTATCTCGAACTAGAGGAAAATGCTGAAAATAAATATTTAGATCAAACTGATAGTTATTATAAAAGTAGTTCTAATAGTGGAAGTAGATATTTCATTGCTGGCGGAGATTATATTGATAAAACTATGTTTAATTTATCTGAAAACATAGTTTTAATTAATAGCCAGGTTATGGTTAGAAATCTAGAAGTGATATGTATAGAAAAAAATGTTCCGAGCAGCAATAAAGCTGTTCTTTTAAGCAATAATTACGATACTATCAATGTCTATCTTAAATGCAGTGTTAAGGAAGCTCCTATTATTGCCAGGTTGACAAAAGATGATGATTATAAAATTGTGATAGAAAAAATTTGACAACGGTTTCAAATTACTACCAGGAGTTTTTATGAATTTGGGGGTTAAAAATACTATTACTTATGAAAACTCAAGCGGTATTAGAAGTTTGGATTCTGCTGGTCTCAAGAACAGTAAAACACAGAGTAATACTAATAATTATGATAAAAATATGTTAATCACAGTTATTTCCAATAAAGGAGGTGTTGGTAAGACCTCATTTGCTGTGGTTTCTGCAATGTTTATTTCACAAAAGATGGGGAAAAGGACATTACTATTAGAACTTGACAGTTCACCTGGTGATTTTGGTATTTTATTTGATATTGAGAAAGGCAAATCTATGGAGCTGGCAATAAGGTTTCCAGAAAAATACGGTGAATTTATTAAAAATATACATAGAAATTTAGATGTATTAAAAGGAGTGTCAAGCCCTCTTGTTGCTGAGAATATAAAGAAAGGCTCTATTAATAAATTAATGGATTGCATTTCTAAAGATTATGAATGCATTATTGTAGATACTCAAACAATTATAAATGAACCGGTTTTAGATGTAATTAAACTTTCAAATATAATTTTTATAATAAGCGATTGTTCGTTAGAAAGTATTGCACGTGTTTCGAGTCTGTTTGATATTTTGATAAGGAAGTTCTCTGTTCAGGAATGCAAAATAAAACTTATCTTAAACAAGAAGAAGTTCACGGATTTTCTTAAAATACGGGATCTTGCCAAAATTATTGAAATACCTGTTTATGCATTTGTGAAGTTTGATAAGAAATTCAATAAATACAAATTGATTTTCAATAGAAATAATGTTTCTAAAGGGTGTTTTTTTAAAGACATCAGTAAAATTTTTTCGGTAGAGATTGGAGGATTTGAAAGTATTGTTAAGGGATAGTCTTTATGAGAAAAGTAAATTAGAAATATTTGATGAAAAAGAGATAGTAAATTCTGTTAAGAAAATGGTTAAGAATGATAAGTCTTTTTTAGATTGTAGTTATTCAAACAGAGAATACTGCAGGGATAAATTATATATTCTTTTAAAGGACGAGGTTGAGAAGAAATACCCTTCCTTTGATTTTGATATTAAGGATGAGCTGATTGATAGAGCATTATCAGAAATATTTGGGTTGGGGATACTGGAAAAATTCTTAAATGATGCCGGGGTGACTGATGTTTTTATACAGGATTTAGAGATGATAATAATAAAGAATGGGACTAAGAAATACCTGGGAAAAGTATTTAACAATATTGATGAAGTGTATTTGATAATAGATAGGATTAAAAGCAATACAGGCAAGGTGATAGACCAGAGGGTCCCTTTTCTAAGTACCGAACTTTATGAAGGCAGCAGATGTTCGATAATAATTCCACCTATTTCTGACAGAGTATATATTTCAATAAGGGTCTTTAACTGTATAGATTTTAGATTAGAAGATTTGTTGAGATTAAATATGTTTGATGAAAAGTATTATAGTGTCTTAAAAGATCTGGTGAACGGGAAAAAGAATATTCTTATAGCAGGGTCTATGGGCTCCGGGAAAACTACTTTGCTTAACACACTGGCAAAATTAATTCCAAAAAATGAGTTTATCAATATCATACAGGACGTTCCTGAAATAAAACTTTCGGGATATCCTTTTGTAAGAATGTTAAGCACAAGATCAAAATCAAGGGAGTACGATAATGAGATTAACCAGGATAAATTAATATTTGAAACATTAAGAATGAAGGCTGACAGAATCATAGTTGGTGAAGTAAGAGATTCAATGGCAGCCTATCAAATGCTTCAAGCATTAAATACAGGCCACAGGGGAAGTTTTACAACAATTCATGCTGATTCTGCTTTTGATGCTTTCATAAGGCTGGAGACCTTAGCAATGGAGTATAAGACTAATTTAAATGATTATGTTGTAAGAAGAATGATTTCAAGGGCAATTGATGCAGTATTATTTTTGAGCTACGAAAAAGATAAGAATTCAAATTTATGCAAGAGAAAATTAAAAGAAATTTTGCTGGTAAACAATAGCCTTGATGAGAGAGGGGATTACAAATTAGAGTATCTATAATTATTTCAATTTCTATTGGACTTGGATTATTTTACATACTTAGTTCTGTAGTAATTTTCATTGTTGATAGGAAGAAAATTATCATTGATAGAATCTTCAGGATGTCAAGCAGCGCAGCATTCGAAAAAAGAGACAGTAAAGCGCATATTTTTATAAATAAAGTTAAAGTCTGGGTTGATAAAAGTAATTTAAATCTGAGTATGGAAGAATTCTTTATTTTAATTTTCATATTATCTTCTCTCATCTTTTTTTTGGGATTATTTTTTAAGTTAGGCTGGTTACTATCTATATTGCTGCTGATCATAAATACATTCATATTTTTAATTTACATTAATATAAGAAAAAGAAGAGAAAACTTTAAAAAAGAGGAACAGTTAGAGCAATTTCTATTAGATATAATAGGTTATTTATACGGAAATCCAAATATTCTAAATTGCATGCAGAAGGCTGTAAATGAAACAGATTATCCATTGAGAAGAGAGTTTGAGTTAGTATTAAACGATACAAGCAGGGGTCTTTTATTAAATGAGGCTTTAAAAAATATGGTCAAAAGAAACAGTAGTTATTTAATCGAAGTAGTTCTTGTTGGCTTAATAGCTGCCAATGACAAAGGGGTGGATTTAATAGAATCTTTAAGAGATCAGGTTGATTATATAAGAGAAAAGAAAAATATGGAAAGGTATATTAAGATTTTAAGCTCGGGACCTCGCTACACTTCTTATTTAGTAACTTTGATACCTATAATTTCAATAATAATCATTGTTCTTATTAATAGAGAAGTGATGCATGTTTTATTTACAGGAGTTGGAATTTTAGTTCTTGTATATGTTGTTTTAAGCAATGTAGTTGGGTTTTTTATAATAAATAGAGTTGTTAATTATTATGGAGGGGCAAGAATTAACAGATGAATTTATCAATAATATCTATGGCTATTCTTATTTCAGTTTTTATATTTTTGCTCCTTATAAAGTTTAGTCATAAGGATGCTCGTTTAGTTATTAACTTGATTGAATCTAGGACCAAAAATACGGTCAGAAAGTATAGTAAGAATAAATTAAGTGAAGATTTAAAGTTATTATTCAAAGAAAAGGGTGAAGTAAAAGTATTTTTTTTCAGAGTAAAGTCTTTAGAAGGATTGTTTTTGCTGAAGATAGTTTTTTCTCTAAGCTTTTTTGTGTTTATTATTGCAACTGGGTTCTTTTTAAAGAAGAATTTTACATGGTATTCATTTATTGCGGCGATAGTTGCATATTTTATACCTTCCGAAGTTATCAAGGGCAATATTAATTCGAAAAGCAGAAAAATCCAGAATGAGCTCCCTGACATAATAGACATCTTGTCTTCTTTAATAAAGGCTGGTCTGAGTCTGGATGAATCTTTAAGTTATATTTCAGAAAATTATAAGTGTGAAATTAGTAAACTTTTCAGACTAATACAGGTTAAAATATTTGAGGGCTATAATAAAAATGATGCCTATTATATTGCTTCAAAACTTTCATTCTGTAATGACTTTAAGACAGTAATAAAAATCTTGATCCAGGCTGAAGTAATTGGTAACCCAATCAGTAAGGTTTTAAAAGACATGTCGAGAGTTATAAGAGATAGTCAAAGAGACCTGCTAAAAGTGAAATCCGAAAGACTGGAAAGTAACTTGGTTATTATTGTATTTGTTTTTATGTTTATCCCTACAATATTATTATTTCTATTACCGGTTATACCTCAATTAGAGTTTTTATTTTAGTGCAACTTTTATTTGGGATAGATGAATTATTGCTAAAACATTTTATTTATATATAAGAAAATTAAATTTAGAAAGGGAGTAATTATGAAATTGGTCCAAAATCTTTTAAAAAAAATGTTTTTTAACTCAAAGGGAACTACGTTAATAGAAATAGCTCTTTACTTAGCTCTTGTTGTTATTGTTTCTATTACAGTAGTGTCTGCGCTTGGTGATAAGTTACATTCAGTTTTTCAATCTATAGTTAATAGTTTGTAAGGCTATTCTAGGAAATTTTATATCATTTTTTAATAAAAAGTTTAAGTTTGGTTTCTTAGCAAAGAGATACAATATAATGTTTAAGTTCAAATTCATTTCAGAAAAAGGAAGTGTTTTTGTTGAGCTTGCCCTTGTATTACCGGTGTTAATTTTATTGATTGCGGCAATAATCCAGTTTGGGTTTTTATTGAATGCGAAGATAGCTGTGAATTCTGCATCTTATGAAGCTGCCAGGGCTGCGACATTATCTAATGATCCGGAGTCAGATGCTGTAAATGCAGCATTGGAATATGCTTCATCTACTATGCCGGGTTGGAACCTTAATGAAAGACTCAGTTTGAGGATATATATTTCTGGTACAAACCCCGGCGATGCGGTTGGGGTTGATGTAATTTATAAAGTCCCTATTTTTTTTTCAAAGATTCCTCCTTTTTCTATGATTGGAGATGGTTTTGCCGAAGTAGCTGGAAGTAGTTTTATGAGGATAGAAGAAAAAGAGTAAATAGCAAATTTATAAATCTATTTGGAGTGGGAAAGATTGTATTTAATAGAAAATATTTTTATAGGAATTTTAATTATAGTGTTTTTTAAGTTCTAAAGAAGGATTGGAATGGAGAGCAAAAGGAAAATTATAAATTTAACTCTTATTATATTTATAGCAGTCTGCATATTCTTTGTAATTAAGTTTGATGTGCTTGAAAAAATTAAAGATTCTATGAATAAAAGCGTGGAGCAAAATAAGTCTATTTCAGATGAAGATAGTCCGGAGGAATTAAGATATGAAACTTTTCTTGATGAAGAAGGGAATGAAATAGTTATTGAGATGGAAAAAATTATTGGAGAGGATGAAGAGGGAAATGAAATTGAATTCTGGGCCGATACAGCTGAACATGAAATTATATACGATTATATGTACAAAGGTACTATAGAGAAAATAGAGGATAACAAAATTTATTTTCTTGTAGATAAAAAGTCCAGGAATGGAAGTTCTTTCTGTGAAGATGTTGAAGATTATCAGATTATTTTTGATATTGATACCTACGACCTGGAGTCCGATCCATATATAGGATATTCCGTTTATGATTCTTTGATTTTTGATTATGAAAATTTCTATCGTGCTGGAGATATCGATTTTTTGCTAGGAAAGTACTTGAGGGTCCAGGATGTTATGGGTAAGGACAGCCACAATGGTGAGATATGCAAAGAACTTATTTTTTATCTTGAGTAGGGAGTGTAAATGTCTAATAAAATTATATATCGATTGTTAATATTATTTTTATTTGTACTTATATCTGTAACTTTATTGTTACCTTCTAATATTTATTCAGAAAGTCAGAAAGTCTGGGTAGATACTAGCCACTGGGAGATAAAGAAGAATAAAGTTGAAGATGGTTACTGGCAGACAACTCCGAAGAGAAGATGGGTTGATACTTCTTATACGATTACTCAGGGGTACTGGGAAAATTATACCGATAGAGTATGGGTGAGTAGTGGTTACTATGAATATTATAATAAGACTGTATGGGTGGATGCGAGCCACTGGGAAACAAGATACAGAGATGTTGATAAATGGGTTTCAACAAATTTGACAATTTATGTAGGAACAGATAGTTATGGCTGGTCAGTTTATTCGGGTTTTGCTAAGAAGCAGCCTAATATATATACAATAATTTACAAAGGCAATAAATATCATGCAAATAAGTGGATTATAGATTACCGTCCAGTTTATGGTGGACAGGTTTATGCTATAAAATATAAATGTTATGAAAAGCTGACAAGAGTAAAAGAATCTTATAAAGCATGGATAAAAAGCGGCTACTGGCAAACAGTTAAAGTAAGTTACTGGGTGGATACCAGTCACTGGAAGACAGTTACCGGTAGAAAATGGGTTGATACTTCTTATACAGTCACTCAGGGGTACTGGGAAAATTATACTGAAAAGGAATGGATTGATACAAGTTATTATGAATATGAGATGGTATGGATTGAGGATGGATTCTACACAACACCTCTTCATGGTGTTCTTATAGTTGAGAAGAACCCCAAGTATGTTTTTACACGATGGCATAAAGATAATGATGGCGACGAGTGCGGTATGGAGCTAAACATAAGCTGGAAAGTAGATAATAGCAATTTATCTGTAGGTGAAGAAGAAAAAAAGATCGCAAGGCTTTATGTTTATGAGGATATATATAGATTTAATAATAATGGTGTTCAGAGGGTAATAATATTTGATGGAGATGTAGCCCCGGCTTCCGAGGGGGGTATAGATACTCTTACAAAGTTTGAATATAGTGGTAGCAAGGAAAGCATGCTTCATATTTACCTTTTTGCTCAAAATGGTGAGAGCGCTCACATAAATTTTAGCAATCCGGTAAATGGTTTCAGGTCGATTAATGTAAAACAGGAAGGCAGTGACTTGAATGCCAGTAAATGGCTTGGTGGGATAAGTTATGAAGAGTTTGAATTTTAGCCTTAAAGTTAGTAAAGGCTCGATACTGATTACGGTAGCTATACTTATGCCCATCTTTATTTTGTTAACTGGATTTGTTGTTGATATAGGGAGAGCTTTCCTGTACAAAGAAGAAATAAATAAAGCCTGCATGATTGCAGCAGAAGAAGCTTCAAAGTGCATCGATATCGAAGCAGCCCAGAATCTTGGTGTTAACAGACTGGCAGATGATTATCCTGATATAATTTATGAATATTTCTATAAAAACTATAAAGATGCAGATGGCTGTAAAATAAATTATTTAGATTACGATGTAATAGAAAGCATCGATAACCCAAAATATATAGAAGTAAGTTGCGAGGCAGAAATAAGCTGCTTTTTCTTAAAGATAATTTCAATAGATAATATAACAATTCACACAAGCGCAAATGGCAGGCTGAGAAGAATTAAGTAGCAATTATAAAATAGATTAAAATTACATTGAAAGTATATCATAAATGATATATAATGAACTGGAAAATAGAGCTATATAAAAGACCAAATGGGGAATGCCCTGTTTTAGATTACATACAGACTCTTTTGCCAAAACAAAGAGCTAAAATAGAAAAAGAAATAGATTTGCTGGAGTTACATGGAATATATTTGCCCCATCCTTATAAGCGAAAAATTAAAGGAGAAAGGTATAAAGATTTATGGGAGTTAAGAATTAGATATGGTAAGTCCTTCTTAAGAGTCATATATTTTTTATACAATCAAAATAAATTTGTTCTTATTGATGCTTTTTGTAAAAAAAGAAGTAAGACTCCCCGGGATGAGTTAGAAATAGCAAGAAATCGGATGATTGATTATATAAATAGAATAAAGGGTTAAAATAATTATGGAATGGAAAGAAGCTAAAAGAATAATAAATAAAGACCCGGAGGTTATAAAAGAATTAAAAAATCTTGAGCCTGAATACCAGATTATCAGCCAGCTTATTTTTTTAAGAAGAGAAAATAAAATAACTCAAAAAGAACTGGCTGAATTAATTGGCGACAGTCAGCCAAATATTTCAAGGCTTGAGAGTGGAAGTTATAACCCGACTTTATCTAAATTAAAGAAAATAGCGGATTGTCTTGGCAAAAGGCTTGAAATAAGGTTTATCTGAAGTTGATAAACCCTGATGTTTGTTTTAGCATTGAATTGTAGGTTAGGAAAACAGAATAAAATTCTTTTTTATTTAAGTTAAGATTGGAGGTGAAAAGATGCAGGCATATATTCTTATTACGGCTGATGCAGGAAAAGCAATAAATGCTCTGGATTCTGTTAAGAAAGTAGAAGGCGTAAAGAGTGCTTATATGACAGTTGGACCGTATGACATAATTGCATTTGTTGAAGCTCCTGATACTTCTTCTCTTACAAGTATGATAGTAGATAAGATTCAAAAAGTTGATGGGGTTTCGCGCACTCTGACATGCATCGCAGTCGGTTAAAATTTATTACCATCAGTAAAAAAAACTACTCTACTGAAAATTCAGCAGACTTAACCTCTTTGTTATTAAGATAAACCACTGCGGTGTATCTACCTGTGGGAAAACCTTCAGAAACTTCGAGACTGAAACCTATGTAACCAGAACCGCTTTGTTCTGTCGTAAAGTCAGTTAGATTGATTTCTTCTCCTGTTTCAAGGTAGTTCCATATTGTGGTTATCTTATCTTCGGGGGTTATGTTGTTAACTTTTACTGCTGCGTAAACGATAGTGGTCCCTGCCGGGAAAACATCGGTAGGCTCTACAGGGTTGTATTCGCTGTCCACATCTTTGCACATTATAACTTCTTCAACTTCAACCGGACCCTGGCTGCAGCCTCCGATAAGCGCTGCAAGGATAAGTGTTGCGATAAGAGGGAAAATTGCTGCTTTTGTCTTCATATTTATCCTTTTTTTCATATATTGTTGTTCTTACAACCTTTCAATCTTATGATAAAGAAATTTTAATATTTTGTAAATGAAGATGTATATAAATATTGAAGTATGTAATATTATTAGTTATAAATAAAGTAAAAACCCGGGGGACATAAAAATATATGGAAGAATATGACAGGAGAGAAAAGCTAAAGGACTTTTATTTAAAGATTAAAGATTGTACAAAATGTGAGCTTTCAAAAACCAGGACAAAGCTTGTTTTCGGTGGTGGGAGCGCCAGTGCTGAAATTATGCTTGTTGGCGAGGCACCCGGGAAAAACGAAGACCTGCAGGGACTTCCTTTTGTAGGACAGGCAGGAAGGATTCTTGATGAGCTTCTTGATTCAATTGGCATGACGAGAAACGAGGTTTTCATTGCAAACGTTTTAAAATGCAGGCCGCCGGGGAATAGGGACCCGAGGATAGAAGAGATTGATGCCTGCAAGGGCTATCTTTTCAGGCAGATAGAAATAATTGACCCAAAAATAATATGTACCATGGGTAAATTTTCAACCCAGGTGCTTCTTAACACATATAAGGGGATTACAGGTCTGAGGGGAAAGATATTTAAAGTTAATAACCGCATTGTTATGCCTATTAACCATCCTGCTGCTGTGCTTTATACTCCTTCGAGAATGGAGATTTTAAGGCAGGATTTTCAGAAAATAAAAAAGCTTATTGAGTCTAAGCCGGAGGAGACTGGTTATCAGGAAGATATTGTAAGTATTGAATCTGGAAGCGAAGATAACACAAGTGAACAGTTAGGGCTCTTTTAATATGCAAATTGAGGTAATTTCAAATTCTTCAGTTTTCACCAAAAAAATCGGAAAGATTTTCTCAAATATTCTTTCAGGAGGCAATGTTATTCTTTTTACGGGGGAGCTTGGCGGGGGCAAGACCACCTTTATATCCGGTATAGCTGAAAGCCTGGGGATTACCGAAAATTTTTCCAGCCCGAGTTTTGCAATTCTAAACGAGTACAGGATTGATAAATCCAGAAGCCTCGTGCATGTGGACCTGTACAGGCTGGGGGATACTGGTGAGATAGAAGATACTGGAATCGATGATTACATATACAGCAGCAGTTCTATTGTTTGCATAGAATGGGGAGATAAAATAAAAAAATATATAAAAAAGGATTTTTTAGAGGTTAACCTCAGCTACCTTAAGGGCGAGGATGACACAGAAACAAAAAGAAAAATAGTTTTCAGGAGTTCGAGCGGTTACTGGAATAGAAGGCTTGAGGAATTAAAAAAAATGTTAGGCAAAAGCAAAGAATAGAAGTTATATATTAAAAAAATATGCCGCAAATGCTGTATTAGTAAGTTTATAAGCAAGGCAGTTTTTAAAATTTTTAAAAAGCATTATTGGGATATAGAAAAATGAATGTTTTAGGAATTGACAGCAGTACAAAATACCTGAGTGTAGCTGTTAGCCGCGACGGCAGGATTATTTCGGAAGTAATCAGCCGGGGTGGCAGAGGGCATATGGTAAATATAATGGGGATGCTGGATAAAGCATTAAAGAAATCAAAGCTTGGATTAAAAGATATAGATGTTTTTGGGGTAAATCATGGACCGGGTGATTTCACGGGTACCCGAATCGGTGTTACTGTTATAAAGATGTTATCTTACCTGGAGGGTAAACCGGCGTTTGGGATTAATTCGCTTGATGCTGTTACGGTTGGAATGGTTCTGAACAATATCAATCTTATTGCCGGTTGTCTTAAAAGGGATGTTTCTCCTTTTATGATGCCGTGTCTTGATGTCAGGAAGAAGGAGGTTTATTTCGCTTTTTATAGCGTTTACCCTGAAGCTGTTAGCGACAGAGACTGTATTGCTGGAATTGATTTAAAGAAAGATAGATTTTTTATAAAAAGGAAAGGTGAGAGGTACCTTGTCCGCTATGATAAGCTGGAAGCTTTCCTTGATAAATTATGGAGTGGAAATGTTTCAGGAGTTACGGGAATTTCTGCTGAACATGGGAGTCAGGTTATCCTTATAGGAGGCAACTGTCATTTAAGTTACAGAGAGACCCTGGCTCGCATAATTAGGAAGGATAGCATTTTTAAACTTGATAAAAAAACAGTTTACCCCCGATCAGGATATGTAAATGTCTGCGCGTATTATAATTTTTTAAATAAAGTTAAAGTTAAAAACCTTACTTCGTTTTACGTGAGGGAATTCATTCCGTTTGTAGTGAATGATAAAGATAATAGTTCTATGTAATTGAGCATCTAAATAAATTTTTAAAAATATTAGATAGAGAAAGAATATTAAATAAAGATAATTAAAAGAAGTAAATTTAATAGGTTCAGGGATAAAACCCGTGATATATAGCTGATAGTTACTGATAGTTTTTCAAAGGAGATAAAATGAAAGCCGGAACTCCGGAAGGTATAATTAGAGAAGAAGCCATAAGGGGAGATATAAATATACTGGGTATAGAGACTTCCTGTGACGACAGCTGTGCTGCGGTTGTAAAAAATGGTTCTGTGATTCTGTCAAATATAGTTTCTTCACAGGAGGAGATACATAGAAAATATGGCGGTATCGTTCCTGAAATAGCTTCAAGAAAACACATAGAGGTAATAGATATAATTATAGGTGAGGCGCTAAAAAAAGCGGGATGCGGCTTTGATGACATCGATGCGGTCAGCGTCACGAATAGACCCGGTCTTATAGGTTCGCTTCTGGTTGGAATGGGCGCAGCCAAGGCTATAAGCTACTCCAGGAATATACCCATTATTGCGGTCAATCATCTTGAGGCGCACATATATTCAAACATCCTTGATAACCCCGGTATCTCCGGTGGTTTTATAGGACTCATTGTATCGGGAGGGCATTCAAGCCTTTACTATGTTGATAAAGAATGGAACGTAAAACAAATAGGCCATACTCTGGACGATGCTGCAGGCGAAGCTTATGATAAAATTGCGAGATATTTAAATCTCGGTTATCCGGGCGGTCCTGTTATTGACAGACTGGCTCAGAGCGGGGATCCGCATTACATAGATTTTCCGAGGCCGATGATGGAAAGCGGTGATTATAATTTTAGTTTTAGCGGACTTAAGACTTCTTTGATTTACAGAACTAAGAAGGATAAGAGCCTAACCTCAAAAGAAAACATACCCCATCTCGTTGCAAGTTTCCAGAGAGCGATAGTGGAGGTTTTGACCGAAAAAACATTAAGAGCAGCAAAGGAGTTTGATGCGGAAAAGATACTGGTGAGCGGTGGAGTCGCCGCCAATAGCGAGCTGAGGAGAGAATTCCTGAAAAGAGGAGAAGAATCGGGTATAAAAATATTTGTTCCTCCAATGCCTCTCTGTATGGACAATGCAGTGATGGTAGCATGCCTTGGTTACTACAGGTTCCTAAAAAAAAGATTTGACAGCCTTGAAGTTGATGTATATTCCAGAAGTGATGTTTGAGTGATATTTTTAGTCTGTATGTATGAGATTTTCTATAATTTTTTACATAATTTTTTCTTGATTTTTTATATTCGTTATAATATTATTCTTTAATGTCAGCAGTCTATACATGAGAGTGCTAACTTTATTTAATGTATTTAATTAAATGCACAAATTAATAAAAAGGAGGAAGTATAATGGCATACAAACCACTTGGCGACAGATTACTGGTTAAGCCAAATCCCAGCGAGGAAAAAACCAAGAGCGGAATCGTTCTTCCGGATTCTGCAAAAGAAAAACCGCAGGAAGGAAAAGTAATTGCAGTTGGTAGCGGCGCAAGAGATGAGAAGGGTAATAAAGTTCCAATGGAGGTAAAGGTTGGAGATACGGTACTTTATTCCAAATATTCAGGAACCGAGGTCAAAATTGACGGAGAAGAATACCTGATTATAAAGGAAAATGATATCCTTGCTATTGTAGAGTAAAAGTTTTTATTTTTTGAAGGAGGTAAAGAAATAATGGCTAAAGAATTGAAATACGATGAGACCGCAAGAAGGGCTCTTGAAAAAGGGGTAAATATTATAGCTGATGCGATTAAAGTTACCCTTGGCCCTAAAGGTAGAAATGTGGTGCTTGATAAGAAATATGGCGCTCCCACAATTACAAATGACGGAGTAACCATAGCAAGAGAAATAGAAGTGGAAGATGTTTTTGAAAATGCAGGAGTTCAGCTTGTGAAGGAAGTTGCCACTAAGACCAATGATGTTGCAGGTGATGGAACAACCACAGCTACTATACTTGCACAGGCTCTGGTAAAAGAGGGCTTGAGAAATGTGGCTGCAGGAGCAAATCCGATGTTGCTAAAGAAGGGTATAGAGGAAGCAGTCAGCACGGTAGTAGATGAAATAGGCAAAATGAGTCATGATATTGCAACTGACAAGAAAAAAATAGCTGAAGTGGCAGCTATCTCAGCAGCAGATGAAAATATTGGTAATACGATAGCTGATGCTATGGATAAAGTAGGGAAAGACGGAGTTATTACTGTTGAGGAATCAAATAAATTCGGCATAGAGATAGAACTGGTCGAAGGTCTGCAGTTTGATAAAGGTTATCTGTCCCCGTATATGGTTACTGATGCAGAAAGAATGGAAGCTGTATTAAATGACCCTTATATTCTTATTGCAAATCAGAAGATAGCAGCAGTTGGGGATTTAATTCCTGTTCTTGAAAAAATACAACAGTCAGGGAAACCACTTTTAATAATTGCAGAAGATGTCGAGGGTGAAGCACTGGCTACCATAGTTGTTAACAAGCTGAGAGGAACATTAACTGTTGTTGCTGTTAAAGCTCCCGGTTTTGGCGACAGAAGAAAGGCTATGCTTGAAGATATAGCCATTGTAACTGACGGTAAAGTGATAAGCGAAGAAATTGGCGTAAAACTTGAAAATGTTACGCTTGACATGCTTGGTTCGGCAAGACAGATTAAAGTAGATAAGGAAAATACGACTATCGTTGAAGGGAAAGGTTCCCTGAATTCTATAAAGGGCAGGATAAAGCAGATTAAAAATGAGATAGAGCAAAGCGACTCGGATTTTGATAAGGAAAAATTACAGGAAAGACTTGCCAAACTATCCGGTGGTGTTGCAGTAATAAAAGTAGGAGCTGCAACAGAAGTAGAATTAAAAGAGAAAAAACACAGGATAGAGGATGCTCTGTCAGCTACAAAGGCTGCAGTTGAAGAAGGTATTGTTGCAGGTGGTGGAGTAGTGCTGATAAATATAATTCCAAAGATTAGCCTTGATAAATATGAAGGTGATGTAAGGACAGGCGCAGCTATCGTAGCCAAAGCTCTTGAAGAACCGCTGAGACAGATTGCAGCAAATGCAGGCCTCGAGGGTTCGGTTATTGTTGAGAAGGTAAGAAAAATGAACCCGGGAGAAGGGCTTGATGCGCTGAATGGTAAATATGTGAACATGGTAGATGCTGGAATTATAGACCCTGCAAAGGTTACCAGGAGTGCGCTTCAGAATGCAGCATCAATAGCAGCATTGATGCTTACAACCGAGGTTGTTGTTGCAGAAAAACCGGAGAAAGAGAAATCAGGACCTGCAATGCCTCCGGGCGGTGGATACGGTGGAATGCCCCCTATGTAATGGCATAAAAAACTGACAGAGTTAAGGCGGGGTTAGACTGCAGTAGAGTTGCTTTAATTTCTCTTTGATAGATTAAGCAATAATAAATATTAAGGGCTGGTTTTTATATAAAGCCAGCCCTTAATATATTGTTAAGTAATTATGAGAGATTTTTTCTTGACAGAATATGATAAAAGTATATTATAAAGTTAGTCAAAACTAACTTATTAATATAAATCTAACAATTATGTATGCAGGTTAAGTTAAATCAAAATGAGAAGTATTTTTATAGACTCATATAAAAGAAGTAGTAAAAAAAATTTATGTAATGGAGATTAAATAAAATGAATAAAAAAGAAATTAAAACTCTTGCGAATAAAAGGATAGGCATACTTGGTAAAGGAGGAAGCGGGAAAAGCACCGTTACGGTTTTATTAGCCAGGGCGCTTAAGAGCTGCGGATATTCAGTTTGTGTACTGGATGCTGATTCAACAAATATAGGACTTCATCAGGCATTGGGGCTTACAAAATTCCCTGAATCTTTAATAGATTATTTCGGTGGAACTGCATTCACCGGGGGTTCTGTGACCTGTCCCGTCGATGATCCTACTCCTCTCCCTGGTTCGGATATTTCTTTAAATAATCTTCCCGATGAATATTACACTCAGAGCAGAGAAGGTATATATTTTCTCGCAGCAGGAAAGATAGGAGGTAAAGGACCGGGGGCTGGATGTGATGGGCCTATTTCTAAAATAAGCAGGGATTTAAAAATATCCGGAATTGGCGACAATCCTGTAACACTTATAGATCTCAAAGCAGGGCTCGAGGACCCTGCAAGAGGTGTAATTACAAGCCTGGATTGGGTGATTGTAGTTGTTGATGCCAATAATGCTTCTATTCAGATAGCGGTTGATATAAAAAATATGGTAAGTCAGATAATGGCAGGAAAATTACCTGCAACCAGACATCTTGAAAACCCCGAACTTGTAAAAATAGCAAATAAGATATTCCTTAACGCAAAAATCAAGAATGTTCTGGTTTTATTGAACAAAATAAAGGGAAAAGATGTAGAGAGCTATATAAAGAGAAAACTGAGAAAAGAAAAAATAGAGCCGGTAGGGACTATTTATGATGATGATTTAATTTCCCTATCATGGCTGAAAGGAGAACCTCTTAAGTATAGCAGAGAAGATGAAAGCCTGAATAATTTGATTGGTAAATTACATGGAACGAGTTGTTAATTTATCTCTTATAGTATCTTATATAGCTTTTCTGGCGTGATAAAAAATTGAAAGAATCTCACCAGTACTCCTTTTAATAAATTGAATAAATCCATAACTTATAGTAATATTTCTTTTATTATTATTTTATAGTATAAAGCAGTAGTTTCTAATTAGTTTAGTCTTTGATAGTTTTTGTCTTTTAATTACCGATTAGTCTATTTTATATCTATTACGAATATGGCAGTTGAATTGTTTTATAAAATTTTACTTGTAATTGCTTCCTATCTTTTTGGTTCTTTTCCAACTGCATATGTACTGCATAAAATAAAAAAAGGTGATGATATAAGAAATTATGGAAGCGGAAATGTAGGGGGTACAAATGTTACCCGTACACTTGGTGCTGCTTATGGCATAACTACTATTATTGTGGATTTAATTAAAGGATTTCTGCCCGTACTTGCGGTTTATTTAATATATCCGGAAGATTCAATACTTCTTTTAGCTGTATCTGTTGCTGTTGTACTGGGTCATGACTTTCCTGTATATATTAAGTTTAAGGGAGGGAAGGGAATAGCGACTTCTTTTGGAGTTATTATTGGTATTACGTTTCTCCCATTTATAAATATTTCAGATAGTGCAGCATGGATTAAAATTTTGCCTGCCATTATTATTCTGGGAACATGGGCTGTTATTTTTATTATTTTTAGAATAGTATCCCTGGCTTCTCTTGGCGGAGCTATAGCAAATCCAATTTCATTTTACTTTACCGGATATGTTTGGCCCATAGTGATAGCTTCGTTTTGCTTGAGTATTCTCACTATTATTACTCACAGGGACAATATTAAGAGATTAACGCAAAAGAAAGAAAAAAAAATTAAAGGATAAGGGGTTTAAATGGAAATAGAAATTGGCAAGGGGAAGGTTGGCAGGAGGTCTTATGGTTTTGATGAAATATCTATAGTCCCCAGCAGAAGAACCAGAGACCCGGAAGATGTTGATATTTCTGCAAATATCGGTGATTATAGACTTGATTTGCCTGTTCTTGCTTCAGCTATGGATGGGGTTGTAGATGTACGGCTCGCAATAGAAATGAGAAAAATAGGAGGGCTTGCTGTACTTAATCTTGAAGGATTGCAGTGCAGATATGAAAATGCCGACGAAGTTCTCGAAAAGATTTCTAAATTTTCCAATCAGGAAGCAACAAGAAAGATGCAGGAAATTTATACTGAGCCGATTAAGGAAGAGTTGATAGCCAGAAGGATAAAAGAGATTAAGGAAGATAGTGATATTGCCTGTGCTTCTCTTACTCCAAAAAATGTTGAAAGGTATTATAAAATAGCACTGGAAGCAGGGCTGGATATTCTGGTAATTCAGGGTACGGTGGTGAGTGCTGAGCACGTCAGTAAAACAAAAACACCGCTTGATTTAAAGAAATTTATTCCTGAGTGCAATATTCCCGTTATAGTAGGAGGATGCTCGTCATATTCTACTTCACTTCACCTTATGAGGACAGGTGCCGTTGGGGTCCTGGTAGGGGTTGGGCCTGGAGCTGCCTGCACAACGAGACAGGTGCTGGGTATCGGAGCCCCTCAGGCTACAGCTATCGCAGATGCTTCTGCTGCAAGGATGAGGCATCTTGAAGAAACAGGTAATTACTCTCTGGTTATTGCAGATGGCGGTATGCGTACAGGTGGCGATATAGCAAAGGCAATAGCATGCGGCGCAGATATGGTTATGATAGGTTCTCCTCTTTCAAGTGCCAGGGAGGCTCCAGGAAGAGGCTACCACTGGGGCATGGCTACTTTTCATCCCGATTTGCCGAGAGGCACAAGGGTTAAAACAGAAGTTAAAGCCAGCCTGAAGGAAATATTGCTTGGACCTGCATTTGAAAATGACGGAACATTAAATCTGTTTGGAGCTTTAAGAACTTCGATGGCAACCTGCGGATATGAAAATATAAAGGATTTTCAGAAAGCCGAGGTTCTGGTAGCTCCTTCCATAAAGACTGAAGGAAAGCTTTATCAACAACAGCAGAGAGTGGGTATGGGTTTTTAAGATGAACAGCGTGCCTGTTATAGACTTTGGTGGACAGTACAGCCATTTAATTGCAAGGAGAATAAGGGAACTCAGAGTTTACTCCGAGCTTATTCCTTACGATGCAGATATAAAAGAGATAATGGATAAAAAGCCGAGTGGGTTAATACTCTCAGGTTCTCCATATAGTATTCTTTCTGAAAATAAAAAAATTCCTGTAATGGATAAGAAGATTTTTTCACTTGGAGTGCCTGTTCTGGGAATCTGTTACGGAATGCAGCTGATATCTAAATTACATGGTGGCGAAGTTGCTGCTTCTGGCTATAACGAATATGGAAAAGTAAAAATAAAGTTAAATACCGATTCGCCTCTTTTTAAAGATTTAAAACACGAGGAAGTTTGCTGGATGAGCCACAAAGATAGTGTAACAAAGATTCCTCCGGGGTTTAAAATAATAGCTTCCACCAGAAATCTTCCTATAGCCGGCATAGAGAATAAGAAAGACAGGATCTACGGGATACAATTTCATCCCGAAGTGGTTCATACCCCTTCCGGCATGGATATACTCAAGAATTTCCTTTTTGATATATGTGGCTGCTCGCCGACCTGGACCATGGTCTCGATTATAGAAAATCAGATAAAAAAAATAAAAGATGAGGTAAAAGATGGAAGGGTAATATGCGGATTGAGTGGTGGAGTCGATTCTTCTGTGGCTGCTGTTCTTGTAAATAAAGCTGTTGGCGATAAACTTACCTGTATATTTGTTGACCACGGCCTTTTACGCAAAGGTGAAGCAGGAAAGGTTATTCAGACTTTTAAAGATAATTTTAAGATGAATCTGGTACACAGGGATGCCAGCGAGAGGTTCCTTGGTAAGCTGGTAGGTGTCACTGACCCTGAAGAAAAGAGGAAAATAATTGGTAATGAGTTTATAAAAGTATTTGAAGAGGAAGCTTCCCGTATAAAAGATGCGCATTATCTGGTGCAGGGCACATTGTACTCGGATGTTATTGAAAGTGGCACGAGGGATGCAGCGAAAATAAAATCTCACCATAATGTTGGCGGTCTTCCAGAGGATATGAGGCTTAAGTTGATTGAACCCTTAAGACTTCTGTTTAAAGATGAGATACGAAAAATAGGAGAAGAGCTCGGGCTGCCCGATGAAATAATATGGAGGCAGCCTTTTCCCGGACCCGGCCTGGCAATCAGGATAATTGGAGAAGTTACCAGAGAGAAGATAAGGATACTGCAGGATGCAGATGATATAGTTATTGAGGAAATAAGGAGAGCGAAATTATATAGAAAAATCTGGCAGTCTTTTGCAGTGCTTCCGAGTATCAGGAGTGTGGGAGTGATGGGAGACGAAAGAACATACTGCTATCCGGTAATAGTAAGAGCAGTTAGCAGTATTGATGCAATGACTGCTGATTGGGTTAGACTTCCGCATAAGGTGCTGGAAAGAATTAGCAATAGGATTGTTAATGAGGTTGAAGGAGTGAATAGAGTAGTATATGATATAAGTTCAAAGCCACCAAGTACCATAGAGTGGGAGTGAGTGGGAATTAAATAATTAAAAGGAGTACTTATGAAGGACGAGTTTAAAGAGAAGCTGGTTGAATATAGAGAGGATATAAATAAAATAGATGAAAAGATAGTGGAATTTTTGAATAAGAGAGCAGTTGTAGTAATGAAAGTAAAGAAGTTAAAAGAAGACAGGAATGTTCCCCTTTATGATGCCAAAAGGGAGGAGGAATTGTTTGATAATATCGTCAAATATAACAAAGGTCCTCTTTATAACGATAATATAATTCAAATTTTCGAATGCATCCTGAGGAATGTTCAGGTTCTCGAGAAAGACGAAAATCTTTAAAGATACCGGAGTTCTGTTTGTTAATAATAAGAATGATATGAAAAATATTATTCTTAAAGAAAGCTAATTTAAACAATTATTTTTTATTAGGAAATTTATTTTAGAGAAAAAGAAAGAGATTTATTTAAATGGAAGCCAGGAAAGAAAAATCTAAAGAAGCCGTAAACAAAAAAAATGATAGCCTTGTTAAAGAAGGATACTTTACTGTGATTGCCGGTCCATGTGCAATTGAAAGCCGGGAGCAGCTTGAGGAGAGTGCAAAGGTTATAAGAGACCTGGGTCTTTTATATATAAGAGGTGGCGCTTATAAACCAAGAACTTCCCCTTATAGTTTTCAGGGTCTGAAGGAAGAAGGTTTAAGGCATTTAAGGGAGATTGGTGAGAAATATGGTCTTAAGACCGTAACCGAAGTTACTGATACCAAAAATGTTGATGTAGTTGCGGATAACGCGGACGTACTTCAGGTTGGCACCAGGAATATGTCCAATTTTGCACTACTTGAAAAAATCGGAGAAGTGGCAGCCAGAAAAAATAAAAAGGTTATACTGAAAAGAGGCTGGGCTTCTTCTATAAAGGAGTGGCTGCTGGCTGTAGAGTATATAACCTATAAAGCTGAAGTAGAAGTGGTGCTATGTGAAAGGGGGATAAGGACGTTTGAAACAAGTACAAGGTTTACTCTGGATTTATCGGCAGTACCTGTTATAAAGAAACTTAGCAAACTTCCAATAATAATAGACCCCTCGCATGCCGTAGGGCAGAGTGACCTGGTTATTCCTATGAGCAGGGCTGCACTTGCCGTTGGTGCTGACGGCCTTCTTGTGGAATCTCATATTAACCCGAGCAAGGCACTGTCAGACGGGCAGCAGCAGTTGAATTCAAAAGAGTTAGTCGAGTTAATCAGACAATTAAGAAACATGTCTGGTGCAATTGGAAAGAAAATAAGATAGTTGATGAAATTTGGAACTGGAAAAATATTTAAATCCCCAGCAAATTGAAGCTGTAAAAAGCACCGAAAAACCACTTCTGGTTATTGCAGGTGCGGGCAGTGGGAAGACAAGAGTTCTTACATACAGGATTGCACATCTCATTAAAAATAAAGGAGTGGACCCCTTTAATATTTTAGCTATCACTTTTACCAATAAAGCGGCAAGAGAAATGAAAAGAAGAGTGATAGAACTTGTAGGCCGGATAGGCGAATATATGTGGGTCAGCACCTTTCATTCATTCTGTGCAAGATTACTCAGGTATGAAATACATTATCTGGGAATGTCCAGGAATTATGTTATTTATGATGAAAAAGACTCTGTAAGTCTTGTGACCAATGTAGAGAAAGAGCTGGACCTGGATATCAGAAGATTCCCTCCAAAAGCCGTGCTTTCAGTTATCAGCGATGCCAAAAACAGGTTAATTGACCATGAAAATTATTCGTTAAGTGCGACTGACTACTTTGAAAAAATGGTATCTAAAATCTACTCCAGGTATCAGGAGAAATTGTTTAAAGCCAGCGCTCTTGATTTTGATGACCTGCTGATGTTTACTGCCAATGTTTTTAAGCTCTATCCCGAGGTCAAAAAAAAGTATCAGGAGAAATTTAAGTATATCCTTGTTGATGAATTCCAGGATACCAATATTGCTCAGAATGAAATTGTTATGCTTTTATCTGAAGAGCACAGGAGATTGTGTGTGGTTGGTGATGATGACCAGAGCATATACAGCTGGAGGGGAGCTGAGATAAGGAATATTACTGAGTTTGACAGGCAGTTTGACGATACTGTTGTCATAAGACTGGAACAGAATTACCGCTCTACTCAAAATATTTTGAATACAGCAAACTGTATAATAAAAAACAATGAAAATAGAAAAGATAAGAAATTATGGACCGAGAATCCAGAAGGAGAAAGAGTATCAAAATACATAGCCCTGGATGAAAAAGACGAGGTTGGTTTTATAGTAAAAAAAATAAAAAATTATATGGTAAGGAGTAATAAGAAATATAAAGATTTTGCTATTTTTTACAGGACAAATGCCCAGTCAAGAGCCGTTGAAGAACATCTGGTAAGAGAGAATATACCCTATAAAATCTATGGAGGTTTGAGGTTCTATGACAGAAAAGAGATAAAGGACATGCTTGCCTATATGAAGCTGATAGTTAATCCTAAGGATGTCGTAAGTCTTGTAAGAATTGTTAATATTCCGAGGCGTAAGATCGGCAAGACCACGATTTCGGTTATAGAGAATTATTCGAGAAAAAATAATATGACATTCTGCGAGGCTTTTTATAGAGTTGAAGAAATTAACCTGCTGAGCAATACTACCAAAGAAAGAATAAGTGGTTTTATTTCTCTTATGTCAGAGCTAAGAGATTATGCCATGAGAAATGGCGTTAGCAGGGTGCTAAAGAAAATATGGGGGAAAACAGGGTATTTGAGTGAGCTTGAACATGAAAATACCATAGAAGCTTTAAATAGAATAGATAACCTTAAGGAGCTTCTGACTGTTACTAAAGAATATGAAGAAAAATTTGAGTTTGACTACGAGCTGACTGATATATCAGAAACTGACCCAGCTGCTGGCAAACAGGAGAAAGGCGGAGCTAGTCCGGGAGATGAAAGTACTAAGGAAGAAAGTCTATATAACCTGGATAAATTCCTTGAGGAAGTATCTCTACTCACTGATATAGATAATTATGACGAGAATACAGATGGTCTGGTTCTTATGACCCTTCACAACGCCAAGGGCCTGGAATTTCCTGTTGTTTTTATAATAGGGCTGGAAGAGGGGATTTTCCCTCATTCAAGGAGTATGAATAGTATTGAGGAGCTGGAAGAAGAAAGAAGGCTCTGTTATGTTGGCATAACCCGGGCTAAAGAGAAGGTTTTCCTTTCCGCTTCACGCTCGCATAGCATTTATGGAGATACGAGTTTCAGGACTGCTTCAAGATTTATGAATGAAATTTCCCAGGATTTGCTTATAGATGAAAATGAATTAGAAAAGGGGAGCAAAAGTAGAAGCCTTGAAGAATACAGAAATGAATACGATAGGGATTATGCTTATAAAAAAGGCGATATTATAGAGCATAAATACTGGGGTAGTGGCGAGGTAGTGAAAGTTAAAAAACTTTCTGATGACTGTGAGCTTGATGTAATATTCGGACAGGTAGGCCTGAAACACCTTCTGGTAAGCTTTGCCCCCATAAAAAAAGTTAAATAAATCACCGGCAGTCTTTATAATTTTTTTAGATTTTATAAAAATCTTTCTTTCTAAATCTGGAGAATATTTATTTTAAATTTTCGGGATTCAGGCATTCAAGTTCGGGCAATACAAATCTACCATTCTTTCTAATAAGAATGTCATCAAAATAAATTTCTCCTCCGCCATATTCCGCTGTCTGTATGCAGACGAGATCCCAGTGTATTGCAGAGTTATTGCCGTTTGAAGCCTCTTCATAACATTTCCCCGGTGTAAAGTGGAAGCTTCCCATTATCTTCTCGTCGAAAAGTATATCTTTCATTGGTTTTTTAATATAGGGGTTTACTCCAATGGCAAATTCTCCTACATATCTTGAGCCTTCATCGGTATCGAAAACCCTGTTGATTCTTCTGGTGTCGTTTGATGTAGCTTTAATGATTTTGCCGTCTTTAAATACAAGACTGATATTTTCATAGACAACGCCCTGATAAACAGAAGGGGTGTTAAAGGTTACAGTGCCGTTAACAGAAGTCTTTACAGGAGCGGTAAAAACTTCTCCATCCGGTATGTTGAATTCCCCGGCACATTTTATAGCGGGTATATCCTTTATTGAAAATTTAAAATCAGTATCCCTGCCGGTTATGTGCACCCTGTCGGTTTTGTTCATGATTTTTACAAGCTTATCCATTGCTTTTGACATTTTGGAATAATCAAGGTTACAGACTTTGAAATAAAAATCTTCAAATGCCTCAAGGCTCGTATTTGCAAGCTGTGCCATCGAAGAATTGGGGTATCTCAGCACTACCCACTTCGTATTGGTTATTCTATCTACACTTACTGGTTCGATATAGTATTTCATATAAGCGTTGATTTTTTCGGGTTCAATATCGCTGAGTTCGCTTATATTATCACTTGCTCTTATGCCAATAAAAGCATTCATTTCTTTAATCCTTACGAGGTCATATTTAGCCATGGATTTTAGTTGCTGCATGGTGCACTCTTTTAATACTTCTCTTGTAGTCGAGGAATCTTTTAAATCAGTAAAAGGTATGGCCCCCGCTTTGTAAGTTTCTTTCACCAGAGCTTTTACCAGCGGTATTGCTGAATTACCCACGCACTCTATTAGAACTTTTTCGCCTTTTTTTACCCTGCATGAATAATTCACAAGATTTTCTGCAAGTTTTTTTATTCTTGGGTCCATTTTACTTATCTCCTCTTAATACTCATGTTAATGTATTCTTATATATAGAATTATTTATATATTTTATGTATTTTACAGAAATTATATTAAAAACCATAATGAAATATAACAATTATACCGTAAAACTATTTTTAAGCTAATTTTTATTATCTAAAAATCAGGGTTTTTACTGCAGTTTTTTTTTATATTCTGGCTTTGAGGATGGGTAATAATAATTTAAAATTGTGAATTATTACAGGAAAGAACTTATGTATTTTTATCTTTAACTGGAAGGATTACTTTATGTTGTGAGACCGGGGAGGCAGTGCAGATTAGCTTAAGAAATGGTCCCAGCCATGTTTTTTTATGATTTCTTCTTTACCGTTTCTTAATAGTCTTACACCTTTTTTTCTTGTTATTTCTCCTACCTTATATCCTTTTACCTTATCAAAGTTTTCTTTTGATACAGTATAAACCAGTTCGAAATCCTCGCCGCCATATAAGGCAAAGTCAATTGCCTTTTTACCGGATACTTTTGCTGCTTTTTCCGTTGCAGGTTTTATTGGAATCGAATCCTCGTAGATAACAGCACCGGTGCCGCTCTGTTCACATATTCGCTTTACTTCAGAAGCAAGACCGTCCGATACATCAATCATTGCATTTATGTATTTTAAGAAGGGCATAACTTTGTAAAATTTTGCTTCAGGTTCCAGATGCTTCTTTTTCACCTCTTCGAATCCATCCACATTTTTCAGAAATAAATTCAAACCTGCAGAACTTGAACCAAGGTCTCCACTAACCATAATAAAATCACCGGGCTTTGCGGATGACCTGAACTTGAGGTTATCTTTTTTTGCCTCTCCAATCATGCATATATCTATTATAAGCTGATTGCCATGAGTTACATTGCCTCCGATTATTTCAATCTGGTATTTCTTTCCTGCGCTCCTCATACCCCTGTATATTTCTTCAATTATTTCTGCGTCAATTTTTTCTGGCAGGACCAGTGAAACAAGAAAATACTCAGGTTTTGCACCCATGGCTCCTATATCAGAGACGTTTATCTCAACTGCTTTCTTGCCAGCCTGCAGGGGGGTAAAGTACTTGAATGAGAAATGGTCGCCCTCCACCAGCGTATCGGTGGTAAAGACAAGGTATCTATCTCCTTTTTTTATGACTGCAGCGTCATCGCCAATCCCTTTTATTATGTCTTTATTGACGGGCTTTTTTGAAAGCCTTTCGATTAAGGCGAATTCCCCTCCTATTTTAGAAATATCCATTTATAAGTCCATTTTTTTATTTTAATATTTTTTTATCTATTGATATATCTACAAATATAGTTTTTTAAAATTTTCTCTTTTATTTTAACCATTAAGAAATTTATCTACCAGGTCAATTGCGCAGTACTTACCGCACATTGTACAGCCCTTGCTCATTATCTTGCTTTCTTTTCTGAATCTTCTTGCTTTTACGGGGTCAATGGATAGTTTTAATTGTTTTCTCCAGTTTAGCTGTTTCCTTGCTTTTGCCATTTCTATATCCGGCAACATGGCATTTTTTCTTCCCCGGGCGATGTCTGCTGCATGAGCTGCTATTTTAGAAGCGATAACTCCTTCTTTTACATCTTCAATTTCGGGCAATCTCAAGTGTTCGGATGGAGTAAGATAACAGAGAAAATCAGCTCCATAGTAGCCTGCTAGCGCGCCTCCAATGGCACCTGCTATATGGTCATAGCCTGATGCTATGTCTGTAACCAGTGGTCCCAGTACATAAAAGGGTGCATTGTTGCAGAGTTTTTTCTCTAACAGGACATTTGTTTCTATCTGGTCTATTGACATGTGGCCCGGTCCTTCTATTATTATCTGAACACCTTCTTCCCTGGCTTTTTTTGCAAGTTCGCCAAGGATTAACAATTCCTGAACCTGCCCCCTGTCTGTTGCATCAGAAAGGCAGCCCGGTCTTAATCCGTCTCCCAGACTCAGTGTTATATCATATTTTTTTGCAATTTTTATGAGTCTGTCGAAGTTCTCGTAAAGCGGGTTTTCTTTCTTATTGGACAATATCCATGTTATTAAAAAAGCCCCACCTCTACTTACAACATCAAGAAGTCTTTTCTGCGTTTTTAATTTGTTAATGGATTCTATAGTTACACCGCAGTGAACGGTCATGAAGTCAACCCCATCTTCTGCCTGTCTTTCAATTACTTCAAAAATCTGTTCTCCAGTCATGTTTATGATACCTTTTACTTTTGCTGCTTCAACGGCAGCCTGATAGATGGGAACTGTTCCTACCGGTACAGGGGAATTTTTGATAATTTCTCTTCTTGCTTTATCTATATCGCTACCTGTACTTAAATCCATTACGGTGTCAGTTTTTGCTTCAATTGCTACCTCGAGCTTTTTTAATTCTTCATCAAGGTTGTCATGGTCGGATGAAGTACCTATGTTGGCATTGACTTTAATACTTGCTCCCTCGCCGATAGCGCAGATTGATTTCATGGATTTGTGTTTTTTATTATAAGGGATTACCATGCTGCCACTGGCTATTTTCTCCCTTATAAATTCGGCAGTTAATCCTTCCTGTTCTGCTACTATTTCCATTTGTCTGGTTATTTTTCCATTTAATGCCTGTGTTAATTGAGTCATTTAAAATTTGAGCCTCCCTTTAATGATTTATCCTCATATTTTTATTATATATCTTTTTGCAATCCTTGCTTTTAATTAGAAAAATTTTTAAATATAAAATAGTCAAAAAAAATATTTTTATATTTTTTTATAGTTAAGAATAATATTTCTAAACTTTTTAGATTCTTTTTCAACATCCGGACCTGTGACTATAGCTGATATAATTGCAACGGATTTTACGCCTGCTTTAAGAACATAATCAATATTGCTTTCATTAATTCCACCAATAGCCACAAATGGTATCTTTATTGTTTTTTTTACCTCTTCTATAAATTTTATTCCGGATGGTACCCCGGCATCTTCTTTGGTGCGGGTTTCAAAAATAGGGCCCACTCCTATATAATCAGCGCCTTCATTCTGGGCTTTTAGTGCCTCTTTAATATTGCGTACCGTCAGTCCTATTATCTTTTCATTTCCGAGTATTTTTCTTGCAGTCTGGTAAGGCATATCCTCGTTGCCGAGATGTATTCCATCGGCATCAACCGCAAGAGCAACATCAACCCTGTTGTTTATAATCAATAAAGCATTGTTTTTAAAACAGAGCTCTCTTATTTTAACTGCCTCTTCCACCATATCCCGGGTGTTTTTATTTTTTTCCCTGTATTGTATTATTTTTACCCCTGCTTTTAATGCAGCCTCTACATCTTCCAGAACAGTTTTTCTGGTTAAAGCCGGGTCAGTTATAAAATACAGGTCTATGTTATTTAATATTTCTTTCATTTGTTTTTCCATTCAGGAATTGTTGATTCTACAACATCTCTGGCCTGGATTCACCTATCAAAAACTTGAGAGATGGATATATAAATATTTTTTTATAATTTTTTTATATTTTTTTAAAATAAAAAAAGCTACCAACCCGAGTTTAAGTAGCTTTCTTAATTCCTACTTTCCCTACGCTAGCATTACCCAGGTCAGGTTATAAGGGGTCGATAGCTTTAACGAGCCATCCTCTCAGCCTGTGAGCTCCCCCAAGTATTATACGTATTTAATTTTCAAAGAATTTTCTCTATAATATACAGGAAAAATAATTGGCTTTCCTTTAAGCCTAATGGATATTAACATAAAAAAGTCTTAATAACAATGGTATAATAACAATATAGTGCAATTAATATTAGCTTAAAAAAGTGTAGATAATTTTATTTACAGGTAGTGATAAGATATGAATTTTAGTGATAGAAAAATCGGAATTCTTAAAGAAGTTGTGGATAGTTTTATTGAAAATGCTGACCCTGTTTCGTCAAAGGAAATATCAGAAAAAATAGAGTTTGACATTAGCACAGCAACTATAAGGAAGGAAATGGCAGAGCTTGAATCAATGGGTTATCTTACTCATCCCCATACTTCTGCAGGTAGAATGCCAACTGATAAAGGGTACCGTTTTTATGTAGATAATTTAATAAAAGAAGAGCTTAATGCAGGTATCGATAACGATGATAAAACCAGCAATGCAATAGATATAGCTAATTACAGGAATATGGAGATAGAGGCTGTCCTGCAGAAGTCTGCTGAAATGCTGGCCGAGTTTACCAGCTATCTGTCAATGGTCATTGCTCCTACGATACAGCAGAGTAAATTCAAGCATATTGAGCTCTTAAAATTCTGCGGCGATAATATTCTGATGGTGCTTATTACTGATACAGGAAGAGTTTATAAAAGGAACACTTCCCTGCCGGGAGAATATACGGAACTTGATTTACAGTCGGCTTCTAACGTAATGAATTTGCAACTGAGGGATAAGAGCATAATTGATATAAATATGGGGGATATAAAGCTGCAGAAGGGTGATTCAAACCTGGTGCTTTTAGTTAATAAGATTATTGATTTAATTAGAGAGTGTATCAAAGAGAATTTTCAGTATAATAAAATCTTTGTTCATGGGGCATCAGTTATATTAAAACAGCCCGAATTTATTGACCTGAGAAAGATTCATAATATCCTGAGGGTCATAGAAAATGAATATTTACTTATGAAAATGTTACTTAATTTTTCGGAAGATAGTGATTTTGTGGTGAAGATTGGTTCAGAATTGTTCGAGGAAGGCACTGAAGATTTAAGCCTGATAGCTTCAAGATACAAAATTTACGGAAGCTCAGCCGGAGCAATAGGCGTTTTGGGGCCGAAAAGAATGGATTACTGCCAGGTTATAAGGAGTCTTAATCTTTTTAGAAGAAGCCTTACCGAAATTTTTAATTCAAGAATAAGCACTTAATACTGAAAGATGAAGTAGAGGAATAAGGGAAAAACTGGAAAAAAGTGCTTAAAAGAGTTATTATTTCTGCGCTAAATTATTTTGAAATCATAAAAAAATTGTTTTAGAGGTGATTTTTACCGGTGGCGAATAAGAGAGATTATTATGAAGTCCTTGGATTGAGCCGCGACTGCACGGCAGAGGACATAAAAAGAGAATATAGAAAACTTGCCCGAATGTACCATCCTGATGTAAATAATGGCAATCCTGAGGCTGAGGAAAAATTTAAGGAAATTTCTGAAGCTTATGCGGTCTTGAGCAATGATGAGAAGAGGAGACAGTATGACCAGTTCGGCTTCAGCAGGAGCCTTTTTGAAAATTTTGATTTTGGAAGCGTATTTTCGGAGTTTGGTTTTGGCGACTTCTTTGATTCAATGTTTGGAACCGGATTTGGAGGGCCTTTTTCAAGCAGAAGAGCAACCAGGCAAAAAAAGAGGGGCTCTGATATAAAGCTTGAAATAAAGATAAAATTAAAAGAGGCAGCCTATGGAGTAAAAAAGGAAATAGAATATAGTGTTGATGATATATGTGACAGGTGTAATGGGAAAGGCAGCCTGAGTGAGAGTGGAATAGAAACATGCCCTGAATGTGGCGGTACTGGGAAAGTAAGGACTGCAAGGCAGTCCTTTCTCGGAAGCATAATAACTACATCAACATGCAGCAGGTGTGGCGGTACGGGCAAAATAATAAAAGAACCCTGCCCTAAGTGTAAGGGAAAGGGTTATTACCGTAAAAAGAAAAAAATAAGTGTCGATATTCCTGCCGGCATACATAATGGAGATAGCCTGAGGCTGACAGGAAAGGGGCATTCGCTTGGAAGGGACTCCATAAATGGAGATTTGTATATAGTTGTGAGGGTTATAAGTCAACCCGGGTTCACAAGGTCAGGAGATGATATTCTTTCAGATGTCGATATATCTTTTGCACAGGCGGCTCTCGGTTGCAAAATAAAAGCAAAGACTATTGATGGTGAAGAGGAAATAAATATAAAGCCGGGGACACAGCCCGGAGAAAAGATAGTATTGAAATCTATGGGAATGGTAGAGCTTAATGGATACAGAAGAGGCGACCATATAATAAATGTAAATGTCAAGATTCCCGGGAAGCTTACCAGAGAAGAGGTGGAGCTCTTAAGGAAATATGCCAGTGGAAGAAACGAAGATGTAGGGAGTGGAAATAAGAGTGCTTTTTCCAATATTAAAGATGCGTTTAGAAAGTAATTATAAATAAAAATAGTTAAAATATTGTTTTTTTTATTACTTTTTATATTGTGTTAATCTGTATTCTAATCTGGATTCTGTTTATCTAAATATGATTATTCAATTAATTTATATATTTTTATCAGTTATCGGTTTTTAAAATGAGCTACCCATACTTTTTTGTTGATTCCGGTCGTATAGAAAAGAATGAAATAAAAATAATAGGGGAGGATTTAAATCATCTCAAGAATGTACTCAGGGGGGAGATTGGAGATACTGTATATATATCGGATAATGAGCAGTATAAATATAAAACTGAGATTTTAAAGATTGGTAAAAATGAAATTACGCTTGCCACAAAAGGGAAAGAAAAAATTTTAAGAAAATTCCCGGAAATTATTTTGTTTCAGTGCGTTCTTAAAAAAAATCCAATGGAATTTGTGATCCAGAAATCCACAGAGATAGGTGTGGACAGGATAGTTCCAGTTATAAGCAGGAGAACTATCGTAGACTCCGGAAAGGTTTCAGACAAGCTGGCAAGATGGCAGAAGATTTCCGATGGAGCTTCAATGCAGTGCAAGAGAGATTTTAGCTGCAGGATAAGCTCACCCGAAGATATTCACGGAATAATGGTCTCTGAATATGACTATTTTTTTATTCCTTATGAGAAGAGTGCCAATTACAATAAAATCATTTCTGAAGATGCAGATGCCTTATCCAGGATTTCTGCAATCGGATTTATAATAGGACCCGAAGGTGGTTTTGAAGAGAACGAGCTTAATTACCTGAAAAAAAACGGAGCCAGAGAGATAAAACTGGGTAAAAATATTTACCGCTCCGAGACAGCGGCAATTTATTTTTTATCTGTTCTGGATTATCTGATTGGAAATAAGAGATGGACAGAATAAGTTTTTCAATTAATACACTCGGCTGCAAAGTAAACCAGAGTGAATCGGATTATATCTCGGCGGAACTTCAAAAGAGAGGGTTTTTGCTTGTCTCATCTGATGAAAATCCTGACTTCTGTATTATCAATACCTGTACTGTGACTTCAATGAGCGATAAAAAAGTAAGACAGCTCGTGAGGAGATTAAAATCAGAAAATAAAAGAAGCAAAATAATTGTTACAGGCTGTTTTGTTGTATTTAATAAAAAGTTTTTAAGGGACTCGGGTGTTGATTTCATAGTCGGGAATAAGGATAAGATGAAGATACCTGATTTAATTTCGGATGTGCCGGGGAAAAGAAATATTAATGATATAAAATCCTCCAGTAAAGGTGTTTTACTGTCCGGAAACATGCTTCACTCCAGGCCCATGGTAAAAATACAGGATGGATGCGAGCAGAATTGCACTTATTGTATAATACCTAAAGTAAGAGGAGGTTATAAAAGTGTGCTCTCTGCTGAAGTACTGGAAAAGATAAAAGAGCTTGAAAATAACAATTTTGAGGAAGTAGTTCTTACGGGGATTAATATTGGTAAATACGGGATTGACTTTAATAGGAATTCATCTAAATCCGGAAGTGAAACCGGTAATCTTGCAGGTTTGCTGAATAAAATTTTTGAGCTTACGGGCATAAAAAGAATAAGATTAAGCTCTATTGAGATAAATGATATCAATGCAGGGGTTCTGGATATTTTAAAAAGCAATGAGGTACGCTTCGCGTCTCATCTTCACATCCCGCTTCAGAGCGGAAGTGATAAAATTTTACGGCTTATGGCAAGACCTTATAATTCTGAATATTTTTTAAAAAAAGTAAATCTGGTCAAAAAGTTTTTTCCTGAAATTGCATTGACCACAGATGTTATGGTAGGCTTCCCCGGCGAGGAAGAAGGTGACTTTGAGCATACTCTTAATATTGTAAAGAAATCTGGTTTTAGCAAAGTCCATGTGTTTAAATTTTCTGGGAGGGAGCGTACCCCTGCCTTTAGAATGCCGGGGCAGGTTGATGAAGTGTCTAAATCCCTTAGGAGTAAGATTATGCGGAGTCTGGGGGATGAGCTGAGAAATATATATATTAAGGATAATATTGGAAGAACACTCGGTGTTATCTGCGAAAAAATAGGCGAAGATAATATAGTAAGTGGTACATCGGGAAACTATATCAAAGTTTATTTCAAGTCCGATAGTGCTGAATTCAGGAATCTTGAGGGTAAAATGGTAAAGATCAGTACGAATTCTCTTTATGAGAAAGGGTTAATAGGGAATATAATTAAGTCTTAGAAAGAGTTAAATAAAATATTTTTCAGGATATCAGATTTGATAATGTTTATTTTTAGGTAGAGCGGACCCTTCTGATATAATGAATTGCCGCCTGCCAGTAGCTTTTAAAAAGTTTGCATTGTTATATTGAGCCAAACCATCTATCTTGCAGGGATTTAATAATTTCCTATATGTCTAAAGTGTGTGACTTTTTTGATAAAAATGCGTAGCATTATTAAGCAGAGGACTTAAAGAATATCAGGTAATTCCGGAGAAAAAAACAATTGCTCTTACACTTTTTAGGAGTGTTGGATGGATTGCCAGAGAAATTAATACCAGAATTGGAGATGCCGGACCGGAAATTATGGTTCCGGAAGCTCAGTGTCTGCGGCAGATGGCATTTGAGTACGCTGTATATGTACACGAGGGGGATGTACACAGGGGTGGAGTTCAGCAAAAGGCAGATGCTTTTAATAAGGAATTAATGATAATGAAGACTGTTTCTCATAAAGGTCCCCTGAAAAGCAGCCGGGGGTTTATGGAAGTATATGATAAAGATAGAGTTTTGAGAGTAACATCAATGAAACGCTCAGATGATGGAAAAGCAATAATATTAAGGTGTTATAACCCTTCAGAAAAGAAGGTTTACGGAAAGATCATTTCAGACTTTGTGGTAAAAAAAGCTCAATACGTAAACTTTCTTGAAGAAGACAGAAAAGTTATTAAAGATAATGACGGCCGTTCTATAGAAATTGTGGTTAACCCGGGTCAGATTGTGACAATACGTCTGGAAATCAAAAGAAAAAGAATGCGTAATTTTCCTGTTTATCCTGTAGAGATTATCGAGGCAGAAGTAAAAGAGGATCTTAGCAAATATGAATCTATTCCACTTGTAACAGAGGAAGATATTTTAGATGAGGAAAAGAGAGCCTATGAATTGAAAAAAGATAGCAAATCCGGTGATCCCATGATATTAAGAAAGGCTCTTGAAGCGGAATTGTCTGCGAAATTAATTCAAAAACAGTTTATAAAAAAATACATCCGTAAGCTGGGGTATCAGATAAATAATGCGAGGGTAAAAGCAAGAGTATATAATTATATAAATAAATATATCAATAAAAAATTTTAATATAAAATTCCTCTTAATAAGACTAATCTAACGATATTGTTTAATTACAACAGAAGTTAAATTTATAAGAGTTGTAAAATTTTGAAAAAATAGTATAATCCCCCATTTAGGATTTGATTGGCTATGTAAAAATTTAGAAAGATTGTATAATTATTTAATATAGCCATAGGGTTATTATGATTTTATATAAAAATTATTTTTAGGCTTTGAAAGAAATGGAAGATTGTCTTTTTTGTAAAATTATAAAAAGAGAAATTAAAAGCAATATAGTATTTGAAAGTGACAGCGTTTTAATTTTTGAGGATATATCACCAGAAGCGCCGGTTCATCTGATTGCTATACCCAAAAAGCACGTCGGCTCTATTATGGAAATCGATAAACTTGAAAGAGATGAGTTAAAGGAGCTAATGGAGGCGATAGGCGGGGTAGCGAAAGATATGGGACTTGATAAGGAGGGATTCAGAGTGGTCACAAATACCGGAAGCAATGCAGGTCAGGTTGTGAATCATCTACATTTTCATATACTGGGAAAGAGGAAATTTGGCTGGCCCCCGGGTTAAAAAAATTATATAAATTATATATTCTATATTAGTTTCCTGTTATATGACTTCTTAATAAACCGATGGCATTTAAAAATAAATCTGCTAAAAGGAGGTTATTTTGTCTCCGGTAAAACAAAAGCTAAAAATTGATTTTAAAGACAGGCATTCAATGGCTGACCTGATTGGGAACAGGGATGAGCTTTTGCGCTTGATTGAAAGAAAATATAATGTGGAAATTTTCGTTCTTGGGAATAATGTTGAGATCTCAGGTAAGAGCAAGAATGTGAAAGAAGTTTCAAAATTAATAGAAGAACTGGCTCTTCAGATAAATCTGGGGCAGAAACTGAATTCGCAGAAAGTCAGTGATTCAATAAGAATTATGGAGGGTAAATCAGATATGGAGCCACATGAAGTTTTCAGGAGCAGTATAGTTGTAAACAGCGGGAAGAAAATAAAACCGCGTACGATAGGGCAAAAGGAATATATCGAGGCGATAAAGGAAAATACAATTGTTTTCGTTATAGGACCTGCTGGAACCGGGAAAACTTATCTTGCGCTCGCTCTGGCAGTCGAAGAATTAAAGGAGAATAAAGTGGGCCGTATTATTTTAATAAAGCCTGTCGTGGAAGCCGGGGAGAAACTCGGATTTTTACCGGGAGATATGTATGATAAGGTTAATCCATACCTGAGACCCCTGTATGATGCATTATATGAAATGCTGGATGTAGAGAAATTTCAGCAGTACCGTGAAATGGGCATTATTGAAGTGGTGCCTCTTGCCTATATGAGAGGCAGAACTCTTAACGATTCTTTTATAATTCTTGACGAAGCCCAGAATACTTCGCCGGAGCAGATGAAGATGTTCCTTACCAGGCTGGGTTTTGGTTCAAAGATAGTAGTAACTGGAGATGTTACACAGATTGACCTGCCACCTGATAGGGAATCAGGACTTATCATAGTAGAAAAGATTTTAAAGGGTATACAGGGAATAGAATTCGTATATCTCAGCTCGAAAGATGTAGTGAGGCATGAACTGGTACAGAGAATTGTTGATGCATATAAGATATACGGTGAAATAAATAAGAAAGTAAAATAATTAGCAGGTTATAATTAGCAGGTTAAATTTTTTTGTAATTTATAAGTGATTAAGATGATAAAGAGAAATAATAAAAATAAGGAATTTCATAATGGTGAAGAGAGCAGGCTGGAGAAATTTAGAAATTTTGCCGTAAAATATTTTTCATTCAGGAGCAGAATCGCCCAGGTTATGTATATATCTGTTCTCACCCTGGCTATAGTTGTAGCTGTTCTCTCTTATAATTATTCTCCGGACATAGGAATAGAACTTGCCAAACCCAGCCCAAGGACTATTAAGGCAACCAGAAGTATAGAGTTTGAGGACACTGAAAAAACAGAGGAAGATAGAAATAATAATGAAGCAGAAGTAGAGGATGTATATGTTTATGATATCAATGTTTTAAATGGTGAGGACGGTGCTCTTTATCAGATAAAATATTTTTATCTTCTGGCAGGCATAGTTCAGGGTAAGGAAGATAAGACATTTGAAGAGAAGGTTGACTATATGAATAATCTTCTTAGCGGCAAATATACGAGCTCAGTTATTTCCCTTGCTCTTAATCTTTCAGCCGATGAGCTTGATTTACTGGCAAATAAGACCCAGGATATAGCAAGGGAGGTAATGAAAAAGGAAATAAGACCTACGGGAGTGGATATTGCTAAAAATGAAGCCATAGAACTTGCTGAAGCGGATGGTGAAATCAAACAGGAACACATTCCCATAGTTACAAGCGTTCTTGAAAATAATATTGAGCCTACGGCTGTTTTTGACCCTGAAGGCACAGAAAAAGCAAGACAGGAAGCGAGGTCAAGTACTCCTCCTCATATGGTTTCCGTACTTGAAGGCCAGACTATTGTTTTTGAAGGAGAAATTGTTAATGAAACGGATATCACTATATTAAATAAACTGGGGTTGCTGCAGACGGGGCTTAACTGGAAAAGACTTTTATATATATTCTTTACATCTTTGATAGCGCTTGCTCTATTTGGGTTCTATATATTCAAATTTAACCCTGATATATTCAGCAACACAAAGAAACTGGTCATAATTGCTTTTCTTATGGTAACTTTTACGGCTTTAATAAAGGCGTTAACTATTCTTTCATCCATACATCTGAATTTCTGGAATTATCTATTTCCTGTGATTGCAGCGTCTTTAATCTCGACCATTCTTTTTAATAGCCGTATAGGAATGATGATGACAATTTCTCTGGGTATATTTGCAGGGATTGCGACTGATTTTGATTTCAGTCTTGCGATTGCATATATGCTGGGAGGCATTTTTGCTTCCTACACCGTGTCAAAAGTATCGCAGCGCTCTGCAGTAATGAGGTCGGGTTTTTTAAGTTCACTTTTTCTTGCATTCTTGTTTTTAATAATCAGCCTTATTGGCGGTGAAGTGGAAACAATCATACTATATACTGCGCTTGGGCTGGTTAATGGGATAATCTGTGCGGTTATTGCTATAGGACTTTTGCCTTTTATTGAGTCCACTTTTAATGTCACGACCGCAATGGGGTTACTTGAGCTTTCAAATACCGACCATCCATTGCTCAAGAAACTTCTTATGTCAGCACCGGGAACTTATAATCATAGTATTCTGGTAGCTCACCTTGCCGAAAATGCAGCAAAAGACATAGGGGCTGATTCTTTGCTGGTGAAAGTAGCAGCTCTTTACCATGATGTTGGAAAAATGAAAAGACCTGAATATTTTTATGAGAATCAATCAAGCATTGAGAATGTTCATGACCGTCTGAATCCTTCAATGAGCAGGCATATAATATCGAATCATGTAAAAGATGGTCTCGAGCTTGCCGCAAAGAATAAGATTCCGAGGAAGGTTTTAAATATTATTTCCCAGCACCATGGGAACTCAATAATAACTTATTTTTATGAAAAGCAGAAGGATATGGCGTTAGCAACTAATGGCAGCTCCGCTGGCATGAAGGAACATTTCCGTTATCAGGCAAAAAAGCCACAGAGCAAAGAAGCAGCTATTCTTATGCTTTCAGACTCGACAGAAGCAGCAGTGAGGTCCATTGAAAAGGTAACTCCTAAAAAAATCGAGCAGATGGTAAATGATATTTTTGAAGATAAATTAAAAGATGGCCAGCTTGATGAAACCAGTATTACTCTTAAAGAGATTAATACTGTTAAGAATTCCCTGATTGATGGGCTTATATCGATATATCATTCAAGGATTTCTTACGGTGAGGATGACTTAAGGGATAAGGTAGAGCTTAAGACAAAGGTGGAGGCAAATTGAAGATAGAGGTAATTAATGACCAGGATAAAATAGATATAGAAATGGACATGATAAAAAAGATCTCCAGATATATTTCAAATAAATTTGATAAGGATCCCGGAAGCCATTTAAATATTATTTTTTCTGACAGTAAGAAAATAAAGGAGCTAAATAAAAAATACAGGAAAGTAGACAGAGAAACTGATGTTTTGTCATTTTCATATATTGACGATAAAGAAAATATGATTCCCGGAGCCGGGCCGTTTGCTGTAACGATAGGAGAAATATATATATGTCCTGAGGTTGCTGATTCCAATGTTTCAATATATCAGAAAGGTGACTGGAATCTCAGTCTGGAAATAATACTTCTTATAATCCACGGAATGCTGCATATATATAACTATGACCATGTCGATGAGAGAGACAGGATGGACATGGAAAGAATTCAGAACAGTCTTATATCTGATGTAAGAGCACATTTTAATCTCTAGCAATCTTAGCTAGCGATAATTTTATCATAATGTAATCAATATAGGGCATCTACAGAGATAGCCAATACAAAATAAATCCATATTCTTGATATTTTAATAATATTTATTTTATTATTATATTAATACAATATTTAAAATATTATTTACAAAATTTAGAAAATACAGTTTAATATAATAAATAATTTATTTAAAAAATTATTTGAGTGCTTGATATGAGAAATAAAAAAAAGATATTATTCATAGTTTCAGTTTTTATTTTGCTGTTGTTTTCATTTCAGCTGAGTTCGTGTAGCCTGATGGAAAACATAAATGGAATTTTAGAAGGTTTTCAGTCTGGGAGGCCTGAATCTACGAAAACAATATCATCGGAAGGATGGACACCTGAAGACGATGAAAATAAAAGAGATGATACAGGAGGAGATTTTTATCCTGCGTCCGGGGATGATACCGAAACACAGCAGGAGTTTTCAGTCCCGGAATCGTACCAGATAACACAGGCAGATAGGAAAGGGCTTCAGAGAAAAGTTGAGGCCGAGCATTACATTTTTTATTTTAACGAGATTGATGAAGATTTTTTAAATGATTATATACAGATAGCCGAAAGTGGATGGGAAGGCCTGGAGGTGATTTTTGGAGAAGTTCTGGATAAAAAAATAGAGATTTTTTTATGTAATACCACCGAAGAGTTTGAAACTGTAACAGGTGGCATGACTCCACCCGGTTTTGATGGAAGTAAATCCGCGGGGCAGGCATCAGATGGAGAAGTACATATATATAAAGCAGAGGGGTTCAAGCCGGTGCCTGATATAGTAGATGATGAGGCAAATTACAGAATAGGTCTTCTGCATGAGATAGGTCACGCCTATTATTTCTGGGTATATCCTGAAGCAGCTAAAAAAAATGAATGGCTGAATGAAGCACTGGCAGATAAGTCCATATCCGGTAGCTTTATCGACCCGAACTCCATAAGCAATGAAACTATTTGTGGAGTTGTGTCAGGAGGAAATTTTATACCTATTCTGGAACTGGAAAGCAAGGGAGTGCGTTACCTGGGTCAGGATGGAACTTTTATATTTTCTGAATATATATCTTTTGTTAATTTCATTTCTATGGAATTTGGCTTTGAGGCCTTAAATTTATTTCTTTCAGAATACAACAATCAAAAAGACCTCTTAACTTCCCTTGAAACTGCAACGGGCCTGAGCCCGGCTTCTTTTGAGGAGCAGTGGCTGGATGCTATTGGAAATGGATATTAATTAAGGTATTTATAAAAAATCCACATTATTCATTATCTACCTTCTGTTATAAAATAAAAAATATTGACAGACAATGCTAAAATTGAGGTAGATATATTTTTTTAATTTTTTTCGGATACCATTTCTTAACATGGAAGATATTATTTTCCAGGAAATAAAAGATTTTGATTTGAGATTGGTTAACAGAATATCGAAACTTGAAAAAAGAAATCTTGGAAAAGACGCCTCAATAAACCAGTGGGTCATACCGGTAATAATAAGATATGGAAAATTTATTGTAGCTAAATTAAAAAATAGCTCTGATATTATCGGGGTTTGTGAAATTATTAAGAGCTGGGGAGAAGACAATACTGCTTTTATTCACTCCTTTTATGTAGATAAAAAGTACAGAAATAAAAGTATAGGTAATGAACTTCTGCAAAATTCAATTGGCATATTGAGGCGAGATGGTTTTATAGCGGTGGAGCTGACTGTGGACCCCGGGAATGAGATTGCAATACACCTTTATGAAAAATCTGGCTTCAAAAAAATTGGATATAGAAAAAATGAATATGGCAAAGGAGTGGACAGAAGTTTAATGAGATTGGAACTCAAATGAGTAAGGATAACTTTAAATCGGGGTTTGTTGGTCTGATTGGAAGGACAAATGTAGGGAAATCAACGCTAATCAATAAAATAATGGACAGGAAAGTGGTTATAACTTCAAGCAGGGCACAAACTACCAGAGATAAAATTAATTGTATTTTAAATACAGGAAATTCACAGGTAATATTTGTTGATTGCCCGGGGTTTTTTAAGCCAAGGAATTTACTGGGAAGAAGATTATATAATCGTGTTATAAGCGTGATTAATGACTCGGATTTGATTGTAGTAATGGTGGACGTAGCCGCAGGGATAGGAAGCGGTGATTTTTTTGTAATTGACCATGTTAAAGACAGACCTGTACCAAAGTTTCTTCTTTTAAACAAAATTGATATGGTTTCGGAAGATGTAATAAAAAGAGAGAAGGAAAAAATAAAAGATTTTGATTTTTTTGACTATTTGGGTGAAATTTCAGCAAAAACAGGTAAGAATCTTGACAGGTTTCTGGGTTCTTTGATAGGGAAGCTACCGGAAGGTCCCAGATACTTTGATATGGATGTAACCACTGACCAGACCATGGAAAGAACAATATCGGAGATAGTAAGGGAAAAATTATTTGAAAGATTATCTGAGGAGCTCCCTCATAGCGTAAGCGTAAGTGTCGAGAGATTTGAGGAAACCACCAGCAGTAAAGGTGAGAATCTAATAATAATAGGTTGTAACATTTACGCTGAAAAACTTTCACATAAAGCTATAATAATTGGCAAGTCAGGCAGTATGCTTAAGGAAGCTGGGAGAGAGGCAAGACTGGAGCTTGAAGCTCTTTTGCACAGTAAAGTCTTTCTGGAGCTCTGGGTTAAGGTTGAAAAAAACTGGACAAAGAATGAAATGATGCTTGATAGATTTGGCTATTGATTATTCCGGGATAAAAAATATTATTCAATATTAAAGGCAATTAGAATAAACTGAAAGCTAATAAAATTAAAAAATAAATATATTAAAAAAATTCTTAAACGAAAGGCCGGTGGTAAAAACGTTAACTAAAGAACAATTGGCAAAAACAATAGACCAGACACTGCTTAATCCTCTTGCAACATCAAAGGAAATAGAGCAGCTATGTATCGGTGCTAAAAAGTACCATTTTGCTGCTTTGTGCATTAATCCAGCTTATATAACACAGGCAAAAAGAATGCTGGCTGGAAGTGACGTAAAAGTCTGTTCGGTGGTTGGCTACCCACTGGGCGCAAACACTACCGAGGCAAAGGTTTTCGAAGCACGAGACAATGTGAAAAAAGGTGCGGATGAGCTCGATATGGTTATAAATCTCGGGGCGGTAAAGAGCGGTAATTACGAATATGTCGAAAGGGAAATAAAGATTGTGGTAAATGTAATCAGGCGCGAGCAGATAGCGGAGTATAACAAGCATATCGATATTAAAATTATCATAGAAACTGCTGCGCTAACCAAAGATGAGATAAAAAAAGTATGCGCTATTATTGAAAAGTCGGGTGCCGATTTTGTGAAAACCTCTACAGGCTTTGGTGTCAAGGGAGTGGAGCTTGACGATATAAGACTGATAAGGGAAGTGGTTACGAGGAATATAGGAGTGAAAGCTTCAGGAGGGATAAGAACTTTTGGTGATGCACAGGCGCTTATAGATGCTGGCGCTACGAGGCTGGGGACGAGCAGTGGAGTTAATATATTAAAAGAATACAGCGCTATTTTTGATAAATAAAAAATGCCATCTTATAAAGCAAAGGCTATTATTTTAAAGACTTATAAACTGGGCGAGTCTGATAAAATACTGAAGATGTATTCCCTTGAAGGGGATATAATAAGCGCAGTTGCAAAGGGCGCACGTAAGATACGCAGCAGGTTTGGCGGGAGGCTGGAACTCTTTAATCTTGTGGAGCTGGAGCTTACCAGGGGCAGGAACCTGGACATTATAAATCAGGTAGAAATAATAAAAAGCTTTAAAAATATTCCTTCTGATTTTTCCAAATTCGTCTTTAGTGAAATAATAAGCAATATCATTTTAAAAACCCAGGCATCAGGCAGCGAGTCTTCTCCCTCTATTTTTAAGCTGATTTACATATGTTTTAATGAGATAAACAATGCAGGAATGGAGGATATACCGTTATTAAAAAAAATCATGTGTTTTTTTGGAATTAAGTTTTTAAGTGTCCTGGGATATGCTCCCCTACTTGAGAGCTGCAGCAAATGCAACAGGCCTCTTGAAAAACTATATTCTTTCAACAGGGATAAAATTTATTTTTCTATAAAATATGGCGGGGTGCTCTGTGATACCTGCGCATCTTCACTGGCAGGCAGCGAAGTTTTAAGCGCCTCGGATTACAGGTTTTTATATGATTTATCCAGAATGAAAATAGAAGATTTCAGGGATATGGAGATAAATCCGTTTACTTTAAAAAGAGTATATAAGTTGATAGAAGATTATTTAGTTTATCATACCGAATGTAATGTAGATAGCTTTAAATATCTAAAAAAAATAGGAATATAAGTATTACAGATGTTTTTTTTATTATAAAATCCCGGCTTATCCTTCCCGGTTTAATTGACTATTAAAATCATTGTTATTAAAATAAGTAAATTATGAATTTTCAGGATATTATTTTTAACCTGCAGAAATACTGGGCAGATAATAACTGTATTATAAAGCAGCCCCTTGACATTGAGAAAGGCGCGGGGACATTTAATCCCGATACTTTCCTCAGATGTCTTGGTCCCGAGCCCTGGAATGTTGCCTATGTTGAGCCAAGCAGAAGGCCTACTGACGGAAGGTACGGCGAGAATCCATTCAGGACACAGTTTTATTATCAGTTCCAGGTATTGCTTAAGCCATCCCCGGATAATGTTATAGAGCTTTACCTTGGTTCCCTCAGGAGACTTGGAATTGACCTTAAGATACATGACATACGCTTTGTTGAAGACGACTGGCAGTCACCAACAATTGGAGCTGCGGGTCTGGGATGGGAAGTATGGGCAGACGGGATGGAAATAACCCAGTTTACATATTTCCAGCAGATGGGTGGCCTGGCGCTCAAGCCCGTGTCAGCAGAAATAACTTACGGTCTGGAGCGCATTGCGATGTATCTGCAGGATAAAGACAGCTTCTGGGAACTTAAATGGTCTGATGATATAAATTATGGAGATATTCATCTTGAGTCTGAGAAGGAATGGTCGGCTTATAACTTTGAGGTAGCATCAATTGATATGCTTCTTGATTTTTTTGATAAATATGAGAGAGAGTTTAAATTGGTTATAAAAAAAGGCCTGGTCTTTGTGGGATGCGAATATGTACTTAAGTGTTCCCATATTTTTAATTTGCTTGATGCCAGGGAAGCCATAAGTGTGGCAGAGAGAACTTCATATATAGCAAGGATAAGAAATCTCGCAAGGATATTATGCTCTGCTTACATAAAGCAGAGAGAGGAGCTTGGTTTCCCGCTTCTTGAGAAGGGATAAAAATAAAGGATAATCATGAATATTAATGTGAAGGGAAAACAATTACTTTTTGAAATCGGTACGGAAGAGATGCCCCCGTCGTGTATTCAGGAGGGAGTCAGGGGCCTGAAAGAGGTTTTAGAAAGTAAATTTACCGAAAACAGATTAAAATTCGGCAGTATTAATATATATAGCTCTCCGAGGAGACTCGTTTCTATAGTTGATGATTTAATTGAAACTCAGGATTCGGAAGAAAAAATAATAACAGGTCCCCCGGTAGGAATTGCTTTTGACAGTTCTGGTAACCCCACAGGTGCTGCAAGGGGTTTTGCAAAGAGTTTAAATTTAAAAGTAAGCGAGCTTGAAAAAATAGAAGTGCAGGGTAAAGGCCTCTATCTCGGTAAAAGAATTTTAGAGAAAGGTAAAAAAACGAAGGAGCTTCTCGCGTTTATACTCAGGGATACTATTCTTTCTTTAAAGTTTAGCAAGCAGATGACATGGGCTGATTACAGTATAAAATTTGCCCGTCCCATAAGGTGGATTCTTGCCCTCTATGATAATGAAATAATAAAATTTAATATTGAAAACCTGGTTTCTTCTAATATTACTTATGGACACCGCATGATTAGCCCGGAACCAATAACCATAAAGAATAGCAACGATTATTTAGAAATCCTGAGCAAAAAGGGCAGGGTAATGGCTGTCGCAGGTGATAGAAGAAGATTAATACTTGAACAGATAAAGAATCTTGAAGAAAAAATATGGAAGGGTAAATTTAAGGTTATTATTGATAATGACCTTTTAAATGATGTCGTAAACATGGTTGAAATACCAAATGTTATTGCCGGCAGCTTCCCGGAAGAGTTTTTATACATTCCAAAAGAATTATTAATCGAATCAATACAATATCACCAGAAGTATTTTGCAGTTCTTGATTCTTCTGGAAATATAAGCACCAATTTTATAATTATTCAGAATGGAATTAAGGATACAGGCGAAATCAGAAAAGGAAACGAGAGGGTGCTTAGAGCGAGATTGAGTGATGCGGCATATTTTTATGAAGTGGATAAAAAACATGACTTTGATTTCTGGACCGAAAAGCTGAAAGGAGTTATTTTCTTTTCAGGTCTTGGCAGTATTTATGATAAGAGCGTAAGGTTGAAGAAAATAACAAACTTTATGTCAGGATTGTTAAAGAAAAAACAGGAGTTTAAGAATACTGATTTAGTAGAGGACCTTGCCAGGGCAAGTATGCTCTGCAAGTGTGACCTTGTTACGGATATGGTAGTGGAATTTCCTTCTCTTCAGGGTATTGTAGGGCGCCAGTATTCAGAGGAAAGAGGCGAAAAGGCTGAAGTATCAAGCGCAGTTTTCGAACATTATCTTCCGAGATTCGCAGATGACATATTGCCTTCAAACGATGTTGGGCTTATACTATCTATTGCCGATAAAGTTGACACCATAACAGGCATATTTCTGGCAGGTAAAATACCCACCGGCTCTGAAGACCCCTTTGCTTTAAGAAGAAAAGCCTCCGGTATTATTCTTTCAGTGCCTAAAGGCGAATATGATTTTAACCTTGATGGTCTGATTGATTATAACCTTAAGCTATATCCCGCATATTCTGAGCTCAGCAATGAAGATAAATTGCGAGTAGCTAAGGACATAAGAGATTTTATAATAGCAAGATTAAGATTTATGTTTGAAAAAGAGAACAGGAGACTGGACATTTTAGAATCAGTCCTGGGTTCAGGATGCAGTTCGATTCCTGAGATAAATTTAAGATACGGTGCTATTGAAGAATTTATTAAAGAAAAGGATATAAAAAAGCTATATTTCCCGATGGTAAGATGCAAAAATATAATAAAGGGAAGCATCTCTGACAGGGTAGATGCTGATTTACTTAAAGAAGAGCATGAAAAGGAGCTCTACAGGTCAATAAGTGATAAAGAGGGATTGATTGGAAAGCTTTCGGAAGATAAAAAATATAAAGATGTTCTTAATGAGCTTTATGATTTCGGAGTGGTTGTGGATTTGTTTTTTGATAAAGTCCTGGTTATGGATAAAGACGAAAAATTAAGGAACAATCGTATTGGTCTTGTAAAGAAGGCAGTTGACCTTTATATGACGATAGCAGATTTCTCGAAGTTAGAGATTAACGATAATTAATAATTGATAAATAATAATTAAATTAATATACCTCTTAATTTTTTTTTATTTTTCTGTTATCATATTTCAATTTGGTTTTAGATTATTAGTAATTTTATTTCAAAATAAGAAAGGGTTTGATAAGAATGGCTTCAAAAAAGTATGTGTATTTTTTTGGCGAAGGCAAAAAAGAGATGAAAAAACTGCTGGGAGGAAAGGGAGCTAACCTCTCGGAGATGACAAACATAGGGCTACCTGTACCCTGTGGTTTTACCATAACAACTGAAGTGTGCAATCTGTTTTATGAGCTTGGCAGGAAATGTCCCGAAGGTCTGGACGAGCAGATTGACAGGAATCTAGAGAAACTTGAAAATAAAATGGGCATGGGATTTGGAGATGAAAAGAACCCGCTTCTTGTTTCCGTAAGGTCAGGGGCAGCTATTTCTATGCCGGGTATGATGGACACGGTTCTTAACCTTGGTCTGAACGATAAGACGGTAAAGGGCCTGATTGAGAAGACAGGCAACGCAAGATTTGGCTGGGACTCATACAGGAGATTTATACAGATGTTTGGCGACGTGGTAATGGGAGTAGAACATGACAGTTTTGAGAAAGCGCTCCAGGCAAGAAAGGATAAGAAAAAAGTAAAATATGATACTGAACTGGATGCAGATGATTTAAAGGAGCTTGTAGAGGATTATAAGAAAATTATAAAGGAGAGCAAAGGAAGAAGTTTCCCACAGGAACCGAGGAAACAGCTTGAGATGTCTGTTAATGCTGTGTTTGGCTCATGGAACAATAAAAGAGCCATATCTTACAGAAATCTTCATGATATACCACATAATATTGGGACTGCTGTGAATGTTCAGGCAATGGTTTTTGGCAATATGGGAACAAACTCAGCGACAGGTGTTGCTTTTACAAGGAATCCTGCAACAGGAGAGGATAAATTTTATGGTGAATATCTGCTTAATGCTCAGGGAGAAGATGTTGTTGCAGGTATAAGAACTCCCCAGCCTATATCCAAATTAGGGAAAGAAATGCCTGAAATCTACAAGCAACTGGTTGGTGTAAGGGAAAAACTTGAGGACCATTACAGAGAAATGGAGGACCTGGAATTCACAATCCAGGAGGGTAAATTATACATACTCCAGACCAGGACCGGTAAAAGAACAGCATTTGCTGCATTGAAAATTGCTGTTGATATGGTTAAGGAAGGATATATCGATAAAAAGACTGCTGTGACAAGAGTTGAGCCACAGATGCTGGACCAGCTACTTCACAAGCAGCTTGATAATAAAGCAAAAGAAAAAGCAGAACTTCTTACAAAAGGGCTTCCTGCATCTCCAGGTGCTGCTCTGGGCAGGGTTGTTTTTGATGCCGACGCCGCAGTAGAAGATGCAAAGCAAGATAATGTAGTTCTGGTAAGAACAGAGACTTCCCCGGAGGATATCCAGGGGATGGCAGTGGCACAGGGTATTTTAACTGCACGTGGAGGAATGACCTCACATGCTGCTGTTGTAGCAAGGGGGATGGGTAAATGCTGCGTGGCAGGTGCGGAAGAAATAAAAGTGTACGAAAGCAAGAAATATTTTGAAGTAAACGGCAGCAGGATAAACAAAGGTGACTGGATTACTCTTGATGGCGCAACGGGAGAAGTGTTTAAAGGTAAAATTCCTGTTGTTGACCCTGTTATAGGAAACGATTTCAAAAAGTTTATGAGCTGGGTTGATGAATTTAAATCTATAGGTGTAAGAGCAAACGCCGATACTCCTCATGATGCTGAAGTTGCCAGGGGTTTCGGAGCAGAAGGAATCGGTCTGTGCAGGACAGAGCATATGTTCTTTGAAGCAGATAGAATCAAGGCAGTAAGAAAAATGATAGTGGCTAAAAACAGAGAAGAAAGAGAAAAAGCCCTGAAGCAGATTCTGCCGATGCAGAAAAAAGACTTTGTAGATATATTTAAAGTAATGAAGGGGTTACCTGTGACCATAAGGTTACTTGACCCGCCTCTTCACGAGTTTCTGCCCCATGAAGATGAAGATATAAAAGAGATAGCAGGAGAACTTGGTATAGGATTCGATGAGCTGAAAGCGACAGTCAAATCTCTTCATGAAATGAACCCGATGCTGGGCCACAGAGGATGCAGACTTTCTATTAGCTACCCTGAAATTCTTGAAATGCAGGTAAGGGCAATTTTCGAAGCAGCTATCGAGCTTGCCAAAAAGGGACTTAAGGTAAAACCGGAAGTAATGGTTCCACTGGTGGGTAATATAAATGAAATCAAGGTTCTTAAAGAACAGATTGTTAAGATTGCAGATGAAACAATGAAGGAAGGGAAAAAGAAGTTTGATTATAAAGTAGGGACCATGATAGAAGTTCCAAGAGCATGTGTTGTTGCAGGGGAGATAGCCAGTGAAGCTGAATTCTTTAGTTTTGGAACTAACGACCTTACCCAGATGACATTTGGGTTTTCAAGAGACGATGCCGGAAAGTTTCTTCCTGATTATATAGAAAAAGGGATACTGGAAAAGGACCCATTTGCCACGATTGACAGAAACGGAGTTGGCGAGTTTATTAAAATGGCTGTTGAAAGAGGAAGAAAAACAAGACAGGATCTAAAGATTGGAATATGCGGTGAGCATGGTGGCGACCCGAGCTCAGTTGAATTCTGTCATAATGTAGGACTGGATTATGTAAGCTGCTCACCTTACAGGGTTCCTATTGCAAGGCTGGCTGCAGCAAGAGCAGCAATAGGAGAAATCGAATAGAGAGAAAAAACAGAAAAATAAAAAATAGCACTGAATTTATTGAAATAATCGGAGATAATCCTCTTATAAAAAAATATATTAGTGGTAAAATAATTTTAGATTTCTTAACTATAAGTAATTAAAAAAATTAAGTTCTGTAATTAATTCGGTTCCTGCAGGAATATTTTATAACTATTATATTTAAGTATCGGGTAAATAATGGGAAGAAGTCTAAAAGAGGGTGAAGTAGAGGAACTAAAATCCAGAGCAGATATCCATAGTGTTATATCCAATTACGTTAAACTAAAGAAAACAGGCAAAAATTATACGGGTCTCTGTCCTTTTCATAAAGAAAAAACTCCGTCTTTCACTGTTGATACGTCAAAGCAACTTTACCACTGCTTCGGCTGTGGAGCAGGCGGAGATGTAATAAATTTTATAGAGAAAATTGAGAATCTGGATTTTGTAGAAGCAGTTGAATTTCTGGCAAAGAGGGTTGGTTATAATTTAAAGTATAATTTATCAGGTGCCAGTAAAGAGTCAACAAACGTTAAAAACAGGCTGATTGAGTTAAATGAACTGGCTAAAAAATATTTCAATTTCGTGCTTTTTAACAGTAAAGCCGGGCTGACTTCCCTGAATTATCTAAAGGAAAGGGGATTTACAGATAGTATCCTGAATGAATTTGAGGTGGGGTTCAGCCTTGACAGCTGGGATAGTTTTTCAAAGTTTGCAATAAAGAGAGGGTATACTGCGGTCGAGCTGGTCCAGTGCGGTCTTGCTATAGAAGGAAGAAGCGGGGGCACGGGAGTATATGACAGATTTAGAGGAAGAATAATTTTTCCTATAGGCGATATTGTTGGGAAGACCATAGGTTTTGGAGGAAGGATTATTTCTAAAACAAGCAGGACGGGAGACCAGAAAGCAAAATATATAAATACCCCCGAGACAAGGCTTTATTCAAAAAGTAAAAATATTTACAGGATATATCAGGCAAAGAATTATATCGTTGAAAAAGATGAGGTGCTTATAGTGGAGGGCTATACAGATGTGATGGCACTCTTTCAGTCCGGTATAAAAAATGTGGTTGCAAGTCTTGGAACGGCCCTTACTTCCGAGCAGATAAAGCTTCTGGGAAGATTTACAAAGAATATAGTGCTTGTTTTTGACAGTGATGAGGCGGGCATTAGCGCTTCTCTAAAAGGGGTAGAACGATTGAGGGAATATAACGAGAGGCTTGACCTGTATTATGAGAATAATTTAAACATCAGGGTTGCCGTGCTTGAAGAGAATTACGACCCTGCTGATTTTGTATTAAAGAAGGGCAGGGAAGCTCTTATAAAAAAGGTTGAAGAAGCGCCCGGGATTATTGATTTTACTATTGACTCAATTATAAAAAAATATAATATAAATAGCCTTGAAGGAAAACTTAAAGCAAGCGATCATTTGATAAGATTTATTTCCACTCTTTCGTCAGGGATTATCCAGGAGGAATGCATAAAGAAAATATCCGGGAAGCTAAACCTGAAAGAAAGTCTTCTGTTAGAGGAGATGATGAAAAAAAAGTATGAGAAAAGCTCAGGCACACTTTATTCGGATAGAAATTATGCCGGTGAAAATATCAGGGTTAAGGCTGAAAGTATCAGCCCTTTAAAAAGGATTGAGGTGGATGCTTTAAGTTTGTTAATAAACGGGACGGGCAATAAGATTAATGAGCTTTTGGAAATGGGACCTGAGTATTTCAAATTTGACGATACCAGAGAGCTTTATGTCGCGGTGAGAGACGAGATTCTGGGCGAAAGGAAGGATAATAAAAATGTAAACTTTCCTGTAAAAATTACGTCTCGAGAATTGGAAAATGAAGAAGTAAGAAATCTATATAACCTGATTTTATTCAATGAACCGCATCATCTGGACCAGAATGTAGAGCTGCTGAGCAGTGAGATAATTAATAATCTTAAGGGCATACGTATTTCAGAAAAAATTGAAGATATAAGAAAAAAAATGATAGAATATGAGAGAAGCAGAAATACGGGCGCTTCTTTAAAAGGCGAAGATGGCAGAGATGATATGTATAACCAGCTATACCGGAGATTGATAGAGCTGGAAAAGGAAAGAATGAACCTGAAGACAATTTAAATATAGGGGTGATTTAATATGAAGAGAGGGTCAGAATTTAAGTTTGAAGAAGTAAAGATGTTGATAAATAAAGGAAAGTCTGAAGGCATCCTTACTTCAGAGGAAATTGCCGATACCCTTTCAGACATAGAACTATCAAAAGAGCAAATAGAAAACATATACGATGTTATTCAGAATCTTGGGGTAGAAATTATAAGTGAGGATGAAGAAGAAACAAGTGATGAACTTTCAGAGAAAAAAAATGAGAGAGAATTTCTGACCAGGAAGCTGGATTTGACCATAAAGTCTCCTACCAATGACCCGGTCAGGATGTACCTGAAGGAAATCGGGAAGGTAAGACTTCTTTCAGCTTACGAAGAAGTCAATCTCGCAAGAAGAATCGAGGCAGGTGACCAGGAAGCAAAAAGGATGCTAGTTGAGGCAAATCTCAGGCTTGTGGTAAGCATTGCCAAGAAATATGTGGGCAGGGGAATGCTTTTCCTGGACCTCATACAGGAAGGTAATCTCGGGCTTATAAGGGCAGTCGAGAAGTTTGATTACAAGAAAGGTTACAAGTTTTCAACCTATGCCACATGGTGGATAAGACAGGCAATAACCAGAGCAATAGCTGACCAGGC
>CAZKVH010000004.1:2695-78671 GCA_964556165.1 uncultured Actinomycetota bacterium | reverse complement strand
GGCGAACCGCCTCCGCCATTCGCCCCGAATCAGTGTAATTACTGGTTTTTATACTATTTGTGAACTTTTATTTTATCTTTTTTATTTTCAAATTCAATAGGTTTATTTTTATTATTCACACTCTTATTATTTTTTCTCAATAAATTATTATTAAATTTATATAAAATTAAAATTCTTTTAGAAAAATTTTAATATCTTAATTAATTTCTTAAACTCTATATGTTTTTCTATACAGAAGGCTTTCAAATCTGCTCAGTATTTGTATTGTAGCATAGATTAATAAACCTATAACCATGGGAGCTATATGCCAACTAATCCATGTGTTGAATTCTTCGGTTCAGATAAAGGTTTGGCAGCATTAATTGCATTTATATAACGATCAACATGACCAAGCTTTTTTTCATCTAACTCAATAGATTGAGCTAATTCTTCCGGTTTCATTTTGTTCAGTTTGCTTTTCTCAAACCACTTAAACTTTTTAAACAAAATATAACCATAATCTTCTCTATCTACACTACATTCTCTAGCCCAATCGGTTAAAACCCATTTAAAAGCAAATACGGCGACGACCAGAGAGACTAAAAGAAATATTAGAGATGCAATAGATAACCGCCAGAAAAGCCCCTCAATCGAAGTCATATTTATACTAATCCATAAAATTGCTGCAATGGTAAGCATACTGCTCCATTTCATGAAGTCTACTATTCCCTTAAGATATGTCTCAAATAGAAGCTTCTCCTGCTCTCTAGCATAATATATATCCTTTTCCGTGATCATAATTATTCCTCACGTTTGTCATTCAATTAAATTTTTTCTAAAATGCTAAAACATTTTCAATAATAACAAAATATTTCAATTTACTCTTCCTGCTACCTCTCAAAGAAGAAAAACTACAACTCTTCTAAAAGGTACTCCAGGTAAAAAAGGGCCTCTTTTTGTAGATTTTCTTTTACCCAGGGTTTTTGTTTTTCATCTAAAAGCTCGCCCAATCCCTGCAGAAGCTGATTTTTCTTAATAATTTTAATCTTTACAACAGTTTTTTCAATAGCAGTTTTTAAAGTTAAACCAGTTTTTCCTTTTAAGACTTCTTCATCTATCTCCCAGTTGTTTTTTAAGAAAAACCATAGGTCAAAAAGGTCTCGAGCTGCAAATTTCTCTCTATTAAGAAAAGCCGCTAATTTACCGGCAGCCATATCTTTTTTGGCCATAAGAAGAATGGGGATACCTAAATAGCTTCTGATAATAAAACTATTTTTACATTGCCTTTTAGAAATTTCTATTTTTATTTTTCTCTCCCCTTTCTCATAACTCATAAGATAAAAAAGGGTATATCTTTTTTTGGTACTTTCAATCAATGTCTCCACTTTAGGAAGAATTTCTTTGAGCCTATTAAAAACAAGATCTTTCTTTTTTTCCTCCAGCAAATCAAAATCCAGATCAACCGAGAAACGAGGCAGACCATAAAATAGATAAGCGGCTGTCCCTCCTTTAAAGCCCAAGATGTTTCGCAATGTTGGATCGGAGTAGATTTCTTTTAAAATTTTAACTAAAACAATTTTATGGCGATTTTTATCAAGCATTATCTTTCCTATAGATTTTGTAATATTGAATAACTCTTTTTACTAGAGTTTTACTTGAGTAAATTTTTTCTATTTCTTTTATCTTTTCCCAATCCAGAGGCCTTAAATTATCAAAATGATAGTCCTTATAAATAAAAACAGCATCTATGAATGCCCTCTCTTTAGAAGCAATAAAATAAGAATTTTCCTCTTTAACCCCCAGACTATTTAGGAGTACTTCATCTTTTATCTTGCGATAGCAAATTTCCTGATCTTCAACTTTTATTCTTCTCGTTAGATAAGAAGATACAAAAATTGTCTCATATTTTTGAAAAACAATACCCTCCTTTTCAAGAACGGTTTCAAGACTAATATAGGAAGGGGTATAAATTTTATTAGCCAGTTCCAGAGAATTAAAATTTTCTTTAGCATAAATTCCTTTTCTTACCCTCTTTAGTTTGCCGGTACTTACAAAATAACTGAGTTTACTTTTTAAATTTTTATAAGCAAATTCAGGGAACATCAGAGAAATTTCTTTTAAAGAAAAGATTGTTTGCGGTTTTTTATAAATCTCCAAGATTAAGTTTTTATTCATAATAAGAACTGTAGGTCATAATTTTTATTACCTTCAGTCTTATAATAATCAAGGCTGGTAGTTTTGTCAAGAAAGGCCTGAAAGAAAACTCGTAGAGTTATTTTCCACAATAACTAACTAATACTTTCTTCTTTTCAGGTCTATTTTCTATATTGTTAATTCCTTATACTGTAACAAAATGTAATTTCTACTACTATTGAGTTTCACCTTTTTTATTTTATTTTCCCAATTATTTTGTTAGCTTGTCAACTTTAACCTCTTATAATTAAAAATTTTTAAAAATTTTATTATACTAACCTTATATTTTCAATTTAATGTAATAATTCATCATTAATTATTCTAACATTGCCTTTGGTTTTTGCATTTATTAAAACAATAGACTTTTTAAAAATTTATATTTATGAGCTATATTACCTAAAATTAAGATTTATACCATTTTTACCGGCATATGCTTTAGCAAGCGATATAAACATTGCACCCCTACTATTTTTAATTTTCCCGGTAAGGTAGGTATCCTTTATAATACTTAAAAATATTCTTATTCTTTGTTCTGGTATTTTATAAGCTACCATGCGGAATGCCCTAAGGCTGTTACTATCATTAAGTTCTTCCGCTATTTCTCTTGCCAGTTCCTCTTTCCCCATAGAAATAGATTTATTTATAGTAAGGTATTCATTTTTAATACTGTCATTAAGATTTCTTTCTTTAAGATTAACTTTACTTTTTAGTAGTCTATCTCCTTTTTCTTTAAGCGATTCTTTTATCTTTCTCCTGATATCGTTTATATCTTCTTTATCTTCAGTGCTTTTTTCTTCTGGTATACCCCCAGAGTTTTCCACATCATCTTTTCTACCAGCTCTATTAACGTTATTTAAATTTGTGTTTTTAATAACGGTATTATTAGGGTATCTGTGAGATACTACCCCTGGTATCTGTGGTATACCACCCTGGTATCTGACAGATACCACCCCCTTTTTATTAATATCACTTTTATCTTTAGGTTTTGGGTTTAATAAAGTATACAGGTTTGACGTATAACTTTTATTATATTTGGTTTTTCTAACTTCTTTTTTTAAGAGTCCTTTTTGGATTAAAGACTTTACTACCCGCATTGCCTGGACTTTAGCCATGCTCCCCTTTTTTGCTATAGTTTCATAACTCGGGAATGCTTTATTTTCACCATTAACATATCTGGCAATTACTATATAGACAGTTTTTTCATAAATTGTTAAATCTTCCCTGTCAAGAAGGTCATTTTCTAGATAGAACCAGTTTTTTACCCTGCCATCTCTTAAGTTATCTCTGCTCATTTTAAAAGCTCATATTCTAAGTCTTTATATAATGCAAAAAACCCAGCATAATGCCAGGTTCTTTTATATAACTTTTATTTTCTTTTTAAAGGTAAGGCCTACATCAACCGGACTGTCTTCAGCATTTATAAATTCTTGTATTGCATCCTCAGAATTTTTAGGGTATGCGCTAGGTTTATTATCTCCGCAATTCCCCCCGAATCAGCAGTAATATCCTTAATACCCTAGTAAGCTCTTATTTTAACTTTTTTATTTTTTAATTTAACTCTAACCTGGTAAATATTATTATTTCTCTACCTTTTCCTATAATATTACTATAAAAAGAATTACAAGAAGGATTTATTTTTTTGTTTCCCTCTCTGACAGGTTACCTTGCATATAGAGAGATAAATTCAATTAAGCGATAGAATAAACCAAGAAATTTATCAGTATATATATCAAAAATCTAAAAAGCTCAAGGTGAAGAAATACCTGCCTATACCACTATAACCATATAGTCAAAACTATTTTAAAAGTTACTTATACTTTTCGGTAAATTAATTGTAACTCGTGCTTTGAATATTTAATAAGCCCAAAATTTATTTAACTTCAAACGGAAGTACTGCAACCAGCTTATCTTCTATGTAGACCTTGTACTCATATTTACCACTGCCAACCATTATACTGCCACATGATGCAAACCCACCTGTTCCCAAAGCCTGCGGGAAATCCTGTCTCTCTACTTCATAACTTGCAGTTTCTGGATTAAAAATCGCAAGACCAATAATTACACTCTTCTTCAAAGTTCCATAAACACATATACTTTCATCAGATAAAAAAGTACTGATACCCTGTTCCATACCCCCGGGTAATTGTGCTCCTTTTGCCAGTTTACCCAGTCCTATATCTGAAAAGTACTCATTGAATTTCTCTTTATCGGGGTTTTCAGAAAATTCTGTCTCCACTTCTTTATCTGCCTCTTCTCTTTCAGCTTCTTCAGTTACTTCCTCAAGGGCTGACTCATCGCCCTTCTCTGACCCAGAGCATCCCGTAAACTGGACGCATACAAAAATTGACAACAAAACAATTAGCAGAGTTAAAAATACATTTTTTAGCATAATGAACATCTCCCTAAATATAAATATTAAAAAAACGCCCATTTATTAAGGAAAGGTTTAACTTTTCTAATATAAATTAATTATACAACCTTTTTAAATTAATAAAAAACATGTCTAACTATTGAATATTTGTTTTTTTTATCTGTTTTTTAATATCTATTTGAAAACAAAATAAAAATATAGATAATATAGCATATGAGGCCAGGAAAATTTATTTAAAAAATATTTTTTTATAATACCTTGCATTATTCAATACCTTATACTATTATATAGTGAATTTCAAATTATAAATAAATAAAGAGAGGATTAAAAAGTGTTCAAGCATACTAATAATGAATTGTCTTATTACAATGAAGATAAACCTTTTATAAGTTTGAATGGGGTTAAGAAGTCTTACTGCTCATCCGCAGGAGAATTTCAGGTTTTGCGTGGAATCAACCTTGATATTAAGTCAGGTGAATTCATAAGCATTGTTGGAAAATCCGGAAGTGGAAAAACAACTTTAATCAACATGATAGCAGGTATTGACCATCCAACGTGTGGCGAGATTAAGGTAGGCAATACTACCATACACAATTTAAGTGAAGGTAAAATGGCTGTCTGGAGAGGCAGAAATATAGGTATCGTCTTTCAGTTTTTTCAGCTTCTGCCTATGCTTTCTCTTATAGAAAACGTGATACTACCTATGGATTTTATCTCTATGTATAACCTGCGACAGCGTAAAGAACGCGCCCTGCATCTACTTGACCTGGTAGGACTTGCAGATCAAGCCTATAAATTGCCTTCAGCAGTTTCAGGTGGTCAGCAACAAAGAGCTGCAATCGCACGTGCTCTTGCTAATGACCCCCCATTAATCTTAGCTGATGAACCTACTGGTAACCTTGATTCAAAGACAACTGAATCTGTTTTCATGCTTTTCGAGCAACTAATCTCGCTGGGCAAGACACTCATAATAGTTACCCATGATACAGGTATAGCAGACAGATCTAATCGTTCAGTTGTCATAAGTGATGGAGAGATATTTAATGGTGAAAATAAGAAAATTTCTCAGGAGGTGAAAAATGATAAGCTCACGATGGCGTAAGGTTCTGGCTGACCTGTGGCATAATAAAGCCCGTACAATATTAATAATCCTGACTATTGCACTGGGCGTTTTCACAATTGGTTTTGTAAAGAGCCTGGAATCGATTTTAGTTTCTGATACAAATGACTTTTATACCGCTGCCAATCCACACAGTTCAGTTATATATACAAGTCCTATTGATGAGAGCATACTTAAGAGTGTCAAAGAAGTACAAGGAGTGACCGATGCAGAAGGACGCTCAAATATTACTGTAAGACTATCCAGTGATGAAGGGAAAAAATATGACCTCAGTATAGATGGGGTTTTACCTCCATCCGAAATACAGGTGGATTTGCTGCAGGCAGATGATAAAGATATGCCAACCACTTTAAAGGATGGCGAGATCTGGTTTGAGTATAGTTCATCACTGATCTTTCAGGCTGATGTCGGGGATACCATAGAAGTTCAGTCGGCAGACGGAAAGACTTATGAGCTTAGAGTCGCAGATATCGTGAGGGACGCCTCCTTTCCCTCGGCAAGCTATAATACTATTCTTACTGCTTTTGCCACACCCGAAACTGTTGAATCACTTGGTGGCACAGATATGTATAATAAAATCATGGTTGTAATAGATGACCAAACTAAAGATGAAGACCGTGTAAATCTGGTCGTAGAGGAAATAAGCCAGCTCCTGCGTGAAAATGGTCAAATGGTGTTAGGGACTTTTATATATAACCCCGGTGAACATTTCTCAATGGAGATATTTAGGGGGATTATCAATGTCCTTACCATACTTGGCTGGCTGGCTGTTTTTATGGGTACTTTTCTTATTATAAATATGATCAATTCCATACTTAGCCAGCATATCCGTCAGATAGGTATTATGAAAGCAATCGGTGGGAGCACCTGGCAGATTGCAGGTATGTACATAATATTTATAACGGTTTGTGGTTTGCTGGCGCTCCTTATAGCTATACCCCTGGCAGCTTTTATGGCATACAAGACAAGTGCGGTTATTTCTAATATGGTAAATGTAAATACAGGTGATTTTCGCCTGGTACCAGTGGCTTTAATTCTTCAGGCCATAACTGCAATTATTATCCCCCTATTAACAGCACTTGTACCTATAATTATTGGAACCCGCATTTCTGTACGGGAAGCTATCAATGACTATGGGGTCAGGAACGGACACTTTGGTAAAAGCCTGCTGGACAAAGCAGTAGATAAAATACGATTTCTCTCACGGCCACTATTGCTCTCTCTGCGAAATACTTTCAGGCGCAAGGGACGTATGGCCTTAACACTTGCTGCACTGACTCTGGGAGGAGCAATTTTTATTGGTGTCTTTAATCTGTGGAGTACCAGTGATGTTGTTTTTAATGACATCAAAGGCTATTTCCTTTCAGATATCAATGTAAACTTTGCTCAGCCATATTCTGCAGATGATATTAAAGAAATAATAAAAGACGTTCCAGGTGTAAAAGATACTGAACTATGGGGACAGACCGAAGGCCAGATTCTCTCCGATGATGGTTCGGGTACTGAGCGTATTTATATAATGGCGCCGCCATCTGATTCAAAATTAATACAGCCAATACTTAAAGAAGGAAGATGGCTTTCACCAGACGATGAAAATGCTGTAGTGATTGGCAATCATCTGCTGAAAGTGCGTCCGGATCTGAGTACTGGGGATACAGTTGAAATTAAGATTGGAGATAAGGTGGCTAAATGGGAAATAGTGGGTATCTTTCAGATGAGCGGGAATTTTGACCCACCACCTGTTTATACTACGAGTGATATTTTGGATGAGTATATGCCCCAATCAGGTATGATAACATTAGCACGTTTGATCACTACTTCCAGCGATACGGAGACTCAGCTTGAAGTTTCAAAAGATCTTGAAACGGTCTTTAATAAGGAGGACATCCGATTTACACAAATCGTTCTTAGTACAGATTGGTTAGCCCAGCAAACAAGTTCATTTAATATATTTATTTATTTCTTACTGGTAATGGCTATTATGATCTCCATTGTTGGCAGCATTGGCCTGGCAGGAACGATAAGTATGAATGTAATGGAACGTACTCGTGAGATTGGTTTGCTACGAGCATTAGGTGCCTCAAACAAGAGTATATTGCGAATAGTAATAGCAGAAGGTGTTATAGTTGGAGCCGCAAGCTGGTTACTGGCTCTAATAGCATCTTTTCCACTTACCCTGGCATTAAATGCCGGTGTAGGTCAGGCGATTTTCAACTGGGAGGCAATTGGTTTATATGTAATAGACTGGCATGGGATGTTATACTGGATAGTTGGTGCACTCGTTATGGCAACGTTAGCAAGTATTCTGCCTGCCTGGAGAGCAATGAGACTGACTGTAAAAGACTCGCTTGCATATGAATAAAGGTTATCTCCAAATGAAAAGATACTAAAATCTCAATTTATTGAATTGAAAGGTAAATATTCATCATCATATAATTAGTACCAGAGTTATATATATATGATTAATAATAATGGTATTGAAGTCCAGAACGGTTAAAAACATTAAGAATATCCAATTGGTGCAGAATTATTATCTAATATTCTGAATTTTTAGCTTTATTCTGGATAATTTTTAAGTTTGTTTGGTACGACACAAATAAATTCAAGCCCTTCTTCTGTATAAAATTGATGTAACTCATATGGATGTATTATAAAGAAATTATCGCTTTCCAGATCCAATGTTTCATTATCCAGAATTACATGGCCCTTCCCTTTTAAAATATATACCTCATGCTCATAGCTATGTTTGTGTTTATTCGAATATCCTCCGGGACCTATTTTAAATAATCTCATTGAAAAATTCGGTGCATCGTCTTTTCTTGACGTTATAAGTGGATAATATTCAACTTTACTATAATTTTTCAAATTTTTATCCATGGGTTTTTGAACCAGGTCTTTCTTTTTTCCTATCCTGCTCTGGGCATCTAAATTGCTTTCTTGCATTTAAAATCCTTTCAGCTAATTTTAAAATATATATAGTTAGATTTAATTTTTATTCAGAGTTTTAAGTACGCCTTCTTTAATTCTTTCCACTCCCGGTATCATTTCCTGCTCCAGAACCAGACTATAAGGAACAGGGCAGTTCCTTCCGGCTACCTTGGTTATAGGGGCATCAAGATAGTCGAATCCTTTTTCTACAACCTGTGACACTACTTCTCCCATATAGCCTCCAAAGATGGGTGCTTCTTCTACACACATAAGCCTTCCGGTCTTTTTGACCGAATTTAGAACAGTATCTATATCAAGAGGTCGTAGCGTTCTCAAATCCACTACTTCACATTTTATATTTTGTTCTTCTTCAAGTATCTGTGCGACTTCAAGCGATTTCTGTACCATAAAAGAAGTAGCAACTATAGTTAAATCTGTACCTTCCCTTTTTACATCTGCCGCTCCAAGCTCTATTTCGTAAATATCTTCCGGTACATCCTGTATGTATTTCTTATTTTTATAAAGGAGTTTATGCTCTATGAATATAACCGGGTTATTATCGTTGATTGACGCTATAAGCAGACCTTTAGCATCATACGGACACGATGGCATGACAACCTTTAATCCCGGTATCTGGGTAAACAATCCTTCGAGACTCTGAGAGTGTTGTGCAGCGGCACCTGTTCCCCCACCGCCCGCTGCTCTTATTACAAGAGGAACTTCTGCTTTTCCACCATACATGTATCTTATTTTTGCAGCCTGGTTGATAATCTGCTCTGCAGATAAAATTATAAAATCTGAAAACATAATTTCGACTATTGGTCTCATACCCGTAATGGCACTTCCAATGCCAATACCTACCTGCCCTGCCTCGGATATAGGAGCATTCCTGATCCTTTCCTTCCCGAATTCTTTATACATTCCTACTGTTACACCAAATCCTCCTCCATATTCGGCAATATCTTCACCTATAATGTAAACATCGCTATTTTTTCTCATTACCTGCTGCATAGCTTCTCTTATAGCTTCCTGGTAAGTTATCTCTCTCATGTCCCGTCGATTTCTCCTTTAGATTAATGAATTTTACAAAATTTCAATCTACCCGGATATTAACCCCCTCAGGCATAAACATCTTCTTCAACTTCTGACTTATCTGGAGAAGGGCTTTCTTTTGCGAATTCTGTTGCTTCCTTTATTTGCTCCTCTACCTCTTTTTCAAGCTCCCCGTCCTCCTTTTCAGTTAATAACCCCTCTTCCATAAGAACTCTCTTATAAGCAGCAATAGGATCCTTTTCCATCCATGCCTTAACTTCTTCCTTGGTCCTGTATACCTGAGCATCACTCTTGGAATGGCCCTTCCATCTATAAGTTAGACTTTCAATTAATACAGGACCTCTCTCTGCCCTGCACTCATCAGCAAAGTGCGAAACCGTGTTGAAAACCTCAATTAGATTATTGCCATCAATTGTTAAACCTTCTATGCCGTATGCTGTTTTTCTATCCGATATTTTTTTAATATTGAACGCCTCTTTTTTAGGCATAGACATCGCATATACGTTGTTTTCACAGAGATATATAACCGGTAGTTGCCAGATTGAGGCCATATTAAGAGTTTCATGAAAAATACCGGTATTAGCTGCTCCGTCTCCAAAAAAACATACGACTATCCTGCCATTTTTCTTTAATTTGCAGGTCAGTGCAGCTCCTGTTGCTATGCCCATACTGCCACCTACAATTCCATTCGCTCCAAGATTCCCGGTACTCAAGTCCGCAATATGCATTGAGCCACCTTTACCCTTGCAGTAACCTGTCTTCTTGCCCAGCAGCTCTGCCATCATTATATTTAAATCTGCACCTTTTGCTATACAATGACCATGCCCCCTGTGTGTAGAAGTAATATAATCATCCTTACCAATAGCATAAATAGAACCTACTGCTGTTGCTTCCTCACCAATATACAGGTGACATGTACCATGAATTTCTCCTCTTATAATAAATTGCTCGGTTTGATATTCAAAATGTCTTATCTGGTACATTTTTTTTAGCATTTCTATTTTTTTACTGTCATCTAACTCTCTGAATCTATCCTTCATTTTATAACCGCTTATTTCCATATATTTACTTTTTTTATGAGTGACTTTTTCCATCAAACCTCCCCAATTAACCTAGTTAAGCTTACATTTTTTTATTTCATTATGCTTTTAGCTGTATTTTCATCAGTTAATAAAATATTTATAATTCCTCCACGTAATGCACCCAGTATAACCTTCAACTTGCTATCTCCAAACCCAACCCCTATTACATTCTCTATTTTTTTAATTTTTCCAACAGGAGTAGTTATAATCCTTTCATTAATCTCATTCTGGACCTGTTTCCCATTTGCGTCTATAAAAACCAGATTAACATCTCCTACAACTCCCAGACTTCTTAGATAATCAAATTCCTTAACACTGAAATTTCCAATTTTAACCAGTGTAGATTGAGTGTCTATGCCACCCATGCCCACCATAGCTGTACTGACCTTACCGGACAGCTCTATTATTTCTCTTGCATTGCTATCATTCTGGATAATTCTCCTCGCTTCAGCGCTATCCAGAATTGCCGGTGAATTAATTACATAACTAATACCACCAAACTTATTTGCCAGAGTTCTTGCTACTGAATTTGTATGAATTCCTGTACCAACTTTCCCGACGCCTCCAATCAACGGCACTACTTTTATATCCATCTTTGTTCTGAAATCAAGATAATCTGCTATTGCTTTAAGTGAAGTACCCCATCCGATGCCAAAATAATCTCCATCTTTTATTATCCTGCCAAGCAAGTTTTGCAGGGAATCAGCCATGTCCATCAGAATATCTTCTCTTCTATCATAAGTTGGTACGATAATACATTCTTTTAGTCTATACTTCTTTTCTATCTCATATTCCAGATGTGTATAATCCTCCTGTGGTGAATTAATCTTAATCTCAACTATTCTTTCTTCTCTTGCTTTATCAAGATATCTCGAAACTTTTGTTCTTGATATTTTTAAATTATCTGCAATCTCCTGTTGCGTAAGATTCCCGATATAGTAAAGCCTTGCTATTTTAGATATAAATTTTTTATTTTCAATCCACTTCATATTATTATGAATTTTATGAACATTTGTACATTGACTGAACAACTGTTTAAATTATACAAAAAAATAACTAATAGTCAAATAATCAATTTGATTTATTTTTCTATTTTTTGTAATCATAATCCCTTAAGAATATTACTTCCAGGATAATTAATTTTCCCTGGAAAACCACGCGTCAGATTATATAGGGTAAAAGGTATCCTCAAGATATTGCAGCTACCATAAATTAATTGAAAAAATGAGAACCTTAATGTAGAATTTTTATAAATTGACAGTTTAGCGGCAGGGTCCAATATAAAATATACAACATATGTTTATCATTTGGCACAGATTAACAACCTTCACTTAGAGAGAAAATAATGGTAAAAAAATTTGCATCGCTTCTTTCGGCAGATGCTTCAAATTATGAAAAAATTATAAGAAAATTAGAAGAAGAGAAGTTTGATGGCTTTCATTTTGATGTACTTGATGGCCATTTTGTAAAAAATTTCGCTTTTAATGCGCAAATAGTAAAATCTTTAAGAAAACTAACAAAACTCCCTTTTAACGCACATCTCGAAATAGAAAATCCTGAATTATACCTTGATATGTTCATAGAAGCAGGCTGTAATATAATAACCATTCACCCACAGACATGCAAAAAAATTGAAAGGGAACTCAGATATATAAGAGCTAAAAATGCTCTTTCATCCGTTGCAATTGACCCTGATATAACAATTGACTATATAAAAAACTACCTTCCGTTAATCGACAACATTATTATAATGAGCGTCTACCCTGGTTTCGGTCAACAGAAATTTATTAGCGCTTCTCTTCAAAAGATAAAAAAAACCAGAGAGATGATTACTGAAAATAAACTTAATATATCAATCTCTGTAGACGGCGCTATTGATAAAAATACTTCAAAGCAGGCTATAAAATTTGGTGCAGATATTCTTATCTACGGTTCAAGTATGTTTAAAGATGGAATATGAAGAAAAGGTATTTAATGATTTTATTTATTTATATCAAAACTACCGAGATATTTTAAGAACTTTCTTACCACCGGGTATAATTCCTTATAAACATCATTAAAGAATCTTCTGTAAATTGATGATTTTGAACTTTCAGGTATAAATGACTTTTTTATTCTGCACATACTGCTTACTGCAGAACCTATACTTCCATATATTTTAAGCCCATAAGCAGCCATAATGGCAGCACCCAATGCTGTATTCTCTGTGGTGTCAGATATATTAATCTTTTTACCTATTACATCCGCAATTATCTGTGACCAGTTACTGGAAGCCGCTCCGCCACCTCCAATATTTATTAAAGAAATTTCCACTCCGTTATTTTTTTCATAGGTATCTATAATAAGCTTTATCTCAAAAGCAATTCCTTCAAGAATGGATTTATAAAAATGTAATTTAGTATGTATATCGGACCAGCCTAAAGTTGCTCCCCTGGTACCGGGGTCGTTAAATGGTGTCATGCAGCCCCTCCAGTAAGGAATGGTTACCAGACCATTACAGCATGGGGGTATTAAACTTATTTCACGGTCAAGTCTTTCTTCTGCAGATTCGCCTTCTTTCTCTTCATACACACAGTCAATATTTTTAATAAACCATGATACAGTGTTTGCTGCTGATATAATTACAGATTCATGGATATATAATCCCTCGATACAGGAAACCAGAGTCCTGCTACCGCTCTCTATATCAATTTTTGTTCCATATATACCACAGGTTCCACTTGTTCCAATTCCTATGGCCATTTCAGACTCTTTTGTTACCCCCATACCGGTAACAAATACCTGTCCATCTCCACCTGCAAGAAAAACCGGGGTACCCGGACAGAGACCGGTTAATTTAGAGGCTTCTTCGGTGACCTTACCTGCTTCAAAACCAGCCGGTTTTACTTCAGAAAGCAGGCCTTTATTCAAACCACTGATAGACATCAGTTTATCAGACCATTCACCTTTTTTTATATCATACAATCCTGTTGTATCTGCGCCAGCGGCTGAATCAACCACTCTACCGGTAAGTTTGTAATTTATATAAGCACCAACGGTAAGGATTTTATTTATCTTTTTAAAAATATAAGGTTCATTATTCCCTATCCATTTAATCTTCATTATGGATGGAATTGTGTTAAGAAACTTACCGGTAATACCGTAGAATTGACTCTCCGACATTATTTCCGCCACTTCTCTTGCTTCAACCGTTGCACGCTGGTCCATCCATGTAATAGCAGGCCTTAGAGGTTTAAATTTTGAATCAACGGGTACAAATGTCTCCCTCTGGTAAGCGAGTGCCAGACCGGCAATTCTCTTTGAATCTATGCTCTCCGTCAAAGATTTTAGTACCGAACAGAGGGAATTCCACCAGTCTTCCGCGTTTTGTTCCGCCCACCCGGGCTTTTCCTGTTCAAGGGAAATATCCTCTTTTGCTGAAGTGATGACTATACCATTAAAATCAAATACAACAACTTTTGTTGACTGAGTTCCAAAGTCAATTCCCAGTATATAGTCTTTTTTCATATTCCAATACCCGGTTAACCTGTTTTACAGTAAGTTTAGCCCAGATAAGTTCTTCCCCCATCAATTAATATGGTCTCTCCGGTGATATAGTCTGACATTTTACTCAATAAAAATAGTACTGCATTCGCAATATCCTCTACGCTGCCAAGCCTCTTTAAAGGTATATGCTCTTCCTTTTTGGCTATTTCATCCTTACTGAATACAGTTTCCAGCATCTCGGTACGGACATTTCTCGGAGCAACAGCATTAACACGTATTTTGTAAACAGAAAGTTCACGTGCCAGAGCTCTCGTAAGACTGACTATACCTCCCTTTGCAGCAGCGTAAGCCGGGCATCCCCCGGTCCCTGTTATCACTGAACCGGAAGAAAACATTACGATACTTGAAGATTCTTTTTGTTTCAAATAATTTAGCGCAGATTTTGTACAGATGTAAGCTCCTGTCAAATTTACATTTATTATCTTATTCCAGAGCTCGATTTTTAATTCTTCAAACGGAACCTGGTCCGATATTCCCGCATTATTTACCAGAAAGTCAATCCCGCCAAATTCTTTAGCTATTCCTGACATACAGGCTTCTATCTGTTCAGTATCAGTCACATTTCCCTTAACGAATATTGCTTCGCCTCCTGCTTTTCTGATTTCTTCCGCTGCAGATTCTCCATCAGGGGTAATATCAATAATGCCCACTTTCACACCAAGCTTGGATAGAAGAAGAGCAATCGATTTGCCAATCCCCCTTCCTGCACCGGTAATAACTGCCGACTTTCCATATACACCGAAGATAGACTCTTCAGCTTTATACAAACTATCAAAATTATTTTCTTTTCCAGACATATCTTATTAATCTCTTTCTCTGTCAATTTTTTATATTACTAATTAAACTTTCATGGTATTCTCTATTAAAAACTACTAAATTCCCCTTCTTTTCTGGAGATGGTCAAATACTACCGCCAGTACTATTAGAATACCGATAATAATCTCGAGGACAAAAGGATTTATACCCATAATATTGCCTCCATTGGAAATCGTGGCAATAATCAGGGTACCAAAAAATGTTCCAAACATTCCTCCAATTCCTCCTGTTAGTGAAGTACCTCCTAAAACAGTTGCAGCAATTGCTTCGAGTTCGTATCCGCCTCCCGAGTATGGGGCACCTCCAGCAAGTCTTGCAGTTATAAGAATACCTGCAATCGCCGAAGCAAGCCCACCCAGGGTATATACTCTATAATATGTAGCTCTAATATTTATCCCTGACAATCTTGCAGCTTCCTGATTACTTCCAATGGCATAAATATTTCTCCCAAAAACTGTATAACGGGTTATAACAACCCCTACGATAACAAGAATCACCCAGACAATTGCCATGGCCGGTATGCCAAGAAACCTCTGAACAGCAAAGTTTTCAAAAATATCAGGCAGACCAATAATTTTTTTAGCACCTGTAAGAAGCATGGCAATTCCCCTGAAGACACTCAACCCGGCCAGAGTTACAATAAATGGGGGAACCTTTCCTTCATAAATAATAACACCCATCAATAGCCCTGCCAGTGCTCCGGCTATGAGACTGACAATAATCGCTATAGGTATCGGAATACCTGAGACCATCAACTTTGCAGCAATCACACTGCTTAAAGCTACAACCGATCCTACAGAAAGATCAATACCTCCAGAAATGATTACAAATGTCATCCCAAGGGAGACAACTCCGATGATTGATGTTGACCTTAAAAGATTGGTTATATTCCCAAAAGTTATAAACCTTCTATTTAATAATGAAAAAGCCACGATTAAAACAACTAAAACCAGAAAAATATTCATTTCATGAAATCTACCTGTAAATCTTTTAAAGCCATCTACCATTTGTTTAACTTTGTCTTTAATCATCTAACTTTATCCTCCTTAAAATTAATACCGGAAGCAAGCTGTAGAAACCTTTTCTCATTGAATTCGTTCCTTGATAGAGTTCCCATCTGCCTTCCCTCATAGATTACTGTTATCCGGTCAGCTATACCCATCAACTCGGGAAGGTAGGAAGAAATCATGACGATAGCACTCCCTTTTTTAATAAGTAACTCCAATATTTTATATATTTCTTCTTTTGCGCCGACATCAATTCCTGCAGTAGGCTCTTCAAAAATGAAGATTTTACACTTATTTACCAGCCACTTCGCAAGAACAACTTTCTGCTGGTTCCCACCACTTAGATTCATGACTGTCTGTTCTATCCCCGGTGTTCTAATGTTTAAGGCTTCGACCTGTTCTACTGCATTATTAACTTCAAGCTTTCCTTTTACAAAACCCATCCTTGATATCTTTGGATAAGAACCCAGATTAATATTATGTCTGACAGATAATTTTATAGCCAGCCCCTCAATTTTTTTATCTTCTGGAAGAAAGCCCATACCATTCTCAACTGCTATGGAGGGTGAATTTATTTTTACTTTTTTAGAGTCTATGTATACATCGCCCCGGTCAAATCTGGCAGCACCATATATTGCTCTCGCTATATTTGTTGCACCGGAATTCACCAGACCAAAAAGCCCGAATATCTCACCGCGATTAACAGTGAAATTAATATTTTCAAATACCTTTGCCTTTGATAAATTTTCAACTCTGAGTATTTCCTCGGTTAAACTCTGGTGGGTTATTGAGTACATATCGGAAACATCCCGTCCAACCATCTTTGAGATAAGCCCATCTATATCAGTTTCGCTAATGGGTATAGAATCAATTTTCTTCCCATCACGCAACACTGTTACTGTGTCACAAATTTCAAAAACTTCTTCTATGCGGTGAGATATATAAATAATACCGACACCTTCTTTTTTTAACTTTCTTATTATCTGAAATAATTCGTCTGTATCTTTACTGGTTAAAAGTGCGGTAGGCTCGTCAAAAATAACTACTCTGTACTTTTTAAAATACTGCTTGGCGATTAGAACCATTTCTTTCTGGGCTGCGGTAAGCTTTTCGAGGATCATGTTCGGGTCAACTCTTATATTCAGTTCTTTTAAAACCTCAGCTGCTTTTTTGGACATATATCTCCAGCGAACTATCCCGAAACGGTTCCTTGGAATCTGCCCGAGAAAAAAGTTCTCCGCCACAGTTAGATCCTTGGCAACAGTCAGATCCTGATATACTGCCCCTATTTTAAATTTTCTGGCTACTATTGGGTCGCTGATGACAACTTTATTACCATCAATAAATATATCTCCGCTGGTAGGTTGGAGCGCCCCTGTAAGCATTTTAATCAGTGTTGACTTACCTGCTCCGTTCTCACCTACAAGACCGTGAATCTGTCCTTCATAAATTGAAAAATCTACATTTTCAAGCGCCTGCACACCAGGGAATTGCTTGCAAATTTTTTCCATCCTTATTATCTCTTTATTTTCTAAAGTCATCCGTTTTACTCCAGCTCTCTTAAGGGAAAAATTAATATTTATAAATTATTTTGTCGGATTAACTGCATCTTATATATTTTAATATATAATAATACTACAAAACCTTAATGATTAAATTATTTTTTGTAAAAAAACATTATTTTTTACGGGCAATATTATTAGGAAATAACATTGCCCGTAATTTTTATATGCAATAATAATACTACATCATTCCTGTTTAATTATTATAGCCTATGCCATTATTATTACACATCTTCTTTCCGAACTACTTTAACACCGGTGTCTACATATTCTTCTACTTCTTCACCCTGTAAAGCTTTAACTGCTAAACCGCATCCTAAATATCCCATATTGTAAGGATTCTGAACAATTAGAGCTTTAATAACATCTTTTTTCAGTGCTTCTATTTCAGCCTCAGAATCGTCAAAAGCTACCACCATTACTTCATCCTGAAGTGCTGCCTGCTCGATAGCAAGGGCTATTCCCTCTCCAATATTGTAATCAATTCCGAATATACCAATCAGGTCATCATAAGCAGTAATAAGTTCTTCTGTAGTAGTCATTGCCACTTCTACTTTATCGTCAGTATAATTAGAATGAACTATATTGATATCTGGAGCAAGTTCGCTCAATTTTTCATCAAAACCTTCGCCCCTCAGGGTATCCGTGTCACAAACCACTACGTGCATTATAACTACAGTACCTTTCTTTTCTATACCATTTTCATCAAGAACCTCAGCCATTGTTTCTGCAGCGGTCATTCCACCTGCTTTATTATCTGTTGCCAGATGGCTAACTACTTCAGTCGGTATAACAGTATCTGTCGTTATAACCGGTATTCCCTGGCTCATTGCAAGATCAACTGCCGGTACTGCACCCTCTCCTGACTGTGATGCAACTACTATTGCATCAGGTTCACTTGTTACAACATTTTCCAGAATGGTAACAGCCCCTTCTATATCAGTTTCTGAATCAGGACCATAAGGAGTAACATTAACGTTGTCATTTTCCTCGTCAAATTTTTCTCCTCCATCAAGCATATTCTGCCAGAATTCTGAATTTACTGATTTTACAATAAGAGCTATTTCTATCGGCTCTTCAGCTGCTTCTTCTTCAGCAGGTGCTTCCTCTTCAACTTCTTCAGCAGGTGCTTCCTCTTCAGCTGCTTCTTCTTCTGCTTTGCAACCACTAAATGAGAACACTGAAAGCATAGCAATACTTACTGCAAGAACTATGAACCACAATAATGATTTTTTCATTTTACCTATTCCTTTCGCTTCGCTCAAGGTACAAAACTTAATCGAATCGTTGTCCTCAAGCATATTCCTTTTGCTAATACACCATCTAGACTAAAGGCAACTCCAACTCTCATGCAATTTCGTTAACATCGTGAACTCTTTTGTTCATTGCCTCTAATCTTTTTTTAGAGTTCACCTCCTATCTTACTGTTTTTGTTAATTTTTTATAAAAAAGATAAATCTCTCTTTACGAGAATTATATATGATTTTTTAAAGCTTTTTAATCTATTGTATCTGGTATACTATCTCCCTCCACACGAAATAAAAAATAATAACATTAAAATCTGAACAAATGTGCAGTAATTAGCAATATGTTCAAATACTAAAAAAAAACATTATTTTTGTCAAGTTAAATTATATTTTTATTCAGTCTCTACTCCGATAAAAAAAGCAATTTAAAAATATTTTTTATATTCTGTAGATATTATAAATATAATAAAGGTATTAAACAACTTTAGTAAATGCTATAAAGATAGCAAGTGCTATTCCAAGTAAAAATGCCGTAATTGAATGCTTTTTCTGATGCTTCTGAGCTTCAGGTAAAAGATGTGAAGCAGATATATAAACTAAAACCCCGACAACGAAACCAAGCGCCAGACCAAGAAAATAATCACTCAGTTTATTTATAAATGGGTAGGCAATAAATGCACCAAGAGGAGTTGTAAGTGCTGCCACGAAAAGAGCGTAAAGCGCTGCTTTCTTTTCTTTAAATCCTCCTTTTATTAAAATAGAATAAGTAATTACACCTTCTGCAAATTCATGAACTACCAGACCGGTACCTGCAAGAAAGCCGGTTAATATACTTGCACTAAAAGTTACAGAATAAATAATCCCATCTACGAAAGAATGTATACCTATTCCCTCTATAGCGGTAATCCCAAAAGCAATTTCTTTTTGTTTGGTTGCATATTTTATTATTCTATTGCTAAAAAACATAAATAAAAATCCTATTAAAGTTGCATACCCCGCATAGGAATTTTTGTTTATTGCCTGAGGAAAAGCAATTATAAGAGGAGAAGATATAAGGACTCCTGAAGCAAAACACATAAAATATACTTTTGCTTTTTCGGCCCACTTCCTGTTTTTAAAAATAACCAATATACCTATACCATTGACTATTGCAGCACTGATTGCAAAAATCGCAATCCATGCAAATGTGCTGAGCTGCATCATCTTATTTTCCCCTCCCCACATTATTTGTACTTACATTACTTTAAAAATTAAAAACCACAACTCTAAAAAAGTATAAACTTTACTGAGAAAGCTTTCGGTAGTCAGACTTTTTCATCATCTTTATCTAAATTATAAACTACTTGTAAAGTCTTCTTTTTTTTGGCCCTTTTTTTGACTTAAAAAAATACTTTTAAAGCTGGCAGTTAGACAACAGTTTATATAAATATGGGTCTATTGAAAAAATTACTCTATTGAATCAACCTGAGAATCCTTGATAAGATTTTACGATTAATTTCTAAATAGCAGCAAGCTCCTTAAACTCTCCTTTTAGATTACTATAAAGTGATTTATATATTTTATAGTATTTTAAATATCTATCTGCATTTTCACTATCCGGACTTATTTCTGAAGTCTCTTTTATTATTATATTTGCCGCTTCTCTAACATCCTTATATATCCCTACTCCCACACCGGCTATAATTGCCGCTCCATAAGAAGGACCTTCTTCAACGTTTAAGGTAACTATCCTTGTATCAAGTACATCAGACATAATACGTCGCCATAGCATCGATTTTGCGCCCCCACCAAATAAAACAATCTTGTCTGAATTTATTCCAAGGTTCTTCATAATGTTTAAGCAGTCTAGCTGAGAATAAGCAACTCCTTCCATAACTGCTCTCGCAAAATGAGACCCTCCGTGTACATAAGATATACCAAAGAATGTCCCCCGTGCATAAGGATCTGAATAAGGTGTTCTCTCACCAAAAAGATAAGGCAAGAAAAGTAAGCCTTCAGCACCGGGAGGTGTTTTCTCTGCCTGCTTATTTAATAACTCATATCCCGATAATTCTTTATATTCAGAGGCTACATTATCCATAATTCCAAAGTTATCATAATACCATTTGTACGATCCTGAAGCTGCAAGTGTTACACCCATAAGATGCCATGCCCCTTTTACAGCATGACAGAATGAATGAAGTCTGCCTTCCGGATCATATACCGGTATATCAGAATGAGCGAATAATACTCCGGAAGTTCCAATATAATCAGAAATTATGCCTTCATATACAATTCCTGAACCTACTGCCCCGGCAGCCTGGTCTCCTCCACCACCTACTATAGGAGTACCCTGCGATAAACCTGTAAGTTCAGAAGCTTCTTTAGATACATAAGAAGATACCTCTGATGATTCAAATACAGGTGGGAGAAAATCTTTATTTATAGACAGTCCGGCTATTATCTCATCAGACCACTTTCTATCTTTAATATTAAAAAGTATAGTGCCTGAAGCATCAGACACCTCGGTTGCAAAAGTACCGGACAACTTATATCTTATATAATCTTTTGGCAGTAAAATCTTGCTTATCTTTTCATAATTATAAGGCTCAACTTCAGATAGCCACAATATCTTGGGTGCGGTAAAACCCGTAAGAGCTTTGTTATAAGAAAGTTTTATAAATTCTCTCTCCCCTCCAAAAATATCGTAAATTCTATCACATTGAGAATATGTCCTCTGGTCGCACCATAATATCGCAGGTCTTATAACTTTACCTTCATTATCCAGAAAAACGGAACCATGCATCTGCCCTGTAAGACCTACAGCCAGTATATCTCCAGGTTTAACTCCTGACCTCTTCATAATATCCCTGATTACATATATGGTCGAGTCCCACCACATATCGGGGTCCTGCTCTGCCCATCCAGCTGCAGGGGTTTCAATCTCATACTCTTTGCTTGACGATGCAATCAGGTTTCCTGATTCATCCATTAATATACACTTTGTTGATGTTGTTCCCACATCAATACCCATAAGAACGCCCATAAATTAACTCCTAAAAATTAAATTTTAATAAAATATTTTTTTACTGTTTTTTTATTTACTGTTTTTTTACACGCTCAGTATGTACTCATTCAATAAACTCTCCAGATACTCCTGCATACCGGAAGGATTATTTATTTCCTTTAGTCCCAGCGCATATTTTTCAAGGGATTTTAAATCAACTCTTCTCTCTGAAATTTCTTTACCTATCCCTGCCCTGTAGCTGCTATATCTTTCTTCAATAAAATCCTCTAAAACACCGTCATCTAAAATCTTCTGTGCAACCTTTAAGCCCTTTGCAAAACTATCCATACCAGCTACGTGAGAATAAAATATATCTTCCGGTTTATACGAAGGCCTTCTTACCTTTGCATCAAAATTCAATCCTCCCTTATCAAATCCTCCCATCTTTAATATTTCATACATGCAGAGAGTGGTTACATACAGGTCTGTTGGAAATTGGTCTGTATCCCAGCCCAGCAGCATATCTCCCTGATTTGCATCTACAGAACCCAGCATACCGTTTATTCTCGCCACTCTTAAATCATGCTGGAACGTATGGCCGGCAAGTGTTGCGTGGTTCGCTTCTATATTGAATTTAAAGTCTCTATCGAGCCCATAAGATTTCAGGAAAGCCAGCGAAGTCGCAACATCAAAGTCGTATTGATGCTTTGTAGGCTCTTTTGGTTTTGGCTCAATTAAAAACTGCCCTTCAAACCCAATTTCCCTGGCATAATCAACAGCCATCTTCAAAAAATACGCCATATTATTAAGTTCAAGCTTCATGTCCGTATTCAGCAGGGTTTCATAACCCTCTCTACCTCCCCAGAATACATAATTTTCACCACCGAGTTCCATGGTTATCTCCAGGGCTTTTTTTACCTGTGCCCCAGAATAAGCAAAAACATCTGCGTTACAGCTTGTTGAAGCCCCATGCATAAATCTTGAACGGCTAAAGAGATTTGCCGTGCCCCAGAGAAGTTTAATTCCTGTATCTGACATCATCTTCTTTATTAAAGATACTATCTTATCCAGATTTTTGTTGGTCTCGCTCAGGGTATCGCCTTCCGGAGCTATGTCTCTGTCATGGAAGCAGAAGTAATCTATCCCCAGTTTCTGCATAATTTCAAAAGCTGCATACACTTTCTCTTCGGCTACTTTCATTGGATCGGAATATTCCTTCCAGGGACGTATCCACGTACCCTCTCCAAATATATCTGTCCCTTCGGCACACATAGTATGCCAGTAAGCCAGGGAGAATTTAAGTTGTTCTCTCATTCTCCTTTCACCAACCACTTCATCAGCTTTATAGTGCCTGAAGTATAGTCCGCTTCTTAGCTTATCATCCGTGTACTCTACTTTTTTTATCTCTGGAAAATATTCTCTCATTACAACCTCCATTCAAATTAATAATATAATCAGCTACTCAAACTTACTCTTAATAAACTCTTTAATATAAACTATATACTATTTATTTTTTAATGCATCATCAAATGCAACAACACTTGGTGAAATATTTATTTCCTTTACGAAATCATAGGCTTCCGTTGCGCCCCTTAGCCTATCCATACCAGAATCTTCCCATTCTACGGAAAGTGGCCCCTCGTAACCTATCTGATTTAACTCTCTTATTATAGATGAAAAATCTACGTCACCTCTTCCAGGTGAGCGGAAATTCCATCCCCTTCTTGTATCGCCAAATTCAAGATGTGAACCAAGAATACCATTCAGACCGTCAAGGGTAACGGAAACATCTTTTATATGAACATGATAAATTCTATCCGGAAGCTCTCTTATAAAAAGATGTGGTTCCATTCCCTGCCAGAGAAGGTGGCTCGGGTCAAAATTAATACCCAGAGTTTTTCTGTAATCAAAAGCCTCAAGCAGTTTAACCGTTGTATAATAATCAAATGCTATTTCAGTGGGGTGCACTTCAAGCGCAAACTTTATGCCATATTTATCCATTTCATCAAAAAGTGGTGTCCATCGCTCTACTATGGTATTAAAACCTTCCTTTATCATTTCTTCCGTAGTCTGTGGAAATGAATACCAGTAATTCCATATAGGTGAACCCATAAAACCTGTTAAAATTTTAATACCAAGATTATTTGCTGCCTGAATTGTATACCTGACCTGCTGTATGCCCCATTCTCTTATTGCTTCAGGAGTGTCGGCAACGTCAGAAGCTGCAAAGCCCCTGTGTCTTTTATCTATAACGTCACCTACAAGCTGACCTGTAAGATGCATGCCAATAGCCCATGCCTTCAGGTTATATTTTTCCAGAGTTCCCTTAATCTCTTTCACATATTCTTTATCTTCAGCAGCTTTCTGGGAATTTAAATGATTACCCCATGCTGCTATTTCAACACCCTCATAACCTATACCAGAAGCTATCTTGCCCATCTCATCAAATGTAAGATCGGCCCACTGTCCGGTAAAAATTGTAATTGGTCTCATTATTTAATCACCCCTTAAAATAATTATATTTTAGTTATAAAATATGGACTACTCCATATCAACCCATATACTTCCTTTGTTCATACTCTCAACACTTCTTGTTATAAATTTCACTCCATCAATACCCATATCAATCGTTGGATAGCCTGCCCCTGACTCATCTACCTCTTCGCCTGAAATCTTCCTTATCATAGCTTCTGAAAATGCTGAGTAAATATTTGCAAAAGCCTCAAAATAACCTTCAGGATGTCCTGCCGGAATTCTGGAATATGCTGCTGCCTCAGGAGAAATATATCCGGAACCTCTTGAATAAATCTGTGGCGGCTGTCCTTTCTTTACAACCTTTAGGTAATTACAGTTCTCCTGCACGAATTCTATAGAACCTTTTGTACCAAATATACGAACCTTTAGAGCATTGTCATAACCTATAGCTACCTGAGAACACCAGTAGCACCCACTTGCACCGTTATTATATTTCAATAATATTTCGGCATTGACATCCAGCTTTCTCTCCGGACTAAATATGTCAAGATTTGCAATCAGCTTCTTTATTTTAAGTCCTGTTATAAAACTCACCATATTTTCTATGTGGCTTCCGATATCACCAACGCAATTGGACATTCCGGTTCGCCCGGGATCAGTTCTCCATTCTGCCTGCTTGTTTCCTTCCTTTTCTACAGTATCAATTAACCAGTCCTGAGGATATTCTCCCATGATTACTCTTATATCTCCGATATCTCCCCTCTGAACTATTGCTCTCGCTTCCTTTGCCATAACATGCCCGGTATAAGTATATGTCACTGCAAAAAGACAATTATTAGCTTTAGCAAGCTCCTTGAGTTCTAAAGCCTGATCAATATTTGTTGTCAATGGTTTTTCGCATACTACGCTTATTCCGTGTTCAAGAAATTTCTTTGCTATCTCATAATGCAGGAAATTAGGCGTAACAATCACTACAAAATCTATCCCGCCTGCTCGATTAGCTTCCTCTTCAGCCATTTCCTGATAGCTAGAGTAAACTCTATCTTTATCAATCCCAAGTTTATCGCCTGTCTCAACAGCCTTATCCCTGGAAGAAGAGAAAGCCCCTGCTACGATTTTAACTTTTCCATCAAGCGCAATTGCCCTCCTGTGAACATCTCCTATAAAAGAACCCGGACCACCACCTACCATGCCATATTTAAGCCCACTAATTAATGAAGTATTGTTACCTGGTTTTATTGACATAAAAACCACTCCTTTTTATATAAATAATTATTATCCGATAACTATCATTAAATATTTATAATTAATCGTACAATATAAAATTATTTAAAACCATTAATTTTAAAATTCTATTTTTTCTATCAAAGAACTACTACCCTATGATCACTGCTACTGATTTTAAATCGCTTACATCATGTATCAATTATTATTTATTGCAATACATAAAACAATAACACCAGAGCCAATTTAATAAATTTTTTATATAAATCTACCTTTATACCCTTACGTTAACAGTTTATCTATACTTACACCGCATTTTATCGTATTTTTTTTATTCTACTCCTTTGCAGCCCATAAAAACCCCCTCTTCGTAATGGTTAGAGAAGGTTCAGACAATGTTCTTTTTTCATCATGGCCAAGTGAATTATAAAATACACGGCCGTTGCCCCAGTACTTTGTCCATACTACAGGAATTTCAACTGGTCCATTGTTAGCATGCGGTCCTTTAAGAGCAGCGCTTTCCTGAAAGTTCCAGTTTCCAAAACCAAAATCAAAGTTCATCTCTGCTTTTCCTTCAAACTTAAATGTTCCCTCAACCGGGGGAACCATCGTCGTAGCCAGTATCTTAACTGAAGGGTCTACCTGTAGATAATACTGCTCATCATAAACTTTAAAATCATCTATCCCGGACATTATCGGATTATTCTTATCTTTTATCTTTACTACATATTCAATTCCGTTCCCATCAATTCCTGCAGCACCCACATGTGCCACAAGCTGGCCTCCTGCCATAAATTGCCAGTCAGGGCTACTTCTGAAACCATCGCCTAGACCAGCATGACAACCCGCAATTCCAACTCCACCGGCAACTGCTCCCAGCACCGAATTCAATTGTTCAACGGTTAATTCTCCCATTGTCCAGTGCGGAACAATTAAATTCAGGCCATAAAGCTTTTCTCTATCACCATAAACATCAAGCGTATCGGACAATTCCACCTCAAAATCACTATCTTCAAGAATCTTTTTAAAAACATTGGCAACTTTTTCCGGCTCGTGACCATCCCAGCCACCATAAACAATCAAAGCTTTTCTTTTCATTTATATCCCTTTCTTTCGTGTAACTTAAATTAACATTGATACCAATACTTATTGTTACTCATCCAGGACAAATTCAGGAAGACCCATCTTTAGCGGCATAGGTCTTTCACATGTACTCTCCATATCACAATACTTACCTTCCTTTGACGATTTGAAGAAACCAAACATTGTTTCCAGAACATGGTAAGCCATCTCCCCGTTTGCACGGTGCTTTCTCCCTGAATTAATTGCATAAACCATATCAGCGAGTCCAACGCCACGGCTGTTTTCGCTATAATCATACAATAAAGGTATATCTTCCAGAGGGCTCATCTGGTCTCTTCTCGGGCATTTACTCGGATATTCAAGCCAGTCTGAATTCTTTCCTCTTCTTATCTTCACACTTCCACCAAATATATTTGGTCCTCCATAGGGGTCGTCGTCATTCATATATAAGGTGCCTTCTCTTCCGTATATCTCTATCCTCGGTAAAGTTGGGTCCCAGACATCAAAGCTCATCATAATAGTTGCAGTAACATTATTCTTAAATTCCATTACACCTGTAATATGTGTATCAATATCGACATCAATCTCTTCTCCGTACTTTGGCTGGCTGGTTATGATTCTTTTATCGAAGTATCTTTTGGTGCTACCAAGAACCCTCTTTACAGGTCCGAGTAAAGAAATAAGTGCGGTCATGTAATAAACTCCCATATCAAGCATCGGTCCTGCGCCCTCTTTGTAGAAAAATCCGGGATCCGGGTGCCAGACTTCATGGCCATGGAAAGCGCAGAATGCAACAGCAGAAATAGGCTCTCCGATCCATCCTTCGTCTATAAGCTTTCTTGCTGTCTGTAATCTACCACCCAAAAAAGTATCAGGAGCAGAACCAATAAACAACCCCTTGCTTTTGGCAAGACTTACCATTTCTTTTCCATCATTAAGGTCAATAGCCAGAGGTTTCTCGGTATATGCATGTTTGCCTGCTCTCAATGCAGAAAGACATACCTCTGCATGTGCCTGAGGATTGGTGAGATTAAGAACTACATCTATATTGGAGTCTTCCATTATCTCCTTTACGCTACAGGCTTTTGCAATATTATATTTCTTTGCCTTTTCTTCGGCACGCTCACTGATTCTGTCTGCGCAGGCAACAATTTCCATAACTTCCCACTTTTTTGAATTCTGAAAATATACATCAGAAATATTCCCACATCCAACAAGTCCTATTTTTAATTTATTCATCATATTTCCTTCCTTCACTTATATAATAAAAACCTGTCTGGATTTATAAAACATCATTTAATTTTCAACTGACCATTCATTATATTTGTTAATTACTTAAAATCTAATCTTAATAAACATATAATAAATATTTTAAAATTATTTAAATTAATAATATAAAAATGATTTTTTATAAATTTTTTATTATAATTAAATAATCTTCCAACTCTCAGCAGTAGAAGAGGGGTATTTAAAAATACCCCTCTTCAGTCCCGGTTTTCTACTAGAAACCAGGCAGGTATGCTTCATAGGATCCAGATTCATAATCAACAACTGGTGTTTCCATAAAATTCCAGTAAGGATCCCATTGCTGTCCAGCTTCCCATCCTTCTTCAACTATCTTTATAACGAACGGTGCTAACTGGTCAGTTTCATCGATAGGTGACTGGATGATCAGATGTGTAATCCATCCACCTGAGATAGATTCCATTCCTGCTTTACTTCCACCCAGGGATACTGATGGAATTTCACCGGGTTCATAACCAGCTTCCTCCAGTGCAATTCCAACACCTGCGCCCATATCATCACTGTGTGACCATATTAAGTCAATATCATCACCATATCTTGTAATAAAGTCAGACATAACACGAACAGCTTCATCTTTTACCCAGTCTGCTGGCTGTGCTGCAAGGACTTCTATACCATCATTCAAAACTTCCTTAAATCCGTCTGTCCTTCCTATTGATGCGTCCTGACCGGTAGCTCCCTCAACTATAACTACGTTGCCACCATCAGCCAGTATTTCATTTGCAGCTCCTCCAGCAACTTTACCTTCTTCAACATTATTAGGACCAAAGTATAAAGCTGTATATGGCACTGACTCTTCTACTGGTGCACCATTACCCATGATCACAACTATCCCTGCGTCATGTGCTTTCTTGATTCCTGTAGCAAGAGCCTGTGAATCTACTGGGAAAAGAACTATTGCGTCAGGATCCATGGCAATTGCGTCATCCATCTGGCTTGACTGCAACTGTGCATCGAATTCTCCATCAAAGGAGAACATTTCTATTCCAGCCTCTCCCAGCCTCATCTCTAAATTTTCCTGATATAGAGGTGGATACGGAGACTGCATTCCGATATTCAGCAATACAACAGTCTTTTCTCCTTCTTCAGCAGGAGCTTCCTCTTCAGCTTCTTCTTCAACTTCTTCTGCTACTTCTTCTGCAGCTTCTTCTGCAGCTTCTTCTGCTTCACATCCAGAAAATATAAATACTGATATCATCGAAATTACTACCAATAATGCTACTACCAAAAATGATAATCTTTTCATTTATATTTCCCTCCTTTCTTGTTTAGAATGATATAAGAGTTTTTTTGAAAAGGTAACCCTCTCAAATAAACCTGCAAATTTTACTCAATCACCTCCTTCTATAAAAAGTTATAAAGTTGATAAAATATTTATTAATTAACCATACCATTTTTTTAAATAACCCATTTTAAATACCTTTATAATTATCTTTAGCCCAAGCAAACTACAAATATTTCTTCTTCTCCACACTAATTGCATCAATTACAACTATCAAGATTAGTAAAAGTCCTCTTATCATCTCCTGTATAAAAGAGGATATCTTTAAAATAACCATTGCGTTATTGATTACGCCCAGAAGTAGAATACCCTGAAATGCCTTGGAAATACTCCCTTCTCCTCCTTCCATACTTATTCCTCCAAGTAAAACAGCGGTAATAACAAAAACAGCGCTGTCTTCACCAATTCTACCCGACGCTACATTTAGTTTTCCTGCAAGCATCACACCTGCCAGACCTGCCAGGAAACCGGTTATCATAAAGCAAAATATCCTTACTGAATCCACTTTAATTCCAAAAAATTTGCTTGCTATCGCATTACCTCCTACAGCAAAAATATGCCTTCCGATAATTGTCCTCTGTAAAATAATCTCAAATATAATTATCATAATTATAAAAACAATTACCGGCATAGGTATTCGGAAGAGTTCCGTCTGGGTAATCAACACAAAATTCTCATTCGCACCTTTTAGCGTATGCTCCTTTGTAATCGCAAAAACCACACCGCTAACAAACACCATTGTGCCAAGTGTGACAGCAATTGAGGGTAATTTAAGCTTGGTCGTTATCAGGCCATTAATTAATCCAATTGTAATGCCACCTGCAATCCCGGCAATTATTGCAGTAAGAATCCCATAAGGCTGAAATATAATTGAAAGAGCTGCCCCGAATGCCATAACAGAACCTACGGAAAGATCTATTTCACCAACAATAATTAAAAGAGCCATACCAATTACTATCATTCCCTCATATGATATGGTATGAAAAATATTTACTATATTCGTAAAAGTTAGAAAATAATCCGAATCAAATGCTAAAAAAACTCCCAGCACCAGTATTATTAGCAATATTTTTTGTTCGTTTATAAAATTTCTAATTTTCTCAAGCTTCAATTCTTCTCCTGACCCTTATATCAATAATTATTGCAATTATTATTAAGATACCTTTAACAATATTCTGAAAAGAATACATAACATTATATAAAGTTAGAATATTAACTATTAACGCTAACAATAAGACTCCAATAATTGTCTTGAATATACTACCTTTTCCACCGGCCAGACTTGTCCCTCCAATAACTACAGCTGTTATCGCATCAAATTCATAACCAGCTCCAGCAACGGGGCTTGCAGTCGTCATCCTCGAACTATAAATTAATGCTGCTATGGCCACAAAAAGACTGGATATTATAAATGCTATAGTTCTTACTCTTCCAGATTTTATGCCGGCAATTTCTGCAGCAGAATCATTGGTTCCGACATATTTTATTTTTCTACCGAAAGCCGTATTGCTCAGCAAAACCTGAGATATAATAGCAACTATAAAGAATACATACACATGCACCGGGATACCTAATAACTTCTCACGACCAATAAATCCATACCAGGTACCTGTTACACCGGATATTATGGCTCCATTCGTAACCAGTTGAGCTAAACCTGAAAATAATGAAAGAGAACCCAGGGTAACAATAATAGAATTAACCTTAAATTTCGTGACAATAAACCCGTTAAAAAAACCTATAAAAACAGCTATCACAAGCGGCATAATAACTCCCAGAAAATTATTATTAATTTGCAAGGAGATAGAGACAAGATTCAATAAAGAAAAAACGGACCCAACAGAAAGGTCAAGACATCCGCTTATTACAACAAGGGTCATTCCGCAGCTTATAACCCCTATTACTGTTACCTGTTTTAGTAAATTTAAGAAATTACCAGTCGTACGAAAGCTTGGAGTTGTTACGGAAAACACAATTACAAGCAAAATTAATATTATCAACTGCGATTGGTTTCTTAATATATTTACTAATTTATTATCTTTCTTTTCCATCTATGCCCTCGTTACCGCCCTGACAATATTTTTTGTTGTAACATCATCACCCGAAAACTCACCGCGTATTTCACCTTTTGATAACACAATTACACTATTTGCTAATTTTGTTATCTCCGGAATTTCTGAAGACAGAACAAGTATCGATGTCCCGTTAGAAGCGAGCTCTTTAATTATCCTGTAGATTTCTTCCTTGCTGCCTACATCTATACCTCTTGTAGGATCATTTAAAATCATTAATTTCGGTTTAATCGTTAACATACGGGAAAAAATAACTTTCTGCTGATTGCCCCCACTAAGGTCAACGGCTATTGTTGAAACCGAAGGTGTTTTTATGGACAATCTTCTAATATATATATTCGCCAGTTCTGTTTCTTTATTGCTATTTAAAAAGAATTTTTTTTCAACATTAAACAACCACAATGGAGATATATTATTGCTTACACTCATATCCAGAAAGAGAGACTGCAATTTCCTCTCTTCTGGAAGATATATAATCCCGTATTTTATTGCATCTGCGGGATGTTTAATTTTTATTTTGTTTCCAAGGAAATAAATTTCTTTTGACTGTGAGGGCCACAGCCCAACTATACTTTTTACCAGCTCATCCTTACCTGACCCCATCAATCCTGCTATCCCGAGGATTTCCCCTTTTAATAACTTCATGTTAAAATCAATAATTTTATTTCTTATCGATAGTTTTTTAACTTCGAAAATCACATCTTCATTTTTAATAACACTCTTACCGGTAGTTTTTAATTCATGCCCTATCATCAATGACACGATTTTATTGGTATCAAATTCACCTTTTTCTATCACTCCACGATTTTTGCCATCACGAAATACACTCACCCTGTCAGCAATGCCTACAACTTCATCAAGCCTGTGCGAAATGTAAATTACACTAACTCCCTGTCTTTTAAGCTCTTTTATTATTGAGAATAATTTTCCCACCTCTTTCTCGGTAAGAGATGACGTAGGCTCGTCCATAATTATAATCCTGGCATTTTTAGTAGTTATAGATTTAATTATTTCTATAAACTGCTGTTCTGCCGTAGTTAGTGTAGAAAGCTTTCTTCTGGGGTCTACGTCAACATCAAATTCTTTAAGTATCTTTCTTGTTTCGCTGACAAGTTTTTTGAAATCAACAAAAATTGGAATCCTTGCCCTCGGTAATTTCCCAAGAAAAATATTCTCTGCAACTGTAAGCTTCCGAATATTTTCCAGCTCCTGGTAAATCATACTTATTCCTAGAGCTCTGGCAGCATCAAAGTTTCCTATTTCTGTCTCTTGGCCATCAATAATTATTTTTCCAGAGTCCTTTATGTAGGCTCCCGATAGAATCTTCATAAGTGTTGATTTGCCAGCTCCATTTTCACCTACAATCGCATGTATTTCTCCTTTTTTCAGGCTAAAATTAACACCGTCCAGTGCTACTGTACCGGGGAAAGTTTTTACAACATCCTCTACTTCCAGCAACAATTATTTATTCCTTCCTCTCTCCATATCTTTCAAAAACCTTTTAATACTTTAAATCCCATTTAAAAACATTTTCTTTAATATTCACTACCTCTAGCATATCTAATTTTAACAACATGCACTTTCATTCAAAATAATCTTTCATAACAATTGGTCCAGAACCATTCCAACTACACCAACCAGACCTGCTTTTTTCCCTAACTGAGAATATTTGATATTAATGCTCTTCTTAACAGAAGGTAAAATATTTTTTTCAGCGATTTCCTTTACTTTCTCTATCAGGTAATCTCCACCTGCTGTGTATTCTCCACTTATTATTATTAGTTCGGGGTCTATAACTGCAACAATTATAGATATTGCTATCCCCAGCCAGTATGATATTTCGTCAATAATTTTTTTGGCAAGATTATCACCATTATAGAAGCACTCAAATAATTTTTTTGAGTCAATTTTTAAATTACTTTCTTTAAATTTTTTAACAAGAATCGAACTCTTATAATCAGCTGCGCCCATATTTTCTTTTATCAGTTCATTAATCCTTTCGGTGTTTATAAGTGCATTCAGACAACCATTATTTCCACAGACACATTTAGGACCATCGGCACTTAATTTCATGTGTCCAAATTCACCCGCGAAAAGATGCTCACCTGTTACGCATTTGCCATCTATAGAGAACCCACCGCCTATACCATATCCTGTTAGAATGACCGCAAAATCGCTAAATTCCTTTGCCATACCGAACATTTTTTCCCCGTAGCAACGCACCCTGTTCTCATTACATACAAGGACACTTATCCCCATTTTATCTTCTACGATTTCTGCAATTCTTATATCCTTCCAGTGAGGCATATATGGGAGTAAACGAATAATACCATTTTTTTCATCAACTATTCCCGGGACACCTATCCCGATACCAAGAACCATACTTTTATCTATACCAGTTTTATCAATCATCTCTTCAAACATTCTTATCATTTTTGAAATGGTTGCTTCAGAGCTTGCCCGGAGGTCATTCTTGACATCCTTTTCTATCATTATATTGTTATTGTAATTGGTGAGTATTGTCTTTATTTTTTTAGGTCCCATCATAGCGCCGACTATATAGCCTGCGTTTTCATTAAACTTTAACTGTACCGGCCTTTTTCCGCCTTCCTCTGTTGATTCCCTTAATCCATCTTCTATAACTAGTTTTCTGGACATTAGTTCCTTCACTATTTTATTGATGGTTTGCTGGGAAATGTTAATTTTTTTTGCAATATCTGACTTTGTTACGAGTGGGCTTTCCCTTATTATACTAAGGACAGATGCCGTATTTATTTTTCTTATATGCTTGGGTTTTCTGAGTTTCATTAATATGCATCAAATGTTATTAACTTAGTTTATATACTATATTGATAAACTTAATTTGTCAACATAATTTATAATGTTTTTTTATAATTAATAAATTTGATGAAAATCTTACAAAATAGGGGTTTTAATGCAAATTAATTTTCAGCTAATTCTTCCTGTAATCTTTTCTGCTTTTTTTCTTATAAGGTCAAGATTAACTTTGCCGCATGTTATTCCGGTCTCTGCTGCAGCTCTTGCGACACTTACAGCAACAGAAGGAAGAACTCTTTTATCAAAAGGTTTTGGTATAATATAATCTTCTCTCAGGTCATTCTCAACTATTTTTGCGATAGCTTCTGCCGCAGCTATTTTCATTTCTTTATTTATCTCAAGAGCCCCTGAATCAAGAGCGCCTCTAAACACTCCGGGGAATGCCAGTACATTATTTATCTGATTGGGGTAATCACTTCTTCCCGTAGCAATAATCTTTACCCCGCACCTAACTGCAATTTCGGGTTTTATCTCTGGCTCGGGATTAGCGAGAGCAAATATGACAGGGCTTTTTGTCATTCTTTTTATCATTTCTTTAGAGAGAATATCTGCTGTCGATACCCCAATAAATATATCGGCATCCTCCACTGCGTCCAGGAGACCCCCTCTGATATTGTCCGGATTTGTATATTCTGCTATTTTTTCCTTGGCGTTGTTTAAGTCTCCTCTTCCTCTATATATTATTCCATTTCTATCACATACAATTATATTAATAACACCTACATAGTTCAGCAAGTCAGTAATAGATGTACCCGCCGCTCCTGCTCCATTTATAACTATCTTTACCTCTTTTATATTTTTATTATATACTTTCAGAGCATTAAATAATCCGGCCATTGTTACAATAGCTGTTCCATGCTGGTCATCATGAAAGATAAGCATCCCCGTTTCTTTCTTTAATCTTTCTTCTATTTCAAAACATCTTGGAGCCGCAATATCCTCCAGGTTTATTCCCGAAAATGATGGTTCAAGCATTTTTACAGTATTAACTATCACCTCATTATCCTGACTATCTATGCATAGAGGAAAAGCTGATACTCCACCAAATTGTTTAAAAAGAACACACTTACCTTCCATAACCGGAAGCGCTGCCCTTGCCCCGATATTACCAAGCCCCAGAACTGCAGACCCGTCACTTACCACCGCTATCATGTTGCCTCTTGCTGTATAAGTATTTAAATACCGGGGATTTTTTGAAATAATTCTGCATGGTTCTGCAACACCCGGAGAATAGGCAAGTGAAAGGTCGTGTTCATTTTCTGTTTTTACCTTGCTAACTATGTCAATCTTACCCGCATTCCTTTTATGCATCTCCAGCGCTTCTTCATAAATATTCAACTTATTTTCACCTTTCTTTATTTAACAGTTCTACTTACAATTATTATAGGCATTTATCTTATAATACTAGCTTTTTTGCTCTTTATCACCATAATTAGAGCTCTATTTGCAATCAAACATAAAAAAACAAAATAACACTGCCCTTATTATATAACAACTAACTGCAAACGCCCCGGTATATTTAAATTTCATTTTTAATATTCAATGCATTGCAGAATGCATTAATTATAAATTTTACATATTAATATAATTTTATAAATGCAAAATAATAACATATAATAATTGCATGGACTATTTCGCAGATACAGATATCGGAACATACAGAGAAAAAAATGAAGATTATTTTTATGCCGGTGACAATCTGTTTGTCGTATGTGATGGCATGGGTGGTCACAGGGCTGGAGAAGTTGCAAGCAAGCTTGCTGTAGAAACTTTTGTAAAGGAGTTCAAAAACAGGCTTTCAGATATAAAAAAATCAACTACATCAGGAGAAAAAACAGGCTCTCCCCACGAAGTAAAAATCGAGCTGACGCAAAATACAATAAAAGATTTATTGATAAGCAGTATTAAAATTTCTAATAAAGAAGTATTTAAAAAGGCTTTTTCACTCCCGAAATATTACGGTATGGGAACGACTTTAAGCGCATGTTATATTCACAAAAACAGATATCATATTATCCACATCGGTGACAGCAGGGTTTATATAAAAAGAAAAGACGAACTCAAGCTGTTAACTTCCGACCATACTATAGTAGGGGAACTGTTGAGAAAAGGTGAAATAAGCTATGAAGATACCTTCAATCACCCTCAAAGAAATTACCTCACCAATGTAATCGGTGTTGCTGAGGATATAGAACCCGATTTTTACTCATATAAAATATTACCTGAAGACATAATTATTATATGCTCCGATGGACTTAACTCTATGTTGAGAGATAAGGAAATTCTAAATATTGTTAATAGTTACAACGAAACAAAGAGCATAGTGGGAAATCTTATAAAAGAAGCAATTAAAAAAGGTGGTATGGATAATATAACTGTAATAGCAATTAAGATATAAAGAAAATGGATAATAACAATTCTGAAAAAAATAAATTGGTTTTGAAAAGATACAGGATTATAAAAAAAATCGCTACGGGAGGAATGGCTGATGTCTATTTAGGGGATGACCTGAGATTAGGAAGGAAAGTTGCTATAAAGATACTATCAGCTAATCATGCAAACGATAAAAATTTTGTGGCAAGATTTAAAAGTGAAGCGCAAATACTCGCCCGATTAAGCCATCCTAACATCGTTCAGGTATATGACTGGGGGAAACACAATGGCTCTTACTTCATCTGTATGGAATACATAAAAGGTGAAAGCCTGAAAGAAATTATTGAAAAAAGAGGACCATTGCCCCATAAAACTGCGGTCGATTACGCAGTACAGATTTCAAGTGCGCTATACCTTGCTCATAGAAATAACCTTGTGCACCGTGACATCAAACCACAGAATATTCTGGTAACCCCGGAAGGGAAAATAAAAGTTACTGACTTCGGAATAGCCAAGTCCATTGGTACTGATGTGACAAAAACATTAAATATCATCGGAACCGCTCATTATATATCACCTGAACAGGCAAAAGGAGAAGTTTTTGACCACAGAACAGATATCTACTCTCTTGGAATTGTAATGTATGAGATGCTAACTGCTGATGTACCATTTAGAGGAGGGAGTTCAATTGATATAAGTCTTAAACACATATATGAAAAACCTTTGAAACCATCTGAATTAATAGATAATATACCAGAAAAACTTGAAAAAATAGTCATGCACTGTATTGAAAAAGACCCTCAGTCACGTTACCCGGATATAAAAGAACTCCTGGAGGATCTTCAGGAATACCATACAGAAAAGCCCTTAAGTTTTAATATAAAATCAAAGAATTTAGAAAGAGCAGTTTTTTCTAAGGAAAAAGCAGGGTACCTTATAACTATAATCGTAACAGGCATTCTAATGTTTACCTTCATGAGCCTATCTATAATTTATGGTTACAAATATTATAGTTCTGAATCCTTTAATTCCTCTGATACCGTATTAGTCCCCCCTGTCGAGAATATTCCTCTGGAAAACGCTGAAGAAATATTATCAACTTATGGCTTAAATCTTAAGGTGGAAAACCAGACTTATAACTCTGACATACCGGAGGGCTTTATAATAGAGCAGAATCCCGGACCGGGTGAGGATATACCTGCCGGCAGTGATATCAATATAATTATTAGCATGGGACCAGAAAATGATGCCATATCAACACCTAATTTAATCGGGCTCAGCATTGAAGATGCGCGGATTATACTCCAGAACAACAAACTTTTAGAAGGAAATATTTCCAGAGATTATTCTGACACATTTAAAGAAAATACAGTTATAAGTCATGCTCCGGAATTCAATAAACCCATTAAGCCCGGGGAATCCGTCGACCTTACAGTAAGTAAGGGTACAGAGCTTATACTCGTTCCAAATATCATAGGAGAGGGTTATATAGAAGCTTTTAATTATCTTACATCCCTCGGTCTTATTGTAGAAAGCAGCAAACATCCTATAAAAGAAGGAGATATTATAAATGAGCCAGGAAAAATTGTTGAAGTAATACCACCGACAGGTTCTAAAGTAGAGAAAAATAGCCTGGTAAGGCTTATTATTTCCTCGAATGAACCTCTTGTCATAGTACCGGGTCTCACACAATTAAGCCTGGAAGAAGCCATAAATAAGCTTGACTCTACCGGAATTAAATATGAAATAAGCTATGTGGATACCAACTATGCCATAGAAGTTAACACCGTCATTAATCAGATTCCAGAAGCAGGAACCTATATACCACCGAATTCAAGTGTCATATTATTTACAGGAAGCTAAAGCAGCAGTAGCATTATTTTTATCAGAAAATAATAATTTATCTTACACGCTCGTGCTTATTAAGAATTAAAAAAACCCATTGATTCAAATTTTTCGGCCCTGTCAGATTTTATCTTTTCTTTTGAAAAACGGCTGTATTTATCAAGAGTATTCACAATATATTTCTTTACAATTTTTACCATTCTTTCGGGCGCATTCTGCGCACCACCAAATGGTTCGGGAATAATCCTGTCAATAACCTTAAGTCTTATAAGATCCTTTGATGTTAATCTTAAACTTTTTGCAGCGAGCTTTATACCGGTAGGACTTTTCCATAATATAGCTGCGCATCCTTCAGACGAAATAACAGAGTAAGTTGAATTCGCAAGCATCGCTACCTCATTCCCAACAGCAAGTGCCAGCGCTCCCCCGCTTCCACCTTCACCAATTAAAATAGAGATTAGCGGGATATTAACTTCAAACATTAATGAAATGCTTTTTGCAATCGCACCTGCCTGACCTTTATCCTCAGCTTCAACATCAGGGTAAGCTCCCGGGGTATCTATAAAAGTTATTATCGGAAATCCAAACCTATCAGCCAGTCTCATGACCCTTTGCGACTTCCTGTAACCCTCAGGTGTACCCATACCAAAATTATACTCAACCCTTTCCTGTATATCCCTGCCCTTATTATGACCTATAACCGCGACAGTTTTACCATTAACCTTTCCAAGACCGGCTATTATGGATTTGTCTTCCCCGCCCAATCTATCTCCACTCAGACTAATAAAATTATCAAATATACCATTTATATAATCATAACATTGCGGCCGTCCTTCATTCCTTGAAAGTTCTACAACTTTCCAAGCCCTGCCGGCATCTCTCTCAATCTTTTTATAGCTCTTAATCTTCTGGTTCAGGTCTCTCTCGGCATCTCTGAAGTGAATACCACTGAAGAAAGGAATCTTCTTTAACTTTTCGAGCTTTGAAAGTGCGCCCAGTATCTCTTTAAGATAGTTTTTAGGAATTTCTGCCATTCTTTTAAAATCCATAAAATCACCTGATAAATAACAATTAACTCTTACAATACTATTTAAACAGTCTTAATATATTTGCCAGAACACCTTTTAAATCATTTCTATTTACAATCATATCAACCTGGCCGTTTTTTAAATTCCTCTCCGCCATGCCAAAATCAGGCGGCGGATTCTTTTTTATAGTTTGCTTTATAACACGGGGACCTGCAAAGCAGAAAAGCGAATTTGGTTCTGCTATTATAATATCTGCGAGGGTAGCAAAACTTGCGCTTACACCGCCTGATGTTGGATTTGTAATAACAGAAATGTAAGGTATCCCATTTTCTTTCACTCTGTTTATGCTTGACACTGTCTTTGCCATCTGCATAAGAGATACGGTGCCCTCCTGCATTCTGGCACCTCCAGATGCGCAGAATATGACGAGTGGAATATGTTTCTCAATACTATGATTGGCTAAAATTCTTATTCTCTCACCAACCACACTGCCCATGCTTCCACCCATAAACCCAAAATCCATGATGCCGATAGCAAGACCAATCCCTTCTATCCTGGCCTCTCCGGCTATAATTGCTTCACTCAAACCAGTACTTAACCTCGCTTCTTTGAGCCTTATGCTATAAGATTTGACATCAAAAAAATTCAAGAAATCAATGGAACTTACGTTCTTTCCTATTTCAACAAAACTATTATCATCTACGGTAATCTGTAATCTTTCCATTGCACCAATCACATGATGATGGTTACAAAACGGGCATACTTTCAAATTTAATAAGAAAACCTCGCTATCAATATCTCTATTGCAATTCTCACATTTTATTTTTTCCATAATCCTTATCTTACTACCTTTTTATTTATTTACAGATATTTCTTGAAACCCAGCGCAACATTATGCCCGCCAAATCCCATTGAATTAGAAAGGGCAATATTAATCTCTCTTTTATGGCTTATTTTCGCAGTATAATTTAAATCACACCCCTCATCAGGATTATCGAGATTAATTGTGGGAGGTATTATATCATTTTTTATAGTAAGCGCAGTCGATACCACTTCAATTGCACCCGATGCGCCAAGGCAGTGGCCGGTCATTGATTTTATCGCGCTCAAGTTTATATTATAGGCATGTTTCCCAAAATACCTTTTTATCCCGGCAGTTTCAACAGTATCGTTTAAAGGAGTCGAAGTTCCGTGTGCATTAATATAGTCTACTTCTTCTATTTTTATTCCTCCTTCGTCAAGACAATTTTTCATGCACCTTGCTACGTTTACTCCTGATTCCTCAAGAGCAGTAACATGATAAGCTTCACCTGATAGCCCGTACCCAAACATTTCACAGTATATTTTAGCATTCCTTTTTAAAGCAGATTTCAGTTCTTCCAGAATCAATATTCCACAACCTTCGCCCATAACAAACCCGTCCCTGTCTCTATCAAATGGTCTGGATGCTTTTTCAGGTTCATCATTCCTTGTAGAAAGAGCCTGCATATTAGAAAATCCTGCCATTCCCAGCGGTGTTACGGCAGCTTCGCTTCCGCCTGCAATCATAATTTCCGCATCACCCCTCTTAATAATTTCAAATGCATCACCTATGGCATTTGAGCCTGCGGCGCAGGCTGTAGTTGTTGTGCTTACCGGTCCCTTGGCACCGCTCATTATAGAAACCTGTGCGGCAGCCATATTGCTTATCATCATGGGAATAAGAAAAGGGCTGACCTTATTGGCTCCTTTACTCAGCAGCTTTATATGTTGCTTTTCCATGGTTGAGAGGCCTCCTACACCACTTCCTACATAAACTCCAACATCATTTTCATTAAATTGATTTATCTTAAGACCGCTATCCTTAATGGCCTCTGACGCAGCAGCCACTGCAAACTGTGCAAACCTGTCCATTCTTTTAGCCTGTTTAAAACTCATATAATTTTCAGGTTCAAAATCTTTAACCTGGGCCGCAATTCTGGAAGCTATCTTTTCTACATCAAAATGCTTGATTTTGCTAACACCCGGTTTGCCCGAAATCAAATTATTCCAGAATTCCCCAATCTCCATCCCAAGTGAAGTTATAACACCCAGTCCAGTTATCACAACTCTTCTTTTATCTTTTTCTGCTCTCAATAATAATCCCCTTACTTATAAAAAATTATCCGTCTTTTTAAATTTACTTAATCTCTCTCTTTTTTAAATTATCTATCCCCTTTAAGAACCGCCATTCTTCATTAAAGACATACTTATTAAATACCCATTCCACCATCCAGATTTATTACTGTCCCTGTTATATAGCTTGAATCATCACACGCCAGAAAAAGCGCCAGCTTTGCTACATCATTAATGCTGCCAAGCCTCCTTACAGGTATCTGGGCCATCAGATTCTCTTTTATTTTATCGCTTAACATACCTGTCATTTCTGTCTCTATATAGCCGGGAGCTATTGCATTTACGAGAATATTTCTTCCTGCAAGTTCCTTTGCCAGAGTTTTTGTTAAACCTATTATTCCAGCTTTTGAAGAAGAATAATTACTCTGACCCGCGTTGCCATGGACTCCTACTATCGAAGAAATATTTATTATCCTTCCACTTCTGTTTTTTAACATATATTTAGCTGCATACTTTGAGCATACGAATGCTCCTGTCAGGTTTATATCAATTACCTTTTTCCAGTCTGCAAGACTCATCCTTAATATTAAATTATCACGTGTGATACCAGCATTATTAACCAGAATATCAATTCTTCCTTTTTCTTCGATAATTTTCTCTATCGAATTTTCTACTGCTTTTTCGTCTGTTATATCAACTTCAAAAAAGTATGCTCTGCTTTTGCCATAAGCTCTTCTGAATTCACCAGCGGTATTCTCTCCCTCATTCCTGTTAACATCAAAAATAAAAACATCTGCACCTTCTCCCAGGAATGTTTCGGAAATTTTTTTCCCGATGCCCCTGGCTCCTCCGGTTATAAGGGCTACTTTACCTTCAAGCCTCATTTATTATTCCTTCCTCTTTTAATATTTTTTTTAAATTTTGGATATCCTCCATTTTATCGGTATTAAGCAAAATAATTTCCTTGCCATTCTCTCTGGCAATCCTCCCAACCAGCCCGGTTAATACTTTGCCGGGGCCCACTTCAATAAAAATACTTACGCCTTTCTTTAGCAAATACTCTATACTTTCAACCCACCTTACAGGATTTACAAGCTGGCCTCTGAGAGTCTTTGCTATTTCCTCTTTATTTTTATAATCCAGTTCAGTGGTAGAAAAAAAGGGCAAATTAATGTCATTAAAATCGATATTATTATTTATGAACCTGCCCAGTTCATCCGAAACTTTCTTCATAACAGGACAGTGAGAAGCTATTCCTACTTTTAGTATAACCATTTTTTTTATCCCATTTGATTTGAAATCTTCTATTAACTCTTTAACCGAATTTTCATAACCGCTTATTACTGTCTGCCTGTAATCATTGTAATTAGCAATAAAAACCCTGCCGTTATAACTTTCTAATATATTCATTATTTTAAACAATTCTTCTCCCAGAACAGCAACCATCATACCTTTATTGTTTTTTCCCTCTTTAGCGGTAATCATGCTCCGATACCCGACAAGTTCCGCGCCTTTGCCAAAACTATAAGCTCCTGAACTGTAAAGAGCGCTGTATTCCCCAAGACTATGTCCCATAACTGTATCAACACACTCCTTACTTATAGAGAGATTATTTATTAAATAATCATTTAAAGCACAGCTTAAAGTATAAATCGAAATCTGGCTAAATCGCGTATCATCAAGCGAACTGTCCTGGTTCCCACCATTGATTATTCCCAATAAATTTGTTCCTACTAAATCGCCAGACACTTTAAAATACTCCCTGTACTCGCTGAAAGCATCTAAAAACTCCATGCCCATTCCACTGTATTGCGAACCCTGTCCGGGAAACATAAAAACAACTTTTCTTAAAATCCCAGAAATTTTAACTACCCCCGTCTAAAGTTTTTATTTAGCATCTAACTTATAGCAAACATAATTTCAGCAACACAGGCTATTTGATTTTCAACTGTCGCTCTCCCCTTTGCCCTGCCAATATTCCTTTTAATGTTTTCCAGCTCCACTTCAAGCACCAGCTCATCTCCCGGCCTGACTATTCTTCTAAATCTTGCCTTATCTATCCCTGCAAAAAGTGCAATCCTGCCCTTATTTTCAGGTGCCATCAAAGCAAGTACAGCTCCTGCCTGTGCCATAGTTTCTACTATAAGTACGCCGGGCATAATTGGGTTGGATGGGAAATGACCTTTAAAATAAAATTCATCTTCTCTTACATATTTTACTGCTTTAATTCTTTTGCCCGGTTCAACCTCAAGAATTTTATCGACAAGTAAAAACGGGTATCTATGAGGAATAATATTCTCAATTTCTTTTTGATTCATTTCTTTCACGGTTCATCCTTTTCGAATAAAAATGTTATTTTTTAAAAAAATATCTTACCCTGCAACTTTTAGATAGACGCAACTATATTTCTATAGTTTCATACCATACAACAGTACAATTTTTAATTTCCTGCCAGATTCCTGTTGCACCTTGAAGTTAATATTTGTTTAAATACAGCATAATTGCAATTGTGCAGTCAGTTGATAAGTATAAATATAAATATTGGCATAAAGGAACTTAAACATTCTGATAAGGAACCAATATCCAAAAAACCATTCTGCTAAAAGATATAGAAAGAGGATTCTCGCTATCCAGAATTCTCTATGAATTGGAAACTAATTATAATCATTATCTCAGGATAAAAAGATTTAAATACTATATCTGGAAAAGTAAAAAATGTCATAAATTATGATATTCAGACGCTCAGGAATTGTTCTTAATAGCTTTTTTATGCATCATCATTTTTTTCTCGGCTTCATTCACCACTAAATTAATACTCTGATAAATCTTATCTTTAACAGCTCTACCTATTGAAACACTTACCGGAAAACCCGGCCTGGATTCCAGTTCGCACTTTTTATATATCCTATCTATGATATCATCAGCGATTTTTTCTTCCGTGATTGGAAGAACTATAACAAACTCATCTCCGCCCCATCTAACCACTACATCCTCACTTCTAAAAGAACTCTTCAGTATCCCCGCTATTTTACGAAGTAGCTTGTCACCTTTATCATACCCGTAATTATCGTTCATTTCTTTCAAACCATTAACATCGCAAAAAATGATGCTTAAAGGAAGTTTCCTCTGGGTATTTAATCTCTTTAATTCCTCCTCGAAGTAAGCTCTATTATATAAACCTGTTAATTTATCGTGAAAGGATAAATACCATATCCTTTCCTCTGCTTTCTTCTGTTCCGTTATATCCCTGAAAGACCATACCCTTCCAATAACTGTGTTATCCATTTTTAGTGGACATGAAGTTCGCTCAAATATTCTGCCATCTTTTAAGTTAAGAATATCAACACAATCAATTTCAGATTTGTTGAGCCCGGCAACCCTTTTTTTAAACTCTTCAGCATCGTCAAAAAATCCCGCCATAAAATTGAGAACTTCTTCATTTGACTGTATCTTTATAAGCTTTTCAGGAATGCTCCATAATTCCAGAAACTTATTGTTGTGCAATAAAATTTTCCCGGTTTCATCAGTAGCATAAATACCATCTGCAGTAGAATGAAGCACTGCTTCAATTCTGGATCTGCTTTCCTTGATTTCTTCTTCCGCCTTCTTCCTGTCAGTTATATCCCTGGTGATTCCAAAAGTTCCGATTATTTTCCCTCTATCGTTGTAGAGAGGCATCTTTGTTGATGAAGCCCATGTAATACTCTCTTTCCATGTCTCTTTCTCTTCAATATTTACAATAGCTTTACCTGTTTTTATTATATTCTGTTCATCCTTGAATGCCTGCCTGGCATGCTCTTTAGTAAAAATATCAAAATCAGTCTTCCCAACTGCTTCTTCAGGCTCATTCATCCCAAACTTTTCCGCACATGCTTTGTTAATCCTTATGAATCTACTTTTTAAATCCTTAAAATATATGCTATCCGTAATATAATCCATAAGAGCTTTCATCATGTGTTCTTCAGCCATATTAACCTTATTTTTGCCCTCTCTGTTTAACATATTAAATACACCGGTGTAATAATTTAATACTTGTTAAAATATATCATAAAATAATATATTAAGTAAATCTCAATACAATTATAACAAAATTCCTTATAATTTATATCGCTCTTATAAAATATCATATAAAAATATTTTTTAATGCAAATATTTTATTAATTTATTTAATTGCAAATATCCTCATAATGTTTTTTAATATTTAATGTAGATGCGCAAATTATTTTTAAACTGACATTATTTTTAAATGAAGTGACCATAAAAGTACCTAAAGAAAAAGTACGTGTAAAAATAAAAACAAACTCTTCTATAATAAGGGGTTATATATATATTATGACCAGTGGTAGAATCTTAGACTACATTAATGCCCAGAATACCAAATTCATTCCAGTAACAGAAGCCGAAGTATATCAACTGGATGACTCCCATAAAGCAAAGTTAGATATAAGCGGTAAAAATGAAATTGTTTTTTTAAATGTTAAGGATATTGAAATGCTGGTATCCTGCGATGAAACTCACAAAGAAGAATTATAATTTACCGGTGGTTCTTTAATACAGATATTTTAACTAAATAAGAGTCCTGCCACTCTTGATTCTTTTTATCAGCATCGGTACTACTTCAAATAAATCTCCCACGATTCCATAATCAGCTACTTTGAATATAGGTGCAGCCGGGTCTTTATTTATGGCAATTATAATATCCGAACTCTGAACTCCCACAAGATGCTGGATTGCTCCGGATATACCGCATGCTATATAAATTCTGGGGTTAACTGTTTTTCCGGTCTGCCCTATCTGGTGAGGATAAGATATCCAGCCTGAATCAACCGCGGCTCTTGATGCACCTACTGCACCGCCCAGAAGACCGGCAAGTTCCTTAAGAGTCGAAAATTTTTCACTTCCACCTACGCCCCTGCCACCTGATACTATAACTTTATAATCATTGATATTTATACTTTCATTAAGATTTTTATCGATCCCGATTAATTTATAATCTGTTTTAAATCCAGAAGGTTCAACCTTTATATACTCCACTCTGTCTTCACAGTCTCGTATCTCTCCTGCGACCTTCTTTTTTTCCATAACGTGAGGTCTAACTGTTGCCATCTGTGGCCTTGCATTCCGTGTAATAATAGTTGCAAGAATATTTCCTCCAAAGGCAGGTTTCGTCTGAAGAAGTACTTTCTTTTCATTGTCTATTTCCAATTCTGTACAATCGGCACTTAAACCTGTTTTTAAGATAGCCGCCACCCTGGGAATCAACGTTCTCCCAAACCAGGTAGCTCCCGCCAGGAATATTTCGGGTCTGTAACGCAATATCAACCGGGCAAGAGTTTCGGAAAAAATATCATCAAGATTATAAGAAAAATCAGTGCTGTCAGCTAAATATAACTTATTCAGTCCGTACTGAAAAGCTTCCATAGCGCTTTCTTTAATGCCTTTTCCCATTGCTATCGCAGAGAGCTCAACGCCGAGTTTATCAGCAAGCTTCCTTCCTTCGCTGACCAGCTCAAATCCAACGTCTGCAACTTTGCCCTCATTTGTCTCAAGATATACGCACACACCCCTGTAATCAGATAAATCTTTCTTTTCTTCAGTAAGAAAGATGCGTTCTTTTAAATTAATAGTGAGTACTTTATTATTCATTTCATTTATACTACATTTAATTCTTTTAATATTTTATTTAACTCTTCCACTTTCTCTTCAGCAGTCCCTGTGATCATTGTTGTTTCTCGTTTTATCTTTGGAGCAAAAACTCTTAAAACCTGTGTACACGAGCCTGCAAGTCCTACCTCATCCTCACTGGCACCCAGTTCCTTCAATCCCCAGGCTGGTATGCTTGCATTTTTAGCCTTTATCTTTCCACGCAAAGAAGGGACCCTCGGTATGTTTATATCTTTTATCACCGATATGGCAGCAGGAAAGCTCACCTCAAAAATTTCATACCTGTCTTCCATGAGCCTTTTAACTTTCATATCATTTTTATTTATCTCCATAATTTCACTGACATAACCTATAAAAGGAATTCCCATCTTTTGTGCCAGCTCGGGCCCAACCTGACCCGTCTCTCCATCAAGGCTCTGTTTACCGAGTATAATCAACTTACAGCCTCCTATCTTATTTATAGCTCTGACAAGTGTGGTAGCGGTAGCGAGTGTATCTGCGCCTGCAAATGCTTTATCTGAAATAAGTATAGCCCTATCTACACCTACCGATATGGAATCCTTCAATACCTCTACAGACTGTGGAGGTCCCATAGTAATAGAGATTACCTCTGCTTCTTCATCGTTAAGCCTTTCTTTTATCCTTACTGCTTCCTCGATAGCATAGGAATCAAATGGATTTATTATATTTTCAATTCCCTCTCTTATAAGGTTATTGGTCCGGGGGTCTATTTTAACTTCGGTAGTACCCGGAACCTGCTTTATGCATACAACAATTCTAATCTTAACCACCTCACCTTATGATGTCTTCATTCTCTTTGATTTAAAAAGAACAATAAATATAGAAATAAACTTATTGGAAATAATGTTTAGACTGCTTAAAATTTTCTATTGGCTGCTGGTTTTGAATCTCCTCAATCTAAACCTCTTTTTATCATATCGAGAGCGATTATGTTTCGCATAATCTGATTGGTACCTTCGTAAATCTGGGTTACTTTCGCATCCCTCATCATTTTTTCAAGTGGATATTCTTTCATATAACCGTAACCGCCCAGTATTTGAACTGCATCAACCGTAACTTTCATCGCAACATCAGTTGCAAAAAGTTTTGACATTGAAGAGAGCCCTGTTATGTTTTTCTGCCCACTATCAATCACCTTTGCTGTATGGTAAACAAGCGCACTTGCTGCTTCGATATTTGTTGCCATATCAGCAAGCATATGCTGAATTGCCTGGAACGAAGATATTGGAACACCAAATTGCTTTCTTACCCTTGAGTAATTTAATGCTTCTTCCAGAGAAGCCCGGGCTATACCTACTGCCTGAGCTCCTACTGGTGGTCTTGACTGGTCAAAAGTTCTCATAGCAATAACAAAACCGGTCCCTTCCTTACCCAGCAAATTCTCTGCCGGCACTTTGCAATCTGTAAATATAAGTTCCCTGGTCATAGAACTACGCATGCCGAGTTTATTTTCTTTTTTACCGAATTCAAATCCTGCCGTACCTTTTTCCACAATAACGGCACTTATTCCTCTTACTCCTTTAGCAGGGTTTGTAGTTACAAATACAGTATAGATATCAGCTTCTCCACCATTGGATATCCACTGTTTGGAGCCGTTCAAAATATAATAGTCGCCATCTCTTTTCGCAGTAGTCTTTATATTACCTACATCACTCCCCGCTTCTGCTTCCGAGAGTGCAAATGCTGCAAGCCTTACTCCGTCTGCAAGTTGCGGCAGGAATTTCTTTTTCTGGGCTTCATTTCCTGCAATAACTATTGGTATGGTTCCCAATCCGGACGCTGCAAAAGTAGTTGCGATGCCTAAATCGCCCCGGCTGAGTTCCTCGGTAGCAAGGCATACTTCAAAAATGCCTGTACCCATTCCTCCATATTCCCCGGGAACAAACAATCTGAAAAGGTCGCTCTTCCCAATTTCTTTTATTATATCCCCCGGGAACATTTCCTTTTCATCAAGTTCAGCTCTTACCGGAATAATTCTTTCTTCGACTATCTTCCGGCAAATTTCCACTATCATCTGCTGTTCTTCGGTCAAAAAATATTTCATAAAACCCTCTATTTGAATAGTATGGTTATTAATAATATAAAAACTTTTTAAAAAAAGACGCGACTATAATTTAATAGTTTCAATTTTTAAAAGTTAAAATATAATTAACCTGATTTATTAAACTGAAACTTTACTCATATCATAGCGTCTTAACAGAATGGTTCAAGAGCCACGTATGGAGCATTTATTTTTTAAACAATAAAAATAATTTAAATCATTTTTGAATAACTATTATGAATAAAATATTTAACACAAAAAATATAGGCGTCATGAATAATTATCCTCTTATTTATGAGGTAAGAGCCAACGCCCACACCAGGCTGATATTTTCTCTAATTTTTGTCATACTTATGGCTATATCTGCAAACTCATATATATATCTTCCTTTTACACCGGTTCCCATAACAACACAGGTCTTTACAGTACTCATATCAGGCATGTTTCTAGGAAGTAGCTGGGCTTTTACCAGCCAGCTCATATATATACTTGCAGGTCTTATGGGTTTACCTGTTTTTAGTGGATTTAAAAATGGCGTGGTTGCCCTTTCGGGACCCACGGGAGGATATATAATAGGATTTATGGCTGCAGCATTTGCATCCGGATATATATATGAAAACTTATCGAAAAACAGGCCATCATATTCATATCAATTGTTTATCTCTTTTATCTCCTGTATTACAGGAGTAATAATTATCCATTTTTTTGGATTCATCCACCTCGCAGGATATTTCTACAGTTTATCATCCACTCATTTCCTTACAGATACGCTCATTAAAACCTGGAAATTGGGGACGGAGCCCTTTATACTGGTAGATTTGGTGAAAACAATCACAGCGGTACTCGTTATAAATCTTAAAAAAACAAAAAATGAAAAAGATAAAAATAAATGACATCACTTTAAGGGACATATTCCAGAACGCAGAAACTCATTATATTGACATTCAAACATTTGATATGATTTTAAATCATATCAAGAATATAAAATATGATAGCCTTGAGATACTCGGAAGTCCGGGCTTCGAAAAAATCCTTGAAAGCAATCTTAATCTGACTCCTATAGGATTTATATCATATGTTAAAAACAAGATACCCTCCATTCCCCTTCAGATACTGACAGGAGCAAGAAATCTTGGAGGTCTGGAGGTTTACTCAAATGACATAATAAAAAGATTTATAAAGCAGTGTGTAATAAACGGTGCAGATATCTTCAGGGTATATGACGCACTAAATGACATGGACAATCTTAAATATACTATCTCCACAATTATCGATAACGAAGCCTCATGCCAGGGGACAATAATATACAATAATTCTAGAGATATAGATTTCTACGTAAAAACTGCAAAAGTTTTAGAAGAATCAGGCTGCAGTGTTATATGTATTAAAGACGTCGAGTCCACCATGTTGCCCCGTGAGACAGGCAAACTTTTTGAAGCCCTCGCCAGCGAGATAAAAATACCTAAATTTTTAAGTACTCCAAACCTGAGGGGCCTTCAGATACTCAATTATTTTGAAGCTCTTCAAAAAGGTTGTGATGGCATTGACCTGAGTTTACTGCCTTCATCCCACTGCGAACAAAACCATACTGTATTTTCATTTATCTTAAGTTTAAAGGGTGAAAATTTCTCTCACAATCTCGAGCATAAAGAATTAATTCAATTAAACGATATCATAAAAAGATATATTTACCCGCTTACCAGGAGTGATTTATTCTCTACTGACTTTATCCTGAACAGTTCTGATAAAAACCTGCTCCCGGGATGGTTAATTTCAAGCATTAACCGCCAGCTTGCAGAAATAGGAGAATTGGATGCCATAGATTCTGTACTGGAGGAAGTTTTTAAAATAAAAAAAGAGATAGGAAATCCCGGGCTAGCAACTCCAATAGGTCAGATTATAGGAAGTCAGGCTATATTAAATGCCGTAATTTCTGACTCGAGATGGGAGATATTGTGTGACGAGATAAAAAAACTTATATTGGGGTACTTTGGCAGGCTCCCCGGAAAAGTAGACAAAAAAATTCTTGATAAACTGGAAGGAAATTCAAAGGATAATATGAAATCTATCATTAATGCAGAAGATTCTTACGAGCAATGTAAAAATGAGCTTATAAATTTTTCAGATAAAGAGGAAGATATACTCAGTTACTGTTTTTATCCTGAAAAAACAAGAAAGCTTCTTGAGAAGAAAAAAACCGGTTTTAAAAAATCCAGTTTAGTAAAATACCCCGACTCAATTTTAGAAAATATTAAAATCAAAGAAAATAAATTCGGCTCGAATGTAAAATTAGAAAATCTCGACATCAAGAAACTCAGAGAACTAACAAGTCTTGTTGAGAATAGCGATATCGAGGAAATCAAGCTTGAAGTTGAAGGAGTTAAAATTTCCATAAATAATCCCAGATATAAATCGGAAGAACCTCTACCCTCAAAAGAGAAGGTTCAAGAACCCCGGGAAGAAGAATCCCCGGATTTAATAGAAGTTAAATCTCCAATAGTGGGTATATTCTACTCTTCTCCCGGTCCCGGTGAACAGCCATTCGTAAAAGTCGGCGACAGGATTAAAAAAGGAGACCCGCTCTGCGTAATTGAGGCAATGAAGCTAATGAATAAAATTAATTCAGAGCACAACGGTAAGATAATAGAAATACTTGTTTCCAACGAAGACGTGGTTGAATTTGGCCAGACATTGATTACCATCAAAAAAGACAATTAATAATATTATGTTCAAAAGAATACTTATAGCAAACAGGGGTGAAATAGCCGTAAGAATAATAAGAGCCTGTAGAGAACTTGGAATTGAAAGTGTTTCGGTATATTCAACAGCAGATAAAGAATCTATACACACGAAATTATCAGACAAAAGCATCTGCATAGGGCCTCCTGCATCTCCCAAAAGCTACCTCAACATGGACAATATAATTTCAGCCGCACAATTAACCGGCTGCGATGCTATTCATCCCGGCTATGGATTTCTTGCAGAAAACCCTGACTTCGTGGAAGCCTGCGCGCAGAATAATATAGTCTTTATAGGACCTCCTGCTGAAGTAATATCACTTGCAGGTAATAAATCCAGAGCAATAGAAATAATGCAGCAAAATAAGATACCCGTTATCCCGGGTTCTACGGGTAACGTCGGAAATATTAGAAAAGCATTAAAATTAGGAAAAAGACTTGGTTATCCTGTTATTATAAAAGCATCTTTTGGCGGCGGTGGCAAAGGTATGAAAATCTGTAACGACAAAAAAGATGTCATAGCCCATTTCCCGACTGCAAAATCAGAATCTGAATCATCCTTTGGGAATAGCGAAGTTTACATAGAAAAATATATTCCGAGACCCAGGCACATCGAATTTCAAATTATCGCTGATAATTACGGTAATACTGTATGTATTGGAGAAAGAGAGTGCTCCATCCAGAGAAGGCATCAGAAACTTATAGAAGAAGCACCTGCGGTTAATCTCCCTCCAAGGACAATCAGGTTGATGAAAGAATTTGCAGTAAGAGCAGCAAAAGCAATAAATTATAAGAACGCGGGTACCATAGAATTTCTACTTGATGGCAACGGAAATTTTTATTTCATAGAAATAAATACAAGAATTCAGGTAGAACACCCCGTAACAGAAATGGTTACGGGAATCGACCTTGTAAAGGAACAGATAAAAATTGCTTCCGGGCAAAGAACCAATCATTTAAGCGAAAATTATAACCCGCGCGGTCATTCTATAGAATTCAGAATTAATGCTGAAGACCCTGATGATGATTTTAAGCCATGTCCCGGAAGGATAACAAATATTTTTCCACCAGGAGGGCCCGGCATAAGACTGGATACCTACATACACCCCGGTTGTGAGGTGCTGCCATTTTATGATTCCCTGATAGCCAAACTTGTAATACACGACCGCACCAGAGAAGAGGCGGTTTTAAAATCACTGCGGGCACTGGACGAATTTAAAATAGAGGGAATCAAAACTACCATACCATTTTACAAAAAGATTGTGCAGAGTAAAAACTTTATCGAAGGTAACATTCACACGCACTTTATTGAAGAAGAAATTTTCAATTAATAATCGAAAATTCCTATAAGTAAACCTTCTCTATCCCTTAGATAGAGAATATCATGTTCATTATTCCATATGGGCTTAGGGCTTCCCCAGTAAAAATTGCCACCTGAGTCTTCTCCGCTACCGGTAAAAAGGAATACCGCAGTATTTTTATCAAAAATATATCTGTCAAACTTATATATACTGGTACCGCTGTCCTTGACGGTCCAGCCGTAAATATCAAGATAGTCATCACCAGTATTCTTTATTATTATATATTCGTCATTTAAATTAGTATTATCATTTCCCGCAGCATTATAATGTATTTTAACTTCTATATCTTTTATTTCTGATTCTTCCCACAATCCCAGTGACTTTTCTCTTGCATACCTTTCTGCTTCAATAAATCTACCGGCATACTTTACATCAGGAGGATAGGTATAACAGTTGGCAAACCCTCTTTTAACCATTTCAAGATTAACAAAAAGCCCGTCTGTATATACATATCTTAAAAGTCTCCCATACTTATCGGTCTCGGATATATCTTTTTCAAGGTAAACTTCCTTACCGGTAACTATTGCCTCAAGTACATCCCTGGCTTCTTCAAAAAAATACATTTCGCATTCAGGTGCATTAATCCCTATAAGTCTTATAGTTCTTCCATCCGAAAGAATTATAGTATCTCCGTCAATAACTTCTTTTACAAAATCAGCATTCTCGGCCCCTGTTCCAATAACATCATCGGCTGCGCTCCTGTCATTATCAAAATCATCGGCATAATCATAATAAAGGCCGCAACCATTAAGAAAAACTATTATAATTATTAAAAAAATCGAAAGTAATATGACTCTTACAGACATTCTGCCTTATTTCTAATGGAGTTCAGAAAGCTTTTTTTTCTGGCTTGCGCTTAATCTCTTCCCCAGAGAAAGGAATTTACTATCATAACTCACCCTGGGATTATTAATGCTATCTCTCATTTTTTTTCTTAAATCTCTCAACTCTATGCCAAACTCGCGACTTGATTTGCGGTAGACATTTTTTTTAAAAATCACCTTTTGCTGAAGGTAATCGGATGTAACCACAAAAATACTTTTATATCCCATACTCATCTCGACCAGCTCTTCTATAACATCATCGGCTGTCTCGCTTTTCATTGAATGTATAACTCTTACTCCGTCAATAACACTGTCCCCTCTTTTAAGATTATCGCTGTTTCTTGCATCGAATACTACTATCGCATCCCAGTTTTTAAGACTTTTAAACAAAATCACATCTCTTAATAACTTAACTTTCAGATAATCCATTCTCCCCCCGCTTAAATCCCGGGTTCTTACAGAGCTAAAAATAAAATTATGACCGTCTATTATAATCAAATTTTCACTCTGGCTATACTTTTCCGGATTGTTTTTCAATTTGCTCCTGTACCTTATATAAAATAATTCCGCTTGCAACTGAAACATTTAAAGACTGCATCCTGCCGCTTAACCTTATAGAAATCAAAAAATCACAATTTTCCTTTACCAGCCTGCTTATCCCTTTATCTTCACTTCCCATAACAATTACCATCGGAAAGATAAAATTAACATCGCTTATATAACTAACACTGGAATCTACATCAAGTGTAGTACCATAAATCCAGAACCCTCTCTTTTTTAATTCTTTTATGGTACTCGTAATATTAACGACTCTGAATAATTTTACTTCTTCTAATGCACCGGCAGAAATCTTGCTGACTCTTTCATTTACAGACACGCTTCTTCTTTCTGGTATAATAATTCCATCAAATCCAAATGCATTACAGTTTCTTATAATTGAGCCGAAATTACCTGCATCGGTAACACCATCAAGAATTACCAGCCGGCTCATATTATTATTCTCTCCCCCAGACAAGGTGTTTAAGTAATCTCCCAGATTCAAATAATTGTAAGGAGAAACACGTGCACCAATACCCTGGGAACTGATATCTCCTGAACAAATATCACCAAAACTTCTGGATTCAAGTTCTGATATTTCAATTTTTTTCTTTTTTGCTTCTTCGATAATTCGCTGTATTCTTAAATCTCTTCTTCTTCCTCTATCAATAATGATATCATATATTTTTCTTTTCCCTGCATTTGTGACAACAAGCGAATATACCGGGTTTATTCCATATATATATTCATAATTTACATTCTTATCCATAGTTCACAATATCCTTATATATGGAGTTAATGAAATATAAGACACTTAATTTATTCTTTAAGTTCCCAGATAGTACCTTCTTTCCTGTCTTCCAGGATAATGCCCCTTTTCTGCAGGTAATTTCTAATTTCATCGGATTTCTTAAAATCTTTCTTCTTTCTTGCAGTTTCTCTTTCTGCCACAAGCTTTTCTATTTCTTCTTTTGTTAATTCTATCCTTGATTCAACATTTTCTGATACTTTTAAAACCTCTTTTTTAAAGTTAAATCCCAGTACCGTTCCAAGTCCTGTTATCTTTGAGTGAGCATCCTTAAGACCATTCCTTATAGGCTCATTAATCTTAAAATCAGACTTTTGTATTATACTGTTTATGCTCTTTACAAATTCGAAAATGTCGCCTATTGCTTTAGCTGAATTAAAATCATCATCCATTGAATTTTTAAAATCATTTTCAAACTTTACTGTAAAGTCTTTAATTCTTGAGGAAATTTCTTCTCCACCTTCTTCGCTTCCTGCAACTGATATGCTGTTTTCGTCCTGCCCTGCCAGAAATTCTATATTTTTTAGTGTATTTGCAATCCTCTCAAGAGCTTTTGCTGCCTCTTCCAGTTTCTCCATGTTAAACTCCAGGGGACTTCTGTAATGAGTAGAGAGTATATACATTTTTATAACATTTGCTGGATAAACTTTAAGAAGGTTCTTTAATATCCAGTTTTCCTTAAGGCCGAGGGACTTGGATATTTTCTCTTCCCTTACCTCAATCATGCCATTATGCATCCAGAATTTTACAAAGTCACCTTTATCAGGAAAAGCAGCCTCGGACTGCGCTATTTCATTTTCATGGTGAGGAAATACTAGATCTATGCCCCCGCCATGTATATCGATATTCGTGCCTAAAAGAGCGGTCACCATTGCAGAGCATTCAATATGCCAGCCGGGCCTGCCATCACCCCATGGGCTTCCCCAGGATGGCTCGCCATCCCTGGCTTTTTTCCACAGAGCAAAATCAATTTTATTTTTTTTAGCGAAACCATCTTCTTCACTGTCTTTCATCTCATTTATTTTCTGGCCCGACAATTTACCATACCCGTGAAATTTACTCACCTCAAAATAAACATTGCCATCAACTACATAGCCATAGCCGTTTTCAATAATCTTCTCTATGATATCTATTATCTCGGTTATCATCTCTGTAGCCAGGGGCATTTTGCTGAAACCGCCTATCTCCAGATTCCTCAAATCCTCCAGAAAAGCGTTTATATATCTTGACGTTATAACTTTATAATCAACTTTTTCTTCCTGGGCTCTCTTTATTATCTTGTCTTCAATATCGGTAATATTCTGAACATAATCTACCCTGTATCCCAGATACTGCAGGTAATTCTTTACCATGTTAAAAACCACGACAGGCCTGGTGTTCCCTATAGATATATAGTTATAAACAGTAGGACCACATACGTACATCTTAACGCAACCCTCGTTTATTGGTTTAAATAGTTCTTTTTTTCTGTGAAGCGTATTATATATCTTTAAACTCACCCATACCTCCTAACTGTTACAGGATTTGATTTAATCCATTTGCTACATGAAGTTTATGTTATTTATGTTTCTTTTCTTTCTTTATTTTTTCTAACTCTTTTTCCAGAAAATTTATTCTTGCAGAGTAATCGCTCAAAATTTCACTAACCGGGTCAGGAAGGTTCATCCTGTGAAATTCATCGGAAAGAACTTTCTCCCCTCCAACTCTGACAATTTTACCGGGAACCCCCACTACCGTACAATTATCCGGTACAGACTTTATCACTACTGCTCCCGAGCCAATAATAACATTATTACCTATTTCAATCGAACCAAGCACCTTTGCTCCTGCAGATATTACCACATTATCCCCTATTGTAGGATGCCGCTTGCCCTTTTCCTTCCCGGTACCGCCCAGGGTTACACCCTGGTATATAGTTACGTTATTGCCAATCTCTGAAGTTTCTCCTATTACTACTCCCATACCATGGTCTATGAAAAATCCTTCTCCTATCCTTGCTCCCGGATGAATTTCTATTCCGGTAAAAAACCTGCTTAGTTGTGATATCCATCTTGGAAGAAAGGGCATCCTGTGTCTGTAAAGCCAGTGAGCCATCCTGTGATTTATCACAGCATGAACTCCCGAATAAGTAAATAAAATCTCTGCAGCATTTACTGCAGCCGGGTCCCTGTCCTTCGCAGCTTTCACGAGACCTTTAATTTCAGCTATTAATCCCATAAATTCACTCTTCTATGAAATAATTTTTCTATATCATTTTAATATTATTTTTTATATATTCTAAAGTTTGTTTAACTCTTTGTATACAATTTTTTAAACCAAGTATCGAAATAACCTCAGGTAGCTCGGGCCCCCTGGTGCTTCCTGTTATAGATACCCTTATAGGCATATATAAATATTTCCCTTTTATGCCTTCCTCTCTGAGCTTCTTGCCGACACTATTAATTATCTCTCTCCCATTATCCTCATTTAAATCAATATCCTCATTGTTGCCAGAAGACCTGCAAATGCTTTCAAGTTCTTCAAGGAAACTCTTCACAACAGGTCCGGAAGTATCCTGTTTTAAAATTTCCAGTGAATCCTGGCTGTAATCAGCAATCCTATCACTTAATAAGTCCTTTACGCAAACAGGAAAATCACTTAGAGTTTTTAAATTATCCTGAAAAGCTTTTGCACACTTATATATCCTCTCCATTATCTTTTTTTCTTCTGTATCTTTTTTATCAAGTATTTTTTCCTTTAGCAAATAAGGCGTAACAAGCTCCACAAGCTCTTCAACCGACTTCTTTCTGATGTAAATGCCATTTATCCATTTCAGCTTATTTATGTCAAATATAGCCGGGCTCCTCGATATGTCGGTTATCTTAAATTTGTCTTTAATATCCCTTATAGCAAATATCTCCTCATTGTCACCTGGTGACCATGAAAGTATTGAAAGATAATTTATAATAGCTTCAGCAAGATACCCTTCATTCCTGTACTCAGAAATTGTAGTAGCTCCATGCCTCTTACTTAACTTCGAACCATCATTACCTAATATCATCGAAATATGCGCAAAAGAAGGTACTTCAAAACCGAGGCTTTCAAATAGCAAAATCTGCCTTGCTGTATTTGTCAGGTGATCCTCTCCCCTCAAAATATGAGTAATCCCCATATCCCCGTCATCTACTACGACAGCAAAGTTATATGATGGGGTTCCGTCAGATTTTATTATTACAAAGTCTCCAATAAAATTAGATTCAAACTTCATCTCTCCTCTTATTAAATCATTAAAGACAATTTTCCTGTCACTTTCCACTTTGAATCTTATGGCAAATTTCTTGCCTTCTTTTAAATTTCCTGCAATTTCTTCATCACTCAGTCCTCTGCATTTATTATCATATTTTGACATCTTACCGGCTGCATACTGGCTTTTCTTGAGTTCCTCCAGCCTCTCAGGGGTGCAGAAACATCTGTAAGCCCTGTTCTCCTCAAGCATCTTATTCGCAAAATCCTGATATATTTTAATTCTTTCGCTCTGCCTGTAGAACTCATCCCATTCCAGCCCAAGCCATTTTAAATCTTTAAGAATTGATTCTTCATAAGCTTTACTGGATCTCTTTACATCAGTATCCTCAATTCTTAAAATTACCTTTCCTCCCATGCTTGCTGCTGCCATCCAGTTGAATAAGGCAGTTCTTGCCGTTCCAATATGCAGCCCCCCTGTAGGAGAAGGGGCAAATCTAAAACGCGGTATCATTATCACTCCATTATTTTATTTAATAATCCGTCATTCACGGAAGTTTTTAATGAGCATTCCCTTCCACAAAGAATTTTTAAAAAACATGCAAAAAAAATTATATACTATATCTTTTATCTATAATTAAGTTCTATAGCAATGTTAATCCACCAGGACCACACTGATTGCAGAGACTCCTTCTTTTCTGCCGCAGAATCCGAGCCCTTCAGTCGTGGTTGCTTTTATACTTACATCACCCTCATCTATCTCCAGGATACCGGCTATATTTTTTTTCATTTCTGGGATATATTTTGAAATTTTAGGCTCCTGCATAACCAGGACTGCGTCAATATTTGCAATCTTAAAACCTCTGCTATCTATTTTATCCTTTACCTTTTTCAGCAAAACAAGACTCGATATATCTTTATATTCCATATTATCATCAGGAAAATTAACCCCTATATCTCCAAGGTTACATGCTCCAAGAATTGCATCCATCAAAGAATGCACCAGAACATCGGCATCGGAATGACCTTCAAGACCTTTATCATAAACTATATCAACACCGCCAAGTATTAATTTTCTGCCCTTCTTAAATTTATGAACATCAAAACCCAGTCCAACTTTCATAAGTAATTGCCCTTCTTTTTTTAAAATTCTTAATTTACAATCATCTATTTGATTTTCTGGTCATTACCAGCTCTGCAAGAAACAAATCAATAGGAGTAGTAATCTTTATATTCTCGTGCCTGCCCCTGACCACGAAAACCTTAAAACCCAGCCTCTCGACCAGCGAAGAATCATCCGTGCCCGTATAAAAATCTTTTATTGCTTTTTTATGTGCTTCCATCACATCATTATAAAAAAAAGTCTGGGGCGTTTGAGCATTCCAGACAGTATCCCGCGGTATAGTCCCGCTTATAATATCCTTATCAGCAGTCTTTACAGTTTCCATTACCGGCGCTGCCATTATGACTCCTCTGACCTTTTTGTCTTTTCTATTCTCCCTTATCAAAACGTTTATTAAAAGATTTATTTCATCAGAAGTGATAAGAGGCCTGACACCATCATGAATTGTAACAATTCTGGTAGAAGCGGGCACTTCTTTTAAAGCATTATATACAGATTCCTGCCTGGTTGAACCGCCTGCAACAAGCTTTTTAACTTTACTGAATGAATATTTTTCAATTATCTTTTTCTGGCAAAACTCAAGATATTCTCCGGGGACTGAAACATATATTTCCATTATTTTTGAAGAATTTTGAAAAGCATTTATGGTATGCGCCAGTATCGGCTTACCATAAATATGCATGAACTGCTTGCTTATATTGCCTTTTAATCTTGTGCCCTTCCCGGCTGCTGTAATTACTGCTACATTCATAAACAATCATCATTTTTTTAAAGAATTTAATTGAGAGTGAAATTTAAGCTTATCAAACGATACAAGCTATAAAACATTTTAATTATTTTATATTCCAATCTTTGGAATTACTCCCCTGTTCCTTGTATAAAGTTCATTGTATAAATAGTATTCCGAGAACTTCTTTAGTTTATCATAAAGAGACTTTGCCTTGCCCTTCCCCATACCTGGAACATCTGATAATTCTTCTACGCTTGCATTTAGCACATTTCTGAGGTTACCGAACTTATCTATCAGACTGACAACAACAGAGTGGGGAAGCCTTCTTACTTCTGTAATAATTCTCAGGCCTCTCGTATGCATATCAAATTCCCTCAGACTTCCCTCTGCCTCATGACCCAGAAATTTCGCAATATTGCCAAGTTCAAGCAGCTCTTTCTCGCTTAGCATGTTTATCTTGTCCTTGATTTCAACGGGCCCCTCGGTAATATCCGGGTGTACATAATCACCGATTATGTTTAAGGAATCATTTACTACATTAGCCATTAATTCCTCTACCTGCATATTTAACAGCCTGCCTTCTACTCCAAGCTCATATATATACTTTTTAACTTCCTTTTCCGTCCTCTGGACTATACTTGACCTCTGAAGTATTGTAGTCACATCAAAAAGTGTGACAATATCCTCAAGTTCTTTTACGGTTAGATTAAAAGTAAGCTCATCAAGCCCTTCCTTGTACTTCTCAAGAGTCTGCAGAGCCTGGCTTGCTCTCGACAGAATAGACCTTGATTCTTCAAGCATGTATCTTATATCGCCTTTATATATAGTTACAACATCTCTCTTCATTGAGATAGAAATAACCAGAGTATTTGTCTGCTTTGCCACTCTTTCTGCAGTCCTGTGCCTTGTTCCAGTTTCAGATGTCCTTATGTTCGGGTCAGGAAAAAGATGCGTATTGGCATATAGAATTCTCTTGCCATCGGAACTTAATATAATCGCTCCGTCCATCTTTGCAAGCTCATAAAATTTTGTGGGAGTAAAGCTGCAGCCGATATAAAACCCCCCATTTACAAGTTTTAATACCTCCTCAGAATCCCCTACAACAACCAATCCTCCTGTTCTTCCCTGAAGTATGTATTCTATTCCCAATCTTAAACCAGTGCCCGGAGCTATTCTCTTCAAACATTCTATTAATAGCTCCTCATTTTTTTTGTTCATTTACCATCCTTAAACTATCTTAGATTATTTAAAATTAAACTTTTAAAACGCTCCCACGGCTTAATTTTTTAATCTCAAAATGCATTTCATTATCTTTTGCGCTAACCTCTACTTTTTGACCCGATTTTATTTCACCCTTTATCAGCTTTTCTGAAATAGGGTCTTCTATAAGGTTCTGTATACACCTTCTCATTGGTCGTGCACCCATCGTAGAATCGTAGCCTTTTAACAGTAGCAAATCTTTAGCACTCTTCTTGAGCTCTATGATGACCCCCTGAAGTTCAAGCTGTTGTTGCACCCTGGACATCATGAGGTCCATTATGTTGTAAATCTCTTTCTTTTGCAGTTTATGAAATACTATGACCTCATCCAGCCTGTTTAAAAATTCTGGCCTGAATGCCTTTTTTAACTCGCTCATGACTTTTTCCTTAATCTCGTCATAAGAGAGGTCTTCTGTATTTATCATCTTAAAGCCCATTGGAGTGTTTTTCTGTATCTCTCTTGCTCCCAGGTTTGATGTCATAATTAATACAGTATTCTTAAAATCCACCCTCTTGCCCTGAGAATCAGTGAGATGCCCGTCCTCAAAAATCTGCAGCAATATGTTAAAGACATCAGGATGTGCCTTCTCTATCTCATCCAGCAGTATAACGCTATAGGGCTTTCTTCTTACCATTTCTGTTAGCTGCCCGCCCTCATCATAACCCACATAACCGGGTGGGGAGCCGACCAGTTTTGAAACAGAGTGCTTCTCCATATACTCAGACATGTCAATCTGTATTAAGGCTTCTTCATTGTCAAAAAGGAACTCCGCTATTGTTTTTGCCAGTTCAGTTTTCCCAACTCCTGATGGACCCAGGAACATAAAAGAACCAATGGGCCTTTTCGGGTCTTTAAGTCCCGAACGGGACCTTCTTATAGCCCTTGAAACAGTCTTTATTGCTTCATCCTGTCCAACAACTCTCCTGTGCAATTCCTTTTCCATACCAAGCAATTTAGATGATTCGCTTGAAGTCAACTTATATACGGGAATACCTGTCCAGTTGGAAAGCACTTCTGTAATTTCATTTTCCCCAACAGTCTCCTTTCCGGCTTTGCTGGACCTTGAACTAATCTCTTCTATATCTCTTTTTTCTTTAAGCAGCTGTTTCTCCCTATCACGTAACTGCGCTGCTTTTTCAAAATCCTGTGATTCTATAGCTTTTTTCTTTTCTTGCACTATTTTGTCAATATTTACTTCAATTTCTTTTATATCAGGTGGTATGGTAAGCGCTCTAACTCTTACCCTGGACGCAGATTCATCTATTAAATCTATAGCTTTATCAGGCAAAAATCTATCGCTTATATAACGATGGGATAATTTAGCTGCTGCCGTTATCGCATCATCAGTTATGGTAAGGCTATGAAAAGATTCATATTTATCTTTGATTCCTTTTAATATCTCGATGGTTTCATATACTGTCGGCTCGTTTATAAAAATAGGCTGGAATCTTCTTTCAAGTGCCTTATCTTTCTCAACATATTTACGATACTCATTTACAGTAGTAGCTCCAATTGCCTGAATTTCTCCTCTCGCAAGCATCGGCTTTAATATACTTGCAGCATCTATGGCTCCTTCTGCTGCACCAGCGCCTACAAGAGTATGAACTTCATCAATAAAAAGTATTATATCTCCATTATCTTTAATTTCTGCAAGTACCTTCTTCAACCTTTCCTCAAAATCACCTCTATATCTTGAACCTGCAACAAGAGCTCCAAGGTCAAGAGTAAATATCCTCTTATCAGAAAGATTTGAAGGAACTTTTTTCAAACAGATTAACTGGGCCAGCCCTTCAACAATTGCAGTTTTCCCCACACCTGATTCACCTATTAAAATAGGATTATTTTTGGTTCTTCTTGAAAGTATCTGTATTATTCTATCAATCTCTTTTCTTCTTCCGATAAGAGGGTCAAGTTTATCTTCCTGAGCAAGTAAAGTCAGGTCTTTCCCATACTGAACCAGCATTTTAAGCGGTTTCCTGCTGCTCTTATCTGCTGTATTCCTTTCAGGTTCAGAATAGTAAGGCTGGTCATTTAAAAGCTCCTTTACTTTCTCTTTTACAACATCCATAGTTATTCCGAGGCCATTTAAAACTCTTGCAGCTACACCCTCTCCTTCTCTCAGCAGCCCTAACAATATATGTTCGGTGCCAATATAATTATGTCCCATTTGAAGAGCTTCTCTTAAAGACAGTTCAAGAACCTTTTTAGCCCTTGGCGTAAATGGGATATGCTCGTATGATTCAGAAGTCCCTTCGGTGACCACTTCTTTTATCGCGGTCCTGACTTCATCAATAGATATATTTAGCTCATAAAAAACTCTGGTGGCAATGCCTTCTTTTTCATCAATTAAACCCAGCAGGATATGCTCGGTACCAATATAGTTTTGCTTTAAAAACCTTGCCTCGTCCTGAGCTTTTACTATTACTTTTCTTGCTCTCTCTGTAAATCTCTCAAACATTTAATCAACTTCCTTTTAATATTTTCTCTCTTATTATATCAGCTCTTATTAAATCAATCCTGTCACCCTTTATTTTATCATTTATTTCCATATCTACCATAATACGTGAATCACTTAATTTATTGACTAATTCAAAAAAGTCAAAGTCATTTACATCGTCAATTAAATCAAGGTCAAGACCCAGTCTTATAATTGACAATAACTCTAGCGCTTCTTCGTATGATAATATTTTAGAATACTTAATCAACCCATAAGAACGATAAACATTATCTTTTATCCCCAGAAGGTCGTTTCTTTTAATCTGGGCTCTGGCTTTCTGCTCCTCTTCGATTATACTCAGGCAAATCGCCTTCATTTCATCAAGTATCTCTCTCTCCCCTTTGCCCAGAGTAACCCCATTATAAACTTCAAATAAATTACCGGTCACTTCAGGTTGACTCCTAAAATATCCACCTATCTGGCATCCAATCTTACCTATTCTCTTTAATAAATCAACTAATCCAGTACTTGCAGCAAGTACAGGTAAATGAACAATAACACTAACCCTTAAAGCAGTCCCGAGGTTAGACGGGCTTGCTGTAAGATACCCGAGCTTTCTGTCAAAAGCAAAGGTCAGACCTTTCTCAAAATATTTCTCTATTTTCATAACTTCATTATACGCTTTATATATCTTGAGCCCGGGGTATACGCTCTGAATTCTTACATGGTCTTCATTATTAATAATTATCGCTGAGGATGACCTGACGGCCCTATCCTCTTTTATATATACACCCTTACCGCTCAACCTGCGGGACATCTCCGAATCAATCATATAATCCATTAAAAAAAGCTCTCTCTGCAAACCTTTTATAACTTTAATATCATAAAACTGAAAGTTACCGAACTTCTTGTTATTATCCACATATTTCTTTATCTCCTCCAGTAATGCAATCTTCTCCTGGCTTCCACTTATATCTACGAATTTATGGTCAACAAGATTTCTCGAAAGGCTAACTTTCGTATTTAATATAATCTTATTTTTATTTTTAAATTTACTTTTGCTGGTTCTATCTTCCAGCAGGTAAAATTTTTTATCTGACATACTTATTTCTCTCCAGCCTCCTGATTCTGTCCCTTATTTTTGCTGCTTCCTCAAAATTTTCTATTACTATCTCGTTCTGGAGTTTGTTTTTGAGGTCCCTCAAACTTTTTTCCAGCTTTATTTTTCTTGTAGTATTAACAGGTATTTTGCTCTTATTCTCAAGACTTCCCTGTATGGACATTATCACCGGGAAAAGTTCATTTTTAAATTCACTGTAACAATTGCTGCAGCCAACCTTCCCGCTTCTCTTAATAGTATTCAGGTCAGTACCACAATAAGGGCATTTTCTGTTCCTGGCATACTTCAGATTCTTCCAGAACTTTTTATCCTTTTTGTAAGAAAGATTATCGCTACCTTCTCCCAATAATTTATAAAGAATTCCGGCAAGATCTTCATAGAAATTTTCGTCACTTAAAAAAGAAAATTTCTTCGCGCATTCTTTGCAGAGGTTTATCCTTTCCACCCTGTCGCCCTGAATCTTTATTAAATGAATAGTAGCTTCATTAACATGGCACAAATCACATTTCATTTTAAAATCACCGTTCCAGAATTATTATTTTTACACTTTTTTTTGTATTTTGTAGGAAAAATTATATCATCTTTTTTATAAGAATAAACTTAAATAGACTAAATTAAACTATTAATTGTTTATCCTTATTCTGGTCTTAAAAGAGGAAAAAGAATCACATCTCTTATAGAACTGCTGCCTGTGAGCAACATAACAAGCCTGTCGATTCCAATTCCTTCTCCTCCCGCAGGTGGCATTCCGTACTCAAGAGCTTTTAGAAAATCTATATCAATTTTACCGGTAATTCTTTCTTCTTCAAATTTGCTTTTTATCTGGTCTTTAAATCTCTCAAATTGTTCCGCAGGATCAATTAACTCCGAAAAAGCATTTGCAATCTCTTCTCCTCCAATAAATAATTCAAACCTTTCTGCTACATCTTCACTCTTATTATGTCTTTTCGCAAGGGGAGAGATTTCTATTGGATAGTCCTTTATAAAAGTTGGCTGTATAAGCTTGGGTTCGACCAGAGACTCAAATATCTCATTAATAATTTTCCCCTTCCCCGCATCTTTATCAATTTTAATATCAAATTTATTTGCTATGGATAATAATTCACTGACTGTATTGTCAAAGCTAACTTCGGCTCCGCCTATCTTATTAATTGCTTCAATCATCGTAAATTTTTTCCATTCTCCTTCAAGATTGACCTCATTACCCCTGTAATTTATTGTTAGTTTGCCTGTTGCCTCTTTTGAAACATACTTTACAAGACTTTCCGTCAGCTTCATCATATCATTATAATCAGCATACGCCTGGTAAAACTCCAGCATTGTAAACTCTGGATTGTGTTTATACGATATCCCTTCATTCCTGAAATTCCTGTTTATCTCAAAAACCTTTTCAAAACCACCAATAATCAATCTTTTAAGATATAATTCAGGAGCAATTCTTAAATACAGGTCAATATCCAGTGCATTATGGTGTGTTATAAATGGCCTTGCCGTAGCTCCTCCGGGGATTATCTGCAGCATGGGTGTTTCTACTTCCTTAAAACCCTCTCTGTTTAAAAAAGCTCTTATTGAGTCTATTATCTTAATTCTTGTCAGAAAAATTTCCTTAACTTCAGGATTCATAATAAAATCCAGATATCTCTGGCGGTATCTTAGCTCTATGTCCTTTAAGCCATGCCATTTTTCCGGAAGAATTCTTACAGCCTTACTTAACAAAACAAATCCTGAAACATTTATGGAAAGCTCTCCTGAGTGAGTTACGAAAACACTCCCTTCCAGTCCTATCCAGTCGCCAATATCAAGATTTAAAAACTCTTCATAATTTTCTTCCCCGATTTCCTTCTGGCTGATATATAGTTGAATTTTATCGCTGAAATCCTTTATATCTGCAAAAGTAGCCTTTCCGTGCTTCCTAAATCCCATAAGCCTTCCGGCTATTCTAAAAGAACCATCACCCTTCTCCCCTGCTTTGAGGTCAATGAACTTTGCTTTTATGTCCGTTATATTAGAATTTTTTTCAAACCTCGTCCCGTATATATTTTTACCTTCTTTTCTCAAAGAATTAATTTTCTCAAGCTTCTTTTCCAGAGCTTCAGCCAGAGGTTTTTCAAATTCTATCAAATACTTATTTTTTGAGGAAAGCAGGTTACCTGTTTCATCATGATTCATATCTTTCATATCGTCTCTTTTATTTTTGTCATTACTATTATTCATCATTAAAAAATAATAAACTATGGCGTCAAAAACTAAAGGTCTATAAGGTCTATATAATCTTCACTATTTTTAATCTTTTTGTTTCTTTGGGAGTTTTAACCACAACCTCATCTCCTTCTTTTCTATCAAGCAGCGCACTCCCCATTGGTGATTCATCTGAAATTTTATTTCTTTCAGGGTCGGACTCTACAGAACTTACTATCTTATACTCTTTATCCTTTTTCTTATCCATATCCCTTACTACAACGACCGAACCCAGTTCAACCAGCCCTTTATTCTTTTTATTATCAACAATAATGTAATTACCCAGAATTTCGTTTATCTGTTCTATCCTGCCTTCTATAAAAGCCTGCTCATTCTTGGCATATTCATATTCGGAATTCTCGGTTAAATCTCCACCTGAGTTTTTAGCTTCCTTCAGTCTTATAGCTATCTCTTTGCGCTTGACATTTATGAGCTCTTCCAGCTCTTTGAGTAATTCTTCATATCCCTCTTTTGTGAGACGATACTCTTTCATAAGTTAATTCCTCCGATTCCTGAACTCTTTTGATACTTCGTTAATTTTTTTTTTAGAGTATTGGGGTTATTAATAACTTAATTATTTAATTGAGGTATTATATTGTATGATATATGAGATGTCAAAAGCAAATATTTCACTAACCAAATCTACCTGTTATATAATCCTCTGTTCTTTTATCACCTGGAGTTGTAAATATCCTGTTAGTGTCATCATACTCAATTAAAGTTGCCGGCTCGCCAATTTTTTCGGTAAGAAGAAATGCTGCTTTCTGCGAGACCCTTGCAGCCTGTTGCATGTTATGAGTAACTATTACTATGGTATAGTTTTCCTTAAGCTCATCTATTAAGTCCTCTATCTTTTGTGTGGAGATAGGGTCAAGCGCCGACGCAGGCTCATCCATTAATATTATCTCAGGATTCACTGCAAGCAGCCGGGCTATACATAGTCTCTGCTGCTGACCTCCTGAAAGATCCAGGGCATTTGTATTTAACTTATGCTTTACTTCATCCCAGAGAGCAGCTCTTTTTAAACTATTCTCTACAATCGAATCAAGCTGGCTTCTGCTGTACCTTTTATGTAACCTCGGACCATATATTATATTTTCATAAATAGTTTTGGGGAAAGGATTCGGCCTCTGGAAAACCATCCCTATTCTTTTTCTCAGCTCAACGACATCAACATTGTCCCTGTATATATCGACATCATCAATCCTTATCTCGCCTTCCACCCTTGTATTGGGCAGTAATTCATTCATTCTGTTAAAAGTTCTTAAGAAAGTGGACTTTCCGCATCCTGATGGACCTATTATGGCAGTTATAGAATTCTTCTTTATATCCATATTTATATCTGATAAAACTTTCACGTTACTATAATAAAATCCGTAATCTATTACTTTTATTTTTATATCATCTCTTTCCATCAAATTAGTACTCCAGAAAATTATAATAATTCGAACACAAAAATTTTTATATTTTTAAATCAAGCGGATGATAACAGAAATCTTAAAAAAAATTAATTATAATGCAGCAATTTTAATAAAACTTTAATAAAAGAGTAACCGCAATTAACGGGTATCACTTCCCCAGTTTCTTTTTATACTCTTTTAGCTTTTCCTCAATGTCATTGTATTTAAGAGCAAGTATCTGGACAGTCATAATCGCCGCATTTTTTGCACCATCCAGAGACATACATGCTACGGGAACTCCAGCAGGCATCTGTACTATTGATAAAATTGAATCCAGCCCGCCCAGGCCGTCAGTTTTAATGGGCACGCCTATTACAGGAATTGTAGTATAAGACGCTATCACGCCCGGGAGATGGGCAGACTTTCCCGCTCCTGCAATTATTACCTCTATACCATTACTTTTTGCATTTTTAGCGAGTTCTCTTGTCTCCTCAGGTTTTCTATGTGCCGATATCACACTTACCTCGTAATCTATTTTAAACTCCTTCAGAATCTCTAATGCTCCCTCCATAACAGTCTTATCCGAGCTGCTGCCCATAACCACAGCAACTTTCCTGCTGTTTTCAGACATTATTCACTCCTTTCGGCTTTTAATGCGATATCTTTTCTGTATTGCATACCTCTAAACTTTATTCTTTTTATTGATTTATATGCCTTATTTCTTGCTTCCTTAAAACTGTCGCCCATTGATACGACACCAAGGACTCTCCCGCCATCCGTTACTGTATTGCCATCTTTCAGTTTTGTCCCGGCATGAAATATAATCGCATCCTCGTTTTCATTAAAATAGTCCAGTCCACTTATAATATCTCCCTTTGATGAACTCTCGGGGTATCCCGCGGATGCTGCTATAACACACACACGTTTATTTTCCTCCCAGCTTAGCTTCTCTATTTTTAAATCACCCTCCGCACATCCCAGGAGCAGTGGAAGCAGGTCATCCTTTAACCCCGGAAGTATAACCTGAGTTTCAGGGTCTCCAAACCTGCAATTATACTCGAGAAGATAGGGCTTTCCCCCGCTAACCATTATGCCTGCGTAAAGGACTCCTCTGTAAATCATTCCTTCTTTTATCATAGCATCATATGTGGGGAATATAATTTCATTAATTATTCGCCCATAAGTTTCTTCATCAACCATAGGAACCGGACTGTAGCTACCCATCCCTCCTGTATTTTTGCCTCTGTCATTATCAAAAATCCTCTTATAATCCTGGGCGGGTGCCATCGGGATTATTTTCTTTCCATCACAGATACTCAATACAGATACTTCATAACCGCTGAGGTATTTTTCAATTGCTATTTTATCTCCTGAATCACCAAATTTACGTCTTACAAAGCAATCCTCTATAGCCTCAATAGCCTGGCTCTCATCATTTGCTATAACCACACCTTTTCCTGCCGCCAGCCCGTCTGCTTTTATAACCATGGGAAATTCATTTACACTTTTTACATAATTCAGTGCTTTTTTGTAATCCGGTCTTTCAAAAACGATTCCCTGTGGGATTGGTATGTTGTTTCTGCTCAGGAATTCCCTGGCAAAGACTTTACTCCCCTCTATTGCAGAAGCTTTCCTGTCGGGCCCGAAGATTTTACAGCCATTTTCATTAAAGTAATCTACTATTCCGTCTACCAGCGGTGCTTCCGGACCAACTACTGTCAAATCGATTTCTTTATCTCTGACAAACCTTACAAGTTCACTAAAATTATCTCTCGATATACCAATATCAATACACTCTGCAATTTCACTAATTCCAGCATTTCCCGGGACAGAGTATATTTTTCCGGCAAGCGGACTTTTTGAAATTTTCCATACAAGGCAATGTTCTCTTCCGCCACTACCTATTACCAGTATATTCAATTTAATTCCTTCAATAAAATTGTCAGACTATGAGTGTTGACCTTTTTTGCTGGTCAAACAATCTATCCTTTAAAACATTATCTTTTATGATTATCCTGGTTCTTTCTGCGCCCACGCTTACCATTGAGACAGGTACTTTAAGAATTTTTTCGATGTTTTCTATATAATCCCTTGCCTCAGCAGGCAGGTCTTCATAACTTTTAATTTCACTGATATCTTTTTGCCAGGACTTAAATTCCTCATATACCGGCTCGCATTTATGCAGTATAGTCTGGTGACCGGGCATTTCATTGTAAATTTTATTCTCATATTTATAACCGGTACATATTTTTATTTTTTTTAGACCGCTAAGAACATCCAGTTTTGTTACAACAACGCTATCAAAATTATTTATCATATTTGAATACTTTAATATAACCGCGTCCAGCCACCCGCACCTTCGAGGTCTGTTTGTAGTGGTTCCATACTCATTGCCTTTATTCCTCAGATATTGACCTATTTCTCCATTTTCTTCAGTTGGAAAAGGGCCCGAACCTACCCTGGTTGTATAAGCCTTGACCACTCCGATTATTTCATCCAGCCTGCATGGGCCGACACCCGCTCCAACACAAACACCCCCGGCAATAGTGGAAGATGAAGTCACATACGGGTATGTTCCATGGTCGATATCAAGCATGGTCCCCTGTGCCCCTTCAAATAATACTCTTTTATTCTGTTCAAGAGCTTTGCTTACCAGAAAACTCGTATCCGCTATGTATTTATTTATTCTCCCGGCATAATTCTTATACTGGTCAAAAATCAAGTCAACATCCAGAGGTTTCTGCTGGTAAATTTTTTCGATAACAGCATTATTACGTTTCAGAGATTCCTCAAGCTTTGTCCTGAATATCTTTAAATCCTGTAAGTCCTGTACCCTTATGCCTGTTCTTAAAGCTTTATCGGCATAAGCAGGCCCGATACCTTTATGGGTCGTACCTATGCTGGATTTTCCAAGTCTATTTTCAGCTGCTTTATCAAGAATTATATGATACGGCATAATGAGATGCGCATTGCAGCTTATTTTAAGGTTATCTGTACTTATTCCCTTTTCCTCAAGACTATCCAGTTCCTTTATCAGAACCTCAGGATTAAGAACTACTCCATTACCAATCAGACACTCAACATCCGGGTATAAAATACCTGATGGTATTAAATGGAGCCTGAATTCATCATTTCCTCTTACAACTGTATGTCCCGCATTATCACCTCCCTGGAAGCGCACTACCATATCTACACGACCTGATAGTAAATCTACAATCCTTCCTTTACCTTCGTCACCCCACTGGGAACCGACAATAGCAATACTGGACATTTTATTCCCCCCTGTCTTCAGTCTGGTATGGTTTACTTAAATTAACAAATAAAGCAAAATCTTTACTAAACTGCATATCAACCTTCCCTATCGGTCCGTTTCTATGCTTTGCAACTATAATCTCGGCTCTTCCCGTATGTTTGCTTTCATCCTGTTCGTAATAATCATCTCTATATATAAAAGCCACAAGGTCAGCATCCTGCTCGATAGAACCTGATTCTCTTAAATCCGCAAGAATCGGCCTTTTTTTGTCCCTCTTTTCTACTTCACGGGAAAGCTGCGATACAGCTATCACAGGAATATTCAATTCCTTGGCGATACCTTTAAGATTTTGCGAAATTTCAGTAATCTCAAGGACTTTATTCCCCCTGTAATTAGAAGTGGACTGCATTAGCTGAAGATAATCAACAATTATCAACTTCACATTATTGGTGCTGACCATCATACGTGCCCTTGCTCTTAAATCCATTACGTTCAGAAAAGCAGTATCATCTATATATATCTTGCACTCTGATAACCTTTCAACCGCTCTTGCAAGGCGGGACCATTCATCATCTCTTACTTTTCCTTTTCTTAAACTATGAAGGTTAATTTTTGAATCAGCACTCATCATTCTCAGAGCAATCTGCTGTTTTGACATCTCAAGTGAAAAAATAGCAATCGGGAGCTTTTCTTTCATGGCAACATATTTTGCTATCCCCAGCACAAAAGAAGTTTTACCCATTCCGGGTCTTGCTGCTATGACAATCAAATCTGAATTCTGAAAACCGGATGTCAGCTGGTCATAATCTATATAACCGGAAGGTATCCCCGATATATCTGAACTTCCCTCATGCAATACTTCTATCAGTTCATAAGCCTCGGAAACAAGGTCTTTCATTACAGCACTTCTATCATGGGCGCTTCCTCTGTTTAAATCCTTGTATATCGAGAATATAAGCTGCTGGGCCCTATCGACAGTTGCCTGAAGGTCTTCAGGAATTTCATAACCCATGGTCGCTATTTCAGTAGCTGCATAAATCAGGCTTCTTAGAATCGAATAGTTCCTTACAATCTGGGCGTAATATCCTACATTGGCAGCAAGGGGAATACCGCTTATAAGAGAGTGGATAAAAGTCTTACCCCCTATTTCATCAAGCAAACCCTTTTTTTTAAGATGGTCCGCTACGGTTATCGGGTCGGCAGGTTCTCCTTTGATATACAGCTCCATTATTGCCTTAAAGATATCCTGATTGGATTTCCTGTAAAAATCTTTTTCATTGATTAATTCTATGACCGATACTATGGCATCTTTTGAAATTAACATAGAGCCCAGCAGAGATTCTTCGGCTTCTATGTCATAGGGTGGTATTCGTTCCAGTTTACTTGTATCGAGCGGAGAAAGTCCTCTTTCTTTTTTAATTGGCTCTTGCATAAAATCTTTTTACCCTTAAGATAAGAATTCTAAACCTTTTATACTTATATCTCTTTATTATATCTTAACCCTTTTTACCGCTGTCAGCCGGCTCTTCCTTATCTTCAGATACAACCTTCTCTTTTTTGGTTCTTCCCTTACCTGAATCTGATTTTTGTTTTTTATCTTCTGCAGCTTCCTCTGACTTCTCTTTCTCTACTTCTTCTTTCTGTTTTTTTTCTTCCTCTTCTTTTTCTACCTGTTTTTTATGTTCCTCGATTAACTGCTTTGATTCCTCGTCAGGTTCTACATTTAATTTTAAGGTAGTATTTATATCCTTATATAATTTTAACTCGATATCATATGTTCCAAGTTCTTTTATATGCTCCTGTAAATCAACTTTCTTTTTATCTATTTCTATTTTTCTTTCTTCAAGAATTCTTTCTGCAATATCTTTATTGGTTATAGAACCATAAAGTTTTCCTTCTTCACCTGTTTTAACGATAAAGGTTATCTCAAGCTCGCTCAGCTTTGCGGCAAGTTCTTCTGCTTCTTTTATATTTTTTGCTTCAACTTTTATGGCTGCCTTTTTTACAAGTTTCATCTGGTTAACATTCCCTTTTGTATAAGGCACAGCCAGACCATTTGGTATTAAATAATTATTTGCATATCCCGATTTAACTTCTACCTCATCCCCGATTTCCCCTAATTTTTCGTGATATTTAGTAAGTATAACTTTCAAACTATCCTCCTATCTTTTCTTCTTATCTTCTATCCTGACTTTCTAATTAAAGCCATACCAGCTACTTTCTTTCCAGTCTTCTAAAGTTAGCCCATACGTCAATAAGTCCTATAAAAGGTATAATAAATATTGTAAAATTTAAAAACAAACCAAGTGCAATGAATATAACCAGCCTCCATATAAACGAAATCTTAAATCTTTCCATCAAACCCCATAATACTGATATCCCAAGAATTATATATAATAAACCAAAAACAGCCAGCAAGTTAAATCCCGCAATATCGAATATCTTATTTAAAGTCTGGCTTCCATAAGGAACCAGAACAAGAACCAGCCCTAAAATCGCTCCCCAGCACCAGTACCATGGCATATCCCATTCTTTAAAGGGCGGGAATTTCTTTATTCTTATACCATACTTTTCAAGAACCGCCCCCGTCGCTATATAATTCATAAAGCCCGTAAAAGCAAAAAGACTTATTAGAATCCCCGGGATTATATAGACAATAAACTTTAAAATATCTCTCGCCTGCTCGAGTACAGGTCCTAACTGTATACTTTCAATTGAAAAAAAGCTCGAATATTGTTCAACAAACTCCGGCTGCAACACTTCATCGATATAATCATTATAATTATTGATTAACTCGCCTATATAGCTAAATCCATTTATTGCAGAAGTTAAAACAAGATAAAGCAGCACAGCTCCCAGAAAAACTAAAAAAATCAAGCTAACGGTGAACAATTTGCTTTTTTTTCTTCTTACAGAACTTCTATGAATAAAAGAAATCGCCAGTATTAAAAGCGCTGTAACAGGTGCTATCAGGTAATCAAGAAAAATCCAGAAAACACAGGCTATGACCACGCATATTATGCTGTCTCTTACCCTCCCGGACATTACCAGAATAGTAGCGGGAACCGGCAAAAAAATCAGACCTGCAATCCCGAAAAGCGGTATAAAAAAAACAGAAAAAAGCAACAAAAAAGTAAACAAAGCCAGCAATGCCAGATTTAACTTTTTTATTTTAGCATTCTTTAAATTATCAAAGGGCATATTTTATCGTTTATAATAAGGTATTAAAGCCATGATCCTTGCTCTTTTAATAGCCATTGCTATTTTTTTCTGATGCTGCACGCAATTTCCTGTGGATCTCCTTGGCCTTATCTTTCCTTTATCAGAAATAAACTTCTCAAGCATGCTTACATTCTTATAATCAATGTAATCAATGTTTTCCCTGCAGAAATAACAGAACCTCTTTCTCTGTCTTAAATTAATAGAAGTTCCTGTTGCACTTCTTTTATTTTTATCATCCCTTATATTTTTATTTTTTCTAGCCAATTAAAATCTCTCCTTTTACCTTTTATATTTTAAGTTATAAACTCTCAAATTTTAAAACGGTATGTCCTCATCACTAAAATCAACTTCTTCTATACTGCTCTCTTCCTGAGCACTGCCTGTTGTGCCGGGACTACCGGCCGATATACCTTCCTCCAGACGGGGGTTCTTCTCAATCCTGCATGAAGCAAATTCCAGACTCGGGGC
>CAZKVH010000004.1:0-2595 GCA_964556165.1 uncultured Actinomycetota bacterium | reverse complement strand
GCAGTTCCATTGGGAGTAAATCTAAGCTCGGGGTCACGGGTTAAATTTCCTAAAATTGTTGTGTTATTAACACTAAAAGCCATGGCAATCCACCTTCTTTTGATATTTTTAAATTATTTAAGACCGGCAGACTTATTACTTTTCACAATCATGTGACGAAGGATTTTATCATTTAACTTATTTACTCTATCAATTTCCTGGACAATGGCACTGTTACCTTCAAAATAAACAATGATGTAAAAACCATTTTCCTGTTTTTTAATGGGATAAGCTAATTTTCGAACCCCCCATCTGTCAACACTGGAAATACTACCTTTTTCCTTTTCAACCATTGAGCTAATTTTAGATAATTGCTCATCAATGGCTTCTTCTTCAAGAGATGGGTCAAATATAAGCGCTAATTCATAACTTCTCAATCTTTTAATCCTCCTATGGACTAATTTTTATAATTAGGTCCTGCCTCTTTGAGCAGAACAGAAAGATAATCAGATAAAAAATATTTGATTTTTTACTGTTATTACCATAGGGATATTATAACATTTAGAGTTAATAATCAATAACTAATTCCGTAATTATTCAGGGCATTTAAGGAGTGCGCCATCAAATATTTAATTATATAAAAATTGCACGACTTTAGCCTCTATCATTCTTAAACCCTTACTGCCAAAGACTAAAAAAGATGTAAACCTGCCTGCCCTATCCTGTTAGGAATCTTTATTTCTTATATAAATATTGCTGGAAGGGTAGGGAATTTCTATTCCTTCTTTATCAAATTTTTCTTTTATTTTCTTTCTCATCTGTCTTCCAATAGTCCACTGCTTTGCAGGTTTTACCTTACATATTATAGTAAACTTAACTGCGGAATCACCGAGCTCGCTAACTCCGCCATCACCCAGTATTTCAGGCCTTTCCAGAATAGAATCCTTATACTTCTCATCTTTTACCATTTCATCAAAAACTTCTTCCAGAACCTGAACTACCCTGTCAATATTTTCCTTATAATGCACCCCTACCTCGATTAAGGCTCTTGACCAGGTATGTGTACGATTGCCAAGCTTTGATATTTCACCGTTAGGTATAAAATGCAGAGTTCCTTCCAGATCCCTTAGTACTGTTGTCCTTAAATTAAATCTTTCCACAACTCCTGAAGTATCACCTATGGTAACAATATCATCTACCTGATACCACTGCTCCACTAGTATAAAAGCCCCGTTTATTAAATCCTTTATAAGGCTCTGCGCGCCAAACCCAACTACAATACCTGCAACTCCTGCGCCTGCAAGCAAAGGTGTTACTTTTATACCTACCTGGTCGGCAATTATAAGAATTGCAATCACGGATGACACAACTATTATTAAATTCGATATAACACTGTTAAGAGTAAAAGTACGTTTCTTTATAAGGATCTTCTCATCGCCTATATTTCTTTCAACCAGTTTTCTTATCCGTCTTGAAATAATTTTAACTACAATTATTACAACCAGAAGAGCAGCTACTATTATTACAATATTAAGCCAGTTATCCAGAAAGTTACCGATAATGCTGCCCGTGCTTACATCCATATTTACGTTACCTTCATCCATCTTTTAAAACACCTTCTTAACTTTTTTTTTAATAAAGTTAATATTATATATCTGCAAATATCCTGCTGACTTATATATGGCTTATATATTTTTTATGTATAAGTAGACCTGTAAACCTGTTTGCCATAAACACAGAAATTTATATTTCATTCCTGAGATTATTATAAACTTCTATTACTCTGTCTTCTTTTTCATCATATAACGGTTTTAAATAACCTGTGTAGTTTATTGTTGAGATATAGGGAAACCCTCTATCAATAATTACGATACTTATCGATCCCTGCCTCTGAATAATGGTCCACCATCTTGAAACCGGGATTTTAAGCCAGTAAACCAGAAGCGAGGCTATAACACCTCCATGAGTTACCACCACTACTTTGCTATTATCTTCATTTTCTTTGATTATATTATCAATCTCTTTTACAGCCCTCTCCTGTACCATCTTAAAGCTCTCTCCTCCCGTAGGCGAGTTATTATACGGGTCCTTTAGCCATCTGGTATAATCACTGCGGAATTCTTCTGCCATTCTGTTATATCTGATTCCTTCCCACTCCCCAAAATTAGCCTCCTTAAGGTTCTCTCTTACAATAACCTTCATTTTTCTTCCATCATTTATAAAAGCTGCCGTATCGATAGCACGCTTTAATGGGCTGCTGTAGATATTTGAAAGATTAACTTCTGATAGATATTTTGCCGCAAGCTTTGCCTGCTGGATACCTTCCGGAGTCAGTTCAATGTCCTCATCACCCAGGTATCTTTCTTCTTTGTTCCATAATGTCTGTCCGTGTCTTATTAAAAAAATTTTTATGCCCATAGAGATTCCAAAACTCACTTTCTAAAGTTCAAGATTTTTAAACTGTGCAAGAACACTGCTTCTTATTTCCGAGGCTTCCGGAAAATCATACAGCACCCTGCCTTCTTTTATAGCATCTATAAAAACTTCTTTATAAATGCCGCCGCATTTTTCACATCTGTAATCGGATGCTTTATCATTTTCGAGCACCACTTTATC
>CAZKVH010000003.1:0-84093 GCA_964556165.1 uncultured Actinomycetota bacterium | reverse complement strand
ACCGGAAGTCCTGCTCCCATATAATTTATAACCTTGCCGCTTGCCTCCCCTGCCTTATCAACCTTTGGTTCCACGGCTATATCGCTTATTAATAGATATTCCGGAAGCTTAAAATAATCCACCATGCCGGTAAAATGGACGTTATCTTCCACACCCATCTCTTTTACTTTTTGTGCTGTCTCCTCTACTGGGTAACCGACTATCAGAAAATGTATATCTCTCCTTTTATCAAGAACCAGCGGGATTGCAGATACAAGATTCCATATTCCTTTGGCAGCAAGAAGGGCTCCTGTAAATATAACAAGCGGAGCATCATCTGGAATGCCAAGCTTTTTACGCAATCCTCTTTTCGGCTGCTGTTTGAAAAAATCCGTATGAACACCATCTATTACCACTCTTACTTTATCAGGACTAATATTAAATTTATTTTTTATAATATCGCCGTTGGATACCGAGCTGCATATAAAAAAATCAGGCATTCTGCAGATAAACTTCTCCAGAGTATGGAAAAACCACCTTATTATCTTCCTGCCTTTCAGCCAGTTAAAAGTATCAAGCTCCGCAGTGAGGCTCCCCTGCACATCAAAAACCAGAGGGATTCTCCCAAATGTAATAAGATATTTTATGAGCCCTCCTACAAATGCTCCTTCATGAAGATGGCCGTATATAATATCCGGTTTCTCCTTAAGATAAACTGCCGCAGTCTTAAAAAACAAAAGAATATCAATATAAAACTTATGTATCGAAGGTCCAGCCTCAAGTTTTTTGTACCAGGGAATATTTACAATCCTTCTTATATCAAGGCCCTCCAGGTTCCTGCCAATGTGGTAAGTTACAATAATATTTTGATAACCGTAATTTGCAAGCGCCTTCATTTCACCGAGTATTCTCATATGGCAGCCTCTGTCGGCAAAAAAAGGCGTGGGAACTATATTCAGAACCTTATTGTTTTTTTGTTTTTTTATTTTTGCAGTCAATCTATCTTAATATTTATACGAAAAGTTTATTAATATTCTTCTTATTAAAGGAATTCAGGATATATTAGAAAAATTCTAACCCACCGTCAGGCCAATGTAAATAACAAATACTTCTAATGATTCTTGAACCAGTTGTAGGTAAGCTTGAGTCCTTCTTCTATTGATACTTCGGGCTCCCATCCTATCGCCTTTTTAGCCATCTCGTAAGAAAGCTGACTTCTTCTCTGCTCGCCTTCTTTTGATGGTCCATGGACTTCTTCTATGCCATCCTTTCCGGATATCTCTTTTAATATCTTAAAAAGCTCCACCACGCTTGTCTCTCTGGATGTGCCTATATTAAGAGCGCCCTCAAAATCACATTCAATAGCTTTAATGTTGGCTCTCACTGCATCGCCTACATATACATAATCCCTTGTCTGAAGCCCATCTCCGTTAATAGTTGGATTTTCACCTTTAAGAATCTTATCCGAAAATATAGCCACCACCCCTGCTTCTCCATAAGGGTCCTGGCGGGGTCCATATATGTTTCCATATCTTAAAGATATGTATTTCATGCCGGAGTTTTTATAAAAATAATACAGGTATTTCTCAATAGCCAGTTTCGCAACACCATAAGGAGAAACCGGACTGGTCGGGTGCTTCTCATCTGCAGGAAAATATTCCTGCTCCCCATATACGGTTCCTCCCGAAGAAGCGAAAATTATTTTCTTAACATTATACATACTGCAGGCATTTATAACATTTAGCCCACCAATGATATTTATATCAGCGTCCATAAGAGGATTTTCTACAGAAAATCTCACACTTAATTGAGCAGCATTATGAATTACAATATCCGGCTTTTCCTTTTCCAGTATATCGTTTATTTTCTCCCCCCGGACATCACACATGTAAAACCTGGCGTACTGAGGAACGTTTTCTTTCTTTCCATTTGATAGGTCGTCAACAATAACTACTTCATAATTCTCTTCAATAAGCCTGTCTGCAACATTGGAACCTATAAAACCTGCTCCGCCGGTTATAAGTACTTTCAAATTTTCCCCCTTTGGTATTTCTTTTAAAAAATTTTTTAATTTATTAAAAAATCTCTTCTTGAATAATGATAACAGAAACAGAACATTAATTTAGCTTATATTATCCTTATAGTAAGCATCTTTCCACCACAATTTTTAAATTACTAAAAGCGTGTAACTTTGCCATTTTTTCTATCCTTTTCCACAAGTCCTGACGGTCGATCAGAAGGATTACCAAACCCACCACCGCCCGGGGTCTCAATAACTATGGTATCGCCTTTTTTAAGTATTATATTTGAACATTTGGATGGCACAGTCTTGCCATTAATTAAGAATCTCCCACATCTGCCATCTTGTCCTCCATTCCATCCCCAGGGTGGAAATTTATGCCTGTCTCCATGAGAAGAAAATACTACATCATCTTCAAGTATCTCAATTTTTCTTCTGATTCCCAGACCGCCTCTGTATTTACCCTTTCCACCTGAGTCCGGGATAAATTCATAGCTCAAGACCCTGATAGGAAATTCCGCCTCTAAAGATTCTATGGGAAGATTTGAGGTATTGGTAACATGGACCTGCACCCCATCAGGACCATCCCCGCTTTCAGAAGCTCCAGCTCCACCGCCAACTGCTTCTACATATACAAATTCTTTCTCTTTCGAAAGTACAATAGCGGTGCTGGCATCATTTGAACCTGAAACCGCTCTTTCAGGCATTGCTTTATTAAAAGCTCCTATCATGGTACCGGCTACTCTCTGACAGGTATCGGTTCTTGCCCCCACTGCTGCCGGTTCTTCCGGGTTAATTATGCTACCGGGAGGTGCTTTTATGCTTACCGCTCTTTTAAGTCCTTCATTTGCAGGTAGTTCAGGATCCAAAAAAGCTTTGACTGCATAATATACCGTGGCAACAAGAGCAGACCTTACCACATTTATCGCGCCACCGCTCTGTCGGCCGCTTCCAGTAAAATCAATTTTTAACTTCCCTCCATTTACTTCTATACAAACTTTAATGGGAGTGGGATTATCCGACACACCATCATCGTCCAGTCTATCCTCAAAGAAATACTTTCCATCTGGAATTTTTTCAATTTTTGCTCTGAGTCTCTTCTCTGTATAGGAAAGCAACTTTTCAACTGAACTTCCCACTACTTTCACACCATATCTGGCATAAAGTTCACCAAGATATCTTATCCCAACTTTATTGGTTGCTATCTGTGCCTTCAGGTCAGTATATCTCTCATCCGGGACTCTGCAATTTTTTGTTATAAAATCAAGCAGATTCTCATCCAGTTTACCTGACCTTACCAGTTTTACAGGTGTTATTCTCAAGCCCTCCTCATATATAGTTCTTGCATTACCGGCAATGCCTCCCGGTACCGCTCCCCCGATATCTGAATGATGGGCTATATTGGCAACAAAATTAACCAGCCTATCACACTCAAAATAAGGTGAAATAACGGTCACATCGGGAAGATGGGTTCCACCGCAGTAAGGTTCATTGGCAATAAAAACGTCGCCCGGCTCTATATTTCCCCTGAAACGCTTTATTACTTCTTCTACCAGTCCCATCATCGAGCCCAGGTGAAGGGGAATATGCTCCGCCTGTGCTACCAGCCTTCCCCTGGCGTCAAACACAGCAGTCGAACAGTCCCTTCTTTCCTTTATATTGGCCGAAAAAGCACTTCTTACCAGAACCTCGCCCATAAGTTCTGCTATCGTCTTCAGCCGATTACCTATTATTTTAGCAGTTATAATGTCAGTTTTAATATCAGTGCTATCTTCCATAGCTAGCTTTCCACCTTTTTTATTGCCTTATAATCTTATCTTTTAAGAATTTTTTATTCTTACCATATAAATTTCAAACCTTTATCCCATCAGATACTATACTCTTAAAATAATACTTCCATTATCCATAACCCTGCCTTCACTCTGTTGTGGGATAACTATAGTTGAATCAAATTGTTCTATTATGGCAGGACCTTTAATCACAAACTCTCCGGGAAGGTTTCTTCTCTCAAATACCGGAGTTTTTAAAGGTTTATCATCCCCGGTAAAATAAACATCTCTAAATTTCCTGGCTATTTTACCCGGGGGTTTACTGCCCTTAATTTCTCTGTAAATCCTGTGTCTTGCCTGCAGAGATAAAATACCGGTACAGCTCAGTCTTAAATTAATTATCTCTACATCTCTGTCTTCAAGCTTATACCCGTAAACACTATAATGCTTTTTATAAAAAGTCTCTTTTATCTTATCTATCCTGTAATTCTGAAGGCATTTTATATCTTCAGAAGATACCGGGATATTCAACTCATAATTCTGTCCTTTATACCTTAAATCAAGGAACCATTCCAGTCGCTGTCTGCTGGAAGTGATATTTTCAGCTTTAAACCATTTCTCTGCCCTGCTTTTAAAATCTGAAATAATACCGGATATTATTTCCTTTTTTATCCCTTTTATGGTTCTTACAAAATCTATGGTGGCATTGCTATAAAGAAGACTCTCAGCAGAAAAAGCTCCTGGTATCTCAGGAATTGTTATTCTGTCTATACCCAGCTCCCTTGCAACCATAGCAGCATGCATTGGTCCCGCTCCTCCGTAAGCAATCAGCTCTAAATCTGAGGGATGTAAGCCCTTTGATATGGTTATTTTTCTTATTGCTTCTGATATATCCGAGGCTACAAGACGGACTATGGACCACGCTCCCTCTATTAAAGAGATATTTAGTGGTCCGGAAATCAGGTTCCTTATAGCTTGTTTTGCCCTATCCGGATTTAGCTTCATTTTGCCACCGAGCATGGTTCTTTCACCAAGGGTACCAAGAACCAGATTGGCATCAGTAACCGTAGGATTATCTCCTCCTCTATCATAACAGGCAGGACCGGGCTCTGCACCGGCGCTCTCGGGGCCCACCCTTAAAAACCCGCCTTCGTCAACCGAAGCTATACTCCCTCCACCTGCCCCAATGGTAGAAACATCTATTGCAGGAAATTTAACCGGATAACCCATAATCTCCTTATCTGTAGTCTTTACCGGATTTGACCCCGAAATAATTGCCACATCGGTACTGGTTCCTCCCATATCCAGGGTTATAAGACTTTTTTCATCAGTTTTATCATACATCTTTTTATTACCACTGCCATATAAAAACGATGCTCCAACCACTCCGGCTGCAGGACTGGAAAATAATGTCCTTACCGGAAGTCTTGTAACACCCTCCGGTGATATTAACCCTCCATCGGACTGGCATATAAATAAGGGTGCTCTGACTTTCAGTTTTTTTAATTCAGATAAAAAATTATCCAGGTATTTTTTAAAAAGTGGTCCTATGCAGGCATTAATAACGGTTGTGGACAACCTTTCATACTCTCTAAATTCGGGAATTATCTCTGAAGATAGAGAAATATAGACTCCGGGTAAATTTTTTTTTAGTATTTTACCAGTTTCCTCTTCATTTTTTCCATTAGCATAAGAATTTAAAAATAAAACCGCCACTGCTTCTACCTTTTCCTTCTTTAACTTATCTATACTTTCCAGAACTTCTTTTTTATTAAGTGGGGATACCACTCTCCCCATACCATCTATTCTCTCAGTTATGGGTATTCTTAAATACCGGGATACTAAAGGATAGGGTTTTTTTACATGCAGATTATAAAGATGAGGGCGTCTCTGTCTCCCAATTTCCAGTAAATCTCTAAAACCTCTGGTAGTAAGAAGAGCAGTACTACTTCCCTTACTCTCAATTATGGCATTAACTCCAATAGTTGTGCCGTGACGTATATCATCTATATCAGCTTTATTTTTTACTTCTTTACTAATCCATTTAATTATTGGAAGCCACAGAGTTCCCCTGTCAGAATGAACTTTAAATACCCTGATTTTCTTTTCATTTTCACTATATACAACAAAATCCGTAAATGTTCCTCCGACATCCACCCCAATCCTGTACAATAAACTCACCTCCGATTTAGACTCTGTTTTATTCTTCGTCTATCAACTCTTTATTCCTGATAGCAGGAATGGATAAATCTACATTTCCATAAACTTTAATTCTTACTCCCTCTATATGAAATACAACTCCTTCTATGCCTTTGATTTCTGTGAGTGTATTTACTATGGAATAAATAATAAATTTGTCCAGTATTCTTGAATCCAGGCTTTCTTCAAGAAATTCCTGGGAAAAGTTAATTATGGCTATGTCGTCTCCGGCCTCAACTCCAAGAAGCCTTGTCCCGGCCGGTATTACCGGGAAATGATACGGCCTGGAAGGGCCTTTTAGAAGCTCCTGAACAGCGTTTCTTACAGCAACCTCAGGGCTGCCTGCATTTATGGTTCTCTCTTCTGAAACGAATTTATCTTCTTCCCCTATACCGGAAAAATACACATTTATTTTCATCGTTGACGGGTAGTCGTCACCTTCTTCCGTCTCACTGCTTCTGCCTGTAATACCGGCGAAAAAATCTTTTATTTTCTGCCATAAAGAAGTCCCACTTTCTGAATCTTTGGCCTCTTCTTCTTTATCATCCCCTGAATCAATAACATTCATATCTTCTACACCACTCTCGGCTGAATTATCTGCAGTCTCTATTTCAGCCAATCCGCCGATGCTCTCCGATTCTCCTGAATCATTATTAATTTGAACTTCTTTGGCTGTATCCAGAACAGGGCTTGCCTCTTCGTTTTCTCCGTTTCCGCCAAAAATTGATTCCATTTTGTTTTTTAAAAAACCGGGGTTATCAATGCTATAAAATATTAAAAAGCCCACCAGAAATGCAAGGACCAGAAAAAATGTAAATTTTATAACTGAACTGGAGCTTTTGTCTCTTTTATTCATTTCATTGTTACCTGTATTAATATCTTACAATTTAATAAATAACACCTTAAACTGTCTTATTTATTTATAATGTCTCTCAGTATATTCTAATTGATTTTATATATCCTAACCAGATTTGCTTCCGGCTGGCAATAAAATCTAAAAGGGGTATATTTGCCCTCTCCAAGACCTCTGGTTGTGAAGAGAACTATATTTTTAAAATAAAATAAGCCCGATGCAAATTTCGTCTTTATCTTACATCCCGATATTATTGCTCCAATAAAGGGCAGTCTTACCTGGCCGCCATGAGTATGGCCGCAAAAAATGATATCAGCTTTCATTTTAGAAAGCTTTATAATTGAATTAGCGTCAGGTGTGTGTAACATCACCAGACTTAACTTACTTTTTTCACGCATAATATGTATTCTATCTTCATTTAAGCTAAAAACATCCTTATAAATTCTTTTATCGCCAACTTTCTTACCCGGACTAAGTCTTTTGTCATCTGAAGAGGAGGTAGAAAAAGCTTTGCCTATATCAATTTTTTCTATAACAGGGTCGTCAAGCCCGATTATCTCGACATCTTTTACGCCTTTAGAATTTATAGCACTTACCCTCTTTTCATTCATCAATACTTCAATACCAATATCTTCCAATCTCCTGATTAAATTCTGAATATCATTTTCTTTCCTGTACCTTCTCTTTCTCTTAAACATATTTTTTAAAAATTCCACAAATGCTTTGTCGTAATGGTCATGAACACCAAAAATGACATACTTCCCTTTTTTCGCTTTCAGTGGAGAAAGCATATCTATAAGGTAATCCACATAAGCTCCACCCAGCAGATCTCCTGTTATAAAGATAAAATCCGGTTCAAGAGTGCTCAGGCTCTGCACAAAACTAAATAACTTTCTACCTTTAAAATTCTTCCTTAAATGAAAATCAGATATATGCAGTATACTAAGAACCTGCTTGTCCAATTTTCCTGCATTTATCTTTATGTTATGGTCCCTCTGCTGTAAATATTTTTTGTTCAGGAAGAATCTTAAAAAGCCTGATGAATAGACATGTGCTGAAGACCTGTCATAAGTTACTGTATTATTTTCTTCATCTCCCTCTTTTATCAATATATTCACTTCCGATAGCCTAAAATTTACAGGCTCATATATAAACGAATAAAGAAGCAAAAGCACCAGTAAAATTCCAATAAAAACATAAAATATTAACATTTACTTTTTCTCTTTCTGTACATTGCAAAATTAATTCAAATTTATAAGATAATATCATAAAAATGACATAATTTAATACCCGGACTATTAATAGATTGGATAGTTTTTGTCCGGAATAAGAGATATAATTAGGTTTAATCTTTGTATTGCTTTTTACTAAAATCAAATTTAAATTTTTAGTATTTTTTAATAGAAGGGGCAAAAAATGATTTCACTTATTGGAGCCACAGGCTTTCTGGGGCCTTCGGTGCTGGAAAAGCTCTTAAAAAGGGGCTATGAAGTTAACTGTCTTGTCAGAACATCCAGTAATACGTCGAAACTTGAAGAAAAAGCCGTAAAAGCAGATAAAAAAGTTATATTCAGCCATGCAAATTTAAATAGCACAGATTCAATAATATTACCGTTAAAGAATGCTGAAGGTGCAGTTTACATGGTGGACCTTGAGAATACGGACCTGCTTGAAAATTTCATACATGCAGCCAATCGCGCTGGATTAAAAAGGGTTGTTTTTATAAGTTCCACAACAGTTTTAATTCCACTTGATAGTAAATTAAAGGATAATAAAATAGCATCCGAAAATGTTATAGAAAAGTCGAGGCTCGATTATACAATATTAAGACCTTCTATGATTTACGGCTCCTGTGATGATAGCAATTTTTCAAGGATGATTTATTTTATAAAAAAAAGAGGATATTTTGTGACTTTTGGAAACGGAAAAAATTTAATCCAGCCTGTATATATTGAAGATGTTGCAGATGCTGTGGCTTCAGTCATTGCTAACGAAAAAACTTTTAAAAAAACATATGACCTGGCAGGGAAAAACCCCATTACATACAATAAGATGATTGAAATTGTAAAAGAAAAACTTAACAGACAATTTAAAGTATTAAAAATACCCATAGGACCCGGGAAATTTTTAGTCTCAATCTACAACTTGTTTTCTAGGTCTTCAGGACTTACATCCGACCAGATAGAAAGGATGAGAATAGATAAATCATACTCTTACGATGATGCCGCTGTTGATTTTGGCTTTTCACCACTTGGTTTTGAGGAAGGCATAGAAAAACTTATAAGGGCGCTGGATAGCTGATTTTAGAATCATCCAGAGATAATGTTAAAAATTTATCCCCCTGCCCGTAATTGCAGCTTTTATGGTGGACATGAATACCTTTAAATCCAGCCACAAGGAAGCATCCTCTACATAAGAACTGTCATACATAACTTTATCAGGAATTGACAGGTCGTCCCTGCCGTTTATCTGCGCGAGCCCGGTTACTCCGGGTTTCACTTTATCCACACCTTTTTCTTTCCTCATTCTTATCAGCAGTTCCTGGTTATATAACGCGGGTCTGGGTCCCACGAAACTCATATCGCCTTTTAATATATTTATAAGCTGCGGGAATTCATCAATGCTAAACCTCCTCAAGAATTTGCCTGCTCTGGTATAAAGATTCTTCTGGTTCCCGAGTTCGTCTGTAGGAATATCAGGAGTGCCTGTTTTCATAGTTCTAAATTTAAAAATGGTAAAATAATCACTGTTTATACCCACCCTTTTTTGCTTGAATATTACATTTCCTGGTGAATCAATCTTAATCATTAAAGGGATAACAATCCAGAAGGGAATAAAAAGTATAATTAAAATAATTGAAAGTATTATATCTAAAACCCTTTTAAAAATTCTGTAAAACATAAATGCTTAAATACGGCAATCGTCATTCATATAATCTTGGCCACATTTTTTTACCTTCAAAACCCGGGACTATCTTTCTTAAATCCTTAAAAAGATTCCTGTAATCATCCATCTGGATCTCTTTTTCTATATTAAATAATATACTGAATATCTCGTCTTTATCCGGCTTATTTACACTGTTGTTATTCCTTGCCTCATATATATGCCTGTATTCCGTAGGAACAAGGTTCTCATCTTCACTTACAAGTTCCTCATCAATTTTCTCCCCGTCCCTGGGACCGGTATATTTTATTTCTATGTCTTTACCCGGCTCCATCCCGTAAATTCTTATCATATTCTTTGCAAGGTCAAGTATATTAATCTGTTCCCCCATATCCAGTACAAATATTTCTCCCCCTTTTCCAATTATGCACGCCTGTATAACAAGCTGGGAAGCTTCGGGTATTGTCATAAAATACCTTTTCATATTTGGATGTGTAACTCTAACCGGTCCGCCCGCCTGTATTTGCTGCTTAAAAAGCGGGACTACACTTCCCATACTTCCAAGAACGTTCCCAAACCTTACAATCATAAACCTTGTACTCTTAATATTTGCTAAAGACTGCAGGTATTTTTCTGAAAGTAATTTGGATATACCCATTACATTTTTTGGTTTAACTGCTTTATCAGTTGAAAGCATTACAAATCTTTTCACTCCGGAATCAATAGAAATTTTAGCGAGTATCTTAGTTCCAAGGAAATTATTCACAATAGCAGCTTTTGGATTAAGCTGCATCAGGGGCACATGTTTATAAGCTGCGGCGTGAAATACTATATCGGGCTTATATTTGTTAAAAATACTTTTCATTGCCTGTTTATCCCTTATATCAACAACCACAGGAACTGTTGATATGAAAGCGAATTTATTGTCAAGCTCCTCAAGTATCAAAAACAGGTTATTTTCCGAATGGTCTACAAGTATTATTTTATCAGGCTTAAACCTTATAACCTGCCTGCATATCTCAGAGCCAATAGAACCCCCGGCTCCGGTAACCAGAATAGCTTTATCTTTTATTTCCGATACAACTTCCGGTATTTTTATATTTATAGCTTCCCTTCCAAGAATATCCTCGATTTCGATGTCTCTTACCTGATAGAGATAAACTTTGCCGTCAATTATTTCATACAGGCTCGGTAATGTTTTACAGTTAACTCCGAGCTCTTTTGCCCTTACTGCCACCTCTTTCCTTGTGCTGCCCGAAGCAGATGGCATGGCTATTATCACTTCGTCGATTGAAGAATCCTTAACAATTTCCTCCATCTTTGATATCGGACCGAGAACACTTACACCGTGTATCTTGCTTTTTATCTTTGAGTAATCATCATCCAGAAAACCCGCAGGTTTATACTCGCTGTTTTTCTGTCTTATCATCTCCCGTACAATCATTTCTCCGGCGTCACCTGCTCCAACAATCAATACTCTTTTCTTTCTGGTATTTATGCTTCCAAATTTAAGCTCATTAAAGAATCTCTCCGAAAACTTTGAAATCGTCATAAGTAGAAGAGTCAGAATATAATCAATAACAAATATACTTCTGGGAAAGAAACGAAGGGGAAAGCTTATGTCGCGTCCGAAGATCGATATTGGGAAGCTAAAAACATAAAAAATAACTGCAAGAACCACCGAACTCAGAGTAATAGCTTCAACAATAGCAACTATATCCTTTAAAGAAGCGTACTTCCAGACTCTTCTGTAAGTCCCAAAAAGCCAGAGCATTACTATTCTAACAACTATTACTATAACAACATACCAGATTATAGAATTAACGTACTGGAAAAATAAATCCGAGGTGTCAATTATTCCTATCTGACCTCTTAAAAAAAAGGAAATCATTAATGACGAAAATATTATCAGGATATCGAATAGAATTTGCCCTATTATTTTAAATACAGATTTGTTTTTCATTTATATATTAATGCTAAAAGTAAAACAACGAAAAAATCAAAAAAATTATTTCATTATATCACTGTAATCTTTTCCGACTATTAATATCAAGTCGGCACCGGTTTTATAAAAACTCCATTTTTTATTATATTCATAAATCTCCAAATTATCAAAAGCAAGCGATAGCTCTTCGGCTTTTTCCTTACATCCTTCGTTGTATATAATCAGGCTATCTTCAAAATTAAAATTCTCTGCATTGGCAAGCCCATATATCCTGAAACCACAATTTTCAATGTAATCCCTGACTTCCCCTGCAGCGCCCTTCATTCCATTGCCATTGAATATCTTCACATTCGTATCAGACGCAATGGCCCTGTCAACAATCTCACCAACATCCACATTGACTTCCATTGGTATAACACCCTTTTCGGAAAACCAGGTAACTCTCTCGTGCACCATATCATATTGAAGTATATATCTTCCAGGCTTATTCGGTGCTTTTAACTTAACATCAACTTCTGCTTCCTCACCATGAGAAATATCCAGAGGAAGAAGTGTCCTATCGCCATCCCATATAAAAACTTCTCCTGTATCCCGGTTAATCCAGTGTGTGCCAAGAGCCACTCTTTCTTTCCCTGAAGATTCCCAGGTTAAAAACCCGTCATTTTTTACCTTAAGTTCTACTTCAAATTCCTCGTCACAATCCAGGTAATTCGGGGTTCCTCCCCCATCATCGTATTCGGCTCCATAGGAGACATCAACCGATATATACTTTTCAAGAGCTGGTACTCCCTGGAAAGAAAACCAGGTCACTCCTTCCTGTACTAGGTCAATCTGCAAAATATATTCACCTTGTTTGGAAGGGGACCTTACGGCCAGCTGGAAAGTTACCTCATCGCCCACATTTATACCATCCTCCGGGAGTATACTTCTCTTCCCGTCAAAAATAACTGTTTTCCTGCTGGTAAAATCTATCCAGTGGTAACTTAGATAAACTGGCTTATCGCCATTTCTGTTCCACTCGATAGCACCGGTATTTTTTACTTTTATTTCGAATTTATACTCAGTATTCATCGTCATAGAACTTCCTATCTCATCAACCTCACTATATTCTGCATTATATCTGCTGGCCGGCTCACCATTTATTATCCTTTCCCACATTGCTCTTGATTCTTCCTTATCAGGTATCTGAACACTTATTGTTCCATCTTCTTTCCAGTCGGAACGTGAAGGTATAATTGAAGTCTCAAAATTTTCGTAACCAAAAGACAGAACCGCTTTTGAATATTTGAGAATAGTCAGAATATCAAGGTCGGTTCTGGTATTATCCACCAGAATGTTAAAGTAATAAGGTACACTTGATAAATATTTTACATTTAGTTTTTGACTTATAAGTTCTTTAAATAACTCCTGCTGTCTCTGAATTCTTCCTATATCTCCCAGTTCAGTTGACCTGCTCCTGGTATATGATAACGCCTGCTCTCCAGTAAGATGGTGGTTGCCAGCGGAAAAATTGGCACCACTTTTTGGGTCCACCATGGGTCTTTCAATAGTTATATCTACCCCTCCTACTGCATCAATCAATTCTACGAATCCATCAAAATCAAGTGTTACATAATGATTTATTTCTGCTCCAAGGAAAGAATTAATTGTTTTTATCATGAGTTCTTCGCCGCCATAAGCATAAGCAGCATTTATTTTATCTTCACCATGGCCCGGTATTTCAACCCAACAATCCCTCGGAATTGAGAGGAGGCTGCAGGTTCCATTTTCAGGGCTTAAATGAAGTAACATAATAATATCGGCCCTGCCCGCGTCATTCTCAGCATCTCTCGTATCCCTTCCCAGCACCATAATGGTAACTGGCTCTTCCGGTGATTCGATTGGTGCAAGCAAATCCTCGATCTCAGCTGTAGTAATTGAATTTATTGTTTTATTTAACGAATTAAGATAAAAATAGAATCCTCCTGCCGCTATACCTGCTACAAAAACCACTGCAGCCAGGATTATTAATATTCTTATATATAATGGTAATCTTCGAAACCAGTTCTTATTTGTTTTTTTAATTACATTTTCTTCCGGCTTATTTTTATTTTCTCTTTTACTCTTAACTTCCGGCCTATTTTTATTTCTTTTCATATAATCCAACCACAATAATAATTTTTAAGATAAATCCTGAACCTCTATTTATCTATCAATAATGATTCTCCACTCTTATATCCGCGCCAAGTAATTTAAGCTTCTCATCAAAATTTTCATAACCCCTCTTGATATGATATATGTCATTTATTTCCGTTATTCCTTCTGCTGCCAGACCTGCCAGAACCATAGCTGCTCCTGCTCTCAGGTCAAACGATTTTACCGGAGCACCTGATAATTTTTCAACCCCTCTTATGACAGCACGGTGTCCGTCAATCTTTATATTGGCTCCCATCCTGTTTAATTCATCAACATACATAAACCTGTTCTCAAATACATTTTCAGTTAATACAGAAACACCCGGGACGATGGAAAGAAGAACTGAGATTATAGGCTGCAGGTCCGTTGGGAAACCAGGATATGGAAGTGTGCTGATATTCGTAGACTTATATCTGTCCCTGGCTTTTTCGACTTTCATATTATTCTCATCAACTATAGAAATTTTAGCGCCAATTTCTTTTAACTTATAATAAAAAATTTCAAGGTTTCTCCACCTTGCATTTTCAATTTCTACTCTATCTCCACATAAAACTGCCGCAGTAATATAGGTACCTGCTTCAATACTGTCCGGCATAATCTCATAATCTGTTCCTTTAAGGCTTTTAACACCGTTTATAGTTATAAATTCGGTTCCTGCTCCCTTAATATCAGCGCCCATCAGATTCAGGAAACAGGCGAGGTCTGTTATCTCTGGCTCCCGGGCAGCATTATTTATAATTGTCTGTCCCTCCGCCAGAACAGCTGCCATCATTATATTTTCAGTGGCTCCTCTTGATGGAAAATCAAGGTCAACGACTGCACCATGAAGCCTATTCCCTGATTTATTGTTAATCTGGCAGTTAACATATCCGTGCTCAACAGAAAATTCCGCACCCAGATGCTTAAAGCCCCTGAGGTGGAGGTCAATCTGCCTTGAGCCAATGTTACAGCCACCGGGGATTGCAACCTTTACTCTTCCAAACCTGCTTAGAAGCGGACCTGCTACAAGTATTGAAGCCCTCATCTTCCTTACCAGTTCATAAGGCGCCTCATAACTGTTAATAGTATCCGGATTAATCTCAATTACCTTATTGGTGGTATCCACACTTACACCTGCCCCGAGATTCTTTAAAACTTCAAGCATAATGCTAACATCATCAATCCAGGGTACATTTTTCAAAGTAGTTACTCCACTTGAAAGTATTGAAGCTGCTATTAACTTTAATGCAGAATTCTTGGCACCACTTATTTTAACTTTTCCGGACAGCCTCTTACCACCATTTATAATAAACTTTTCCATAAGAAAATATTCCCCCAATAAAAGTAAACGCTATTATAACAGATAAAGATTAATTAAAAAACAACAGGCATCTCCTGAATGGAAGACCAATAAAGAGGTATTCTTACACTTAGAAATCAAGTTTTATTAGCTCTACTCCTGCTTCATTAAGAAGCTCCACAGAGAGGGCATCGGGATATTCTTCAAGATAATATATCTTCTTGATACCGCTATTTATTATCATTTTAGCACATAGCACACATGGCTGGTGTGTTGAATATATAACAGAATCCTTTATTGAAACTCCGTAGTATGCTGCCTGTATAATCGCATTCTGTTCAGCATGAAGACCACGGCATATCTCATGTCTCTCACCAGGAGGTATTCCCAGTTCTTCTCTAAGGCATGTTCCTATCTCAAGACTACTCCTGACTCCCCTCGGGGCACCGTTGTAACCTGTTGCGAGAATTCTTTTATCCTTCACTATAATTGCGCCAACTTTTCTACGCAGGCAGGTCGATCTTGTTGCCACCTGTCTTGTTATTGACGCAAAGTATTCATGCCACGATGGGCGTGTATCTACCATTCTTATGCACCCGAATAAATTATAGAAAATTTTATTTTTTGTTTCTTTGCTATCCCTGCTGACACCTGCAAAGCATTCTATATATAGTAAATCTTATTTATAAAAATTCCAAGTATTTCAGTAAAAATCCTGCCATTATTAATGTGCAGGCTGCATTTTAATTGCAAAAAAAATATTATATACTAAAAAAAACTATATTTATTATATGAACCTAATAAAAATTGATAGCCTCGACAAAATTACTGATATAAAGATAATAAATAAAATTGCCGGAGTTATATCAGAAGGTAAAATAGCAATACTTCCAACCTGCACAGTATATGGAATAAGCTGCAGGTATAACGAAAGAGAAGCAATAAGAAAAATATACAGAATAAAAAAAAGGGATATAAACCTGCCTTTCATAATATTAATTTCCAATCTTGATGATTTAAAAATTTTCACCAGGGACATAAGCGAAACTGCAAAAAAAATAATAAACAAATTCTGGAACATTGAAAATCCGGAATCTCTTACTTTAATCTTAAAAAAGAGTGAAAAACTGAAAGAACTCCCTGGCTATAAAGGACCTACAATTGCCCTGCGAATTACGGAGAGCAGGTTTTTAAGAGAAATAATAAATATTTGCGGTCCTATAATATCCACCAGTGCTACTATCTCCGGAACAAAAGAATATCCGAAAGAAATAGGCGATATACCGGTTAATATCAAAAAAAAGGTAGAATTAATAGTAGAATATAATTTACCTCTTCCAGGCGTGGAATCAACAATTGTGGATGTTTGTGGTAATAGGCCTGTTTTAATAAGGGAAGGCATAGTTAAATTTTCAAATATTGTTCAAAAACTGGATGGGTAAACTATATAATATAATTATAAGAAAATTTAAGAATACTTCCTTTTTAAAAAATATCTTTCGCTTATTATAGACTATGTTTCTAAAATAAATTTAGATATTTATAAAAAAATTAATTTCCAATCAAAAAATCCAGGATATCTTTGGATTATAACTTTAATTAGAATATAATATTACAGTATTCAAGATTTAAAAAAGTATAAAGGAGTGTGAGTTTATGAAAATTGCCATAGGTGTGGACCACGCTGGATTTAAATATAAAGAAAGCCTTATTAAAGTAATAAAATCCATGGGGCATAGCGTAGAAGATGCCGGAACTGATAGCTCCGAAAGTGTAGATTATCCTGACTTTGCGGAAAAAGTTTCCAGAATAGTAGCCTGTGGTGGCGCTGATGCCGGGATACTTATCTGTGGAACTGGAATAGGGATGAGCATATCAGCCAACAAAGTAAAAGGTATACGTGCCGCTTTATGCTGTGATGCTAATAGCGCAAAACTTGCAAGGGAACACAACTGCGCGAATATATTATGTATGGGTGCAAGGTTCCAATCACTTGAAAATTGTATAGAAATAACAAGAACATTTCTAAATACCCCTTCAGGTAATGTAGACAGGCACATAAAAAGAATTGATAAAATAACAAAAATTGAAGAAAGGATTCTAAACTGCGATGAGTAATTCCCTAAAATACGAAAATCATACCCTGGATATGGAAGAAGATATTGAGATTCGAAAGGTTCTGGAAAATGAATTAAAAAGGCAGAGAAGCCAGATTATTCTTATAGCTTCAGAAAACTTTGCCTCGAAGGAAGTCTTAAAAACAATGGGTTCATTACTTACCAATAAATATGCAGAAGGGTATCCGGGCTTCAGGTATTATGCCGGTTGTGAGAATGTTGATGATGCAGAACAGCTTGCTATAGACAGGGCAAATAAGCTATTTGGTTCAGAATACTGTAATGTCCAGCCTCACAGCGGAGTAAATGCTAACCTGGCAGTCTATCTGGGCGTTCTGGGTTGCGGAGATAAGATACTGAGCATGAACCTAAGAGACGGAGGGCATCTTTCACACGGTCATAAACAAAATCTGACCGGAAAATATTACGATGTACACACTTATAATGTTGACCCTGAAACAGAGATGCTGGATTACGAAATTATTAAAAAAATGGCTAAAACCATCAGGCCAAAGCTTATTATAGCAGGCGCCAGCTCATATTCACGAATAATCGACTTTAAAAAGTTCAGGGAAATTGCAGATGAAGTAGGTTCTTATCTTATGGCTGATGTAGCACACATTGCAGGTTTAATGGTAAGCGGATATCATCCGGATTCCGTAAAAATAGCAGACTTCACTACGTCAACAACCCACAAAACCTTGAGAGGGCCAAGAGGTGCACTAATCGTTGCCGATAAAAAATATGCCGAACTTATTAATAAAGCAGTTTTCCCAGGAGTACAGGGAGGTCCTTTTATGCATATAATTGCAGCAAAAGCAGTAGCTTTCCGGGAAGATTTAAAAGATTCATTTAAAGAATATAACAGACGAATAATAGAGAATTCAAAAGCTCTGTGTGAATATATGAAAGATGATGGGTTTAGAATCGTATCAGGTGGAACCGATAACCATTTATTTTTGATAGATTTAACGGGCAAAAATCTGACCGGTGCCGAAGCGGTTGATACACTTACTTCAGTAGGAATAATAGTCAATAAAAATGTGATCCCCTTCGATAAGCTAAAACCAACTGTCGCCAGTGGAATAAGAATTGGAACGCCTGCTGTTACCACCCAGGGGATGGGTGTAGAAGAGATGTATAAAATCGGTGAACTTATTTCCTCAGCATTAAAAAACAGAGATAATAACATAAAACTAAAAGAAATAGGCAAAAAAGTTAAGAGCCTGGCTGAAGATTTTCCTGTTTACGGGTAAATATAAGAGGTTTCTATCCTCTTACAATATCCCTTACTCTCATTAACCTGACAGTATTGGATCGCTCGTTCTCACCCAGTTTCATAGATATATAGCTTATGGTTTCGGACATATCAGGTATTAATTTATACTCAAGTGCATTAACCCTTCTTCTTGTCTCTTCAATTTCAAATGCCATAAGCTGCAGCATTTTCTCTTTTTCGGCAAGGTCAAGAAGTTTATCTATAAACTTTTCAAAATCACTTAGAACTATATCCATTTCTCCCGAAGTATTTATATATCCATAAGGAATAATATTTTCACTTACTTCCTTAACATATACCGGTATGTTAACACTCATCACATTTTTCTTTTTAACAGAAATCATTATATTTTTTGAAGGCAGCAGTAATTCCTGTTCTGTCTGACTGGTACCCGAATACGCCTTTGCCAGAGCAAATCTTTCCAGTATGGCTTGAAACTCTTTTTCAATTGAAAACCGTAGTTTTTTTACCTCTTCCACTATCTCGAGCCATTGTCTCATAAGCTCGTCTCTTTTATCCTTAAGAAGTTTATGACCTCTCCTGGCAATACCAAGCCTTTTTCTTAAACGAAGAAGCTCCATTCTGGTAGCATTAACATTTAAAAGCATTTAATCACCCTTATTATTTCCTTCTTCGGTTTTAAATTTAGAAAGATATTTATCCAGATGCTCTGTACTTATCCTTTTTAGCTCCCCTCTCGGGAAAATGCTCAAAAGTTCCCATCCTAAATCAAGTGTACGGTCTATGGTTCTGTTTTCATACTCGTCCTGAGAAACATATCGGGCCTCAAATTTCTCTGCAAAATCCAGATATAGTTTATCCATATCTGTCAACGCTGCCTCTCCCAGAATCACAGCCAGCTCTTCTACTTCTTTCCCCCGCGCATATGCCGCATACAGTTGATTGAATATATCCGCATGGTCCTCTCTTGTTTTCCCCTGCCCTATGCCCTTATCCTTAAGTCTTGAAAGAGATGGTAGAACATCAATAGGGGGAGAAACCTTTTTCTTGTGAAGAGACCTTGATAATATAATCTGTCCTTCAGTAATGTATCCTGTAAGGTCCGGAATCGGGTGAGTTTTGTCATCCTCGGGCATGGTAAGTATCGGTATCTGGGTTATTGAGCCCTTTTTACCCTTAATTCTGCCTGCTCTTTCATAAATAGTGGCAAGGTCGGTATATAAATATCCCGGGTATCCCCTTCTTCCGGGAATTTCTTTTCTGGCGGCCGATACTTCTTTCAGCGCCTCGCAGTAGTTGGTCATATCAGTTAATATAACCAGCACATGCATATCTTTTTCAAAAGCAAGGTATTCAGCAAAAGTAAGACCCGCTCTCGGGGTTGCGATCCTTTCAATTGCCGGGTCATCGGCAAGATTTAATACCAGAACAGTTCTATTTATAGCACCCGTTTTTTTGAAATCATTAATAAAATATTCGGATTCCTCAAATGTTATTCCTATGGCCACAAAAACAACTGCAAATTCTTCCTCATCCGATAGGACTGTAGCCTGTCGTGCAATCTGTGCAGCAATCCTGTTATGAGGCAATCCTGACCCGGAAAATATCGGTAATTTCTGCCCTCTTACAAGCGTATTTAAACCATCAAGGGAAGATATTCCGGTTTGAATAAATTCATTTGGGTAATCTCTTGCATACGGATTTATAGGCGAACCATTTATATCCCGACTTTCTTCAGGAATAATTCTATCATTTTCAGTCATTGGTTTACCCAGACCTGTAAAAACCCTTCCCAGTATATCAGGAGAAAGATATACATGGGTTCCCCTTCCCAGAAAACGCACCCGGGTATTTCTGGAATCTATTCCGGATGTGCCCTCAAATACCTGCACAAGCGCATTATCCCTGTTGACTTCAAGCACCCTTCCATTTCTTATGCTGCCATCATCAAGCTTTATATCAACCATTTCATCATACTTAACGCCCTCTACTCCTTCAACATGCAGTAGCGGGCCGGAAATATTGATTATACTTTTATATTCTTTTAGCATTCTCACTCCTCTAATATTGAAGTAAATTCTTTTTCTATGTCTTCCTTGATTCCGTCAATGCTGTCTATGTCTTCATTTTTTATATATTTCATTCTTGCTATCTTATCTCTGACCTTCATATTTTCAATATCTTTAATATCTGCATTCATAGTTAAAATATGATTTGCGCGGTTATAAAAAAATATAATTACACTAATCATCTTATATTGCTTTTCAATTGATGAATAAGTATCTACTTCATGAAAAGCTATCTGATGCAAAAAATCTTCTCTTAACATTCGTGCTGTAAGCATAATAAGGCGGTCAGGACCTGAAAGAGCATCTACTCCTACCAGGCGAACAATTTCTTCCAGCTCTGATTCCTTTTCAAGAATCCTCATAGCTTCTGCCCTGAGGTCAAAATAATCCTCATGGACATTCCTGGCGACATATTCTTTTATATTGTCAATATAAAGAGAATAAGAATTTAACCACGATATTGCAGGAAAGTGTCTGCTGTATGCCAGATGAGCTTCAAGTGACCAGAAAACTTTTACCACCCTTAATGTAGCCTGCACCACGGGGTCGGAAAGGTCGCCCCCGGGGGGAGATACAGCGCCAATAACAGATAATGCCCCTGTCCTCTGATTGGCCTCCGAAATGCATTTTATCATACCGGCCCTCTCGTAAAATGAAGCAAGTCTTGCACTGAGATACGCCGGATAACCTTCTTCCCCGGGCATCTCTTCCATCCTGCCGGATATTTCCCTCATTGCTTCTGCCCATCTTGATGTTGAATCAGCCATCAGAGCCACCGAGTACCCCATATCCCTGAAATACTCAGCTATAGTTATTCCTGTATAAACAGATGCTTCTCTGGCAGCAACCGGCATATTGGAAGTATTTGCAATCAGGACTGTTCTTTTCATAAGTGAAACCCCGGATTTCGGGTCAACCAGCTCGGGAAACTCCATAAGAACATCGGTCATTTCATTGCCACGCTCGCCGCAGCCTATATATACTATAATCTCAGCATCCGCCCACTTGGCCAGCTGGTGCTGGATTACAGTCTTGCCGGAGCCAAATGGACCGGGAACACATGCTGTCCCGCCCCTGGCAATGGGGAAAAACATGTCTATTACCCGCTGACCGGTTGACAGTGGCATATCCGGACTCATCTTGCTTAAAAAAGGCCTCGGCTTTCTCACAGGCCACTTCTGCATCATGTTTAACTCTATATCATTTTTTTCACCTTTTATAACAGCTACCGTTTCCTCAACAGTAAATTCACCCTTATTAATTGATTTAATTTCTCCGCTGACTCCCTCCGGAACCATAATATAGTGCTTTACAACTTCTGTTTCCTCAACAACCCCGAGAAAATCGCCATAACCAACTTTATCTCCCTTTTTTGCAATGGGCTGGAACTTCCACTTTTTCTCCCTGTCCAGTGCCGGAGCAGAAACGCCTCTGGTAATAAAGTTACCCATCTTATCATATATTTCATCAAGTGGTCTCTGGATTCCGTCATAAATGGATTGTATTATACCCGGTCCCAGTTCTACCGTTAAAGGTCTTCCACTGGGATAAACAGGTTCCCCTACGCCTATCCCTTCGGTTTCTTCATAAACCTGTATGGAAGCAAGGTCTTTTTTTAATTCAATTATCTCACCCATTAACTTCTTATCAGAAACGTAAACTATATCAAACATTCTGGAAGCATACATTCCCTCAGCTACGACCAGAGGACCTGCTACCTTTACAATTTTACCCAAATCATTCATTTATTTACTCCTATTTCTTTATCTGTCATTATGTCAACTCCAATAGCTTTTATTATTATTCTTCTTAAGTTGTTAACCGCGTAATTATTCCTTTCTCCCGGACCGGGGATCACCACTACCGAAGGCTGGAACTTTTCCGAGAACTCCCTTATTAAATTATCCAGCTTTAAAGCTACCGTCTCGGTAACAAAGATAATTCCATAGTTGCTATCTACCAGTTGCCTGAATTTTTTCTCAGCTTCATCAATTTCCCTGATATCACCACTTTGAGGAAAGACATCAATTCCTGCTGCTTTAAAAATAAGCATTATATCTTCTTCTCCAAATGCGGCTATTTTTACATCCATTTAAATCCCTATCTTGCTTTTTACTTTTTCAACATCAATGTTATAAAGAATACCAGTAAATATAATATTCAAATATCTTAACTCCATTTTTTTTCTTAAAAAGAAATGAAAAATTTTCTCCATATTAGAAACTGTATATTTTAATGGACTGAAAAAATCAAGAAAAAATAAATCCTCTTCTCTTTCAAAGGTTGAAAATATTCCGTTAGAATAAAGATCATGGGCTCCTTTTCCGGCTAAATCTGCGTACTCCGTTTGTTCTAATTTTTTCCTTAAAATATCCATATTCTCTCCTACGAATCCCACCAGAAAGTCGATTGTAAGAGAGCCGTTATCATGTAAGAAATAATCCTTACTTAAATCCTGCTTGAGATACTGGTTCCTGTAAATGTTTTTTATATTGATTATGTCAATCAAATGCCTCAGATAATCCCTTATTAACCTGCTGCCTATCTCTTCAACAGACTTAAAAATTTCCTTTAAATAAAATTTTTCTATCTCAAATTCTAAAATACGACTATTTTTCTCACTTTTCATTTTTCCAGCTGCATACTGCAGCGTACCGGAAACCGGCTGGCTTAGTCCCTCATAATCACCGGTTTCCAGAGCATTCTTTAACTTACCGTAAGAATAATATACAGGAATAAAGAGCCTCTCCATGTCTTTATCAAGAATAATTGATTTAATTACAGTTTTCATGTTATGAACAGTCTCTTCAAAGAATAAAAGTTCTCCCACAGCCTTGTGGGATGGCTTTAAGTTTTTTAATAAAAAATCAGCAATTTTTTTATATTCAATGGCTATTACTGATTCAAAATTACCCCGGTTTGCCAGCTCCTCTGCATATCCTGAATAAACCGTATCCCTGAGCAACCTCATTAATTCATCCGGGTTTTGAGATTTTAACATTTTATCAATTTTACTTTTATCCAGAAGCTCTGCCTCTCTTGTCATTAATTCTGCAGATGTAAAAAGATAAAAACTATCATCTTCTATGTCATAACTTATTTGTTTCAACTATCGCTCCCCCTGCTGCTATCAAATAAGACACTGGCTATCTCCATTCTTATGTCATCAATATCCGAATCAATTAAAATTCCCGGAGATATATTATATTCAGCTTTCCCGCTGATTATTTTAATTCCTTTCTTAAAATCAGGTTCTTCGTCTAATTTTTTTAGATTTGCTACAGACTCAACCATTTTACCGTCAATCCTTTTTTCTTCACTTCCTATGATGTAATACCCATCATTTATATCCAGGGCATCAATATATTTTTTGAACATCTTTTTAAAATCTTCCTTATCCATATCCTCCAGCCGATTTTTAGCCTTTTCCACTACATCATCAACAAAATTTATTTTATACAGGAGAATTTTCTGGTTTAAACTTGATTTGATTTTAGACAACTCAATCTTCAAATCTTCTCTATATTTATCCCAGGATTTAAGCTTACCCTCACGATGAACCTGCAGGGCCCTTTTCTTTGCCTGCTCTATTATTTCCGAAGCTTTCTTTCTGGCTTCCTCCAGCTCAAGCTCTTTCTGTTTGATTGCGTCATCCAGAACTTTTTTTGAAACGTTATCTAATTCTGACATTTATTATCTCCTGTTAGAACTCTATAAGATTATTTAAAAAGAATGTTACCAGAAGGCCGAGCACTGCGTAGGTCTCAACCATAGCAGCATATATTACTCCCTTCATGACCTCTTTGGGCCTTTTAGCTACCAGGTTAACACCTGCCGCACATACCTTGCCCTGATGAATCCCGGAAAGCAAACCGGTAAAAGCAATGGGCAGCGCGGCAAAAAACAACTGCCAGCCCTGCGCCAGGGTTTCAATATTGGATATATTACCAATAAGCAAAAAAGCAGCAACAAAACCATAAAACCCCTGCGTACCCGGAAGAACCACCAGAAGGAACAGGCTCCCGAACCGGCCGGGGTCTTCTGAAAGGACGCCTGCTGCCGCTCTGGCAGGATATCCTATTCCAACTATTGAACCAATGCCGGCAAAAATAACTGCAAAGCCCACTCCACACATTGCAACCGTAACACCAAGCGATAAATCTGTCATTTTTCCTCCTAATACTAATCAATTATTGTTACATATTTATGTTCGTCACTTAAATTTCTAAACGGTCTTCCCCCTCCTGCATAAAATTTAGGGAAAAACTCTACATATTGCAGCCTTAAAGTATGCACAAAACCGCTTAAAACATTAATCCCGATATTTGCAATATGGCCAAAAACCAGAATTACAATCAATATTACTATTCCTACAACCGGAACCGAGCCTAACTGGAACGCTATGGTATTAATGGCAACTCCAATACCTGCAGTAACCAGTCCAAGTGCCATCAACCTGATATAGGAAAGAAAATCACCCAGATAAGAAGTAAGTCCATTTACCACAGTCAGGTTTAGAACTCCCATGAATAATCTAAATCCCCAGCTTTTCATATCCCGGGCACTAAATAAAATAATCATTAGAGCACCAATAATAACCGGCCATATAAGAATCTTCATAACTCCTGCCGGGAAAATAGGACTGGAAACCAGCTTCATATTTACTCCTATTTGAGAGGATAATAAAATTATTACCAGCGGTATTATAATAATTATCCAGGGGAGACCATCAAAAAATGCAGCTTCCCAGTCTTTTCTTTTCAGGCTATCAAAAAAGCTTATAAAAAGTCCGAATATTACCTGAACCACTCCAAGGGCTAACGCCAGCCTGAAAAAATTCATAGAACCTTCATTTGACTTAACAGGGTCCCCGAGTATCGCCAGTCTGGAGAAAAAGCCTTCCATCCCAAGATACTGTGGAAGATCGCCAAACCATCCGTTAAAGACTGCTCCGGCAAAAACAGAAAAGATACCACCGGCAAAAATTAACATAAGGAATTTCCTGGCGCTTTTCATTTTATAGGAAAATATCAGAGCCAGTGCTGCCAGTATTAACCCGTATCCCGCATCGGTAAGACATAGCCCAAAAAACAGAGCAAAGAATAAAGAAACAAAAGGCGTGGGGTCAATCTCAAAATAACGCGGGACTCCATAAAGGTCCACCACTATCTCAAAAGGTTTAAACAGCGGTTTATTTTCAAGAATAACCGGTATGCTCTCATCTTCATCGGGCTGAATCTCCATTACTTTTACCGATTTAAACCTTTCAATTATTGAAAAAGCTTTTTTCACTTCCGATTTTTTTACCCATGCAGTGTGAAAGGAAACAGATTCCGTTGAAAATCCCTTTCTTACAGCCTCTTCGATTTCCAGGTTATTTTCAATATAATCGAGGTAAACAGTCAAAACTTTTTCATACTTATCTGATATCTCTTTTAATTCAGATTGTAATTTTGATTTTCTTTCTTCACTCATATCTACGTTTTTTTTAATTTTATTTAAATTCTCATCAATAGTGCCACTGTAACCTTCCAGCCCTGCTTCTTCAAAATTAATGCTCCCAAGGTATTCTTCAGCTTCTTTTCCAAACAGATTATGATAGGCTAAAATCACACGGGCACTGTTTTTATCTGACCATAACTCTTCACATACAATATTATTTTCATCCAGATTCTTTTTTATTTCTTCATAATCATTTTCCCTGTACCTTATAATACCCAGCCGTATAGTGCTGGTATCAGTCTCCCCTATATCTTCAAGTTTACCCTTGTAGCAAGCCCAATCCCTCAGCCGCTTAATTTCGGGCCCTGTACCGGCTATCTTATCGCTGAGAGTCTCTATCTCTTCTCCAATTTCCAGTATATTGTTAATTATCCCTTCAAAATCTCTGTTTTTTAAAATATCCTCGTACTCACTTCTTTTTATTACAATTTTGCCGGCACGTGTTAAGGATTTTTTTATCTCTTCTTTACTGCCCCCTTTATATGAACCTAGAATTTCCAGAGCACTCTTTACTTCAATATTGTGTTCCCTGCTCACGCCGGATTCAGGAATATCCAGATTAATTTCCCCTGTATACGGAGAAACTTCTACAGAGATAGAAGTTTTTTGTAATTGTTTAAGAACTGCTTCCGTATCAGATTTATGTGAAATAATAAAAAGTTTACTTAGCTTAGCTACTGCCATTAACCTAAAATCCTCTGAATAATTTTCTCTATAGCTTTTTCGCAGTTGGAATTAAAGATATTTCTTATTTCATCCTGCTTTGCGCTATAATCTTTTTCCATTTTTTCTTTTTCTATGGCTGCTTCATCCTTTGCTTTTTTCTCAGCTCCAGCAATCATAGATTTAGTCTCTTCTTCAGCTTCTTTTACAATTTCTTCAGACCTTTTATATGCATCCTCTATAATTTTTTTATATTCTTTTTTAGAAGAAGCTATAATTTCCTTTGCTTTCTCTTCGGTCTCTTTGATTTGATTAATAATATTCTCAATCATTTTTCTTTAAAAAATTATATATTTTTATAAAATTTACCTGACTAACAACCTTACATTTATACAGAATCCATGTTTATATAACCCTCTATTTAAACACTATTAGAATAACTTCTCAATACCTGAATTAATAAAATAACCAAAAACCAGATCCATCAGCGAGTAAGTGAATTCCTGCTTTATTATAACAGGCTCTCCCTCTATTCCTCCCAGCTCTGCAGCCACTTCCACAGCATCTTTATAATTACCTATACCATCAATAAGACCGAGCTCAAGGGCCTCCGACCCCAGGAATACCCATCCTGTTGCAAGCTCTTCTACCCTTTTTATATCCATATTCCTTGCTTCAGCAATATCCAATATAAACTGCCTGTAAATTACATCCAGCTGAGCTTCGAACAACTCTATTTCCTCGGCGGTAAGCGGCCTGTCAGGACTTCCTACATCCTTATACTCACCCTGCTTTATAGTAGTATATTTTAATCCCAGCTTTTCATATAATTCTTCGTAGTTCGGAATCTGCATAATAACTCCGATGCTGCCAACAGAAGAAGATTGATTGGCAATTATCTTATCAGCTGCGCTTGCAATGTAATACGCTCCCGAAGCACATGTTTCACTAACAGATACTACAACAGGTTTTTCAACCTTTTTAACTTCCTCAAATATCTCCTGTGAAGCTGCTGCACTTCCGCCCGGGCTATTAACTCTTAACAGAATCGCCTTTACGGCAGGGTTACCTTTGGCTTCATCAAGCTGGCTCATTATTTCTTCAGGAGTAACTGTTCCACCGCTTAAGATATTGGAATACTTTTCAGCTGAAATTACTCCTTCAATTCTTATTTCATAAATTGAATCGCCACCAACGTAGGAATAAGATGTTCCGCTAAAGTTTCTTCCGAGAAGTCCCATGACAAAACATCCGCCTGAAAACAAAAAAAGAACAAATAGACAGAGAAAAGTAATTCCGACTATCTTAGCAGTACTCCATCTTGCCAAGTTAAAACTCCTTTACTCTAAAAGTTATTAAAAAAAATTTTATTTAAGTCGTAAAATCCATAAAAATAAAAACTCTTCTTCTAATTAAATATAGTTTTAATTAATATAAACCCTTTTTTACCTTAGAAATAATATAATAATAATAAAATAGCTGCAAATGATTTTGGACCTATTCTTTGCCAAAGAAATAATCTGCAAGTTTCCAGCCTTCATCAAAATAAAGACCTGTCTTTCCGGTGGAAAATTCATCATATCCTTCCAGATTATTATCAATTATTTTACTGCTGTCATAAATCAAGAAGGGAACGGGCTCCGAAGAATGCGTTCTCAATGAAATAGGTGTATAGTGGTCCGGCAGTACCATAATACGGTAATCATAACCTTCTCTGTCCATTGCTTCTTTCACAGGTCCGATAATACCGGTGTCTATCAGCTCGATTGCCCTGACTTTATTTTTAATATCCCCCTGATGTCCGCATTCATCAGTAGCTTCAAGATGGATATAAACAAAGTCTTTACCACCGGTAAGTTCATTTATTGCAGCATCCGCCTTCCCTTTAAAATTAGTATCTATTGTACCGGTTGCTCCTTCTACCGGAATTGAATCAAGCCCCGCCAGAATACCGATACCTTTTATAAGGTCTACTGCTGATATTATTGAGCCTTTTAATCCATATTTTTTATAAAAACTATCAATAGAAGGCCTCCTGGCTTCACCCCATATCCATATTGAATTTGCAGGATTGAGACCCCGCTTTACCCTTTCTTTATTTATCCTGTGTTCTTTTAATATGACAGAACTCTTTTTCATCATATCCAGGAAAACACTGCCTGCAGGACCTTCTGGTAAAAAGTCTGCAATTTTCTTCCCGGATATATCATGAGGAGGGGTAAGAATATTTTTATCCATACCTTCTTCCCATATAATTATATGTCTGTAGCTTACACCAGCATAAAATTTTATTTTTTCTGTTTGAAGCTTACTGCCAATGAGTCCAATTAATATTTTTGATTCATCGGTAGAAATTTCCCCTGCGCTGTAATCAACCATGGTCCTCTGTTCATAATTCTTCTCAGGGGATAATGTTACAAGATTGCACCTGAAGGAAACATCTTTTTCGGAGAGTATCAAACCCATGCTGGCAGCTTCCAGCGATGAGCGACCTGTATAATATTTTTTTGGGTCATACCCCATAACAGAAAGATTTGCAACATCACTTCCGGGTGCCATACCGTCGGGAACAGTTTTTACAAGACCAACCCTGCTTTTCCTTACCATACTATCAATAGCCGGGGTATTCGCGAACTCCAGGGGTGTCTTATCTCCCAGCTCTGCCAGCCTGTAGTCAGCTACCCCATCCATAAGTATTATTATGTACTTCATAAAACCCGTATCCTTATATTTTAGTAATAATTATTAATGATAAAAAAACCGGCGATATAACACAAATAATGCAGTATTCTTCTCAAAATTCTTCACAAACTCAGGATATCCGATATAACATTTTTCATCTCTTCTGGATCGCAAACTGATGAGTGAAGAATCTCTTTATTTTCAAGGTTTTTTATTGTTTCCGGAATCCTTAGCCCGGTTATCTTCGATAATACAGGAAGCAAAGCAAATTCATCCATACCCCTGTATTTTTCATCCAGTGCAGTGCACAAACTCCCGGGGAATTTAAAGGGGCTTGCAGTCGAAACTATAATTGTTTTTGTATCGTCACCACTGTCTTTTAAATACTTCTTATAAACATTATATCCAACTGCGGTGTGGGTATCTATAAGATAGTTCAGGTTCGAGAATACAAACTTTATGGTTTTATATGTTTCTTCATCCGTCGCAAAGCCGCCGTAAAAATCTTCCATCCTTCTTTTCATCTCATCGGTAATCTTAAATTCCCCTTTTTCACCAAGCTCATCCATAAGCTTATTTATCAATGTACTATCGTTTCCTGAAATATCATAAAGAAGCCGCTCCAGGTTACTGGAAACCAGGATATCCATTGCAGGCGAACTGGTCAGTATTAGTTTTCTCTTTCTATCATATGAACCGGTTTTTATAAAATCATAAAGCACATTATTCTCATTAGAAGCACATATAAACTTCCCTGCGGGAAGCCCCATTTTCTTTGAATAATAAGCAGCCAGAATATTCCCAAAATTCCCCGTTGGAACGACTATATTTACCGGCTCTCCCGGTTTAATCTTTTCAAATTTTATTAACTTTAGATAAGCATGTATATAATAAACTATCTGGGGAATAAGCCTGCCGATATTGATGGAATTTGCAGAAGAAAAAATATAACCCTTTCTATTCAGCATAAGGTTAAAATCACTGTCAGAAAAAATTTCCTTTACCCCCCGTTGTGTATCATCAAAGTCTCCTCTAACCCCGATTACATATGTATTTTCACCTTTCTGGGTTCTCATGTGCCTTTCCTGAATCTGGCTTACACCTCCATCAGGGTAAAATACAATTATTTTCGTCCCTTCAACATTGGAAAAACCCTCCAGTGCCGCCTTTCCTGTATCTCCTGAAGTAGCAGTTAGAATAATTATTTCCTTACCTGCGCCACTTTTTGACATGGCTATTTTTAATAAATGCGGCAGTATGGATAAAGCCATGTCCTTAAACGCAAGGGTGGGACCATGGAACAATTCAAGGAAAAAAACATCGCCCTTTTCTACCAGCGGTGCTATTTCAGAATCATCAAATTTTTCATCATAAGCCTTTTCTATACAGTATCTAAGTTCTTCCTGTGTAAAATCAGTAAAAAATTTGCCAATTACATATAATGCAACATCCTTGTAATCAAGATCTAAAAGACTTTCAAAAGACACATCAATAACAGGGAAACTTTCCGGGACAAAAAGTCCCCTATCAGATGCAATTCCTCTAATGATTGCATCTGAAGATTTTTTATTATTATCAGACCCGCGGGTACTTCTGTAATACATCATTCATATCCTTCAAAGATTGAAGGCTCATAAAAATCAATAATGTTATACTTCTATCTAATCCAGATCTTCTACCCTTATTATGCTTAAAATCTTATCGACAACATTAAGTCTGGATATCTCTTTTATGGACTTATATAGATTTTTATTTAGCACTTCGTGAGTTATAAATATCAGTCTTGCGCTTGTCCCTTTGCTAACTTGCTTCTGAACCATTGAGTTAATGCTAACCTTATTTTCACCAAATACCTCTGCAATTTTAGCCAGGACACCCGGCTCATCCAGTACATCCATAAGAATGTAGAACTTGTTTTTCGTATCATCTATCAAACGAAACTTTTTATTCTCAAAGCAGCTGCATCCGTAAATTATGCCTTTCTTTTTACGGTCGAATCTCCTCGCAATTTTTATAATATCCCCCGCTACAGAACTTGCGGTTGGCCTATCTCCTGCACCTCTTCCATAACTCATTATCTCACCAACATAATTGCCATAAACATATACCGCATTAAACGTATCCTCAATTGAAGCAAGTATGTGGTCTACAGGTATAAGTGCGGGATGTACCCTGACGCTAATTACTCCATCTTCTTCAATACCAATAGCGAGCAGTTTTATTCTGTAACCCATATCCATAGCATTTTTTATATCGTCATGCGAAATACCTGTTATACCCTCCTTATAAACATCACTTAAATTAACTCTTGAGTTAAAGGCAATTGTACTCAATATTGCCAGTTTACATGCGGCATCATAACCCTCTATATCCGATGATGGATTTGCTTTTTCTGCATAACCAAGCTCCTGTGCCTTTGCCAGAGCATCATCAAACGATAGGTTATCCTTTTCCATACGGGTAAGTATATAATTTGTGGTACCATTAACTATCCCTACGATTTTATTTATGTTGTTAGAAGCCAGAGAAGATTTCAAGGGGCCTATAATAGGTATACCTCCACCAACACTCGCTTCGAATAATATGTCGACATTGTTTTTTTCTGCTACTTTAAAAAGTTCTCCCCCCTTATTGGCAATAAGGTCCTTATTTGCGGTAACGACATATTTGCCAGCATCCAGCGCCCTATAGATATAGTCATAAGCAGGGTCTATACCTCCAATAAGCTCTACGACGATATCAATATCCTTATCTGCTATAACGTCATCTGCATTGCTGCTTATCTTTATATCTTTAAACTTCTTTAGAAAAGAGCTGTCAATCTTTTCTAAATTTCTCTCCGCGATTCTTACAATGTTAATGTTTTTCCTTATTTTCTTTGCAAGATAATCTTTCTGCCCCTGAATAAGAGAAAAAACGCCGCTGGCAATATATCCAAAGCCTATCATTCCAATATTGATATTATCCATGCTTTTATTTTCATTATTCATATAGTCTAACATCTCCCATCACTAAATCCTTATAAGTTTGCCTTTTTACCCAGACCCAGCTTTTTCCGTCCTCGACAGCAACTACCGCGCTCCTGGGCTGGCTGTTATAATTACTGGACATTGAATAACAATAAGCTCCCGTTGTTGCTACGACTATAAAATCACCTCTGGAAACCAGTGGTAATTTTATATCGTTAATTATCACATCCCCGCTCTCGCAATGTTTGCCGGCTATTAAATAATTGTATTTCCCTGTTTCTTTAGAATTATCATTTTCCTCCATCTTATTTGCCAGATAAGCATTATATTTAGCCTTATAAAGCATGGGTCTTATATTATCTGACATACCTCCATCAACCATAATATACTTTTTTGAACCATCTATATCCTTAATCGTACCAACTTCATAAAGAGTGACCCCTGCATTACCGACAATTGACCTTCCCGGTTCAATGTATAATTTACTTAATTCTACATTAAATTTTTTCTGATATTTTATAACTGCTTTATGAACGAGCACTGCAAAATCTTCTATACTCGTGGTTATATCCTCAGGTGTATATTTTATACCCAACCCGCCACCAATATCTATATTATTTACCGATATGCCAATCTTATCTCTAATGTCACTTATAAACTTTAGCATAACTTCAATAAGCCTATCGTAGCAGGATACATTAAATATCTGAGAACCTATATGAGCGTGGATGCCTGAAATTTCAAGATTTTTATATTCTGCTGCTCTTTTAACAGCCTCCATTGCCGCTCTATTGTAAATGCTAAAACCAAATTTTGAATCCACCTTTCCTGTCTGTATGTACTCGTGCGTATCTGCTTTAATTCCGGGATTTACCCTTAAAAAAATCTTCTGTTTTACTCCATTCTGGCTGCATAATCTGCCCAGTGTCTCAAGTTCTGTAAAATTATCTACCATAAAATATCCGACTTTATTTTCTAAACCATACTGTATTTCTTCCTCTGATTTATTATTACCATGAAAATAAATACTTTCCGCTGGAAAGCCGCTGTTAAGAGCGATAAAGAGCTCGCCACCGGTAGAGACATCCAATCCAAGTCCTTCTTTTTCTATAAGCTGGCACATTGCTGTGCATATAAATGCTTTGGCGGCATAAATGATGCCAGCGTTTATATCAGAAAAATCAAAACTCTTCTTATAAGTTGCACACTGATTCTTTAAAGTAGCAATATCCATGATATAAAGTGGAGTTTTATATCTTTCTTTTAGCTCGACTATATCATTTCCGCCAATAACCAGATGTTTTTTTTCATTAATCTTATAAGTTACCGGGAGAATCATCTAACTGCTCCTCTTATTTCCGTTTGGCAATACAAATTGACCTGAATATAATACTGGTTTCCTCTAATGCATAAATCTAATTAAATTATTTAATCAAACATTAATCAAGATTTATTTTTATCCTACATTTCCTCCGGCGCATCGACTTCAAGCAACTTAAGAGCATTCTCAAGTACCTGCTTGAACAGTAAAATTAAAATAAATCTATCCGAATCAACCGTAATTCCACTCTTGCTCTCATTAATCACTCTATAGTTATTGTAAAAATAATGGAATTCGGCAGCCAGCCTGTATAAATACTGGGTGACAAAATGTGGAGAATTGTTCCTGCAGCTTGAATAAACTGTGTCAGGGTACAAAATCATTATTTTTGCCAGCTTTCTTTCACTCTTATCTTTAAACCTCAGTTTTGATATATCTATCTTATCAATAGAAAAATCCCCTGAATCGAAATCTATAAGGTTAGCCTCCTTTATTTTTTTTATTATGCTCTCCACCCTCGCATGTGCATATTGAACATAAAAGACCGGGTTTTGATTTGATTTCTGTTTTGCAAGTGATATGTCGAAATCCAGAGGAGAATCAAAAGAACCCATGCTAAAAAAGTACCTCACCGCATCTTTGCCAACCTCTTCAACCAGATCCCTTAAAGTATAAATCCTGCCCTTCCTTCTTGACATCTTTAGAGACTTCCCGCCATCAAATATTTTTACCAGCTGTCCTATAATAACTACGATTTTATCCTCTGTAATTCCGAGTGCTTTCCCAATTGCTTTCAGCCTGTCTACATAACCGTGGTGATCCGCACCCAGAATATATAAAATCCTATCATAACCCCTTTTTACTTTATTTATTAAATATAATATATCCGAAGCAAAATAAGTTGGGCTTCCGCCCTTCCTTACTATTACTCTATCTTTATCATCTACAAAACGTGAAGCTCTAAACCACAGAGCGTCATCTTTGTAGTAAACAAGGTCTCTGTTTTTAAGTTCTTCAACCACCTCTTCAAAATTGAAATTTTCATATAGCGAGCTTTCGCGAAACCACCCGTCATACTCAACCCCCATCATACCCAGCGTCCCGGATATATATGAAACCATAATATTTATTATCTCTTTTCTAAAAGTCTCTCTGTCTACTTCTTTTTCCCCATCCTTTTCAATGATAAAAGAATCATTATGTTTTTTAATAAGTCTTTCAACTGCTATCGATACGTTTTCTTCCGGGTAACCATCTTCAGGATAAGAAACGTTTATTCCAAAATGCTTTAAATACAAACTCTCAGCACATTCGCTAAATTTTTCTACCTGTGAGCCGTAGTCATTAACATAATATTCTCTGAATACTTCGTATCCATTGGCATTATAAATATTTGCCAGGCTATCTCCCAGAGCCCCCCATCTCCCGTGCCCTATATGAAGGTCACCGGTAGGATTTGAGCTAACATATTCCATGTGCACTCTTGCCCCTTTTCCGCTATGATTAAAACCAAAGTTTCCTTTTAAGGATATGATTTCTTTAAGAGATTCTTTTATAAAACCGTCAGTTAAGTTGAAATTAACAAACCCCGGTTTAGCTATATTTACATCATTAATCCCGCTAAATTCAGAGGATAGCTTTTTTTCAAGAATTCCGGCGATTTCCAGGGGATTTTTTCTCAGTAAAGGTGCAAGTACCATAGCAGCATTTGTCGAAAGGTCGCCAAATTTTTCGTTTTTAGGTTCTTCAACAGCAATGTTCCACAGTACCGCATCAAGCTCTTTTCCGGTCAGGTCCTCAAGAAATTTATAAATTTCCTGTTTTAATTCATTTATTATCAATAGTTATTCTTTCACCCGTATAGTCCAATACATTAATTAATCTTATTTCTTTATACTGGAGCCGACGACCGGACTTGAACCGGTAACCTGCTCATTACGAATGAGCTGCTCTACCAGTTGAGCTACATCGGCATATAAATTAAAAACCCAACTCGAGACCGGGTTTAACTGTACTCTTAAATATTTTATGTCTCGCTATCTTTAGCATCTTCTGGATCAGCCCCATTATCATTATGCCTTTCCAGGTCTATCCTCTCTCCTGTAACCTCTACTTCAGAAAGCTGAACATTCTTCCTGGTCCCGTTATCAAATTCTACTATTATGGATTGATTCAGAGGTTCATATCCATATACCCAGCCGGTACCATAGCTGGATTTTACTTTCATTCCCCTCGCAGGTGCCTTCTCGATAAACTCCTTATATGTATCATACTCATACTTGAGACAGCACATCAACCTCCCACAGACACCTGATATTTTAAAGGGATTTAAAGGAAGATTTTGATCTTTAGCCATTTTTATAGAAATGGACTCAAAATCAGTCAAAAAGCTCTTACAGCAAAGGTCTCTCCCGCACGGTCCCAGTCCCCCCACCATCTTTGCTTCGTCCCTTACACCAATCTGCCTCAATTCTATCCTCATTTTAAAATAAGTAGCAAGCTCTTTTACCATTTCCCTGAAATCAACTCTTTTTTCTGAAGTGAAATAGAATATCATTTTGCTTTTATCAAACATAACATGGACATTTACAAGCTTCATCTTGAGATTATATCCATCAGCAAGCTGATTGAATTTCTCAAATCCCTTTTTTTCTTTTTCACGATTTAATTCATCAACAGATAAATCATAATAAGTTGCTTTCCTTACCACCTTATTTAAAGGGTTGGTAATATCAGCCTCGTTAATATCCACGGGGGGTACAACTACCTCTCCAATCTCTTTTACTCCTTCATCAAGATTGCAAATTATCTTATTCCCAACTTCTAACTCCACCCCCGTCGGGTCACAATAATGTACTATGTCATTCCTGCTAAATATTACTCCCACAATCAAAGCCATAATCTCACCTCTTATATAAATATACCCTGAAACTTAAGAAAAATATTATCCAGAGCCAATTCCGAGTTAACTGAATAAACAGAATAACTTTTATTTCTTTTTATTATCTCCATCAGCTCAAAAATCCCTTCTATTCTAACACTTTCAATATTTCTGTATATAAAGTTATAATTCTTTTCAAAATTAAGACCTTCCTCTCCTGCTCCATATTTCACTGCAAGAATATCTTCAAGCCAGGCAGATATTATATCAAAAATCCTTCCCATAGCTAAGTTGTGAAATTTGCTTATTTTTCTTTTATGCTTCGATTTGAGAATTTCAATGTATTTAGCAAAATCACTTTTATCAAAATTACTCTTATCAAACTCCATGAATTCTTTTTCCAGATCTGCCTTAACAGCTGCCTCCATTTTTTTAAGTAATTCGATAAGTCTCAGCGTAAGGTTTAAAGGTACTGCAGGGTTTTTATCCTGCAATTCCCGGGGAATTAACATATTTTTAATACCCTCATTTAAATATTTATCAATCATTTTAAAATCTGAATCCTTGCTGATATCAGCATCGAGCCTCAAATCCCAGCTATAAACCAGGCATCTCGAAACAACCGTAGGAAGCATCGCTGATATCTCTTCTGTGAGCAATATGAATACACTATCATTATCTGGAGGGTCCTCAAGTGTTTTTAGAAGCCTGTTTGCAGCCTCCGCGTTCATAAGTTCACATTCCTTTATAATGCATATCTTTTTCCCCTTATTATATGAACTGAGCCCCATGAATCTCTGTAACTTTTTAATCTCTTCTATCCTCAGCACGCTACCTTCCGGCTCAACTATCAAAACATCGGGGTAAATACCTTTAAGCGTATTTCTGCATATAAGACACCTGCCACATCCATTATCGGGACAGTTAATAGCTGCAGCAAATTCCAGTGCCAGTTTTAGAAGTAGCTCCATACTATTCCCGTAAAAAAGATATGCATGGGAAATATTATCGCTTTCCACCATCTTTGAAAGCGACTTTATATTTGATTGGTTAACATCGTCTCCAATTAAGAAACCGGCATCACTCAGTATTTTCATTTTAAATCTTTAAGATATTTATAGACCCTGTTTTTTATCTCTTCAAATATATTTTCAATACTCTTTTCACCATCAATAACTACGAATCTGTCTTTATTCCCTCTTGCTATTTTAAGATAACCGCTGTAAATCTTTTCTTTAAAATCATCTTCTTCCATCTCAATTCTATCCGTGCCCCTTTTTGCGCTATCTATTCTCTTCTTTCCTCTTTTCACATCTACAAGAAGTAGAAAAGTTATATCAGGTACCAGCCCGCCGGTGGCCAGAAGACTCATATCCAGAATCTTTTTCTCTCCAAGCCCTCTTGCAACACCCTGATAAACAACTGTTGAATCAAAGAAGCGGTCGCATATTACAACCCTGCCCTCACTTAAAGCCGGCTTTATCACTTTTGATACCAGCTCTGCTCTTGATGCAAGGAATAAAAAAGTCTCAGCCCATGCAGAAATGTCCACCTTTTCCGCTGTAAGCAGTATATCCCGTATCTTCCGGCCAACTTCCGTACCACCCGGCTCTACGGTAAGTAATACATCAAACCCCTTTTTTTCAAGATAATCGCTCAGCAGTTTTATCTGTGTAGTTTTTCCGGAACCGTCCGGTCCCTCAAAAGTTATAAATAAACCTTTTTTCATAATACACTAATAAGATTATAAGAAGGCATTAAATTATATTCCTCTTTCTTTATATTACCTGCTTATTAAATAATATCCTAATAATAGGAAATTTAAAACTTTAAGAAAAGACCCGTGCTGCATAGATTAATTTCATTTTTTTAAAATGGTTCATCCAGACTATTGCCATATCTTAAAAACAATTCTTGAAAAGGGCTTAATGTTGCTTCCCACGTCATATTTTTTATACAATATTATTATTAATATGCTACAATGGTTTATTAACATAATTATACAATTATGACAAAAATAAACTTCTTAAAAATTTTTATAATACTTACGACATTTATCCTAGTTATTCCTTTTCTCAGTTCATGCGACCAGACACAGATTGACATTTTTACAGAGATAGACCCCGATTATTCCGGAACAAGGACAGTCGATATATCAATAAAAACAGAATATCTCCAGAAAAGTGAGACAATCCTGAGCCAGGGTGAATCTCTTTATGATAAAATGCTTGGAATACTCAAAGAAACACTTAAAGATTACCCCGAAGCAGAGATTAAAACATATGAAGAGAGTGACTATACTCATTTTGCAGTTAGTTTTAACTTCGAAGATGTAAATTTCTTAAGACATTTATCCATAGATAATTTTTCTGAAAATCCTGAGGAAATACGTTATTATACCGAACTCAAGAAAAAAGATTACTTCTTTTACAGTGAATACTTTTTTAGAGATTATGTTGATATGAAAATAGATGATACTCTTCTAAACTCTACAGAACCAAACTCGGATTACAATCGGCTCGCCGACCTGGCTAAAGCAGATGCAAACATCTTAAACATAACATATCAGATAAAGTTTCCGGTAAAAATAACTGAACATAATGCTGACATAATAGGAGAAAACAATATCGCCATATGGAATCTTAAATATGGAGATGAGAGATATATATATATTGAAGGCAAAAAAACAAAATTTCTAACCTATTTCCTGATTGTGATTTTAGGTATCATATTACTATTTATAATCTTTATCGTTGTTATGATAATACTGAGCTCAAGAAGAAACAAAATACAGCCCCCCAGTAGAAAACCTCTTTATACTTATGACAATTACTTCAAGAGAGACAAGTATTTCGATAATTATGACTGATAAACTGCCATTTTAAGGAGGATTTAAAAAAATGATGAGCAATTCTTTTAAACTGTCAACGCCTCTTACAGATGAAAAAATTAAAAAACTAAAAGCAGGGGATATAGTATATCTAAACGGTACAATAATGGGAGCAAGAGATGCTGCCCACAAAAGATTCTTTGAAGCCATAAATTCAAATAAAGAATTGCCCGTTGACCTTAGAGACAGTATTATATTTTATGTTGGACCGTCGCCGACGCCTCCCGGCAAAAAAAGCGGAAGCATTGGACCAACAACTAGCTCTCGAATGGACAGTTTAACAGAACCTCTTCTCAAGAAGGGATTAAAAGCAACAATAGGAAAGGGTAAAAGAAGTAAAGATTTAAAAGAACTCTTAAAAAAGTATAAAGCCGTCTACTTTGTAATGATAGGAGGTATTTCAGCTTATCTCTCTACAAAAGTAAGAAATATAAAAGCTATCGCATATCACGACCTCGGAGCCGAGGCAGTTTATGAAATAGAGGTAAAAGACTTGCCTTTATTTGTGGCTTACGATATTTACGGCGGGGATATCTTTGACACTGCACGGCGCATCGAATGACACCCCATAAAAACTCCAAGCGGGAGAGTTGCCATATGGCAGGGGGCATATTCTACATTACATGCCAGCGCAGTAGTTTTGCCACCAAGTCCCTGTGGACCTATTCCGGTTTTATTTACAGCCTTTAATATCCTGCCTTCAAGTTTTTTATATCTTTCATCAGGATTTCTTTTATTCAAATTCCTGAAACTTGCAAGCATTGCCAGTCTGGCTACCTCAGAAGACGAGCCTCCAATTCCGACTCCAATTATTACCGGTGGGCAACATCTTGTGACATTTTCTCTGACATCATTTACAACAAACTCCACTATTTCATCCTCACCGGCAGAGGGGTTTATCATGTGAAGATAAGAACAATTCTCGCTTCCGCCACCCTTCAGATAAATTCTCAAAACAACATCTTCATCTGATGTAAAGTTAATATGAATTACTGCAGGTGTGTTTCCGGAAGTATTTTTTCTCTCATAAAGGGGGTCTGCTACAACTGATTTTCTCAGGTAATTATCATTATATGTTTCAGCTACAGCTCTGTTAATTAGCTTATTTAAGTCCTCACTTTTTTCTATATGGATATCCTTGCCAATATCAATATCAATATAAACGAGCCCGCAATCCTGACAGAGGGGAAGCTTCTGCTCGCGGGCAACTTCTGAGTTTTCTAATATAAGCTTTAAAATGTTTTTAGCACCCGGATAGGTCTCTTCTATCAAAGCAGCTTCTATGGCTCTTATAATGTCGCCGGGAAGATTAAAACTTGCCTCAATCAGAAGTTTTTTTATCTCCTCTGTTATTGTTGTAATTTTTATATTTCTCATCTTTTCCAGGGCAATCCGGGTTTATGCACAAATTCCAGGGTTTTCTTCCCTTATTTATAATTTTTACTATGGGATAATTGCAATATTTGCACAATTCTTTCGTTGTAACTAGCAAGCCTTTCTGAGGAAGCGGGAAAGTGATTTTACATTCAGGATAAGCAGTACAGCCTATAAATCTCTTCTTTGTCTTTCTTGATACTCTTACAACCAGATTCCCGTCACAATTTTCCCTGGGGCATTTACCTACAATCAGGTCTTCTTTTATTCCTTTCTTTATCTCCCGGGAAATCTCTTCCTTCTCATTGTTCAGATTAACCATAACATCTTTTAACATTCTTCTGGACCTGTTTATAACATCCTCTTTTGTCTCATCACCACTCACAATGGCATCCATATAAATTTCCAGTTCCGAAGTCATATCCGGAGATGATATTTTTTCAGCATGTTTTTTAAGCATTTTTATCACAGCAATAGCCTTTTCGCCCGGCTGTAATGGATTACCATTAATATAACCCCTTTGAATTAAATTCTGTATAATTGTATGGCGTGTTGCTTTAGTTCCAAGACCGAGTTCTTCCATTTTTTCAACCAGCTTACCCTGGGTATATCTTGCAGGAGGCCTCGTTTCTTTATCCAGCAAATCCTTTGATGCAACCTTAAGTGACTGATTCTCTTTCAGGTGTGGCAGAAAAACATCTTTATACTTATAATACGGATAAAACTCAATCCAGTTCGCTTCTACTATACTGGAACCACTGGCAACAAAAGATTCCCCGTTTATATCAATAAGCACGCTCATATTCCTGATTTTAGCTGCCGGCAGCAGGGTGCTTATAAACCTTCTGACAATTAAATTATAAAGTTTCCACTCGTCACTACCCAGACTATTTTGCGAGGCAAGTGATGTGGGGTGAACTGGTGGATGGTCCGTCGTCCTTTTTTTGCCCCTGCTTGGTATTATCTTATCCTGAGAAAGAACTCTCTCACACATACTACTGAACTCATCCGAAGCTTTTAGTATCCTCACGATTTCTGCCAGATCAATAGAGGAAGGATATACCGTATTATCAGTTCTCGGATAACTTATATAACCATTCATATAAAGGTTTTCTGCAATACTTATAGTTTTTGAAGCAGAAAAACCAATTGAATTACCACTCATTATAAGTGAAGTTGTATTAAAAGGAGCCAGAGGTTTTATATCTTTAATACTTTCATCTACTTTCGTTACAACTCCCGTATCCCCAAGCTTTGAGAATACATTCTGTGCATCCTCTTTTTTAGAGAATCTTTTTGTTTTATGGCTGGCTTCAAATTCCTCTCCCGACCCTGTAACAAGTTTGACGCTTACAACCCAGTAAGGAGTTGGTACAAACGACTTTATCTCTAATTCTCTATCGACAATAAGCGTAAGAGTGGGGGTTTGAACCCTGCCTACAGAGAGGAATTTATCTCTAATCTGATAGGTAGTAAGAGATATAAAACGGGTAAGCGTAGCGCCCCATATAAGGTCTATGTCCTGTCTCGCTCTACCTGCAAAGGCGAGGTTCAAATCAACTTTACCCGTTTTATCAAAAGCTTCTTCTATATCCCTCGGGGTAATAGCCGAAAATTTCGCTCTTTTTGTCTTTACAAGCGAATTATATTCCTTTACCTTCTGCATTGCGTCATAACCAATAAGCTCGCCTTCTCTATCATAGTCCGTGGCAATAATAATCTCGCCTGCATCAGCCGAAACTTTTTTGAGTGCCTGGATTATTTTCTTATGAACCGGAATTTTTTCTATGTTAGCATCTATAAGCTCTGCAGGGTCTACATTAAACCAGTTTGAATACTCCGCCGGATAATCTACTTTCATTATATGCCCTTTTAAGCCAATTACCCTGTAGTCCTCTCCTCTGATATTAAAACTATAAACTGGAACTCCATATACCTTTTCCTCTTTTATACCATCCCCTGAAAGTATTCCTGCAATACGCTTAGCAGCTATTTCTTTTTCGCTTATAATTAGCTTCAAATTAATACCACCATCAAAAAAGTTATTTCTCAAAGTTTAAATTAGCCTGAATTTGAAATGATAACATTAAAAAAAAAATAAATAAATCTCCTGTATGGTATATTTATTAATCTCTCAGTTTATCTGCCGGCAGATAAGTAAAGTACTTATTTTAATTTTATAGATGTTGTTTTACAATAACACAAGTAATTCTGTTGTACAGGAAAAAATATGAAATCAAATATAGAAGTTATAAATAATATACTCAAACTCAAAGCAGAAAAGGATGCAATTATACTGTCTCATAACTACCAGATTGGGGAGGTCCAGGATATTGCAGATTTCGTTGGTGATTCTTTTCAATTAAGTTATGAGGCTTCAAAAACACGAAAGAAAATTATAGTCTTCTGCGGGGTTCAGTTTATGGCTGAAACTGCTAAAATTTTATCCCCCGAAAAAAAAGTTCTTCTCCCCGATGAAAATAGTGGATGCCCTATGGCTGACATGATAACTGCAAATCAACTTAAAAAATTAAGGGATAAGAACCCAGGCGCAATCGTAGTTTGCTATGTTAACTCAACCGCAGAAGTCAAAGCCCTGAGCGATATTTGCTGCACATCTGCAAACGCAGTAAGGGTAGTCGAATCCATACCTAAAAATAAAAAAATAATTTTCATACCGGACAAATATCTGGGAAGCTATGTGCAGAGCCAGACAGGCAGGGAGCTTATATTGTGGAATGGATACTGCCCAACTCATATTTTGATAACCGTAAAAGATATCATCAACCTTAAAAAAGATTATCCTGACGCCGTCGTTATGGTTCACCCGGAATGCACTCCTGATGTAATAGATATTGCAGATAAAGTTGCCTCAACAGGAGGAATGTTGAAATATGCCAGAAAAAACAAAAAAAAGAATTTTATAATTGGTACAGAGATAGATATAATACACAGATTAAAAAAGGAAAACCCTGACAAAAACTTCTACCCTGCAACCAGTAAGGCCATATGTCCCGACATGAAGCTTATAAACCTGGAAAAAATAATGTGGGCCCTTATAGATGAAAAATATGAAATAATAATAGAAGAAGACGTAATCAGAAAGGCGAAATTAGCTATCAACAAAATGATGGCCATAAAATAAGAATGTTACCGAGATATTTAATAAACCCATCACTTTACCAAAAAATCCATAATTATTCTGATTGTATAATTATAGGTAGTGGAATTGCCGGTCTTTCAACTGCTGTGAGGCTTGCAAAAAAAGGTACCATAAAAGTCATCACCAAAAGTTCCATCTCCGAGTCAACAACCCGTTATGCGCAGGGAGGTATTGCGGCTGCTCTTAAAGCTCCAGATATATGGAAAAATCATTATCGCGATACTATGATTGCCGGCCAGGGCTTATGCGACAGTAATGCCGTAAAAATACTTACCAGAAACGCACCTAAAATTATAGAGGACCTTATAAACATGGGCATTAATTTTGACACTTCAAGAGGAGAAATAACTTTCACTACTGAAGGTGGCCACAGCTTCCCCCGTGTTCTCCATGCTGGAGGAGATGCTACTGGAGAAGAACTTGAGAAAAAAATAGTTTCTTATTCAAAAGACTTGAGAAATATAGATTTTTTATCCGGGCATTTTGCCCTTGATATTCTTGTTTATAAAAGTAATTGCGCCGGTATTACGGCAATGGATTTAAAAACAGGTGTTATCGAAATATACCCGGCTTCCAGTGTAGTTATTGCAACCGGCGGAATAGGCCAGATTTATGCTTTTTCTACGAACCCTCCCATATCAACAGGCGATGGTATCGCTATGGCATACAGGGCAGGAGCCAGAATAAAAGACATAGAATTTATCCAGTTCCATCCTACAGTATTTAAGACAAAAGATTTCAGATTATTCCTGATGACAGAAGCTATCAGAGGAGAAGGTGCGTATCTAGAAGACTGCAATGGAAAGAGATTTATGGTAGGGAAACACCCTAAAGCAGAACTTGCTCCGAGAGATATTGTTGTAAAAGAAATAATAAGAGTTATGGACGAATGTCGTACCGACCATGTCTATCTTGATGCAAGACATATACCGGAAAGTCTTTTAAAAAAACGCTTTCCTAATATAACCTTAAAATTAAAGGAAAATGGTCTCAATCTAAAAAAAGACCTTATTGAAGTATCACCTGCCGAGCACTATATAAACGGCGGAATTGAAACCGACTATAATGGTGAAACGAACGTAAAAGGTCTTTACAGCTGTGGAGAATCAGCGGCAACAGGAGCCCACGGCGCAAACCGGCTTGCCAGTAATTCACTTATAGAGGGTGCGGTATATGGGTGGAAGATTTATCAGGATATAGAAAAAAAACTACATCCAGAAAAAAGTGGGGGCGAAAGCAAAGTTAACGAATACATCGATAAAATCTTAAAGGAAGCTAAAAGGAAAAAAACAGAGCCGGAAGGGCCAGGTAATATCAATGATGAAGTAGACAATCTCATTGTTAAATTAAAAAACACAATGACTGAAAAAGTCGGTATACCCAGAGACGAAGTAAGCCTGGAAGAAGCAGGTAAAATTGTCAATAGTTATATCATGAGCCTGAATTTTAATAATATAAAAGATAAAAAAACCCTTGAATTAGTAAATATGCTTACAGTAGCAGGTCTTATAATCAAGTCAGCAGGCATAAGAAAAGAAAGCAGAGGGACGCACCAGAGAAAAGATTTTCCAAAAAAAGATGACATAAACTGGAAAAAGCATATAATACTAAAACAAAAAAAAGTATACATTGAAGATGCTTAGAAATTTAGCGACCGGAAATGAAATATAAAATTTTAAAAAATGATGTTATAGATTTAATACACGGAGCTATATCCGAAGAGCTAAACGGCCTTGGAGATATTACCTCGGATTATTTAATTCCTCCTTATAAGAATTCGTTTTCATATGTAGTGTGCAAAGAAAAAAATGGTGCAATTCTAAGCGGTGCTGATATTCTAAACTTCGTGGTTGAAGAAATCGACGACAATATAAAAGTTGAATGGTTTAAAGATGATGGTGATTCTCTTAACTATATGGATAGAATCTGCAATATAAGCGGACCTACTCTATCGATTTTGAAAGCAGAGAGAATTTGCCTTAATTTCATCCAGCATATGTCGGGAATCGCAACTCTTACCAGCAAATTTGTAGAAATAGCAAAACCTTACGGTGTACAAATCAAAGACACCAGAAAAACAAAGCCGCTCCTGCGTAAAATCGAAAAATATGCTGTTCAATGTGGTGGAGGATACAACCATCGTTTTGGCCTGTTTGACGGCATACTTATAAAAGATAACCATATAATAGCTGCAGGAGGGATTTTAAGAGCTATAGAAAAAGTCAGGGCAAATTCCCCATCCAATTTAGAAATCGAAGTAGAGGTCAGGGACTTTAACCAGCTCGATGAGGCAATAACCGGTAAAGCAGATATTATAATGCTTGATAATATGAAAATAGACCGGATGAAAAAAGCAATAAAAATAATAAGAGAAAAAAAAGATAAAAAATTCCTGGTCGAGGCTTCGGGCAATATAAATCTTGATAACCTTGAACAAATATGTAAAACAGGAATCGATATCGCTTCGGTGGGACTTATTACCCACTCCGCCCCGGCAGTAGATTTTTCCATAGAATTCGAAAAAGATACTTAAATATTATGTTAACAATTTTTTAACATAATTAATCCAGTCTGTTATACTATAAAAAGCCATATATTTATTTTAAGCTGCAAGAGAAAGTTAGTTTCAATAAATATTGCCAGAAATTTTGCCAACTAAGGTTAGGAACAAAAAAATGAGCACCAATAACAAAAAAAAGGATTCCAGATGCATTATGATTCTGGGCGCAGGATTTGACCAGGTAGCCATGATAAAAGCAGCCAAAGCTCTCGGTCTCGAAGTCATTGCAGTTGACAGTGACAGAAATGCTCCCGGATTTTTCATAGCTGACGAGAATTATGTACTGGACGTCCTTGAATACGACAGGATACTTGAGATTGCAAGGAAAAAGAACATAGATGGGATAACAACCATGGTAAGCAATCTCGGGATGCGGACTGTTGCATATGTAGCGGATAAAATGAATTTAATATCAATACCGTTAAAAGCAGCACAGATAGCAACAGATAAAAAGGAAATTAAGGAATATTTAAAAAAAGGAGGCGTACCGGTTCCCGAAGGGTTCAGTGCTTCATCAATTGAATATGCTATGAATAAAATCGGACAGATAGATTTTCCTTTAATAGTAAAACCTGTCGATGGGACTAAAGGAAGAGGCATATCCGTTGCTTCTTCAGAGAAAGATTTTAAAGATAGCGTTACACAGGCAATGGATTCTTCGATTGGGAACAGCATAATTGTTGAAGAATGGGTAGAAGGACCCACTATCGGTGCAGAATGCCTTATAGTAGGTGGTGAGTTGGAACCCATTATTTTAACAGATAAATATAATACTCCCCCTCCCAAATGTGTGACCGTGGGATTAACGGCACCATCAAGGTTCCCTGAAGAGATAAAAGACAGAGTAAAAGATAATGCAAAAAAAGTTTCAGATGTTCTCGGGTTAAATACAGGGGCTGCACATATTGATATGATAGTTGGTAAAGACGGCATACCAAGAGTTATTGATGTTGGGCCAAGACTTGCCAGCGGACCTGTCATATTTGATTTTGTACCAAATCTGCTCGGGATTGATATGATAAAATCAGTAATACAGATGGCTATGGGAGAAAAACCCGAATTAAACAAAAAATGGAACGGGAAATTTGCAGCAAGCAGGTTTTTAACAGCCCCTGATAAAGGCTGTATGTACAGAATCGAGATTCCAGAAGGGCATAAAGATTTTACCTTCTATCAATTTAAAGAACTGGGAGAAATAGTAGGCCCTCCTGATAGCGATACCGACCGTATAGCATGTATTGCGATTAAAGGTAATTCATATGAAAAAACCATGAATGCTGCTGATGAGCTGCTAAATAAAATAAAGGTTAATATTGTTTACTGAGCCCTGAGAGGTAAATAAGAATCTTAATAATTCTATTTAATATGTAGTTTTCTTTTAATCTCGGGTATTTTTCTCTCTGTAGCTTCCACGCCCCTCTGTATAATCTGGCTGCCTCGCATTACATCAAAAAATCCGAAATCCCCCACTTCGGGCTCCACCACTACATCTGCTGCCTTAAAGTAGTTTTTAACCATTTCCTGGTGCATGATACCAAAACTGGTATCAATAATTTTATTTACTGAAAGTCTTTCGTAAATATTACTATCTGACCCATCTAATTTCTTATTTTTAATCCCAAAAATCCTGCCTTTTCTCTTTTCGACACCATTATCTGATTCTTTTAAATATTCCTTCTTCCCTGTACCGATGACGTTTTCATCTCTATCAAGAAGACGGTCATATTTCTCACTGTCCCTTAAAAATTTTATTGACGAAGCTATAATGAAATTTACATCCATTTCTTTTACGGATTCCGTAGGAAGCGGCTCTATTATTCCACCATCCACAAGCAACTGGTTATTAATATATGCTGCCGAAATAAACCCCGGTATTGATATTGATGCTCTAACCGCTTCGACCAGGTTGCCCTCGGATAAAACTACTTTTCTTCTTTTTATTAAATCTACCGCAACACAACAAAATGGAATTTTGCAGTCGTTAAAAGTTTTATTTCCGAGAAATTTTCTCAACTCATCCTCTATCCTTCGCCCGTTTATAATGCCTGTCTTTGACAATGCGAGATCAGAAAAAAGCATGAAGCTTCTCCAGTTCATTGACTTAATATATGATTTCATTTCTTCCAGAGTTATACCGGAACAATAGAAAGAACCAATAATAGCACCCATACTCGTGCCGGCTATTGCCTGCGGTTTAACTCCAAGCCCCTCCAGAACCTCTAAAACACCGATATGTGATAGCGCTCTTGCCGCTCCGCCACTCAGTGCAATGCCAACTCTTCTCTTTTTCCTGAAAAATATCAAATACCAGCACTCCCTTCCGAGACCAGAAGATCTTTTAAATAAATACGACAAACATGAGAACTTTTCAGTAGATTTCAATACTGCTTAAAACCAATTTGATAATAATTATACTACTTATTTTTTTCTATTGTTAACAGTTAAGTAAGAGGTTTATTTACAATAAGAATTTTGTACAGTACAATTTCCCTAAAATAAAATCTCTCCTTTAAATTTATGAATAATAAAAAAACAAACATAATCATAATAGTAGTAGTGTCAATCATCTTATTCATTTTGATTTCAATAACCCAGTCATGCAGCAAAATAAATTTTGATTTCTTTGGATTAAAGTCTGGTGAAGATACTGAAGAAATACTTACCGAAGGTACAGATGAAGAAGAGAATGAAGAAATTGCCGGTGAAACCGAAGATGCTAATGAAGAAAAAGAGGAAGCATCTAAAAATAATGATATTTCTGACGAGCAGGAAACTGTAACCCCGGTCAATCAGGGTGAATATTCAGATATATTGGTAATGAGGTCATATTTCAAAAAGGCTATAGAATCTTATGAAAATCAGTCTTATCTTGCTGCCGAATATTATTTAAACAAAATAAAGGATAGTTATCTAATCCTGCAGGACCACATTTATTACTATATGGCAAAAAGCCTTCTCATGCAGGAGAAATATGACAGGGCAGAGGAATACTATTCGGCTTTGATAGATAATTACCCCGAAAGCGTCCTGGTAGAAAAAGCCAGCCTCGAGTACGCGGATTTATTTTATATAAAGGAAGATTATGTTACTGCAGAAAACCGTTACGCAGAATTCTGCACAAACTTTTCTGATTCCCCTTACATGCCATACTGCCTGTTTCAACTCGCTTTCTGTCAGGAAAAAACCGGTAAAAAAGATATGGCTTACGAAAATTACAAAGAAATATGGCTCAGTTACCCGCTTAATGAATACTCGGAATTCGCTATTGAGAATTTAGACCGGCTTTATGAAGAAGGGGCAGCCGGTCAATTTATCCCTTCACCGGACCAGATTTATAACAGAGGAGAAGTCTTTTTCAATGCTTACCTATATGATAGCGCACTTGATGAATTTAACAGAATACTAAAGGACTACTTAAGTAACCTGCCGGCTGAACTTCATATCAAAACTCTTTTTAAATCAGGCATGTGCTACTTCAGACTCCGTGACTATAACACGGCATTAGATTATATAAAATCAGCTTATGAAAAAAACCCTTCAGGCTCTCTAGCAGACGACTCTCTATATTATACCGGAATGGCTCTTACCAGTCTTGATAGAGGTGATGAAGCAATCTCATATTACAATAAACTTGCAGAACTTTTCCCAAACAGCAATTTCAGCGATGACGCGCTTTACAGAATCGGCAGGATATACTCTTTAAGGAGCGATTTTGAAAATGCTGCTATTTATTTTAAAAGAGTGGCTTCAAATTACCCCTCCGGCGATAAAAGGCCTGATGCATTATGGGAACTTGGCTTAATACAGTACAGGTCAAATGATTACGGCTCTGCAAAAAGTACATTTTCCAGTTACGCATATTCATACAGAGGAACTTCACTTGAGGAAAAAGGGTTGTTCTGGCAGGCAAAGTGCTGCCAGAAACTTGGAGATAACAATTTAGCTTCAGAATTATATCAGAAAATTATAAATTTAAATTATTACTCTTATTACACCTTTGCTGCTGTTGAAATGCTTGAGCAGATGGGAATACAGGCACAGGTCAAAGGGATAAATAATGAGCTAAACCCCGAGAACCCCTCAATTAAAGAAACTATTCCGGACATATACTCCATACTGGCGGGCGAAAATGATGATAGCAGAACAATCACAGAAAGCAACGGGGAAACAGGCGGTTCAAATCACATAAATAAAGCCATCGAACTTTTAAAACTGGAATTTTTCAATAGTGCATCTCTGGAGATAGAAGCATCCAGTAATGAAATTGAGGAGAATCCAATTAAAATCCTGGAGATTGCCACTCTTTATTTAAAATCCAGAAGTTACTCAAACTCCATTAATATAATTGGTAAAAATCTTAAAAAATTAAAATCGGAACTTGATGAAACCCATACCGATTACCTTTATTACCTTTACTATCCCTACGCCTATAAAGAACAGGTTCAAAAATACAGCAGTTATTATAACATAGACCCGCTTTTTACCCTGGCTGTAATCAGGCAGGAAAGCAATTTTAGATCCGACGCAGTTTCTTATGCGGGAGCCCAGGGACTTATGCAGATTATGCCTTCAACGGGAGAAGGTATAGCCAGACAGATAGGTATGTCGGATTTCGATATCAATATGCTAATCGACCCGGAAGTAAATGTAAAAATGGGAACATTCTACCTGAGGCAACAACTGGACAATTTCGGCCAGAATAAGTTCTACTGCCTCGGGGCATATAATGGCGGTCCGGGAAGAATGAGCGGCTGGGTTTCCAGCAGGGGCAATATGGATATTGACGAATTTATAGAAAGCATATCATACGAGCAATCAAGAGAATATATAAAAAAGGTAATGGGAAATTATTACTTCTATCAGATACTATACGAAACTAAATAAATAATCTTGCCTTTATATTCCATCATTAATTAGAAACCTGGCAGATTAGTTTCATCTCTTATTTACTGAACATTTAAATTCTGAGTTTTTTATTGCCCTGGCATTTTTTAAATAATAAAAAAAGATACATGACATTAATCAAATAACTCTGTAGAAATATATCTTTCTCCCGTGTCGGGTAAAATAACAACAATAGTTTTATCTACCGATTCTCTTCGTTTTGCTATCTTTAAAGCAGCCCACATTGCTGCACCACCCGATATTCCAGCAAAAATTCCCTCTTCTCTTATAATCCTTCCTGTCATTTCAAATGCATCCTCACTCCTGACCCCAACAACTTCATCAATTATACCGGTATTTAATACCTCAGGGATAAATCCGGCTCCAATTCCCTGTATTTTATGAGGCCCCGCCTTACCTCCAGATAGAACATCCGATTCATATGGTTCAACCGCGATAACTTTTACGGAGGGCTTCCTTTCCTTTAATATCTCACCCACACCTGTAATCGTTCCTCCGGTGCCAACTCCTGAGATAAATATATCTACACAACCTTCAGTATCAGACCATATCTCTTCAGCTGTGGTTCTCCTGTGCATTTCAGGATTTGCAGGATTTTTAAACTGCCCGGGCATAAAGCTGTTCTTAATACTTTTTTGAATTTTTTCCGCTTCCTCTATCGCACCCTTTATTCCTTTAGATCTATCTGTAAGGACAAGCTCTGCTCCAAACATCTTAAGAATCTTTCTTCTCTCCAGACTCATTGATTCAGGCATGGTGATAATTAGTTTATATCCCCTCGCAGCACACACAAAAGCCAGGGCAATGCCTGTATTTCCGCTGGTTGGTTCTATTACTATTGTATCCTTATCTATTAAGCCCTTCCTCTCTGCGTCTTCAATCATTGAAACACCTATCCTATCTTTTATGCTTGAAAGGGGGTTAAATGATTCTACTTTTGCAAGAATTGTAACATTTGTTTTTTTACAGAGTCTGTTTATCCTCACAAGAGGTGTGCTCCCTATCGTTTTTGTTATATCTTTAAAAACTTTATCCATCAGTTCCCTCCAGAATATTTAAGGCCCAACAATGTTATAAAATTCTATATATTAAACTCAATCCTTTTTACTCTGAAAACATTATTTTGTAAAAAAAATAAATTCTTAATTTTAAATATATTACAATAATTCTCCCATACTTTCCATTTACAGAAAAGACCCCTCTTAAATTTATTCATTTTTTAATATAATATATCCTAGTATGAATCATAAGGTAAGGAAAAAACAAATAGGAAGAGTCATAAGTTACAGGTATTTCATATATGTTACTATAATAATAGTCTTATTGCAGATAATAGGATTGAAATTCTTTTATCAGGAAAAAATATTAAAACCCCCTGATAATCTTTTTATCTCTACTATAAAATTTCCCATTTCGGAGTTAATCCCCGATACAACTTATAAAAAGAAATATACAGAAGACTTAAATGGTAACAGCGGAAAAACCACCGATGGAGATTCTGAAACAGAATCTGACAGTTCCTTAAATGAAGACTCAATTGCCGGGACAGAAAGCCAGGGTTATAGTGAAGCCCAGAAGGATATCGTTCTTCAAACACTGGAATTGCTTAATCAGGATATAGAATATGGATACGAGCTCTTTCCTGATACGGGCTATCCAGACGGCAATGTATGGATTTCAACTGACCTGATTTCTATAACCTTAAATAAGTGCGGCTATGACCTCATGGAATTAATATATGATGATATGCTAAAACACAAGGAAGACTATTCACTCGATACAAAAGGTAGAGAGACGCCTATAAAGTATATAGATTTTAGAGACGTCATCTTCCAGGAAAAATTTTTCAGCCGCAATGCATTAACCACACTACCTCACACATACGATTTAAATGATGAAAACCTTGCTTTTTTGTGGAAGCCAGGTGATATAGTTTATTTTCGTTTTGATGAGGAAAACCATGATAAAGACCGCGGAGGATTTGTTTCACCCAATTTCAGCAGTGATGGCATCCCTCTTGTGATAATGATATCACCAGATACCAATGAACTTGAAGAAGTTGATGTTCTCCAGCGATATGAGATAGTTGGACACTACCGATATCCGCCTCCGGAAGTCGAGTAAATCTGGCTTTAAATCAGGAAAAAATAAATGGGTTAAAGTTGGTTTTGTAATCAAACCAGTCAACCTTTTCAGCTCTCTTTAAAAATCCAACAACCTTATATGTAATCGGGGTAAAAACAACTTCAAGAGAAACCTTAAAAATGTAGTTCGATATAATTATAAGTAAAATCATTCTATTGCTGTAAACCCCCAGGAATGCAATAATCACAAAAATTATTGTATCTATTCCTTCACCAACCATAGTTGAGCCTATTGTTCTTGTAAAGAGCCAGCGCCCTTTTGTAAGAATCTTCATTTTTGCAAGTATATAAGAGTTTGAGAATTCACCTGCAAAATATGCGATAAGGGAACCTGTAACTATCCTCGGGGTCTGCCCCAGTATTGCCATATAAGCTTCCTGGTACTCCCATCCACTGGCGGGTTTAATCAAACCTATAAGACTGAGTGTAAGAGACATCAAAATAGCGCAAAAAAATCCAATCCATATAACTCTCCTGCCTCTTCTGTAACCATAAACTTCTGTCAATATATCCCCGAAAATATAAGAAAGAGGGAAAAGAATTGTTCCACCATCAAAAGTAAATCTCCAGATTTGCACAATCTTGGATGAAGCTATATTGGAAATAAGGAGAACAGCAACAAAAAGACCCGTTATCAGGTCAAAATATCTATACCTTTCAGTTGCATATGATTTTTCATTTAGGTTAAAACCCATTTAATTATTATAACTGTTTTTTAAAAAATTTTTATTTGTCTTTTTACTATTGCTATTTTATTATTATAATCATAAATACATTAGCTTTAGAAGAATTTGACCGGGCGTTTTTTTAAATTACTATAATAAATTTAAATATTAGAATATATAAAATATATGGAGGTTGATGTCTGATGGATTCCGAAAAAAAATTTGATAGAACTGTCACATATTTTGTACTGGGCGGAGCCGCTATCGGGGCACTTGCGGGTTACATTATAAAAAAAATAGGCCCGAAAAATATAATGGGATTTCTAAAGCAAAAAGAAATCATCCCTCTATCAATATCAAATCTTATAAACGAATTCACCTCCAGAAAGAATCTTAAATAGAATCAACTTTCTTAAATCATCTCTCCAGCGGTTTCTTTTTCATAACTATAAAGTAATAAATAATTGCTGCTATGCCATTCAACTGGGTAACAAAAAATGTAACGATTAAAATTACCAGCCACATTGTTTTTGCATTTTCTCCGCCGGTTCCGGGAGGAAACTCCTCAGGCTTCCTTCTTGCACAATCAACCAGAGCAATGATCCACACTACAAGCAAAAAAAGACCTATCAGCCCACCAATAACTGCGGCACATATCCACACAGCCATAATGCCTGAAAAAGCCATACCGCCAACGGCACCCCCTATAGCTTCTTCCTCGGTACAGCTTGCTCCCATAACCACCAGTGATAATGATAATAAAAGACTGCCCCATAAAAGTATCTTCTTCATTACCGCTCCTCTCCTATAATAAATTTTATTTAATTTATAAATTTAAAAAAACTTCAACCTACTGATAAGAATTCTCTCTTATCTTCGGGGAATTAAACCATGAACCCGATATCTCGTAACCTTCATCAACCGTTTCGGAAAGAACAATACTGACGGTTACTTTCCCGCTTTCATTAGTATAATCAGTTTCGTAAACGATTACACTCATTCCATTCTGAATGCCTGAATTAGATACCTCCTTCGAATCCGCGACATATTCCCCCACAGTCTCATCCAGGAAAGAAGAAAATTTAATAAATTCTTCTTCGGGAATTGCCTCAAGCATCTGAACGCTCAGGTCTCTTTTGTAATTCTCGTAATCCTTATTATTTAATGAAATCAGAAGATTTTCCGTCAAACCATCAGCTACCGAAATCGTTTCCTCATCAACTTTAGCACAACCTGAAAAAACAAGCATTATAATAAGGGACATAAATACCAGGATAAAGCCTGATTTTCTCATAATACCCCTCCGTAAAAAAACTTTCCAATATTACCCTCATATTTTTATATATACTATCAATAATATGCCCGTCGCTTCAAGCAGAACATAAAAAAAAATCTTTAACTATTATTACCCATTTCCGAAAGTATTTCCCAGTTAAAATCCAAAAAGATAATAAAGGTGTTACTTTCAGTTCCTATCAATACAAAAGACTCCCGCTCTTCTCCATCAGAAGCAATCATTACGTTAGGCTGATTCTTATTTACAGCCTTCTTATCTTTTCCAAATTCAACTATATCAAATCCACCTTTATCAAACGAATAATAATAATCAAGTACTTTTATTTTTTTATCAGCAGTCGAATAAATTGTTGCATTTATCTTTTGCTCTCTTATTTCTTCCGGAAGTTTATTCAAAAAACCGGCATCCCTTTCAGATATAATAACCCCATATCTGCCAATAACTTCCATAATTGTATCAATATCTCCTTCTATCTGCATTAGAAGCGTTGAATCAGGATATATCAGCTCGCCGTCCACAAGAGTTTCATTAACATCCTCACCAGCTTTAACCTTAACCCCGGTTATGCTCTCAATAAACGAAAAAACCGGACATGTACAGCTGATACTGGCTATTACTGTCATCATCAAACATAAAACGAACACCGTCAATAATAGCCATGACTTTAAGATATTTTTCTCTTTCTTCATATAGTCTCCTCTTAAATCTATCTTTATATACGAAACTGCCAATCAAGGAAATACTTTTCTAAATTTTATTTTATATATATCCTTGGAATTCTATTTTTAAGCATACATACTACTTCATAATTAATAGTACCCATAAGTTTTGCAATATCATCTGCTTTTATTTTCCTTCCACCGGAATCTCCAATAATAGTTACTTCATCTCCGACACCTATATCCCCTGCCATATCTGTAACATCTACCATAAACTGATCCATCGTAATATTACCCACAACCGGCGCGAATTTTCCATCTATCAAAACCGAACCCTTATTTGACAGCAACCTCGAATAGCCATCTGCATAACCAACAGGAACTGTAGCAATCACACTATTTCTTTTAGTTTTAAAAGTCCCGCAGTAAGAAATTGAACAGCCCTCAGGTACATTTTTTATGAAAGATATTTTTGCCCTGAAACTCAGTACAGGTTTTAAACCTGATATAACTTTAGAAGCCCCCGGCTCGAGCCATTCAGCATAATCAGAGTCATACGGATTTAAACCATATATAGAAATCCCGGTTCTCACCATATCAAGATGCATATTCTTATATCTAAAAAAAGACGCGCTATTTGAACAGTGGTAAAATTTAAAAGGAATATTACCACTTTTTATCTTATCAACAACTTTATTAAATCTTCTATACTGCAATTGCGTGTAAGAGTCACCTCTGCTGGATGCGCAGGCGTAATGGGTGCTGATACCCTCAAATTTCAAACAAGGAAGCACCGAAATTCTTAGGACCTCTTCAGGGGCATGGCTGAAATTAATTCCTATTCTATTCATTCCGGTATCTATATTTATACTAACACTTGATTTTTTACCTGATCTTACACACTCTTCTGAAATAAATTTTGCTGATTCGTAAGAATTTACACCTAAAATAAGGCCATGCCTTATAGCTCCTTTAATCGATTCGGGAGAACTCTCACCCAGAATATAAATAGGTGCGGTAATTCCAGCTTTCCTTAATTCAACTCCTTCTTCAGCAAGCGCCACCCCCAGAGCATATGCTCCGCTTTTTAAAGCCTGTTTCGAAATCTCAACTGCTCCATGCCCATAAGCATCAGCTTTAACAACTGCCATTATCTTAACATCTTTTGAAGCCAGGTATGACTTGATTGTTTTAATATTATAGGAAAGATTGGAAAGGTTAATTTCAGCCCAGGCAAATCTTTTATTAATTATCAGGTCTTCTCGCATATAAATTAATCTAATATATACTCTTTCAGGACATAGATTTGACAATATCCGCTCGTGTGATTATACCTACCATATTACCTTTGTTATTCAGAACAGGAACTCTATTAATACCATATTTTACCATTATATTTGCAACTTCGCTTACAGGGGTATCCTCTTTAACAGTCTTTACTTCAGTGGACATAATATCTTCTACTTTTGTCCCAAGGTATTTTTTAAGATTGATTTTAAATTTTTCCAGACTCTCAAGGTATATAATGCTATCAAGCAGTTTAAAATATCCCGGAAAATGGAGGTCAGCATCTTTCACGATTAAATCTCCTTCAGTGGCAACTCCTACAAGTTTCCCATTATCATCTAACACCGGGACACCGCTGATCTTATTTTTTATTAAAATATCAGAAAGTTTTTTTACCGATTCATTTTTATTTATGGTTATAACTTTCTTCACCATAATATTTTTAGCCAGAGGTTCAGACATTTTTATCTCCAGTTACTTAATTATTATAATAATCCTGAAATTAACCTGGAATTAATATTTTTCAATACTTTAATTTCTCTATCTCCATAAAAACCTTTTTTAGACCCTCCAGAAGATCAGTCGCTATAAGTGCAGTTCTGCTTGTCTCTTTTACCATTATATCTGCAGCCATTCCATGTATGTATACTCCGCATACAGCACTTTCTATCAGACTCATCCCCTGACAGAGCAGCGAGCCTATTATTCCTGTCAATATGTCCCCGGTTCCCGCAGAAGCCAGACCCCAGTTACCTGTTGGATTTATGAATGTTCTCTTATTATAATCGGATATTATTGTCCTTGCTCCTTTTAGAACAGATGTTAATTTATATTTTTCTGCAACTTCCAGATTTACTTTAATTCTATCTTCCAGTGGAATCTTTCCAACACCCATAATTAATGACATCTCACCTGTATGAGGGGTTATTATAACATTTGTAAGATCAAGATCATTCATAACACCCGTATCATTTGCTCCATAAAGAGCATAGAGCCCATCGGCATCAAGAACTACTGGCTTTTTTATATTTTTTAGCAATTCCCTGACCAGACACATTGTACTTGAATTCCTTGAAAGTCCCGGACCTATGGCTAAAGCACTAAACCTCTCACTTAAATCCATTATTTCGCTCAGGCTGTTTATATTTAAAGACACATCTTCCGTTTGAGCAACAGGATATGTGATAATTTCAGTAAGCTTTTCTTCGAATATATTATTTAAGCCCCATGGTGAAACAAGAGTAACCACACCCGCTCCTGATCTTAAAGCTCCCATGCATGTCATAGAAGCTGCTCCTGTAAATCCCGAAGAGCCTGCTATCACAAGCAAACTCCCTACTTTATACTTATAGGTCCATGGCTCCTTAACGGGTATTTTATCGGCTACCCACCTTATATCAGGCTCAAAAATATTCACATGCCCGTTTAAATATTTTTCAGGTATACCTATATCAATGACTTTAACCTCTCCAGCAAAACCTGCTCCAGGATAATTCACCAATCCTATTTTTTTACAGGCAAATGTTATGGTCTTATCCGCTTTAACTGATACCCCTAAAATTTTACCGTTATCGGAATCAACACCTGATGGGATATCAACAGAATAAATTTTCAGATTCTTATTGCTTTCCTTAAAAGAGTTTATAATCTCTATTATTTCTTTCGAAGGACCGTGGATCTCCTCACCATGCAGACCTGTACCAAATATGGCATCCACTACAAAATCAGCTTTTCCCAGTTCTTCTTTGAAAAAAGCCATAGTTTCGCTATCTTCTATGTCTAAATTTTTTATACTGTCCTTCCTGCCTTCTTCAAGCTTGTTAAAATAGAAAAGGCTATTGTTGCTAAACTTTTCCAAAGGAAATATATGAAATACAGTCACCTTCATGCCATAATCCAGTAAATTCCAGGCTGCTACGAACCCATCTCCGCCATTATTTCCGCTCCCACAAATAACTACCCCGCGTGCAGCTCTCACCAGGTCTTCGCGCTCAAAATCACTTATAATCTCCCTGGAAACACTGCTCCCGGCATTGTTCATAAGAAATTTTGGGTCTATCCCTCCACTGACAGCTTCCGCGTCAATCATGGCCATTTTGCTTCCCTCTAAAACCCCGGTTAATTTTGTTTCTTCACTGATGCTCATTTTTTTATATCTGTCCTTAATATAAAAAAAAATATAATCTACTTAATTATAAACTATATCAGCGCAACCGCATAGGCGACAGCAAAATTTTCTGTTGCAGATACTGATACTTTTATCTCTTTTATCTTTAACTTCTTGCTGAACTCACCTGTTTTTCCATAAAGTTTTACAAAAGGCGCACCGCTATTCAGATTTGATATCTCTATCTCATTTAATGAAATATTTTTGGTGACTCCTTCGGCAAGAGATTTTGCAACTGCCTCTTTTGCAGCAAACCTTGCTGCAAAGCTTGGAAATTTACCTTTCTTTTTTTTGCTACAATAATCCACTTCATTTACAGTATAAACCCTTGCTAAGAAACCAGAATTCTTCTTTATGGCGGACTTCACTCTTTCAACCTCGATTATATCAGTTCCAATCCCGTATATTTCCATATAATTTCACTCCACAGTAACGCTCTTTGCAAGATTTCTTGGCTGGTCTACATTTCTACCTAAATTTTTTGCTATATAATATGAATATAATTGTATGGGGATAATAGTTAAAATTGCATATAACTCTTCAAGCGTCCCGGGTATCCTGAACTCGTAATCTGCATATTTTTTTGTATTTTTGTCATTCTTGCTTACTATAGAAAAAATAGTGGCTTTTCTTGCCCTTACTTCCTGAATATTGCTTAACATTTTATCATAGACCGAATCAACAGGCATAATTCCCACTACCACTGTTTTATTATCAGTAAGTGCTATGGGGCCATGTTTCATTTCACCGGCCGGATATCCTTCCGCATGGATATAAGAAATTTCTTTTAACTTTAATGCGCCTTCAAGAGCAGACGGCAGACCGAAAATCCTTCCCATAAACAAAAAACAGGTATATTTATAAGTTTTATCAGCAATTCTCTTTATCTTTCCCGCTTCGTCCAGTATGCTCTGTATCTTATCAGGTATAATTTCAAGTTCATTTATTATTTTTTTAAATTTGCTTTTATCTATACTGCCATTTGCTCTTGCGAGATACAGCGCTATAAGATACATAACAATAATTTGAGCAGTAAAAGTTTTTGTAGCACAAACACCTATCTCCGGACCTGCATGGGTGTATATCACAGAATCTGCTTCTCTCGATACCGAGCTCCCGGTAACATTTGTTATAGCCACCAGCCTCGCCCCTTTTGACTTTGCTCCCCTTATTGCGGCAAGGGTATCCACTGTTTCACCTGACTGTGTTATAGCTATAAATAAACAATTCTTCCCGACCAGTGCATCTCTGTATCTATATTCTGAAGAAAAATCTACCTCAACGGGAATCCCTGCCCATTTTTCTATTACCTGTTTGCCTATTAACGCTGCATGATAGGATGTCCCGCAGGCTATTATCTGCACTTTTTCTAAATTCTTAATCTCTTCGTTTGACAGGTTAAGCTCATCAAAAATAAGCCTTCCATTTGAGAGCCTGCCTCTCATTGTCTCCCTTACTCCATAGGGCTGCTCGAAAATTTCTTTTAACATAAAATCTTCATAACCGCCCTTTTCGGCACTTAAAATATCCCAGTCAACTTTAAAAGGCTTCCTTCTTACCTGTTTGCCTTCCCTGTCATAAATTTCAACATTATCTCTGGTAAGCCTGACGGTCTCAAAATCGTTAATCACTATAAAATCATCCGCATAACCCAGAACTGCCGGTATATCCGAGGCAAAAAAATTACCACTCTTTGATATACCCACAATAAGCGGGCTGAATATTCTCGCACCTATGAGTTCTTCTGGATTATATTTCGATATGGCTACAATTGCTCCTGAACCTTTGATTTTTTTTACAACCTTCTGCATCGCCCTGAGCATGTCACCACTATAGTATTTTTGCAATAAATGGGGTATTACTTCCGTGTCGGTCTCTGACATAAATTTATGCCCTTCCCTTTCAAGCTCTTCTTTTAAATCTGTGTAATTTTCTATTATTCCATTATGAACTACGGCAATACTATCATTATCCGCCGAATGAGGATGAGCATTTAACCTGGTCGGTCCACCGTGAGTAGCCCACCTAGTATGACCTATCCCGCAGGTGCCATCTATTTCCAGATTATTTATTTCGTGCTCTAGCGTGTTTATTTTACCGGCTTCCTTTACAATCTTTATTTTGTTATTTGCAGGGTTGCCTTTCCTGTTATCATTATCCGGTATTATAGCTATGCCCGAAGAGTCATAGCCCCTGTACTCCAGTCTCTTTAGTCCGTTTATCAAAATATTTTTACATTTTTTACTTCCAACATATGCAACAATCCCGCACACAGACACCCTCCAGATTTGTAAATTTAAAAAATCTTACATTCAATTATAAATTTAATAATCAAAATATCATACACTTAATTCTATAAAATTATAATAAAAAATATTATAATAACAGATGCAGAAACTAAGAATTTATTATGTCAAAGACAGTTTCCTGTACAAAGTTACAAAAAACAGTAATAATAATCAACATATTTTTCTATCAATTTTAACAGGGAGGTAAAAATAGAAATCATTATAAAAGACAATTATGAAGATATGAGTAAATGTGCTGCGGATATCATTGCCAGTTGCATAAAATCTAAACCCTCATGTGTACTTGGACTTGCAACTGGGAGCACCCCCATAGGTACCTACAGGGAACTTATAAAAATGCACAATGAAGGGCTGGATTTCTCACAGGTAAAAACTTTCAATCTTGACGAATACATCGGGGTAGCCATGGATCTGAGCCTTCCCTATGAACTTGACCAGAGTTATGCAAGGTTTATGTATGAAGAACTTTTTAAATATCTAAATATCAAAAAAGAGAACATTAACATACCGGATGGGCTTACTGCCGAGCCGGAGAAATACTGTAAGTGGTATGAAAATGAAATAAAAAGAGCAGGTGGAATAGACCTTCAGCTTCTTGGAATAGGTGGAGATGGGCATCTGGGTTTTAATGAACCCGGTTCATCTCTTTCATCAAGGACAAGAGTCATATCGCTTACAAAACAGACAATGGATGATAACTACGAGAGCTTTTTCAAAAAAGCAAACATAAAAAGAGAAAACATGCCGGACCGGGCTATAACCATGGGAATGGAGACCATCCTCGAAGCAAAGCAGCTCCTTATGATAGCAAACGGGAAGAAAAAAGCAAAAATCGTTGCTAAAGCCCTCCAGGACCCTGTAACAACAAGAGTCACAGCATCCGCTATACAGATATATAGAGGAAAAGCAACAGTAGTGCTCGATAGAGAAGCAGCTTCGGAGTTAGCAACTTAAAAATACAAAAAAATTGAAATAAATTGCAAAAAACAGTGAAAAATATTCACCTTTAATATTAAAAGATTTCCTCTTTTTCCTGACTTGTATAAAAAAGTTTCATATATTCTTCTTCCTGAAGCATTTCCGTATTCTCAAGTAGATAGGATTCCGCTTTTTCTCTATTAATTATTGCTTCATCTTCAAGGGCGCGCAATTTCTCAGGAATTTTCCTTTTCAAAAGCATACTTCCGATTTCATTAAAAATCTCTCTGCTTCCATAAAGATACTTTCCTTCACATAAAATTTTTGATGCTACTTTGAATTTAAAAGTATTAAAATTCAGCTGTTTTCTTACCTTTTCAATATCCTTAATAATATAGTCTATCTCTTCCCTGTAAGTAGGATTCTTTATCAGATAATATTTTTCCTTGTAAATTGATTGGTCAAGTTCTTTTGCTAAACTATCGGGTAAGCTTTCCGTAACTACTATGATGTCAAGGTCAGAACCTCTAACCATCTCACTGGTTGAAACCTCCGGCCTCGGCTCGGAATGAGCCATCATGTAAACTACATCTCCTGCAATTATAAAACATGAGTGATTTTCTACCACTTCCGGATTACTCTGTTTTTTAACTATTTTATTAACTACTATGCGGGCAAGCTCCAGTTTTTGCCTGCTAATGTTTTTTATCCCCTCAAAAATTAAATTAACCCTATCATTTATTTTTTTTGAATCTTTTTTCAGACCAGCTATCGTATATGTCAGAAATTCACGTTTTATTGATGGGGAGAGCCTTGCATATCCTTTAACGAAACCGTCAAGTCGTAAATATCTCCTGCCTGCAATTTTCAAAACAATCTCATTTGATTTATTACATATTTGCCAGAGGGAAAGTTCGTCCATCCCGGAGAAGTTGCATAACTCCCTGCCTGTAAGAGGCCCCGTCTTTCCCAAGATTTCTTCGATTTTATGAATCTCTAACCCGCACATGTTTTTCCGTATCTTTAAAGCCAGCAGCGTTTTCTTTAATCCGTCTTTACAGTTAAAAAAGAAGTCAAGTGAATTTAGAAGCTTTAGTTCTTCTAATTTAATTTCTCTTCTACGACTCTTGCTATTTTATCTGCGAGTCTCTGGGTTTCATCTTTATCAGAACCTTCAAGCATAACCCTGCAGACTGGCTGGGTACCTGAATATCTTACAAGCACTCTTCCTTTTCCGGCAAGCTCTGCCTCGACATCTGATATCACCTTCTTTAATTCAGGTATTTCTTCAAGTGGAGCCTTTCTCTTTACTCTTACATTTATCAAAACCTGGGGGAAAGTTTTCATAACCTTAGATAACTCAGAAAGAGATTTCTTTTCTTTCCTCATAACAGCCAGCAGCTGCAGCGCGCTTAAGATGCCGTCTCCAGTTGTATGGTGTTCCTTAAAAATTACATGACCGGAGTCTTCTCCTCCAAGGATACAATCATTTTTTACCATTTCCTCAAGTACATACCTATCGCCAACTTTTGTGGTTATATTTTTTATGCCCATCTCCTTAAATGCCACTGAAAGCCCCAGATTACTCATAACAGTTGTTACTACAGTATTATTTTTTAACTTTTTCTCGTTTTTTAAACTCCTGGCACATATTGCAATTATTTTATCACCATTTACTATATTGCCCTTCTCATCAACAGCTATCAGCCTGTCCCCATCGCCATCAAAAGCCAGCCCTATATCCGAGCCAGTTTCTACCACCTTTTCCGCAAGATTTTCTGTATAAAGAGAGCCGCAATTCAGATTAATGTTTCTACCATCAGGAGAGATATTTAAAGCAATAACTTCCGCTCTCATCTCTTCAAATAGTACCGGCGCTACCTTATAAGTAGCTCCGTTTGCGCAATCAAGAACTATTTTCATCCCTTCGAGGTCAAGATTCTCTGGAAAAGAGTTTTTAAGAAATACTATATATCTTCCTCCTGCATCCTCCTCTCTTGATACATGTCCAAGGTTCTCTGCACTTACGAGAAGATTTGGTAGTTTCTTTGATAGTACTAACTCCTCAATTTGCATTTCTTCTTCATCAGACAGCTTATAGCCATTTTTTGAAAAGATTTTAATTCCATTATCCTGATATGGATTATGAGAGGCAGAAATCATTATACCCGCATCAGTGTCAAGATTCGTAGTCAAAAAAGCAATAGCAGGAGTAGGTATAGGTCCAACAAGTATTACATCGGTTCCCATTGAGCATATACCTGAAACGAGCGAGCTCTCTATCATATAACCAGAAAGTCTTGTATCTTTACCTATGACAATTCTTGAGCGATGTTTTCTTTTCTTTAATATATGTGCAGTAGCCTGACCAATCTGAGTAACCATATCCGGTGTGATCGGATATTCATTTGCAACTCCTCTTATTCCATCAGTTCCGAATAATTTGCTCATACCGCTCCTCCTTTTTTGCTAAAACTTTTACTCATTCTCTCAATCTTTTTTTAAAATACTACATCCTCTGCTTTTTTTCCTGATTCTGCCTCAATTTTATTATAGTCTCAGGCGGATAATAACCTCTGGCAGTTATATTAGGATATAAAAGTACATTCCGCGCCAGAATAGTCCCCGGGGTGGTTACGCTATTACATCCTGTTTCTACGCCATCTGCAAGTATTGCCCCGAACTTTCTCAGGCCCGTTTCATATTTCTTACCATTTATATCAACATTAACACTTGATTCAACTATCTTTAAATTTGCAAGCTTCGTTCCTGCTCCAAGATTTACTTTTCCAAGGATACTATCACCAATATACGCGAAATGTCCTGCCTTGCTTTCACCAAGCATAACACAGGATTTTAATTCTGTTGTATGGCCAACTACACACCCATTTCCAACCAGTGTAAACCCCCTTAAATAAGCTCCCTGGCGTAATTCCGTATTATCACCAATGATAGCAGGCCCCTTTATAAGTACTCCGGGCTCTACAACTGTCCCCCTGCCAATTGATATATTGTCATCCATCAGGATTGCGCCAGCATATATTATACTTGCCTCATCAAGAATCTTATTATTTTTAATTACCAGGGGTTTCTTTTTTGATAGATCTATATCAAAGCCCTTCTCAAAAACTTCACCATTATACAAAACACGCGTCTTACTGATAACTACCTCGCCATTCCTTAAATCAATAACATTTGGCCTGATATTTTCATATATATATTCTTTTATTTTCTTGAGTGCATCCCAGGCGTATTCAGTATCATCAAATAGACTTTTAAAGGGGGTCAGCGAAAGATCGAAAAAATCATCAGCACTTAACATATTAATCTCCTTTAAAAATTTTTTTATTCTAAAATTAACTCATCCTTCTATATATTTCTTCTTTACAAAAGGTGAAGTCATGCATGACATTAATCCAAAATAATTAAGCTTGAAAGAAATTATATCACCAGTTTGCAATGTTAAAAAACTATTTATATTTTTCCTGGAACCAGATTCTTTTATCCCCAGAATAGTATGGTCGCTGCTCTGGCCCTTAACATATAAATCGGGATCAAGGGGATATATATTACTTTTATCAACATCCTGAAGACCGAGAGCCAGGATTACCCTGTCTACCCTGCCATTCTTTTTCTTAACCTCTATTATCTGCGCCTCCAGAATAAAGGCATCCGTATGGGCTCCCGTTATTGGTCTGTAATTTACGGTCTCGTGGCCCAGAAGTATAGCCTCCCCTATTCTCAGCTGATTTACCCCATAAGGGACACGGCCTTCGTCCACTAAATTCCAGCTGCTTGAATTGCCTCCTGATATTAAAGGAATATTTATTCCTGTAGCTCTTTCGACCTTTTCTTTTAAATCCAGGAGGATACCCATGCTTTCAGGAGTAGGCCCACTGTCAGAGATACATCTTGCATTGGTTCCAAGGCCATAAAGCCTGACAGCTTTACAATTTTTGACAATATGCTCACAGAAAACAACCACCTCATCAGGTGTAAGACCCTCTCTCTCGTCGTCTGTTTCCACCATTACAACTACTCTATGCTTCAATCTTTTTTTTAAACAGACTTCTTCAATTCTATCAATTGTTTTCAGTCCTGTATTCAGACTTATATCACAGATATCAACAAGCCTGTCTACTTCACCTGGCATAGGACTTCTTAACATTATAAGTGGCTGATTTTTACCAAAAAATTTTCTTAATCTCTCAAGATTTTCTATCCTGCTATCCCCAAAGATTGTAATGCCTGACTTTTTCATTGCCGATGCTATTTTTACATCCCCGAGAACACACTTTGTAACACCCACAACGGAAATACCCATAGTTGAACAACTCTCTGTAATGATTTTGCTATTGGACGATATTCTGTCCAGGTGTATTTTTAAACAGGGGTAATCCATCAAGAAAAAGCGATTATCTCTTAGAGAACTGGGGTCTCTTTCTTGCTTTTTTAAGGCCATACTTCTTCCTTTCTTTAACTCTTGAATCCCGGGTTAGGAAACCCTCCTTTTTGAGTATTGGCCTGTATTCCTGATTAATCTCAAGTAGCGCTTTTGAGATACCATGGCGCAGCGCCTCTGCCTGCCCTGCTATGCCTCCTCCTGATAAATCAGCAATAACATCGTAAGCACTTTCTGTGCCGGTGAGTTTAAAAGGCTCAACAATAGTAGTTAGAAGAGACTCTCTTTTAAAATACTCCTTAAAATCTCTGGAGTTTACTGTAATTTTACCTTCACCGGGGGTTAGCTTTACTTTGGCTATTGATTCTTTTCTCTTACCAGTTGCATAGTAAACTACTTGATCTATCAAATTAATTCTCCTTTTTTATATTTCAAGTTTTTCCGGTTTTTGAGCAATATGCACGTTACTTTCGCCCCTATATACCTTTAACTTTTTTAATATTTCTCTTCCCAGCGTATTGTGAGGAAGCATTCCTTTTACTGCTTTTCTCACAACAAACTCGGGTGACTTTTCAAGCATTTCCTTTAAGTTCGTAACCTTCAAATTGCCTACATAACCAGAATGCCTATAATATTTTTTATCTTCTAATTTATTACCTGTAACCTTTATTTTATCAGCATTTATAATCACCACATAATCACCGCAGTCTAAATGAGGCGTAAAAGTCGGTTTATCCTTGCCTCTCAAAATTTTTGCTACAGCCGTGCATAACCTTCCGAGATTTTTGCCATTCGCATCTATCAAAAACCATTTCCTTTTAATTTCTTCTTTTTTTAAATTAAATGTCTTAAGCCCTGTATTAACCATTGTTTCCTCCAATCACTTAAAATACTCCACACCGGTAAGAATGAGCCCCTTTGCAGGTGCTATTTTCCCTGACAGCCTTCTGTCCTTTCTTTTGAAAGCTTCCTCTATGCTTGACAGCTCTCTACTGCCGGCACCTACCTCCAGTACAGTCCCTACTATAATCCTGACCATATTATACAAAAAAGAGTTTGCTGCAATTTTAAAAATTATCAGGTCATCTTTTGTCTTCTCTACAGTAAATCTGTATATTTTTCGCACAGTGTTTCTTCCAAGACACTCCGGGTTACAAAAAGAAGCCAGGTCTTTTTCTCCTACAAACAGCCTTGCAGCTTTCCTCATAAGCTTTATGTCTAATTTCTTATTAATAAGGATGCTGTACTTTTTCAAAAAAACACTTTGATACTCTTTATTAACTACGAAATAGCTATACTCCCTTAGATATGCATCCCTCCTAGCATCAAAGGAAGGGCTGGCTTTCTTCAGTTCTTTAATAACTACATCATCAGGAAGCATGCTGTTTACAGACCATTTTATTCTATATGTATCCAGTTCCTTGCTGGTTTTAAAATTAACTACCTGGTATCTTGCATGAACTCCCGCATCGGTCCTGCCTGCATATTTCAAATCAATTTCCTCATTTAGTATCTTTGAAAGAACTGCAGTAAGTTCGCCCTGTATAGTACTAACTCCATCCGGCTGTATCTGAAATCCCATGTAATTGGTCCCATCATATTCCACAACAGCCATGTAGTTATTTATCATATCGACCGGTTTAAAAATATGCTGTCAAAATAACACAAACTTGTCTTTTATTTTTTAAGGAGCTCCATAATCACAAGCTCAGCTCCATCCCCGGCTCTATTTTTATATCTGACTATTCTTGTAAAACCACTTGATCTATCATACATAGCCGGTGTTATATCGTTAAACAACTTCCGGACAGCATCGGTATTGCCCAGTAATTTTATACAATTTCTTCTTGCTGCCAGATTGTCCTTTTTTGCCGTACTTATCAATTTATCAACAAAGCTTCTCAAATACTTTGCCTTTGCAGTAGTGGTCTTAATTTTCCCGTTATTAAAAAGGGAAATAGCTAAATTCCTCATAATAGCCTTCTGATTGCTACTGCTTCCACCGAATCTACTGCCTTTTTTTGGTATTACCATAATTCTAACTCACCTGCCTGTTATTTCTGCTTAAAAGATAAACCCAAGTCTTTAATCTTATCTTTAACTTCCTGAATAGACTTCTGCCCAAAATTTCGTATATCAAGAAGTTCGTCTTCGCTATACTCAAGTAATTTTTCTACAGAGTCAATACCTTCTCTCTTCAGACAATTATACGCCCTGACCGAAAGCTCCAGCTCCTCAATTGAAGGAAATTCCTGTTTTGTATCTTCCTCTTCAATCTCTTCAAAAATGGGCTCATCTTTATTTTCCTTTTCCGAAAGGTCTATCATAAGCGCCATATAATCATTTATAATCTTGGATGCCTGGCTTAAAGCCTCTTCCGGCTTTATGCTACCGTTAGTATCTATGTTTATCGTAAGTCTATCAAAGTTAGTCATTTGACCAACTCTTGTATTTTCCACTTTAAAATTAACAAGCTTTACAGGTGAAAATATCGTATCAATAGGTATAACCCCTATGGGCTCCCCCTCAACTTCATTTTCTTCTGCAGTTTTATAGCCTTTGTTTTTCTCAACTCTAATTTCTGTATTTAATTTACCTTTCTTTGTCAGGGTACAAATATATTTATCCGGATTCACTATTTCTACATCAGTCATTAGCTCTATATCTGAGGCGGCCACACTTGCCGGACCTTTTTTTTCGAGCTTTAGCATTACAGGCTCGTCGCCTTCCATTCTAAAAACCACCCCTTTGAGGTTATCAATGAATTCCAGTATATCCTCTCTCATGCCCTCGAGAGTTGAGAACTCATGCATAATATTATTAATTCTGATTCTTGTAATTCCCACACCCTCTATAGATGAAAGCAGAACCCTTCTGATTGAATTACCCAGAGTGTGCCCAAAACCTCTTTCCAGAGGTTCAATGACAAACTCACCTGAGAAATCATCCTTATGCTTAACTATTACATTGGGTTTATGCATTTTTAGCAATTTGTATCTACCTCCTAAAAAAGAATATCCAAATGAATATCCATATTACTTAGAATAAAGCTCGACGATTATCTGCTCATTAATAGGAGCTTTTATTTCCTCACGCTCGGGATATCTTAAGACCTTACCTTTTAGATTTTCCAGATCTACTTCCAGCCACTCCGGTACAGTCAGCGTCCCTCCACTCTCCTTTGCCTCAACCACAGGAGCTATCTCTTTACTTGAATCAGCTATGCTTACTTCATCGCCTTCTTTCAATTGATATGAAGGCCTATCAACTTTCTTATTATTTACACATATATGGCCATGGGTAATAAACTGCCTTGCCTGCGCTCTCGAGGTAGCAAGCCCCATGATATAGACAACGTTATCAAGCCTTGTTTCCAGGAATTGAAGCAAAACTTCTCCTGTAACTCCTTTTCTTTTAACTGCTTTCTCGTAATAATTCTTAAACTGCCTCTCCATTAAACCATAATATCTTCTCGCTTTTTGCTTTTCTCTCAACTGTGAGTAGTACTCTGTTTCAATAAACCTTCTTTTGGCTCTCTGCCCTGGAACATAAGGTTTTTTTTCAAGTGCACATTTATCAGAAAAACACCTCTGACCCTTTAAAAATAATTTCATTTTTTCTCGCCTGCATTGTTTGCAGGGATTTCCTTTTTCAGATGCCATATAAGATAACTCCTTAATTTAAACTTTTTAAACCCTTCTTCTCTTGGAAAGCCTGCACCCGTTGTGTGGAACAGGTGTAACATCAATTATATTGCCTATCTCCAATCCAGCAGCCTGTAAGCTTCGAACAGCAGTCTCTCGTCCCGAACCTACACCTTTAACTCTCACATCAACTTTTACAAGCCCATGCTCTCTTGCATTTCTTGCTACCGCAGTAGCTGTTATCTGGGCAGCAAAAGGCGTGCTCTTTCTTGAACCTTTAAAACCCTGGCCTCCAGCACTGCCCCAGGCAATGGTGTTACCATTTAAATCTGTAATATTTACGATAGTATTATTAAAAGTAGACTGAATGTGTGCAATACCATATGGTATATTTTTTCTTTCCTTGCTTTTTAATCTCCTTTTAACGCCGGTTTTCTTTGCCAACTTTACCTCCTGCAATTCCTAAACAAAAATTAATTAAGACTCACCTTTTCTTATGCCCACACTTCTCCTCTTGCCCTTCCTTGTTCGGGCATTGGTATGAGTCCTCTGTCCTCTTACAGGCAAACCTCTTTTATGCCTTATCCCTCTATAAGAATTTATTTCTATTAGTCTCTTTATATTCTGAGTTACTTCTCTTCTCAGATCCCCTTCAATTGTATAGTTGCTATCTATATATGCTCTTATTCTGACTAATTCATCTTCGCTCAGGTCCTTGGCTTTTATGTCCTTATTAATATTTAACTTTTCCAGTATCCTATCAGCAGTTGACCTGCCGATTCCATAAATATAAGTTAGAGCTACACAGATATGCTTATCATTCGGTATATCTACACCCGCTATTCTTACCAATTAGAACCTCCTTAACCCTGCCTCTGTTTATGGCGTGGATTTTTACAGATGACCATTACTTTTCCTTCTCTTTTTATGATCTTGCAATCCTTACATATTTTTTTAACTGATGGCTTAACCTTCATCTTCTTCTCCTCTTTTTCATCAACTACTTACACTGCTGCTATACGGATAACATAATCCTGAATTTTATATAACAAAAAATAAAAAATTACTTTTTCCTAAAAATAATCCTACCCCTTGTTAAGTCATATGGTGATATCTCAACTTTAACTTTATCTCCCGGTAAAATCTTTATATAATGCATTCTCATCTTACCCGAAATATGTGCCAGCACCCTATGACCGTTCTCAAGCTCCACTCTAAACATCGCATTTGGAAGAGCCTCTAAAATAGTCCCCTCGGCTTCTATTACATCTTCTTTTTTAGAAATCTTAAACCTCCGTGCTATTATATTAATATAAAAATAGCGCAAATACGTAGGTTATCAAAAATATCAAATAATGTCTATAAAATCTTAACAATATTAATATTTCTAAATTCTTGTCAATATAACAGGCCCATCTTTACTTATAGCCACCGAATCTTCAAAATGACAGGATAATTTCTTATCATAAGTCACAACAGTCCATAAATCACTCAATACTATCACTTCACTGCCACCCTCGTTTAGCATTGGTTCTATAGCAAGAACCATTCCTTCCTTTAAAACCGGTCCTCTTCCAGGAAGTCCATAATTTAAAACCTGTGGATCCTCATGCATTTCTCTGCCAATACCATGACCGACAAAATCTCTTACCACAGAAAATTTATCCTTTATGGCCCTGCTTTCAATTGCATGTGATATATCAGATAATCTATTACCTGCCACACACTGCTCTATACCTTTTTCAAGTGCTTCTCCTGTAGCATTCAACAGCCTATCTGCTGTCCTGCTTACCTTACCAACTTTAAATGTTCGTGCTGCATCTCCATAAAATCCATCTTTTTTAACACCAACATCCACGGAAACCAGATCCCCTTCCTCTATAACTCTTTTACCCGGAATTCCGTGAACAACTTCTTCATTAACAGATACACATACACTACCGGGGTATGGGGTCTTCCCGAACCTTCCAACATAGCCTTTAAAGGCCGGTAAAGCACCCTTATTGACTATAAAATCTTCAGCTACTTTATCTATATAACTGCTTGTTATACCTGGCTTTAAAATTTCTTCTATTTTCAAAAGAACCTGGGCAACAATGTTTCCTGCCTTCCGCATTATCTCTATCTCATCTGCAGACTTGCATATTATCATAAATTGTCTAATATCCTTTCGGTTATTTCCTCTTCCCTGCCTGACCCATTAACATTTACCAGTAATCCTTCCTCAGTATAATAATCTATCAGCGGCTTTGTCTCTTCGTCGTATACTTTTAACCTGTGCCTGATAACATCTTCGCTATCATCTTTTCTCTTCACCAGATCTCCCCCGCATTTGGGACATTTCTTTACATCATCACCGATATCACTGAGGCTGAATATACTCTTACACACACTGCAAATTCTCCTTTTACCAAGCCTCTCTATAACTTCGTTTTCATCAATAACTATATTTATAACTTTATCCAGATTAATGCCAAGCTCTTCCATCATTTTTGAAAACATCTTTGCCTGCTTTAAATTTCTCGGGAAACCATCCATTAAAAACCCTTTATCCAGCTCCCCACTTTTTATCCTTTCCTTTATTATCTCCACTATCATCCCGTCAGGAACCAGCTTGCCGCTCTCGACAAAATCTGCCGCCTTCTTTCCCAATTCAGTTTTATTCTTAATCTCCTGCCTCAGGATATCTCCCGTTGATATATGCGGTATTCCAATTTCTCTTGAAATAGCCGCAGCCTGTGTTCCTTTGCCAGCACCCGGGGGTCCAAGTAATACTATTCTCATTTTAAAAATCCCTCATAATCTCTCATAGTAAGTTGTGACTCAAGTTGTCTCATCGTTTCCAGTGCAACACCTACAGCAATAATAATCGAGGTTCCACCAAATCTAAAAGGTATTCCAAGATAATTAATCAATAATTCAGGCAAAAGCGCTATTATAGCTAAAAATATCGCACCGGGTAATGTTATTCTGTTCAAAATATTGGTCAAATAATCCGCTGTATTTTTCCCGGGACGCAGGCCCGGTATAAAACCACCATACTTTCTTAAATTATCCGCAGTATCAAGGGGGTTAAAAGTTATAGCAGTGTAAAAATATGCAAATATTATAATAAGAAGTGTATATACTATGGCATAAATAGGATTTACTTTTCCATCTATTGTTGAGCTCATTGCATTGGCAACTGACTTAAGCCATTGAACCGGTACAAACTGCGCAATGGTTGCAGGGAATAATATAACAGATACAGCAAGTATTATAGGCATTACTCCTGATTGGTTTACCTTTAGCGGTATGTAGGTGCTCTGTCCGCCAAAGACTTTTCTACCTACAATCCTCTTTGCATACTGAACAGGTATTTTCCTCTCACCCTGTTGAATAAGTATTACAGCTATAATCACTCCAATGGCAAAAATTATAAAAATAGCCAGGAAGAAATAATTTGTGCCCAGTCTAAACAGAGTTATAAGCTGACCAGGTATCCTTGATATTATACTGGCAAATATTATAAGTGAAATTCCATTTCCAATTCCATGAATATTTATCAGCTCGCCCAGCCACATTATCACCGTAGTACCAGCAGTAAGGGTCACTACAATCAGGCTAACATGCATGAAATCAAATTCAACTATAGCGTTATAGCCCTTGAAGAAAAATACCATTGCTATGGACTGTATTAAAGCCAGACCCACTGTCATATATCTTGCAATCTGATTTATTTTCCTTCTACCGTACTCCCCTTCCTTTGCAAGCTGCTCCAATCGTGGGATTACCACCTGAAGGAGCTGCATAACAATAGTAGCAGTTATATATGGCATTATGCCCAGAGAAAAAACCGCAAAATTACCGAGGGCACCTCCTGAAAACAGGTCCATCATGCCCATTAATCCAGTCTCAACCTGTTCCAGGATTTTGGAAGCATCAACGCCGGGAACCGTTAAATTTGCACCAAGCCTGTAAACAGCCAGAATCCCTATAGTATATAGTATCCTGTTCCTTATTTCTTTAACTCTAAAGGCATTTATTATTGCCCTGAGCATTAAATCACCTCTATTTTCCCACCTGCTTTTTCAATCTTTTCCACGGCACTTTTACTGAAAAATTCAGCTTTTACCGTCAACTTTTTTGTAAGCTCGCCGCTACCCAGTATTTTAACAGGATTTGATTTGTTCTTAATAAACCCATTCTTTTCCAGTACATTTAAATCAACAACACTGCCATCTTTAAATTTCTCTAACTGGCTTACATTCACCAGGTTATTTATTTTCTTTCTCTTATTTTTAAACCCCTTAAGATGCGGCAACCTTCTCTGGAGAGGCATCTGACCGCCTTCAAAACCGAGCCTGGTCTTACCTCCGGAACGGGAAAGCTGTCCCTTGCTGCCCCTTCCACTGGTAGTACCGTGACCGGAACCACCACCTCTGCCCACTCTTTTCTTTTTCTTTATAGATCCGGGGGATTTTAAATCACCAAGTTTCACTTTTTCTCCTTCAGAATAACCCAAACTAAAATATAATAACTAAGACCCTATTAAATATTTTTAACCTCATCTTCCTTATCCACACTCCGTAAGCTTTCTATCTGTTCCGGAGTTTTAAGCATCTGTAAACCTTTTATAGTCGCATTAACAATATTCAAAGCATTGGCGCTCCCGAGTGACTTGGTTAAAATATCTTTAACACCGGCCAGCTCCATTATCATTCTAACAGGACCACCTGCAATCACTCCCTTACCATGGTAGGCTGGCTTCATAAATACATGCCCTGCTCCAAACCTGCCATCAACCGCATATGGTATAGTCCCCTCAACCAGAGGTACCCTGAACATATGTTTCTTGGCGTTATTGATACCTTTTTGAATCGCAGTAGAAACCTCATTAGCTTTACCAAAACCAACCCCTACCATACCATTCATATTACCTACTGCCACAAGTGCGCTAAAGCTAAATCTTCTGCCGCCTTTTAAAACTTTTGCCACTCTATTTATTTTTATTACTTTCTCAGCTAATTCTGTGTCTTTAGAGATTTCGACCACGAAACATCCTCCTTAATAAAAAGGGTTAAAACTTTAATCCACCTTTTCTTGCACCATCTGCAAGCGCTTTAACTCTTCCATGATATTTATATCCACTTCTATCAAAAACTACCTCGTTGATTTTCTTCTTTTTTGCCAGTGCAGCAAGAGCTTCGCCGGTTCTAAAGCTAATATCAATTTTACCCTTATCGCCATCCTTGCTTTCTACATCCTTACTTGATATCCCTAGCATTGTAGCGCCGGCTTTATCATCTATTATCTGGCCATATATATATTTGTTACTTCTATAAACAGCAAGCCTCAAGTGATCGCCATTTTTTACGACCTTATGTCTGACCCTGAGTTTTCTTTTCAGAACTTTATCTTTTCTTTCTATTTTATTTCTCATAAAATCTCCTGTAAGTAATTACTTGGTGCTTGTAATTGCTGCTTTCCCAACTTTCCTTCTTATTACTTCATTTTCATATTTTATTCCCTTCCCCTTATAAGGGTCGGGTTTTCTTATGCTTCTTATTTTAGCTGATGTTTCTCCTACCAGCTGCCTGTCTATCCCCTTAACTATAATTGTCACATTATCAGGAACTTCAAATGATATGCCTGCCGGGGGTTTTACTATCACCGGGTTTGAATAGCCAACGGATATCTCCAGATTTTCCTCTTTTTTAGCAGCTCTATAACCTACTCCAACTATTTTGAGTGTTTCACTAAACCCACTGGTAACACCAATTACCATATTATTAATAAGGCTCCTGTAAAGTCCGTACTTGGCTCTATTCTCATTACTCAAGGAAAGCGGAACAACCACCAATCTGTTATCTTCTCTATTTAATTTAACAGAACCCTTATCAAATTTTAAGGAAAGTTCTCCTAAATTACCTTTTATATTAACATTATTGCCATCTATCTTAACCTCTACGCCTTCCGGCACAATTATCGGCTTTTTACCTATTCTCGACACTCTCAAATCACCTTTCTACCATATATAACAAACTACTTCTCCTCCTACCTTCTGCTTTCTGGCTTCTTTGCCGGTAAGCACGCCTTTTGAAGTAGATAATATAACAGTTCCCAATCCTCCCAGCACTTTTGGAATCTCGTCGTTTTGAGCATAAACCCGGAGTCCCGGCTTGCTTATCTTCTTTAACCCAATTATGCTTGGTTTTTTATCCTTACTATATTTTAAGTATATTTTAATAATACCCCCGGGACCTTCGTCCTTAAGAACCTCATAACTTTTGATATAGCCTTCTTCATTTAATATCCTTGCTATTTCATTTTTAAATTTTGAATATGGAATATTAACGCTATCCATTTTAGCAATACAACTATTCCTTATCCTGGTTAACATATCTGAAATCGGATCTGTAACCCCTGACATAAATCCTCCTTTTACCAACTGGACTTGGTCAATCCAGGAATTTTTCCCTCATGTGCCATTTTCCTGAGACAAATCCTGCATAAACCAAATTTCCTGTAATAACCTCTTGACCTTCCGCATATAAAACACCTGTTATATTCTCTTGTTTTATACTTGTTTCCTCTTTTTTGTTTTTCTATAAGTGCTTTTCTTGCCAATTAAATCTCCCTTATAAATTAAATCTTTTTACTTCTTAAATGGAAATCCAAATTCTTCCAGTAAACCTAACGCCTCTTCATCGCTTTTAGCTGTTGTTGTAATAGTTATGTTCATTCCTTTAACGCTTAAAATACTGTCATAATCTATTTCTGGAAAAACCAGTTGTTCTCTTATCCCCATAGTATAATTTCCGTTGCCATCAAAACTCTTTCTAGAAAGCCCCCTGAAATCCCTTATCCTCGGAATCGCTATACTCAGCAGTCTATCCAGAAACTCATACATTCTTTTACCTCTTAATGTAACCATACACCCAATAGGGTTCCCCTCTCTTACTTTAAAACCAGCGATTGATTTCCTTGCTTTAGTTATGATAGGCCTCTGCCCTGTAATTACAGCAAGATCATTGCTGGCGGATTCCAGCTCTTTTATATTTTGAGTTGCAGAACCTACGCCCATATTCACGCATATTTTTTCGATTTTTGGCACCTGCATTACATTTTTAAACTTACCCTCTTTCATCAATCCAGGTACTATTTCTTTTTTATATTTTTCCATTAACCTTGGTTCCATCAATATCACCAAAAACCCATTCTTTAAATTTCCTGATTACATTTTCTACATATTCTTGCTTTTTCGCCAGATTCTTTAACTTTAAAACCCACTCTTACAGCTTTACCACAATTAGGGCATATCAATTCAACATTAGAGATTTCAATTGGCCCTTCTTTTTTCAGGATTCCACCTGGATTACTCTGGTCTTTCTGCCGCATATGTTTTTTTACAATATTAATTCCTTCAACATATAATCTATTTTTTGAAGACTCTATACGTAGTACTTTACCGGTCTTCCCTCTATCTTTTCCCTTTATAATTTTAACTCTGTCATTTTTCTTTATTTTTAACATTTTTTAGACTCCGTCTCCTGGTACAGTTAGATTACCTCAGGCGAAAGCGATATTATTTTCATGAAATTTTTATCCCTCAGTTCCCTCGCTACAGGACCGAATATTCTTGTTCCACGGGGGTTGTTCTGTACATCAATAATAACTGCTGCGTTATCATCAAACCTTACATAAGAACCATCCAGCCTTCTGTATGTCTTCTTTGACCTCACAAGAACAGCCTTTACCACTTCACTTTTTTTTACAACTCCACCGGGATTGGCATCTTTTACTACAGCTACAAATACATCTCCAACTCTTGCATATCTTTTCCTGGAACCACCAAGAACTCTGATGCATTCAATTTCACGTGCACCGGTATTGTCTGCTACATTTACCCTGCTTTCAGCTTGAATCATTCTTAAATCCTTTTTACCCTGTTTTCTTTATTACCTCCACCAGCCTCCAGCGTTTAGTTTTGCTAAGCGGCCTGGTTTCAGAAATCTTTATTAAATCACCTATTTTACAAATATTCTCGGGGTCATGAACCTTTAACTTTCTTATCTTCCTTAAAATTTTCTTATATAAAGGGTGTTTATAATAAGACTCTATAGCCACAACTACTGTCTTATCCATGCTTTGGCTGACCACCTTTCCAACTCTTATTTTAGATCCACTTCTTTCCAAAAGTCCCCCTTTATTTTCTTATGCCTTTTTTCTCAGTCTTTTTATCATCTTCCCCGGTTTTACTGTCACCCTTTCCATAAAGTTCCTTCTCCCTCAATAAAGTTTCTATTCTTGCGATATCTTTTCTCAGATTCCTTATTTTGACCGGATTTTCCAGCTGCCCGGTGGCTTTCTGGAACTTCAGATTAAAAAGACTCTTTTTTATATCCAAAAGCTTAGCTTCCAGCTCTTGCTTAGTATGTTCTCTTATTTCACTTATCTTCATGTTCTGCCTTATCTCTACAGATTTTTACAAGTCTTCATGCACAAATTTTGTTTTTAATGACAGCTTATTAGAAGCCAGCCTGATAGCTTCCTTTGCAATTTCCATGCTAACACCCGAAAGCTCAAATAAAATTTTGCCTGGTTTTACTACAGCCACCCAATCTTCCGGGGCACCTTTTCCTCCACCCATACGTGTTTCTGCCGGTTTCTTTGTTATCGGCTTATGAGGAAAGACATTAACCCAGACTTTTCCTCCTCTTTTTATATACCTTGTAAGAGCTACCCTCGCAGCTTCCAGCTGACGGCTTGTCATCCAGCCAGACTCCAGTGCCTGTAACCCATACTCGCCAAAAGATAGCTTTGTACCACCCTTTGCTTTCCCTTTCATCTTATCTCTTTGCACTTTTCTGTATTTTACCCGCTTAGGTATTAACATTGCTGCCATTGGTATCTCCTAATCTAACTTTTGATTCTCTACTATTTTCTCTAACAACCTGTTTATTTTTCTTGATATCTTCTTCATCAAGTATTAAATCACCAGCATATAACCACACCTTGACACCAATCTTGCCAAAAGTTGTGTTTGCTTCCGCAAAACCGTAATCAATATTTGCCCTTAGTGTGTGCAGTGGAACTCTTCCTTCCCTGTACCATTCCGTCCTCGCCATTTCAGCTCCACCCAATCTGCCCGAACACTGGATTCTTACACCCTTTGCTCCTGCCTTCATGGATAATGAAACTGCTTTCTTCATAGCTTTCCTAAAACTGACCCTTCCTTCTAACTGAGAGGCAATTCCCTCAGCCACTAATTTTGCAACAAGCTCGGGCTTCTTTACTTCCAGTATATTCAGCTGGATAATATTACCTACTTTTTTCTCTATTGAATCTCTAATATCATTTATAGTTGCACCTCTCCTGCCTATGACTATGCCTGGCTTGGAAGTATACATATCCACTTTCACTTCTTCTTCTGTCCTCTCGATTTCAATTTTAGATATTCCTGCATTTCCAAGCTGCTCCTCGATCATACTTCTTATAACAGCATCTTCCTTAATAAGCTTGCCGTAATCTCTTGAAGCAAACCATCTGGACTGCCAGCCATTATTCATACTAATCCTGAATCCAACAGGATTTACCTTCTGTCCCATCCTACTCCACCTTATCCTTCCCATCAGATACATATACTGATAGATGTGCGGTTCTTTTCCTTATCCTTGTAGCTCTGCCCCTTGCTCTTGGCATGAACCTTTTTAAGGTTGGCCCTTCATTTACTATTATTTTTGATATAAACAAATCTTCCTCTTTCATTTTATGGTTCTCCGTAGCATTGGCCACCGCACTCTGAATGGCTTTTTTTACCACAATAGCAGCTGCCTTCGGAGTCAGAGATAATATATCTATGGCATCCTCTACAGGTTTTTCTTTTATTGCGTCAACAACATACTTTATTTTTCTTGGTGACATCCTTATATACTTTTCAACAGCCTTTGCTTCCAAAGAGATAACCTCCTAACACTTAAGCGAACTGTTTATTTCTTAACAGTTGTAACCTTCTCGCTCTTACCTTTATAAACATGAGGTCTTATCGACCTTGTCGGTGCGAACTCTCCCAGCTTGTGACCGACCATAGACTCTGTAATAAATACAGGAATATGCCTTCTACCGTCATGGACAGCTATAGTATGGCCAACCATTTCAGGAAAAATAGTTGAACTTCTCGACCAGGTTTTTATAATTTTCTTTTCCCCTGATTTATTCAGTTCTTCTATTTTATTTAATAATCTTTCTTCAATAAAAGGCCCTTTTTTTAGAGACCTTGACACTTTAGCCCCCCTCCAGATAAAAAATTAAAAACGGTTACTTATTCCTTCTCCTGACTATATATTTATCACTCTGATTATTTTTCTTCCTGGTTCTATAACCAAGCGTTGGCTTACCCCATGGAGTTACAGGATTCCTTCCTGCACTTTTATTCTTACCTTCTCCTCCGCCATGGGGATGGTCTATGGGATTCATTGCCGTACCCCTCACCGATGGTCTTACACCGAGCCATCTTTTCCTGCCTGCTTTACCCAGCTGTATTATCTCATGAGTTGTATTGCCAACCTGCCCAATACATGCTTTACACTCTACGCTAACCAATCTAACCTCACCAGACGGAAGTTTTATGCTTGCATATTCTCCTTCCTTCGCAAGGAGCTGCGCACTCGCCCCGGCTGACCTTACAAGCTCCGCACCTTTACCTTTTTTCAGTTCAATATTATGAATTATCATTCCAACAGGAATACTTTTTAACGGAAGGGCATTACCGGGTTTAATATCAACCTTTTCCCCTGACATCAATATATCGCCTACTTTTAGCTTAAGTGGAGCAATCACATAGCTCTTCTTACCATCCTTATAACTTAACAGAGCGATTCTGGCACTTCTGTTAGGGTCATATTCGATAGCTTCAACCCTTGCCGGAATACCATCCCTTAATCTTTTAAAATCAATAATCCTGTATAATTTTTTATGCCCCCCTCCACTATGTCTCCTGGTAATTCTTCCATTATTATTTCTTCCTGCATCTTTTTTCAACGGACCTGTTAAAGATTTCTCCGGCCTCTTCTTTGTAAGGGTAGAGAAATCTGAAACTGTCCCAAACCTCCTGCCAGCAGAAGTGGGCTTATATTTTTTAACAGCCAACTTTAATACCTCCAGAATAAATTAGACTGACTCAAAAAAATCAATTTTATCATTTTTACCAAGTGTAACAGTAACCCTTTTCTCTTTCGCGCTAAGACCAGCAGATCTCCCGATTCTTTTTGGCTTCGGCTTAACATTAATTACATTTATTTTTAAAACTTTAACTTTAAATATCTTTTCAACAGCTCTTTTTATTTCACTCTTTTCCGCTCTGGTATCGACAAAAAAAGAATATCTCTTATTCTGGACGCCAGCATAACTCTTCTCTGATACCACCGGGGAAAGAATTATATCTCTAGGATCCTTCATTACCCAACCTCTTAACAAAATCATTCATAGAATCTTTAGTAAAAAATATATAATCTGCCAGTAAAATGTTATATGTATTTAATCCCTTTGTACTATCCACCATAACATTCTGTATGTTTCTGAAAGACTTTTCTTCATTTGTATTTAAATCATTTAAAACAACCAGCACCCTGTCTTTATCTAAATTAAGATTTTTCAATATTTTCGCCGCCTGTTTTGTCCCTGGATTTTTAAAACTTAATTTATCTATCACTATTATCTTCTTTTCCCTGAACTTTTCTGACAGAGCCATCAACTTTGACTGTTTTACAACCTTTTTATTTAACTTAAAAGAATAATCTCTTGGTTCAGGACCAAAAACTACACCTCCGCCTCTCCACAGAGGCGATCTTATAGTACCGGCCCGTGCATTTCCAGTACCCTTTTGCCTCCAGGGTTTTCTACCTCCGCCTCTTACCTCGCTTCTATCTTTGGTTTTATGAGTTCCAGACCTTAAAGAAGCCAGATATCTCCTTACCTCCTGATACAGCACTTCAGGATTTACCTTATAGCCTACTACTTTATTTGATATACTTATTTTTTCTAATTCTTTACCATCCTGGTCTACTACACTCAAACTGCCCATTAATTCTCCTCAAACACTATTATCATTCAAACTTTCCTTAAAAAAACAAGACTGCCTTTAGAGCCCGGGACACTGCCCTTTACCAATATCAGATTCTCATCCCCGATAATATCAATTATTTCCGAGCCAAGAACAGTTGTCCTCTTATCTCCCATTCTTCCCGGCATCTTCTTACCCTTTGCTATCCTTGAAGGTGTGGCACACATGCCAACTGAACCCGGTATCCTGTGAGAATGAGAGCCATGTGTCATTCTTCCTCTATGAAAATTATACTTCTTTATTACTCCGGAAAACCCTTTCCCTCTGCTATTTCCGGTAATTTTTATCTTATCTCCTACCTTAAAAACATTTACATCTAAAATATCTCCCGGTTTGTATTCCCGGTCAAAGCTGTCCACTCTTATTTCTCTTAAGTTCTTCTTAATATCAAGCTTATTCTTATTAAATTCACCTTTTTGAGGCCCGGTAGCTTTTTTATCCTTAATTCTTCCAAACCCCACTTTTAAAGCATTGTATCCATCTTTTTCGTTATTCTTAACCTGGACAACCACAGCATTTTCAGCTTCAATTGCTGTAACATATACAGCATTTCCATTTTCACCAAAAATCTGGGTACATCCAATTTTTTTACCATATATAGCACTAACCATTTATACACCACTTTCCAGAAAACATCTAAGCCCTGCTCAATCAGGACTTTATCTCTATGCCAACCCCTGCCGGCAAACTTAATCTCATTAAAAGGTCTACCGTTTTCGGTGTCGGCTCTATAATATCTATAAGTCTTTTATGTATTCTTATTTCAAAATGCTCTCTCGAATCTTTGTCTACATGAGGAGACCTTATGACGCAATACACATTTTTCTTATTAGGTAACGGAATTGGACCCGAAACTTTTGCTCCTGAGTTTTCAACAACCTCCACTATTTTCCTTGCTGAGCGGTCTATTACTTCATGATCATAAGCTTTTAATTTTATTCTAATTTTTTGACCCAATTTACTTGCTGCCATTAAAGTTTCTCCTGCTTCTCATCTTTTCTTTCTTATTCCATTATCTTTGTAACACTACCAGCTCCAATAGTTCTTCCACCCTCACGTA
>CAZKVH010000002.1:0-103828 GCA_964556165.1 uncultured Actinomycetota bacterium | reverse complement strand
AATAATTTATTTATCTTCTACTACTACTTAGTCCCATAAACACCAAAACTCATTTTATTATTAATCTATATTTATAATCTTAATTATATTCTTTTTATTTTACTGGTGTCGGAAGGGGGACTTGAACCCCCATGAACAATACTGTTCACAAGGCCCTCAACCTTGCGCGTCTACCAATTCCGCCATTCCGACAAGTTACACTTTACAGTATTTATAAACGATTCTTAGCTTATATATTTTAGCTTTCTTATTAATATTTTTTATAGTTCCAACAATTATTTAATTCTAAAAACAATAAACCCTGTTGTCAATGGATAACAATTATTCAGTTAGCTGCAATTTATGTCTTATAAATTAGATAAACAAAACCTTTAAGGTTTTAAGATATTCACTCCTCCTTCTGCTTCAGACATATAGCTAAATGCTCGAACATATTACCCGGCTTAATCAATAAGTTAAAACTCTCATCTTCATCAAGACTTTCTATTAAGCTAATATCAAAAGGAACAACCAGCAAATCTACCTCTTTATCTTTAAGCATCCCGATAAGATTATTTATATCGGAATCAAATACAACTTTAAAATAATCTATATCAGGTATCTCTCTAAAATATAAGCTGTTCTTCTTTAATAATATAAAATCATCACTTACATATTGCTCTATTTTATAAGGTCCATTAGCAACTATGTCTTCAATAGAAATATCATTTATGTTCTTCTCATCCATTGCTCCTTCGGGCAGCAAAATAAAACTGAAAAATTTCTTCCAGTCTTTAACGTCCTCGCTAAAAATAATATAGAATTCATTATCATCTATAATTTCAATCCCTGTGATTTTTGATAAATCTAAATTACTACCTGCTATAATTCCATTCTCTTTAATAAAATCAAAAGTGTATTTAACATCACCAGATGTTATGGGGTTTCCATCTTCCCAGAATATACCATCTTTAAGTTCAACTTTAACCTTTTCTTCGTTTGAAACTCCACTGACATTCTCCGCAGCATTATCTTCTTCTACCAGTACACTTTCATAATCTCCATATTCATTTATTTCCCACAGACCTTTCATTAAAAGATTCCCTATGTAATCACGATCGAATAAATCATCTACTCTATAATCCTCGCCCTCAAATCCAATGATAACTTCATTTGACTCCTGATTTTCCGACTCATGGGCATCGCTTAAAATCCAGTTTTCCAGCCTAAAGAATAATTTATTATTTTTAATATCAATATCTATATTCTGTAATTTCTCATTATTAAAGACAATGTAAAACATCCTCTCGTAAAGAGGTAGGATTACTGCATCATCTGCAAGCATAACCTGTAAATTTTTAAACAATTCTTTTTTAATATCAGTATTCTCTTCACTCTCAATATCTTTTATAATTACGTCAACTTCAGGATTACTGTACCAGTAAAAGTTCTCACAATACTTGTTTTCTTCAGTAACCATAGAGGGTATCTTATCAGAGCTAAAGCTACAGCCTAAGTTGCTACCATCAAAATTATAAATTGACCACAAACCAAGCTCATAATCACCTTTCCCAACACAATCCATGTACCATTCTTCAGAAGGTTTATTAAAAATCCAAAGTTTTATTCCTATCTTTTCCAGGTCTTCTTTTATAATTTCCTCAATAGTCTGCTTTGTATTACTCTCAGAAATAGAACCTATTGTAATGTAAACAGGATTATCAACACCATATCCTGCCATATTCAAAAACTCCTCTGCTTTATCTATATCATAATCATACTCCTCCCAGGACTGGCTATAATAATAGGAATATTCTGGGAAGAGGCTATTATGTACATGATTAAAACCACCAAATAATTCATCGACTATCTTCTTCCTGTCTATCGCATAGAATATGGCTTTTCTTAAATTAATATCGCTAAGTAAATTCTTATTCATTTGCTCTTCTTTTGATTTCAGGAAAAATTCTTTACTGTTAACATCTAATTCTTCTACGGAATTATCCAGGCTATCTACGGCACTTTCCTCATCCAGTGTGGTAAACAAATCATTACTGTCATATAAACAGGAATTTAGAAGAACACTGGCACATATAAAAATAACTAAAAAACTTAATTTTATAATCCTTTTCATTTTTTTATCTTAATAATGCATTACATGTATAATAAATATATTTCTGATAGATAATTATTATTCTAACTGACCTGAAAAAGGTCCTTTAATCCAGCTTTCCCGCAAAATGGCAGGCTGCAAGGTGCTCTCTGCCATTTTTTGAATAATTTATTAGCGGGGGTTCCTTTTCTTTACAAATATCCTGCGCATAAGGACACCTTGGATGAAAACTACAACCTGAAGGTGGGTTAATTGGGCTTGGAACATCACCCTTAAGTACCATTCTTTTTCTTTTTCTTTCCATTTCAGGGTCTGGAATAGGAATTGCGGACAACAATCCCATAGTATATGGATGAAGTGGTTTTTCATAAAGTTCTACGCTATCGGCAACTTCGACTATTTTACCTAGATACATAACTCCGATTCTGTCACTAACATGTTTTACTACTGAAAGGTCATGAGCTATGAACAGATAGGTTAGATTAAACTCTTTCTGTAAATCTGCCAGTAAATTTAATATCTGCGCCTGCACAGACACATCTAAAGCAGAAACAGGTTCATCACATAACAATAATTTTGGTGTCAGAGCCAGTGCTCTTGCCACTCCCACTCTCTGCCTCTGTCCTCCACTAAATTCATGGGGGTATCTATTTATATGTTCTGGATTAAGACCAACAGTATCCAGCAACTCCTTTACTCTTTTCATCCTGCTCTTTTTGTCACCAATCTCGTGTATTTCAAGCGGTTCACTTATAATATCCCCTATCGTCATCCTGGGCGAAAGTGATGCATAAGGGTCCTGAAAAATTATCTGCATCTCCCTCCTTCTTCTGAACATCTCCTGGCTGCTGAGATCAAATAAATTTTCTCCATTATAAATAGCCGATCCACCTGTTGGCGGTGTCAGTCTCAGAATAACTCTTACAGTAGTCGACTTACCGCACCCGCTTTCTCCAACCAACCCGAAGGTTTCTCCCTCTTTTATGTTAAAACTTATATCATTCACAGCTTTTACTATTTCAGAACCTCTCTGAAATAATAGACCGCTTCTCAGATTAAAATATTTTTTTAAATTTTTTATTTCCAGCAGGTTATTGCTATTCATAATTTCTCACTTTTATGTCCTGCCCAATTCTTTTAATATTTCTTTTACTCTAAAACATGCGACAAAATGCCCATCTTCAACTTCTACCAGTGGAGGTATGCCCCTGCCGCACTCCTCTCTGCTATAAACACATCTGTCTTTGAATGTGCAGCCACCGGGTAAGTCTATAAGACTTGGGGGCGAACCTTCTATTGGCTTCAGCCTCGATTTTTTACTTTTGTCAAGCCGTGTTATAGAATTCATCAAACCCATTGTATATGGGTGCATCGCCCTGTAGTAAATATTATCAACTGTAGAATACTCCACAGCTCTACCTGCATACATCACCATTACTCTTTTAGCATATTTTGCTACAACACCCAGGTCATGAGTAATTAATATAATAGATGAATTTGTTTTATACTTTAACTCTTCAATTAATTCAAGTATCTGAGCCTGAATTGTCACATCAAGAGCAGTTGTAGGCTCATCTGCTATTAATATGTCAGGTTGGTTTGCTATAGCCATAGCTATCATAACTCTCTGTCTCATTCCACCGCTGAACTCATGGGGGTAGCTTGAAAGTCTCCTTTCTGCCTCTGCTATTCCAACCATTTCCAGTAGTTTAATAGCTTCTTTTTGTGCAGACTTCTTGTCAAGTTTCTGATGTAAGATTAATGATTCCATTATCTGATTACCAATTGTATATACCGGGTTTAAAGAAGTCATGGGGTCCTGAAAAATCATGGAAATTTTATTTCCTCTATAACTTCTAAGCTCATTGTTGTTTAATTTAAGCAAATCCTTACTATCGAAAATTATTTCTCCATCTACTATTTTTCCGGGCGGCTGCTGGATTAACCTCAATATGGATAATGCAGTAACGCTTTTACCCGAACCTGTTTCACCCACTATTCCAAGTGTTTCCCCGAACTTAAGGTCAAAGCTTACACCATCCACTGCTTTTACTATACCTTCATCCGTAAAAAAGTAGGTTTTTAAATTTTTTACTTCTAAAACTTTATTATTTGTATCAACTGACATTTTATATAAAAAATTTTTTAAATTTTTTTAATATTATTATTTTAACCTCGGGTCAAAAGCATCCCTTAGCCCATCTCCCAGCAGTACGAAACCCAGCACTGTTATAACAATAGCCATTCCGGGGAACAGCATCATCCAGGGGGCAATATCTATATAATCAAGAGATTCGGAAAGCATCTTGCCCCAGGCAGGTGTAGGAGGTTGAACTCCCAGACCCAGAAAACTTAAAGCAGCTTCGACTATTATCGCTGTCCCAACATTCATCGTTGCATATACTATTATCGGAGCCATTGCATTAGGAAAAATATGCTTTGTAATTATCCTGTAATTACTGGCACCAAGTGCTCTTGCTGCTTCAATATACTCTTTATTTTTTATTGATAAAACGGAGCTTCTAAATATCCTTGCAAAAGAAGCCCAGCCCAGAATTCCTATTGCAATAAATATATTTACAATACCCGGACCAAGAACTGTCATTATTGCTATTGCACCAAGAATATAAGGAAAAGCGAAAAAAATATCTGCTATTCTCATTATAATTGCATCTGAAACACTGCCGAAATACCCTGATAACGCACCTAAAAACAATCCTATTGCCACAGATATCCCAACAGCTACAACACCAACGGCTATTGAAATTCTACTTCCATATATGACCCTGCTAAAGATATCTCTCCCAAGTAAATCCGTCCCAAAAAAATGTTCCCTGCTCGGAGAAAGAGATGAATCCTCTTTTATTCTCATAATAGGGTCATATGGAGCGATAAAACCTGCAAATATTGCTATCAATATCAAAATTATTACAATCCCAAGACCAACCATTGCAAGTTTATTTCTTTTTAGCCTTCTCCAGGCGTCCTTATACAATGAGGACCTTGAGTATTTCCCCTCAATTAAATCTACATCTTTAAAAGGCTCCACTTTGTCTTTCTGTTCAATTTTATTTTCGGGATACATAATCTTAAAATCTAAACATTTATTTCTTTTTTATAAAATCTAATTCTCGGATCAAGCCATGCATACAATAAATCAACCACAAGATTTACAAAAACAAATATTAGCACCAGTATTAATGTCCCACCAATTACTACCGGCGCATCTCTCTGTAATATTGCAAGATAAATGACCCTTCCAACTCCGGGCCAGCTAAAGACTGTTTCTGTAAGGATTGCCCCGCCCATAAGAGCGCCAAGATCAAGCCCGACTAATGTAACTACCGGTATTAAGGCATTTTTTAATGCATGCTTCCCTATAACTCTTGAATTTGTTAATCCCTTTGAATAAGCCGTTATTATATAATCATTACTCATAACCTCAAGCATGCTGCTTCTTGTCATTCTTGCAACAAAAGCAGTTGAAACTGAAGCCAGTGTAATCGCAGGGAGTATATAATATCTGATACTACCGTCTCCCATTCCAGACATTGGTAGTATCCCAAGATTCAGACCAAAAATTATCTGGAGCAACATTCCGAGCCAGAACACAGGCACACAAACAAGAATTGTAGTGGAAATAGTGACAAGTGTGTCCCAGAAGGTATATTTCTTTACCGCAGAAATAATCCCCGCCAGTATTCCAATTATAATTTCAATAAAAATAGCAGCAATAGCCAGTTTTATTGAGTTTGGATAATGATCGGCAAGTATGCTGTTTACTGATCTCCGGTATCTGTAGGATGTACCGAGATCTCCTCTTGAAAGTTGTCTTACATACCTCCAGTATTGCACATACAGAGGTTTATCTATACCCATTTTTGCCCTTAAATTCTCTAAAGCCTGCTCTGTAGCACCTTTCTGAAGTATTAATCTTGCAGGATCCTCGGGTATAACGTAGAGCAATATAAACAATATCAGAGTTACCCCAATTAGAACCGGGATAATCTGCAATATTCTTCTTATTAAATAAAAAAACATATCTAATATTAAATAATTAATAAATTTTACTTTAATATGTAACCTGCACCTTTTAAAGGTGCAGGTTACATTTCTATTATGATATCTTTATTTTTACGAAACAGTTTTAATACTCATAATTTAACTTCATGGAAAACATTAAATTTCATTTATTCTTTTTCAAACCATACCTTGCTCAAATCATAATTTTCCATTCCATCAAGCACGAATCCCTTTACATAAGACTGAACTATACGTCTTGCACCATAGTAGTAAATGAGTACAAAAGCTGAATCATCAAGTATCTTTTTCTCTGCTTCTCTGTACTTTGCAAACCTTTCCTCATCATCGGCAATTTTCCTTGCATCAAGAAGCATCTGGTCTACTTCAGCATTTGAATAGCCGCTGTAGTTGTCTGCAGACTCAGAATAAAAAAGTGGGAACAGGAAATTATCCATAGTAGGATAATCAGCTATCCAGCCCAGTCTGAAGAAACCAATTTGTCCATTCTTGAAAGCATCAAGAGCTGCTCCCCATTCCATACCAACTATTTCTACATCTATCCCAGCTTCAGCCAGGTCTGCCTGCATTGCTTCAGCAATAGCTTCATGTCCGGAGCCAATGTTTATTCCAAACTGGATTGTAGGAAGGCCCTCTCCACCGGGATATCCGGCTTCTTCAAGTTTTTGTTTTGCCATTTCTACATCATATACATGCTTCGATTGACCTTCTTTAAAGCCTGGGATTCCGGGCGGCACAAATCCAGTTGCAATTGTCGGAACTCCTTCCATTAAAACGTCAATTATATTCTGCCTGTCAATGGCATAATTTATAGCTTCCCTCAGTGCCAGATTATCTTTGAATGGCTCGGACTGTACATTCATGGCAAAATAATAAATTGCCAGAAGCGGTATTTTTATAACCTGGTCTTTATAGTCAGGATCACTCGATGTTGACTCTACTTTACCCTGAGGAATAGAGCAGTACTCTATATTACCACCCTGGAACTCAAGAAATGCGGTATTTTCATCAGCAAAAATCTGGTATCTTACTTTTTCCAGATTTGCTTTTTCACCATAGTAGTCATCGTTTCTTTCAAGGTCGATGTACTGGTCATGCTTCCATTCGACGAATTTAAATGGACCTGTTCCATTTATGTGCTCTGCATACTGGTCTCCCCATTCCTCTATATCTTCTTTAGCCACAGGATAAAATACAACGTGACCGAGTGTTTTAACAAAATCCCCGTAAGGATATTTAAGGGTTACTTCCAGTGTATAATCATCAAGTGCTTTTACACCGTCAAGGATTTCTCCTTCGCCAGCCTGAAGCTCGTCATAACCTACTATAGGGTCCAGATGATATGCCAGATAAGATGCAGTTTCTGCCTGGGCAACTCTTGACCATGAGTAAACAAAATCATCAGCTACAACTTCTCTTCCACTGTGAAATTTAACACCTTTCTTAAGATTGAAAGTATAAACAAGCCCGTCATCGCTTACATCCCATGATTCAGCAATAGCAGGGACAACTTCCAGTGTTTCAGGGTCATAGTCAATAAGCCCGTCCCATACCTGCCTTATTACCTGTATTCCTTCACTTTCGTAGGAATTTGGCGGGTCCAGAGATACCGGCTCATGAAGAGAGAGCCTCATTGTACCACCTGATTTCTCCTCTTTCTTACATCCAATAAACACGGAGCTCAAAAGTGCTACTACAAGAAAAACTACAATTGCTGCATAAAGTTTTCTATTAATTTTCAATTAAGCCTCCTTTTTTTTAATAATCATTATGCAGGAAAAATTTATTTTAAACCTCCTTTCAATTAAAATAATCATCCTGCAAATTCATTAATTTACAAAAAAATAAATAAAACTATCGTAGTCACTGCAAAAACTACTCCCAGTATAATAGTAAGGCGGTCAAGATTTTTTTCTACAATACCTGCTCCATCAAAAGTTTCAACCATTCCAGAAAACAGTCCTGAAACTCCGCCGCCCCTTCCTGCATGAAGAAGGATAAGAAGTATCACTCCTATGCTTGCAATCATGTGTATAGAAAATACTATATTCATTAAAATAGAACCCATAATATTAAATCCTCCAATATTAATCTATAAACCCTTTCTCTGGCTTCAGAAATATATTTTACCAAAAAAATAGAACTAAAAACAATATTTTTTAAAATCGAGATGCTTGATTAATTTCTATATAGACTATCAACATAAATAGTATATAGCTTAATGAGATATAAGTGATATTCCTGTCATTTCAACCGGTTTTTTTATTTTTAAAATATCCAGCATGGTTGGCGCTATATCTCCTAACTTAAAACTTCCATCATCTTTTTTTAACCTGACCTTTGAGTCACAAACTATAAATGGCACAGGTGATTTGGAGTGAGAGGTTATGACTTCCATAGTTTTTGTGTTAATCATTTCATCTGCATTCCCATGATCAGCTGTAATTATTGCAAGCCCTTCATTCTCATTTAATGCTGAAACCACCCTGCCAGCACATCTGTCGACGGCTTCAACCGCCTTTACGGCAGCTTCCAAACTACCCGTATGTCCTACCATATCAGGATTTGCAAAATTTATTATAATTACATTATATTTTTTCGATTTTATTTTTTCTACCACGGTATCGGTTATCTCATATGCGCTCATTTCAGGCTTCAAATCATAAGTTGCAACTTTGGGTGATGGAATAAGTATCCTATCTTCGCCGTCATAAGGTTTCTCTATCCCTCCATTGAAAAAAAATGTTACATGAGCATATTTTTCTGTTTCTGCAATTCTTAGCTGTTTTAACTTATTTCTTGATATAACCTCGCCCAGTGTGTTTACTATCTTTGCAGGTGGAAAAGCTACAGGGATATTAAACTCTTTATCATACTGGGTCATGGATAAAAAGTAGGCTTCAGGAGGTTTTTTGCCTCTATCAAATTTATCAAATTCTTTACCTGTTATAAAAGCTCTTGTTAGCTGGCGGGCCCTGTCTGGCCTGAAGTTAAAAAATATTATAGAATCTTCCGAATTCACTTTAGCTCTCTCTTCATCTCTGCAATTTACTACAGCAGGTATTACAAATTCATCATCTATGCCTTCGCTGTAAGATGCTTTTACAACTTCTGCAGCTGTGCCGTATTTTTTACCTTCTCTATGTGCTATAGCATCATAACTTTTCCTGGTTCTATCCCATCTGTTATCTCTATCCATACTATAGTACCTTCCACTAACCGTAGCTATCTTACCGACACCTTTCTCTTTCAAATAACTATCCAGCTCATTTAGATAAGTCAGGGCACTCCTTGGATGTACATCCCTACCATCAAGAAATGCGTGCAAGAATAGATTTTCTACTCCACTCGTTGCAGCAAGGTCAACCAGAGCCCTGAGATGATTTATATGACTGTGCACACCTCCATCCGATACTAACCCTATTAAATGGAGGCTGCTATTTCTTTTCTTAACATTATTAATCGCTTCTATCAGTGCTTTATTCTTATAAAAATTACCATTTTTGATTTCTCTGTTTATCCTGGTAAATTCCTGATATACAATTCTGCCCGCTCCTATATTAAGATGGCCCACTTCAGAATTACCCATCTGACCTTCAGGAAGACCAACCGCCTCCCCCAATGGTTTTAATTTTACATGCGGGTATTTTTTATAATAAATGTCCATATTTGGAGTTTTAGCTATCCTTACAGCATTACCTATAAACTTTCTCGATATACCCCACCCATCAAGTATTATTAAACATATTTGTTTTAATAATTCATGTTTCTTTTCCATTAATTTTTCTCTCGTTTCATCCTAATAATTAATTATCTCTACAAAGTCATTCACCTTTAAACTTGCGCCACCTACCAGCGCTCCATCAATATCCGGCATATCCATTAGCTCCATTATATTTGAAGGTTTTACAGAACCACCATATAAAATCCTGACGGTATCAGAAACACCTTTGTTATATAACTCTTCTATTTTTTTTCTTATACTCATACACATATTATTTGCATCATTTGCTGTTGCCGTTCTTCCTGTCCCAATTGCCCATATTGGTTCATATGCTATTGTGATTTTTACAATATCCTCATTATCAAATCCCTCAAGACACTCCTGTAACTGGCTAACTACGAAAGCTTCTGCTTCACCATTTTCCCTTATTTCCAGCGATTCACCTATGCACATAACCGGCTTCAGACTATTCTTAAAAGCCGCATTTACCTTTTTGTTAACCATTTGATTTGTATCGTTAAAATATTGTCTTCTCTCGCTATGACCAATTATTACGTATTCAACACCCAGCTGTTTCAACATCTCAGGTGAAATTTCACCAGTAAATGCGCCATATGATTCGTAATGCATGTTTTGTGCCCCTAGTTTTATATCAAGGTTATCCGAATCAATAATAGTTTTAACACTCTTCAGTGCGGTAAAAGGAGGGAAGACTGCAACTTCACAATCATTTTTATTCTTATACTTATATTTTAGATCCTGCATAAAAGTAGCAGCCTGAACGTGAGTCATATTCATTTTCCAGTTTCCAGCTATAAAAGGTACCCTCATAATATAATTCCTTTCATATTAATTTACGCTTATTTCATTTTTTAAATTAAATTTTCTACTTCTAAGCATCTAAAAGAGAAGCCACTCCTGGTAATTCCTTACCTTCAAGAAGTTCCATAGCAGCGCCACCGCCACTTGACACATGTGTAAATTTTGAGGTAACTTTATATTTCTTTAATGCAGCCAGTGTATCTCCACCGCCTGCTACAGTAATGGCAGGACTTTCAGCAACAAATCCAGCAATATTTTTAGTTCCATTTGCAAATCTATCCCACTCAAAAACGCCAACCGGACCATTCCAGAATATAGTCTTTGCAGCTAATATTTCATTTCTAAAAAGCTCTATACTTCTTTCTCCAATATCCATGCCCATCCAGTCTATTGGTATAGACTGTATTGAAACAAGTTTTTTATCAGCCTCACTGTCAAACTCTCTCGAAACCACTATATCAACAGGCAATACCAGTTTAATGTTATTTTTTTCTGCAAGTAAAATCATCTCTCTTGCAAAATCAATCTGGTCATCCTCACAAATCGATTTGCCTATTTCATATCCCTGTGCTTTCAAGAAAGTGTAGCTCATTCCTCCGCCAATCACAAGGCTATCAACCTTCCCCAGTAAATTTTTAATAACCTTTATCTTGTCCGAAACCTTACTTCCACCAAGAATTGTTAAAAAAGGTCTCTCGGGCGATTCCAGAAGAGAGTTAAGAACTTCAACTTCCTTTCTCATTAAATAACCGGCTACTGCAGGAAGATACCCTGTTATTCCTTCTACGGATGCATGAGCTCTGTGAGCAGCTCCAAATGCATCATTAACATAAACATCGGCCAGCGAGGCAAGCGATTTTGAGAACTTAACATCATTTTCTTTCTCACCCGGATCAAATCTCAGATTCTCAAGCATTACGATTTCACCATAATGCATTTCATTATTTATGTAATCTTTTATCTCTTCAGAATAAACTTCATTAAATTTTTTAACTCTTATGCCTAACAATTCCATCAATCTTTTTGCTGCAGGGTCCAGCCTGAACCTGTCTTCAGCAATCCCCTCTGGTCTTCCAAGATGTGACATTAAAATAACTTTTGAGTTTTTACCCAGAAGATATTTAATTGTTGGCAAAGATAACCTTATCCTGGTGTCATCTGTAACATTCATTTCATTATCAAGAGGGACATTGTAATCAACCCTTACGAGCACTCTTTTATTCCCTACTTCAATATCTTCTATTGTTTTTTTGTTAAACATTTATAATCACCAAAACCTCACTTTATAAATAGCCGGGGTTTTTTTAAACCCCGGCTATTTATCATTTCGAGCAAATCTGTTATTTATTTCATAATATAATTAACAAGATCATAAAGCCTGCTTGAATAGCCCCATTCATTGTCATACCATGCAAAAACCTTTACAAGATTACCCTTTTTGATTGTAGATAATGAATCAAAGATAGACGAATAGGAATCCCCGACAACGTCCACAGAAACTATAGGATCCTCACAATATTTCAAAATACCTTTAAACCGGGGTTGAAGCGAAGCTTCTTTAAAAGCACCATTAATATCATCAACTGTACAATCCTTCTCAACTTCCACGCTAAGATCTACCAGTGAACCAACCGGTACAGGAATTCTTATTGCAACACCGTCCATTTTTCCGTTTAGCTCAGGTATAACAAGCCCTATTGCACTGGCTGCGCCTGTACTTGTTGGTATAGCTGACAGAGCAGCGGCCCTTGCCCTTCTTAAATCTTTATGAGGAAGGTCAAGTATTTTCTGGTCATTAGTATATGCATGTATGGTAGTCATAATACCGCTCTTAATTACAAAGTTATCATTAAGAACCTTGCATGCGGGAGCAAGAGCATTTGTAGTACAGGAAGCATTTGAAATTATCTTATGTTTATCTTTATCATAAGCTTCATTATTAACACCCAGAACCATGGTTACATCTGCACCATCACCTTTTGCAGGCGCTGATATTATAACTTTTTTCGCACCGGCAGATAAATGTTTACCTGCACCTTCTCTATCCCTGAATATTCCAGTAGATTCCAGGACAACATCAACTCCCAGCTCTCCCCAGGGAAGTTCTGCAGGGTCTTTCAGTGAGGTAATTTTTATTTTTTCTCCATCAACTTCTATATAATCATCTCCGGATTTAATCTCACTATCAAGAACCCCATATACGGAGTCGTACTTTAGAAGATGCGCAAGAATTTTTGGTTCATAAAGGTCGTTAATTCCAGCTATATCAATATCATTATTCCTGTCATATTTAATTTTTGCCCTCAAAAATTGTCTTCCAATTCTCCCGAAACCATTGATTCCTACTTTTATAGCCATTTACTTATCTCTCCTTTTCTAAAATTTTTTGCATTTACAAAGTTGTTACTTATTATACTATAAATCATTTTTACTAAAATATAAACCGTGTAATTTTAACAAATTTATTTAAATCATTAAAGAACATTTACCATTAAAAATAATTGGTATAAGAATTAGGTATATAAGATTGAACACATCATATAAAAAATTAAAAAATTACTCCTCCCTGTCAATATCTCTATGATACAATTTTACAGAGTATCCTTTTGATTTCAAATACTCATATAATTCATCTGATATAACTACTGACCTGTGCCTGCCACCGGTACAACCTATGGCAATCCCCAGATAGCTTTTACCTTCCGCTATATAGTTTGGTATTAGAAAATCCAGCAGCCTCTCAAAAATGTTTAAAAACTTTTTTGTTTCATCTCTATATAATACAAATTTTATAACTTTGCTATTCTTTCCATCCAGATACTTTAGCTCTTCATCATAAAATGGATTGGGCAGAAACCTGACATCCATCACAATATCCATATTCTCGGGAACTCCGTATTTATAACCAAAGGAGTTAATTGATATTTGCATTAACGCGCTTTTTTCCAGATTGCTCATCATACGGTCTGTTATGGTAATTCTTAGTTCCTTTGAATTTAATAATGAGGTATCAATAACTACATCAGCCATGTCTCTTAATCTACTCATTTTTTCAATCTCAATTTCAATTCCGCCTGAAAGATTCCCGTCTCTAACCAGTGGGTGTTTCCTTCTTGTAAGTGAATATCTTTTTACTATCACGCTTTTAGAAGCTTCCAGAAATAAAATTCTGTATTTTACTTTTCTTTTGTCAAGCTCATCGAGAGTTTTATAAATCTCTTCAAAAAAATTGCTGCTTCTCAGGTCTATTGCAAAAGCAATATTTTTAATATCCCTGTTTTCAATAGAAAAATAATCGATAAGATTCAGTAAAAGATGCACCGGCAGATTATCTATACAATAGTATCCCGCGTCCTCAAAATACTTAAGAGCCTCAGTCTTGCCTGCTCCTGACAGCCCTGTAATTATAACAACGTTTACTTCATTATTTATTTTTTCTTTCTTTAAATTCATGTTGCATCAATATTCATTTCAATCTTATATCTATTTTAATCTTTTTACTGTTTTTTTTCCTTATAAAATATTACTTTTGAAACAATTATGCTTATTATGCTAATAACGAGAGAGCTCCATACATACCCCCAGAACCCTTCAATTTCAAGCCCTTTAATAATTAAATCCACAAGCCATAGCATACCGGCATTTATAATAATATTAAAAAGTCCGAGAGTTAAAATATTTATAGGAAGTGAAAAAATCTTAATAATTGGTTTTACAATTAAATTAAATAATCCAAGCACCAGTCCGGCTATAAAAGCTATCTTTATCCTTTCCCATGTAGCCTCGCCCGAGATATATATAAAAGGGAGAAAGTAAGACGCTACTGAAATTGAAAAAGTTAGAATAACCCAGTCCAGTATCCACCTTAACAAACAAACCACCTGCCTCTAACCATGCAGACTTCTATATATTTTAACTGCATCTTTATAACCAATCCCTTTAATATCCGTCAAATCCCTGACGGTCATACTTTTTAACTCCCCCATTGAATTGCTGCTTTCCATAATTATTCTCTTCTTCTTTTCTCCTATTCCTTTTATCCCATCAAAAACTGAATTCAGCATATTTTTATCTCTTAATTGCCTGTGATATTTAACAGCAAAGCGGTGTGCTTCATCTCTTACCTTAATTAAAATCCTAACATAGCTTTCCCTTAAATCAAGCTTCATTCCATCAGGATATTTATCGCAAAAAATAACTTCCTCTTTCTTCGCGATACTTATCACATCTATATCTTCTATCAGTTCTTTAATTAATATATTTCTTACTGTGTTATATTGAGCCTTTCCACCATCAATTACTATTAAATCCGGCTTCTGGTAAAAAATATCTTCCTTTTTTAAATTTTCCTTCATAGCTGAAATATTCTTTAGATACCTTAGCCGCCTTGTTACCACTTCAGCAATCATCCTGCAATCATCCTGGCCCTCAACATTTTTTATTTTAAAATGCCTGAATTTATCGTTAGAAATTTTACCACCCACTGCAACTGAAATAGAGCCTACAGGAAATGAGCTTTTTAAATTAGAAATATCATAACATTCTATCTTTAGTGGAATGTTTTTCAGACCTAGTAATTTTTTTAAATTCAGTGATTCTATGTAAATTTCACTTTTCTCTCTGCCTTTTTCAAACTTTTTTTTCTCAATATAAAGGATTGAATTTTTTAATGCCATTTCCATTATTCTCTTTTTATCTCCAATTTTCGGGACCATAATCCCGACCTTTCTGCCCGCCTTCCTGCTTAACCATTTTTCCATTAATTTTAAGTTTTCAACTTCAGCCTGACAGTAAACTTTGTCCGGAATTTCGTCAAGATTGGCATAATAATCCCTTACAAATGCAGATAATATCTCTTTTTCATCAAAATAATCTGTATTGCCTAAAGTAAAATTATTCACCAGCACAAGTTCGCCTGCCCTGTAAGTAAACAAACTCACAACAGCATAATCCAGATCTTTTGCAACAGTTATAAAATCCCATTTACTTCCGCCTTTAAAAAAAATCTTCTGGTTTTCCCATAACCTGTTTATATTAACTATTTTATCCCTTACATCTGCTGCCTTTTCAAATTCCATTTCTGCTGAATACTTATCCATTTCGTAATTCAACCTATCAATAATATTTTTATTTTTTCCTTTCAAGAATAAAATTATTAGCTCAATATCCTTACGATATTCTTCTTTTTTTATATTACCAATACATGGCGCTGAACATAAATTAATATAATAGCTAAGACAGGGTTTGCCGGCTCCCCTTCCTGGAAGCGCCCTCTTGCAATCCCTTATCTTAAAAGCCTTTCTTAAATATTCAACTGTCTTTCTAACGGCATTTGCATTTGTATACGGGCCAAAATATTTTGCACCTGAGATATTCCTATTTCTCGTCAAAAAAACTCTCGGAAACTCCTCATTAACAGTTACTGCAATAAAGGGGTAACTTTTATCGTCCTTTAAATCTATGTTATATCTGGGTTTGTTTTTTTTAATAAGACTACTTTCAAGTATCAGCGCTTCAGTTTCATTATCTGTAACCAGATAATCTATTGAATGGATTTTGTTTACAAAGTCCGGAGGTTTTGAATATAATAAATATTTTGATTTGTAATGAAAATAACTTCTTACCCTGTTAAATAGATTCTTTGCCTTTCCTATATAAATTATACTATCATTAGAATCTTTAAAAATATATACACCGGGTTTTCTGGGAATTATCTCTAAGATTTCCTTTATTTCCCATTCTTTTTTACTTACCTTATCCTTTTTTTTATTAACTGCCAGCGTATTATTTCTCATAAAGCTTCTCTCGCTATTTTTCTATCCATGTACATCTTTATAAATTTACCCGTATATGAATTTTCATTCTCAGCTACTTCCTCCGGAGTTCCGCAGGCAACAATCCTTCCTCCCTTATCGCCACCTTCCGGTCCGAGGTCAATAATATAATCAGCGTTTTTTATCACTTCCATATTATGTTCTATCACAAGCACCGTATTGCCTGCATCAACCAATCTCTCCAGAACCGAAATCAACTTACTTATATCATCAAAATGCAAACCTGTAGTTGGCTCATCCAGCAGGTATAGGGTATTACCCGTACTCTTTTTTGAAAGTTCTGTTGAAAGCTTTACCCTTTGAGCCTCACCACCTGATAAAGTAGTCGAAGGCTGGCCCAGTTTTATATACCCAAGACCTACCTCACTTATCAACCTAAGTTTTCTACTTATCATAGGAATACTTTCAAAGAAATTCATCGCTTCCTCGACAGTCATATTTAAAACATCATCAATATTTTTGCCTTTATATTTTATCTCGAGAGTTTCCCGGTTAAATCTCTTACCCTTGCAAACCTCGCATGGAACATAAATATCCGGAAGAAAATGCATCTCTATCTTAATATATCCATCACCATTGCAATATTCACATCTTCCTCCCTTCACGTTAAAACTAAACCTTCCCGGCTTATATCCCCTCATCCTTGCATCATGTGTTTTTGAGAATAATTCTCTTATATAAGTAAAGACACCTGTATATGTCGCAGGATTAGACCTGGGTGTTCTCCCTATCGGTGACTGGTCAATAACAATTACTCTATCAAAATTCATATAATTAAGAATTCCATCATGCTTGCCGGTGTAATATCTTGTCTTCATAAGTAAATTAGACATAGATGGATATAGAATCTCGTTAATTAACGTACTCTTACCAGAGCCTGAAACCCCAGTTACTGCTATAAATTTACCGATATCAATCCTTACATCTATGTTTTTTAAATTATGTTCCCTCGCTCCTTTAATAATTATATATTTTCCGTTTCCCTTTCTTCTTTCTTCCGGGATTGGTATAGATTTTTCACCACTTAAATATTTTCCCGTAATAGAGTCACCACAATTAAGTATCCCATCTATTTTTCCACTGAAAACAATCTTCCCCCCATGTATCCCTGCACCCGGGCCAATGTCGACTACAAAATCGGCATTCCTGATGGTTTCCTCGTCATGCTCTATAACTATTATCGTATTACCCAGATCCCTGAGTCTTTTTAAGGCATCTATTAATTTTTTATTATCTCTCTGGTGGAGACCTATGCTTGGTTCATCCAGTATATATAAAACTCCCACAAGCCCGGAACCTATCTGGGTAGCCAGTCTTATTCTCTGAGATTCCCCTCCTGACAAAGTGCTTGACTTCCTATCCAGAGTAAGATAACCAAGACCCACATCCTTTAAAAAATTTAACCTTTCAATAATTTCCTTTATTAATCTCTCCCCGATTAATTTCTCTCTTTCGGATAACTTAAGAGACACCAGGAATTTTATTTCTTCCTCAATTGTCTTTTCACAAAAATCTGCTATTGATAATGAATTAATCTTTACTGCAAGACTCTCGGGTCTTAATCTCTTTCCATTGCATGCTTTACATGGCCTGCTACTTATCATTTTCTCTATTTTAGCTCTCTGTTCCTCGGATTCAGTTTCAAGATATCTCCTGCTTAAATTATTTATAAGACCCTCAAATTTTAAATAATAGTGCCTCGGCTGTCCCCTGTGATTTATATAGCTGATTTTTATTTTTCTACCATCGGAACCATACAGCAATGTTTTCTTTATCGACTCATCAAGTTCTTTATAAGGCTTATTCAGGTCAAAATTATATTCACGTGCAAGGCTTACCATCAGCTTTGAATAATAGTTTGAGTACCCCATTCTGAAAAAAGGAATAGCGCCATCCATTATGCTTAATTCGGGGTGTTCCACAATCAAATCCGGGTCTATATCTTTACTTATACCCAGACCACCACATTCCTTGCAGGCTCCATAAGGACTATTAAAAGAAAACATCCTTGGGGTAATTTCTTCAAAATCTATTCCGCATTCAACGCAGGAAAAATTCTCTGAAAACCTCATTATTTTTCCTGATTCCATCAATTGAATATAAGCAATGCCACTGCTTTCCTTAAGTGATATTTCAATATCTTCTGAAAGTCTTTTCCTTATCTCGGGCTTCACCTTTAATCTATCCACTACAATTTCTATATCATGTTTTTTGTTTTTATCCAGTTGAAAGTCGAAGTCACCGTCCAGCTCATAAACTTCACTATCTATCCTTACTCTTGCGTAACCGTTGTTTTTTATATTCTCAAAAGTTTTTATATATTCGCCTTTTCTACCCCTTATAATAGGAGCAAGAACCTGAAATTTTGTCCCATCCGGCAATTCCATAACCCTGTCAACCATCTGGTCCACTGTCTGCCTGGTTATGCGCTTTCCACACACAGGACAATATGGAATTCCAATCCTTGCATAGAGAACCCTCAGGTAATCATATATTTCAGTAATGGTACCCACAGTGGACCTGGGATTTTTGGAAACGCCTTTCTGATTTATGGATACTGCAGGTGAAAGACCCTCTATCATATCTACATCAGGTTTTTCCATCTGACCGAGAAATTGTCTTGCATAAGAAGAAAGAGATTCCACATACCTTCTCTGGCCTTCAGCATAAATGGTATCAAACGCCAGTGATGATTTACCCGAACCGCTTACACCTGTAAATACAATGAATTTATTTCTTGGAATCCTTAAGTTTATTCCTTTTAAATTGTGCTCTCTGGCACCTCTGATAATTATTTCTTCTTCCATTTTCTTAATTTTTCTACACTTATCCCTGTTATTTTATTTATCCTTTTTATCTCATCTCTTATAACAGCAGCCTTCTCAAAATTTAATTCCCTCGCATAAATATACATTTCTTCTTCGAGGCCGCTGATTATTACAGCAATATCAGAAGGGTTCATTGCTAATAATTTATCATCATTAAATTCTTTCTTCTTTTCGCTGACTTTTAATTCAAGCTTAGTTTCTTTTGCTGACTTTATCCCTTTTCTATATAATATGTCTGATATAGTTTTATTTACAGTGCTTGGAGTAATGCTATGCTTGTCATTATATTCAATCTGCATTTCTCTTCTTCTATTAGTTTCTTCCAGGGCATTTTTTATTGAATTAGTTATATTGTCCGCATACATTATAACTTTTCCATTGATATTCCTCGCTGCCCTGCCAATAGTCTGTATTAAAGATATTTCAGACCTTAAGAACCCTTCTTTATCTGCATCAAGTATTGCAACAAGAGAAACCTCAGGAAGATCAAGCCCCTCCCTTAAAAGATTTATACCAACAAGCACATCAAATTCTCCGGTTCTCAGTCCTCTTAATATCTCCACTCTCTCAAGAGTCTCAATGGTTGAATGAAGATATCTCGTTTTTATCTTTCTACTGGCAAGATAATCAGTTAAATCTTCGGCCATCTTTTTAGTTAAAGTGGTCACGAGAACCCTTTCTCCTCTTTCTATGACCTTCTGTATTTCATAAATAAGATCGTCAATCTGTCCGGCTGTTTTTCTAACAAATATCTCGGGGTCAACCAGTCCGGTAGGTCTTATTATTTGTTCCACCACCTGTTTGCTTACTCTTTTCTCATAAGGGCCTGGGGTTGCCGATGTAAATATCGCCCATTTAATCTTTTTTTCAAACTCATCAAACTTTAACGGTCTATTGTCAAGAGCTGATGGAAGCCTGAACCCATAATCAACAAGAGTCTGTTTTCTTGACCTGTCCCCTTCGTACATTCCTCTTATTTGTGGGATTGCAATATGCGATTCGTCTATAATAACCATAAAATCATCCGGGAAAAAATCCAGAAGTGTATTTGGCGGTTCACCGGGTAATTTACCCAGTATATGTCTTGAATAATTCTCTATACCACTGCAGAAACCGAGCTCAGCAATCATTTCCATATCGTATCTTGTCCGCGACTCCAGCCTCTGTGCTTCCAATAATTTATTTTGCTGCTTAAAATATTCTACCCGCTCATCAAGTTCCTCTTCAATAGTTCCGAGCGCTCTTTCAACCCATTCCACAGTAGCAAGAAAATGTGTTGCAGGTGATATTATACATACTTCCTTTTCATCGTAAATCTCACCCGATACCGGGTTAAATTCTATGATTTTCTCGAGTTCATCACCAAAAAGCTGGACTCTTATCGCTCTGTCCTGATATGCAGGGAATATTTCGATAGTATCGCCTTTAACCCTGAACTTCCCATTAATAAAATCATAGTCATTTCTTTCATATCTTATATTAACCAGCCTATCTATTATATCTTCTCTCGGGAAATTTTCTCCTTTTTCCAGAATAATTCTCTGTTTCCCATATTCGGAAGGAGAACCCAGCCCATAAATACAGGAAACACTTGCGACCACTATAACATCATCACGGGTATAAAGAGAATTTGTAGCCGATAGTCTTAGTTTTTCTATTTCTTCATTTATGGAAGTATCTTTTTCTATATATAAATCCTTACCAGGTAAATATGCTTCAGGCTGATAATAATCGTAATAACTTACAAAATACTCCACTGCGTTATCCGGAAAAAATCCCTTGAACTCATTGCATAGCTGTGCTGCAAGTGTTTTATTGGGAGCAATTACCAGAGTGGGAAGCTGAACATTCTTAATCACATTAGCCATTGAATAAGTTTTACCGGAGCCTGTAACACCTAAAAGACACTGGAATTTAAAATCCTTTTCAATTCCTTCAGTCAAATAATATATAGCATTGCTCTGGTCTCCCTGAGGAGAGTAATTCGATACAAGATTGAATTTTGTATCAGCCATTTTCTTAAATTTTCCTGATATAATTTTAAAAAATACTATTCATAAACACGGTTTTTTTAACAAAGAGTTAAATACCTCTCAATCTTTCCCGCACTCCCTGCAATAAGCTTTTTTTTGTTCCATTATTTTCAATAACAAAATCTGTTTTATTTTCATTAATTTTTATGTGCTGCCCTTCCATCCTTAATTTTATCTCTTCATCAGAATAACCGCTATTTTTTAAAAAGAGTTTTCTTCTTTTCACTGAGTTTTTGATAACAATAATGTAATTACAGAATTCATCCAGTTCACAATCAAATAAAACTGCTGCATCTATTACGATATACCTCATTCTGTTATTTTTATTCAGGATTTCTTTAACTTCTCTTTTTATCAATGGAAACATTATATTATTCAATTTAATTAATTCCTTTTTAGCTGAGAATACTTTTTCTGCGAGTCTTTTAAAAACCGGGTTACCTTTCTCATCGAATATTTCTTTACCAAAAAGTTCCCCAAGCCTCTCCAGAACTTCCGGATTCCTGCAATAAATGCTTTTTGCCATTTTATCTACATCAATTACCAGAGTGCCTTTTCTTATTTTTTTTATATAACTTGATACTGTACTCTTACCTGAAGCAACTCTTCCCGTAACTCCTAATACTATTATAGTAACCCCCTGACTATACCTGATTAAAAACAATTAATAAGAATATTCAACTATTTAATTTGACTTTAGAAATCCGTTAATATCAATAACTATATTATCATTAATAACAATTTATACATCAATAGAAATGATTATTCCTGAAGTATTTTTGTAGTTTTTCAGTGGTTTTACTATATTTGCCTGAGAATATATATAAACATCACTTACTGTATTATAATACTGTTTTCGTGAACGCTGCTATCTGTTGTTTTTCTTATTTAATCTATATTAGCCTCGTCCTTCATCTCCTTCAATATTTCTTTTATCTGCTTCTTTTTACTTGATTCTTCCTCATTAATTTTTGCTTTTCCCTCTTCAAATATATCTTTTAGTTCAGCTGTCTTTTTGGAATCTTCTTCCTTCATATCTTCTTCACCGGTTTTTTCTTCTACCACATCTTCCTTTTCGGACTTTTCTTCTGCCTTCTTTTCACCGGCATCTTCATCTGGATTTTCTACCTGTTTTACACTAAAAGCCATCCTTCTCTTATCCATATCTATATCTATAATTCTAACTGTAAGTTCATCTCCAATCTTTGCTATATCACTTGGTCGCCTTACAGCTTCCGGACTTAATTCAGATATATGCACCAACCCTTCCAGGTCTTCATCAATCTGAACGAATAAACCGAACTTAACAATTCTCGTAACTTTTCCTTTTAATATTTCCTTAACAGAATATTTTTTAACTTTCTCCAGCCACGGATCCTTCTGGGTTTGTTTTAATCCAAGAGACAGCCTCTGTTTCTCATAATCAATATCAAGTATCTCTACATCCACCTCCTGATTTACACTTACTACTTCCGAAGGATGCTTTACATGATTCCAGGAAAGCTCTGAAATATGAACCAGGCCATCGATACCATCTACATCAACAAAAGCCCCGAAATCTGCGATGCTGGTTATTATGCCCTTTCGAACCTGGCCTATTTCCATTTTATCAAGTATCTCCTTGCGCTGCTCTTTTTTCTCACCTTCTATAATTACCTTCCTCGACAGTACGACATTATTCCTGTTTCTGTCTACTTCTATAATCTTGCATTTACACTTTTCTCCAATGTAAGACTGGAGGTCCCTGGTTTTTCTAACATCTATTAATGATGCTGGAAGAAATCCTCTTAATCCTATATCAACAATTAACCCGCCTTTTACGCATTCTATAATTTCTCCTTCAACTATATCTCCGCTTTCATATATTTTTTCTATTCTGTCAAAATTCTGCTCCACTTCGGCTCTCTTTTTCGATAATATCAACCGCCCATCCTGGTCTTCTTTCTGCAGTACCATTATTTCTATCTCATCATCAACATTTAATATGTCTTCAGGTTTTATATCATTCCTTATCGAAAGCTCGCTTAAAGGTATTACCCCTTCTGACTTAAAGCCTACATCTACCAGAACCTCGTCTTTGCCAATCTTTACTACCCTTCCTTTTATTAAATCCCCATCATTAAGATTAATCATGGTCAGGTCGTAATTGGGAACCATCCTGCCGTCTTTATCCTCTATCATGTAATTGTCATTTGTTAGTTTTTTATTATAATTTTTCTCTGTCATTTTTTAATAAATCAGTCTCCTTTTTTGATATTTGAACAGGATAACACGCAAAAAAAGAATAATCAATATCATAAGTTATTTTTTTAAATATACCAGTTCTTTCCAGTCTTTATGTCTACTTTAAGTTTTACTTTTAAATTTATGCACCTCTCCATTGACTCTACAACCATCTTTTTTACGACTTCCTTATCTTTTTCCTTCAGCTCAAGAACCAGCTCATCATGTACATGAAGAATAATATTACTATCTATTTTCCCGGATTTCAATTTATTAAAAAGCACTACAGTGGAAAGCTTCATTATGTCAGCAGCACTACCCTGAATTGGTGTATTTACTGCAAATCTTTCGCCAAGATTTCTTATTCTATTATTGCTGCTCCCCAATTCCTTCAGATATCTCCGCCTGCCAAAAATTGTTGTTGAGTAACCTTTTTTATAAGCATCATCTATCAAAAATTTAAGATATTTTTTCACACCCATGTACTGTTCAAAATATCTTTCGATATATTCTCTTGCCTCATCCTCAGATATGGAAAGCCTATCTGCCAGTCCGTATTCAGTCATACCGTATATTATTCCAAAATTTATAGTCTTTGCTTTCCTTCTTAAGGATTCGTCAACATTATCATATTCCACATCGAAAAGCTCGGAAGCTGTTCTGGTATGTATGTCTTCATTTCTTTCAAAAGTACCCGTTAAATTCTCGTCTTCAGAAAGGTGGGCCAGGACTCTTAACTCAATCTGTGAGTAGTCTGAAGACATTAGCAGGTCATACCCCACACCCGGAATAAAAGCTTTCCTTATCTGCTTTCCGTATTCCGTTCTCACCGGTATATTCTGAAGATTTGGTTCGCTGCTGCTTATCCTGCCTGTCGATGTCCCGAGCTGGTTATAGGTAGTATGAATTCTTGAGTCTTCTGCATCAATCAGTCCCGGTAAAACATCTATATAAGTATTTTTAAGCTTTGTTTTTTCTCTGTAGTCAAGGATTTTTCCTATTAAAGGAGAACTGTCATAAATTGACCTGAGAGCTCCTGCATCAGTTGATAGTCCTGTTTTTGTTTTCTTTACAGACGGAAGACCGAGCTTCTTATAAAGTATCTCCGACAGTTGCCGGGAAGAATTTATATTAAATTCTTCATTACAGAAATCATATATTTCCTGCTGCAGTTTTTTTATATTAATCTCATATTCCTCAATCAAACCGTTTAGATACTCTCTATCGATATTAACACCTGTGTATTCAATTTCTGCCAGTACTTTTATAAGCGGTTCTTCAATATCCCTGTATAATTTTTCGACACCCTCATTTTTAATTCTTTCCAGTAATTCATTTTCTATATCCTTATACCAGCTTATTTTTTTCAACAGTCGGTCCAACTGATAATTTTGCCCGATTATTTCCTCTTTTTTTCTGGAGAAGTCAAGTTCCAGTTGTTTTTTATTTGTGATTTTCTCCAGACTGCCGGCAATTTTTTCTTTATCATCATCTTCAGTTCCGCCTAATTCGTTTGTGCTTCTAAACTCGATTTTTAGAAGGTCATAAATCGTCTCATCGAGACTTGCGGTGGACTTATTTGGATTTAAAATCAAATATAATATTTTATAATCAATAAATTCACCTTTTAAAACAATGCCATTCCTTTTTAATATCTTATAAATCTCTTTAAGGTCGAAACCTGATATTTTACATTTCTTATTTTCAAGTATCTTTTTTAATTCTTCTCTAATATCTTTTAAAGCCAGCTCATCTTTTGCTGCAAAAATGGCATATTCGTCGCCATCATATAAGATAAACCCTAAAAACTCGCCTTTATCATCTCCATGAATGCACTCAGCAATATATATTTTTTTATTTTTTTCTATATTTTTATTTAAGTATTTTAAATCCTCTATAGACACTATACGCTTTAATTTAATGCTTTTAACTATCTCTTTCGATTCAGATTTTTCCTCGTCGAAATCAATTTTATTTTTCATGTTATAAAGTTTCTTTTCAAGATTCCTGAACTCGAGACTTTCAAATAATCGCCTCACCCTGTTTATGCTAACATTTTTAAAACTATTTCTTATTTCAGTTTTAATATCTATATCTTCTACCATTCTTAATGTAGTAAGTTCCCCGCTCAAACTGGCAAGGTTCTTGTTTTCCAGTAACATATTTCTCAGGCGGTCATCATCCAGCTTATCTAAATTTTTATAAATTCCTTCTAAAGACCCATATTTAGATATTAACAATCTTGCCGTCTTTGGACCTATTCCCGGAACTCCCGGGATATTGTCCGAGCTATCACCCATAAGAGCCAGTAAATCCTTTATATTCTGCGGTTTGACACCAAACTTTTCTTCAACTCCCTGGCTATCAAACAACACTGTGTCTGTAATACCCTTTTTTAAAGACATAACTTTTATGTTATCAGAAACAAGCTGTAACATATCCTTATCACCTGTAACTATTACTATCTGTTCAAACTCATCTTTAATTTTTCTCGTGATATTTGCAAGTATGTCATCGGCTTCATATCCTTCTTTTTCCAGACATGCAATATTAAAAGCACCAAGAACTTCTTTAATTAAATTTAGCTGGTTTCCCAGCTCCACCGGCATTTTTTTTCTCTGTATTTTATACCGGTCAAACATCTTATGCCGGAAAGTCGGCGTTTTGCTATCAAAAGTACACACTATGCTATCAGGTTCCTGTTCATTTATAAGTTTCAAAAGCATACTTGTAAAACCCAGAACAGCATTTGTCGTAACTCCTGATGATGTAGAAATAGTATCGGGAAGCGCATAAAAAGCCCTGTATGCAATATTATTTCCATCTATTAAAATTATTTTTTTATTTCTTTTTTTTTCCACAACTAATTAAAGTTTAAGCTTTAAAAAATTATTATAATTATATTATAAAAATGGGAGTCTTGTAATGGATTATTCAATAAATAAAGGTTTAAAATAAAACCCTGACTTAACTGCAGGCGAGCCTGTTACCCCCTGACTTCTTAGCTTTGTACATCAGGCTGTCAGCCTTTTTTAATAATTCATCTATGTCAGATTCTCCATTGTATTCATAAATACCCATACTAAGAGAAATAATCTTAATTTCTTTTTTACTTAACATACTTAATATTCTTTCACCCATATCCTTTGCTTTATCAAGCTTTATTCTTGATAATATAATTATAAACTCATCTCCGCCGTATCTGCCGACTACATCTATGCGCTCTCTTATATTATCTTTAAACAGACCAACAACATCCTTCAATAACTTGTCTCCCTCGAGATGACCCAAAGTGTCATTATATTTTTTAAAATTATCTATATCCGTAAGCAGCACAAAATGGTTCTTTATATCTATCGTATCTTTTTATTTCCTCTTTAAGTCTCTCAAAAATATATCTCGTGTTGTAAGCTCCTGTAAGATAATCAATCAATGATTGATTTCTAAGCTCTTTCTCGTAAAATCTGCTTTCAGTAACATCTCTAAATATAGTTGACTTCCCAGCCAATTTACCCCTGCTGTCATAAATAGGATATATGATTACATCAAAGATTTTCTCAGAGCCGTCTACCTCAAAATGTAAATCTTTCCTGAAATCATTAAAAGATTTGCTCTCGAGGGTTTTCAGAAAAAATTTAAAATCCTTCTTATTCCTTGAAAAAGATAAAAGGTGTTCTTTTATGATTTTATCCCTGTCAACGGAATATATAATATCTTTTCTGGAAAACATTCTCTCAAATAAACACCTGTTAAGCTGTGTTATTTTACCCTCATAATCTGTAACCATTATACAATCGCCAACATTTTCAAATATTCTCTTAAATGCTAAATTCTGAATATTAAACCTGGAATTTAGCAATGCAATAGTTATAAATAAGAATAAAAAAAGATTTAAAATAACACTTATAGGAGCCACTTCCATAACACCTGACATTGTAAGAGGCCTGTATGCAACATTCATCAATAAAAATACCAGGAATACAGCTAACATTAAAATATTGGTTCCATTGGACTTCTTTTCCCTTTGATTTCTATAGATCCTGTAAGAAATAGCAGTATTTATTAATAAATAAATTGGGACAAGATAAAAGACCCCTATCAAAACCTGCTCGGAATAATAAGAAATATACCCAAAATAATATTTCCTGACTTCGATACTCCTGTTTGCAACAAGGTATATGAAAATACCAAGTGGAATTATTAGAAATATAAGCTTATATATTAGCCTTGTTTTTGATAGCCTGTTGCCTAAAAAAAAATTCATAAAGTTAAAAAACAACAGCGGAAATATAAGTGTTGTTAGCTCCTGGAAATATGCCCATCTTAGAGCTGCCTGCATACTGCTTCTTGTAAGCGTGGCAATAAAAAATATAGAATTTAATAATACCAGACCAGATAAAATAATAAATGGACCTGTTGCTTCCATGAACGGTTTCTGATAAAGGCTGATAATAATGAAAGTGATTGAGAGTGTAGAAGCCAAGATAGCAATATATACAAATATGTTCATACTAGTTAATAAATTACATCAGATATCGATTCCCGGTAAAAGACATAATCATTTTAAATTTATTTATTGTAAATATAACATACAAAAAAGTATTAATAAAGTTATAAATATATTTATTTGAATTATTCCCGGTAAAAAAACAAAAAAATCTACAAATAAAAAGCGCCATCAAATTTCCTAAAAACTTAATGACGCTTATGTGTTAAATACTTTAATAAATAAGTAAAAAATTGTCAATATCTATACAAAAACCTATTATTTCCAGACTTTTATTATCTACATATCATAAATAATACGTGAAAATTATTTATTGGTTTAATTAATATAAATACAAACTAACCACTTTAATTATTGATAATAATCATTATAAATTGTATTATTTTTTACGTGCCGGAGTGGCGGAATTGGCAGACGCGCTGGACTCAAAATCCAGTGAACCGCGAGGTTCGTGTCGGTTCGACCCCGACCTTCGGCACCACTCACAATGATAGGATATGGGAAAGCCTGTAAAGCTCTTTATCTATACTCTTTGTCACCCCAAGAATATCTTCAAACCTGGATACTACTATCTTCATACTCCTTATGCCAACCATACAATCACTCTTACCTTCAAGCAATAAATCCACAGCTTTTTTGCCAAACTCTGCCGCAAGAATTCTATCCATGGCAGATGGAGAACCGCCCCTCTGTACATGTCCGAGAACAGATACTCTTACGTCACGTCCAACCAGCGATTTAATTGATGAAGCGACCTCGGCTGCACTTTTTGCTCCCTCCGCTACTATTATCAGGGTATGTCTCTTTCCTTCTCTCTGATTTCCTATTTTTTTTGCGATTTTAGCCAGGTCCATTTTTATTTCGGGTATCAATATAAAGTCTGCCCCGCATGCGATCCCTGTATTAACTGCAATAATACCTGAATTCCTGCCCATAACTTCTATCACAAAAATCCTTTCATGAGAAGAAGCTGTGTCTCTGATTTTAGATATAAGGTCAATAATAACATTTAGAGCCGTATCAAACCCTATACTATAATCCGTTCCTGCAATATCATTATCTATAGTACCAGGAATTCCAACAACCTGTATACCCTGTTCATGGAGTTCGTGCGCACCTTTAAAGGTACCATCTCCTCCAATCACAATAAGACCTTCAATATCATTTTCATTTAAATTAGCAATCGCCTTTTTCTGCCCTCTCTTAAACATAAATTCTTCTGACCTCGCTGAATAAAGAAAGGTTCCTCCTCTATCAATAATTCCCCCAACCGAATTCAGGTCAAGAACTTTAAAGTCATTATTTATCAGTCCCTTATATCCTTCATAAAATCCATAAACCTCCAGACCACGATATACTCCATACCTGGTAATTGCCCTTATGGTTGCATTCATGCCACTGGCATCTCCACCACTTGTAATCAGTGCAATTCTTCTCTTTTTATTCACCACAATTACCCTTTCTCCTGTCTCCTTTTTTTTAATTCCCCAAAAACCTCTTCAAGAGTAATCTTCTTTTCAACCATCAGTACAATCATATGATAGAGCATATCAGCTATTTCATTTATCGAATCTTTTTTTTTCTGATGTTTTGCTGATAGAATCACTTCGATGCTCTCCTCACCAAATTTTTTTATTATCTCATCCAGACCCTTTTTATGCAGATAATAAGTGTAAGAATCAGCTGCTTTGTCTTTTATCCTTTCATTGACTATATGGTATAATTCATCCAGCATGCTCTCTTCTTTTACTTCCTTAAAATATCTCTCGAAATCAAGGTCTTTTTCAACATCTTTAAGATTTCTATAGAAACAGCTTCTATTGCCAGTATGACAGGCATTGCCAATCTGCTCGACACTTATAAGCAATGCGTTCCCATAACAGTCATACCTGATATTTTTTATCTTCTGTATGTTCCCGGATGTCTCACCCTTGTTCCACAGCTTCTTCCTTGACCTGCTCCAGAACCAGGTTGTTCCTGTTTCAATGCTTTTCTTTATAGACTCCTTGCTCATATAAGCAAGCATTAGAACATCACCTGATATATAATCCTGTATAACTGCAGGAATCAGACCGACTTTATTTACTTTAGCGTCTTTTATTTTCTTATTCATTTTTGTAATATACCAACCTTTCAGTCTGTTATGAGTTTAGATATTCTGCTAAATTAATTTCTCATTCAACTTATTAATTTTTTAATTTCAGGTTATATTCTAACATTTATTCCCTCGGACTTCAGATACTGTTTGGCTTCTTTTATGCTATGCTGGCCATAGTGAAAAATGGAAGCAACCAGCACCGCATCGGCATCTGCATATTTAATTACATCTCTCAGGTGCTCCAGTTTCCCGGCACCACCCGAAGCTATGACCGGTATATTAACACCTGAAGTAACAGCACGCGTAAGGTCAATATCGTATCCGTCCTTTGTTCCATCCCTGTCCATACTGGTCAACAGTATTTCTCCTGCGCCTAGCTCTTCCACCTTTTTTGCCCACTCTACAGCATCCACTCCTGCAGGAGTCCTTCCTCCATTTAAATATACTTCCCAGAAGTCCTTGCTTCTATATTTTGCGTCAATTGCAACAACTATACACTGGCTGCCAAATATCTTTGAAGCCTCTGAAATTAAAGAAGGGTTATTAAATGCAGCAGTATTTATGGAAATCTTATCCGCGCCTTTCTTTAATATTTCCCTTATATGCTCTATACTTCTTATACCACCGCCTATAGTATATGGTACAAATACTTTCTCCGCAGCTTTGCTTGCAAGTTCAATAACTGTACTTCTATTCTCATGAGATGCAGTTATATCAAGAAATACTATCTCGTCAGCTCCTTCTTTATCATAAAAAGCTGCCAGCTCTACAGGGTCCCCTGCATCTCTTATATTTACAAAATGTACTCCTTTTACGACTCTTCCCCTGTCAACATCAAGACACGGGATAATTCTTTTAGTTATCATTTCCCCTACCTATCTTTATTGCCTTTTTAAGATTGACGCCGGTTTCTTTTTCATACAGAGCTTTGCCTACTATTACACCGATAATTCCCATATTTTCAATTTCTTTAATATTAATAATATCATTTAAGCTTCCTATACCACCGGCAAATATAAATTCCAAACCTGAACTTTCTAAAATTCTCTTTAGAAAATCGAGATTGGCTCCTTCAAGAGTTCCATCTCTCGATATATCAGTCAGAATTGCCTGTTTCATCCCCAGGGCATCGAGCCTTTCTATAATCTTGAATATATTTGCTTTAGATTGACTTTGCCAGCCATTTATAAAAATAATTCCATCTTTTCCATAATCAAGACTAACAATGACTCTATCCTTATATTTTAGAAAACTTTCTCTCAGAAAGCTTATATCTTCTATAGCTCTTGTTCCGATTATAACCCTGTCTGCACCTTTATTTAAAACAGTGCCAACCAGGCCCATATTACGCACACCACCGCCATATTGTATCTTAATATCTATTTTCTTTTTTATTTCATGTACAATTCCCAGATTTTTCAATTCTCCTGTACGGGCCCCATCAAGGTCTACTATATGCAACCAGGTCGCCCCATCTTCTTTCCATCTCCTGGCTACCTCGACCGGGTCATCCGAATATTTCTTTCTGGTATCAAATCTGCCTCTTACAAGCCTCACGCAGGCGCCATCTATTATATCTATTGCCGGTATTACTATCATTGGCTTACCCTTACTTTTTTATATTAATTTAATTTATAGTTTATAAATTAATTCTACAAAAACAATATAGTTATGCAACTCTACTGATTTTTTTCCCGTAACATATTCCAGAAATTTTCAAGGATTCTTAATCCACTGTTACTGCTTTTTTCCGGGTGGAATTGTAACCCATAGATATTACCGTATTTTACACCTGCCGTTAACTGAATATCATAATCAGTAGTACAGGTAATAATACTCTTATCTTCAGGTATAACATAGTAAGAATGAACAAAATAAAAATTTTCTTCCTCTTTAATTCCAGAAAACAATTTATTATCGTCTTTTAAAATTCTTAATTGGTTCCATCCAGTATGTGGCACCTTTACACCTGAAGGAATTTTCCCCACGTGGCCTTTCAATAAACCCAGGCCATTATGCCTGCCATCTTCAAGACTATATTCAAAAAGTAACTGCATTCCGAGACATATCCCTAAAAGAGGTTTTTTCTTTACATTTTCTTTGATTACTTCAATTAGCTTTAATTGACTGAGATTTCTATAAGCATCTCCAAATGCTCCAACACCGGGTAGAACTATAGCTGACGCATCTATAATATCTTCAGGTCTGCTGGTTACCTCCACCGCGGCACCTGCTTTTTTAAAAGCATTCTCAACACTTTTTATATTTCCTGTAAAATAATTTATGATGGCTATATGCAAAGCTCACTCTCTTCCCGACCTGTAGATATGCAAACATTTTTTATTGATTTTCAATAAGCGCATTAAATCAAGGTCATTATCCTGTTTTTATATTAAACCTTTAGTTGAAGGTACGGAATCTGTTCCTCTTTTTCTACTCGCCTCGTAAAGAACTATTCCGAAAGCTTTAAAAATCGCTTCTATAATATGGTGGGAGTTTGAACCTGCATTTTTATTTATATGAAGGTTAATAAAACTATTACTTACAAGGGATCTGAAAAAATCTTCAACTACAGCGGTCTCGAAACCGTTAATCTTTTCATACTCTATATCAACATTATATCTCAGATAAGCTCTCCCTCCTATATCGATAGACACTGACACTTCTGCATCATCCATAGGAAGTAAGATATATCCAAATCTTTTTATGCCGCTTTTATCCTTTAAACATTCAAATATAGCTTTACCCAGACATATGCCCACATCTTCTACCAGGTGGTGACAGTCAACCTCAATGTCACCGGAAGCCTTTATATTCATATTGAAATTACCATGTCTTGTAAAGCTGTCCAGCATATGGTCAAAAAAAGGTATGGAAGTTTTTATATCAGCGATACCACTTCCATCAAGTTCAAATTCCAGTTCTATATCTGTTTCTTTAGTTTTTCTTGATATTTTTGCTTTTCTTTTCATCTTTTCTTCTATCATTTTATAACACTCTTAATTTTATTTATAAAATTATTTATTAAATCATATTTAACTCTGTAACTTGTAGCATTGGCAATAACCCTGGTGGTGGATACTGCAATCTCTGACATCTCAACCAGATTATTATCTTCAAGAGTTCTGCCTGTTGATGTAATGTCAAGTATCTCGTCTGCAATTCCAAGCGCAGGAGCAAGTTCTACAGAGCCATGTAGCTTTATAATCTCTGCCTGAATGCCTTTTTCATCAAAATATTTCCTGGCAATATTTGGATAACTTGTAGCAACCTTTACCACTCCAAAACGGCTGTAGTGCTTCTTAACATTTTCTATCTCATTTTTTAGAGTAGCCAGAATTATCCTGCACTCACCATTCTTTAAATCCAGCAGCTCATATACCTTACTTTCCTTCTCCATTAATGCATCTTTTCCTGAAAATCCTAAATCACATGCTCCGTGTTCAACATATACAGGAACATCCATGGGCCGCGATATAATATATACTATGGAATCCCTGCTGGAATATATTGATAGTTTTCTGTTATCTTCCAGCAAAAAAGACACGTCATAGCCTGCTTTCTCCAGCACTCCAACGCATGGTTCAAATAAATATCCCTTTGGGATAGCAATTTTAATTGCTTCTTTTGCCATTTATCTCCTTTTTAACCCTTCAATAAAGTCATTTATTTTCTCTACTTTTCTTGAATTACTTTTTATATCCAGTACTTCCAGATCCTTAAAATTAGATTTGACCTCAACAATAATATTATATTTCTTTTCCAGTGCAAAAACTTCAAGCTCCGGCTTATCCTCATAGAGCAGTTCAACTATTACACCCATTTTATGCAACTTCCGTGCTATTTCAATCAGTTTTATAGAATCCCCTATATCTGCATTATTCCCTGTTTTCAGTAAAATCTTAAGTTCTTCTTTACCTTGCAGTACCTCAATAGCTTTATGGGCAAGGTCGATATCAAGAGCAAACCCGGTCGCGGGTATATCCTTCCCAAACTTTTTTATAAGTTTGTCATACCTTCCTCCACTGCCTATGATATCATTTAAGGCAGGGCAGTAAACCTCGAATAACAGTCCTGTATAATAATCAAAATCCCTTACGATGCTAAAATCAGTTATAAAATAATCCTTATTATTGAGCCCCGTAAGTATATTATTTAATTCTTTAATATAATTAAAACTCTGAATAACTTTTTTATTATCAATATCAGAGATTAAATTACTTATTTTATCAATACTACTTTCCGGTTGAAGTAATTTTATAAAAATTTTTGCTTTTTTTGTGTCTCTTTTATTTAAAAAATTTTCCAGTTCAACAAAGTCCTTCAGTATAACTCTGTTCCTGATAAAATCTCTCTCCTTTATATCAAGCTCAAACCAGTCGCATAATCCTTCAATAAATTCCACATGCCCCAGACCTATCTTATAATCCTTTACGTTTAATCCATTTAGAATATTTATTAATATTATAAGTACTTCCACATCAGCTATAATGCTATTTTTGAATCCAATAAGCTCCAGACCTGCCTGATTGTAAATCCGTCTTGCTCCTTTTTGTGTTCCGGATTGCCTGAACGAGTCTGCAAAATAACAAAATCTCGATGGTAGCTGATTTTCCTTTAATCTCATCCCGGCAAGCCTGGCTATGGGTATGGTCATATCGCTTCTCAGGGATACCGGATTTCCATCAACATCAAAAAAATTAATCAGCTTATCTTTCCAATTCTTACCGGCACCAACCGATATATTTCTGGTATACTCAAATACAGGAGTGTTTACCTCCCCATAACCCCACATTCTGAACTCTCTCGAAATTAATTCCTTTATTTTATTTCTCTCATCTATTTCAGAAGGAAGTATATCCCTCGTCCCGAATGGAAGTTTTATAATATTATTACTTTTTTTATTATCAAACATTTTTTGTTTTACATATAGTTGATATTTAATATAAAAGGGTATTTTACCACACTACGATAACTTTAAAAAAGCTTTAATTTCGCATTCCAGAAGCAATTACACCTGCTCCGTTAATTTACTTTATACCGGTATTTTATCAAGACGTTCTTCTTCTGTTATAGGCTTACCATAACTGTCAACTATTACGTTTTTACCATCAATAAAAGCTGTTCTTACTTCACCCTTTCCGGCTTTTACTCCCTTAAGATGAGGTGCATCAAGAATTCCCGCTTTTATTGACTTTGCAATTATTTCCGGAGAAATTAAAGGGTTCTCAAACTTCCTGTCTTTATCAAGACTCTTTATTTTTTCTATAATCAACCCGGCATCATATTTTAATTCTTCCTTCCTTGATATAACATCTCCATCTAATTTCATATCAGGACAACCATCAAGATAATTATATATAACTTTTCTTGCGATTTTTATGCTTTCAATTATATCTTCTGCTCTTGCAGCATGGTCCGCTTCACAGTAAGCAACTACATGCAGAATATGCGGACTCAACTGCATCTGCAATAAAGTAGAAGAGGCAAGCTGGCCCTTGCTTTCATCATAATCAGTAGGATAGCTGAATAATCCCGTCCTTGTCTGTCTTAATGTAAGGAAATTGCTATCATGCATGGACTCTATCATTTCTACTTTAGCGAGCATTTTAGCAAGGTCCATTGTAAATGATGTTTCGGGTGGCGTGTTGAACATATACTGTGAGATATAAACCTTTACCCCCATCATCCTGGCATTGTATGCAGCAATATAAGCTGCTGCTACAGCAACTGAATCAGGCGAATACCTCAGACTCCAGTGATGTGATTCATTAACTTCTACCGGAATATCTCTCTCTGCGTGCCATCTCATTACCGATTGGTTTTCAGCTATTGCATCTTTAAGATTTCTACTGCTTCTGTTATCAAGCTCATTGTACCAGCACAGGGGTACTGCACACCATGCATTATTGATACTCTCCTTAAGGATTTCTGCCATTTTTATAATATCATTCGTCCCGCTGTAGCAACGCATCAGCGGGTAATTTCCTGTTCTTGAAGCAGAATAAAGACTCTTAAAATCTTCTGCACTCCTTAAAGGTACTCCTCCTGCACCATCCTGATTTCTGTCCATCTTCTCAGGGTGGAAAAAAAATTCCTGTGTATTCTGGTCAGGCCCGATAGATATAACATCAAGAAGCCCACTTGAGGAAATTTTCCTTATACCCTTTTTTGTTTCTTCGAGAGAAGGCCTTCCATAATGATGTCTTATAACCGGGAAAGGTTTTTTGTAATTAACACGCCCCAGAATATCCTGAGGGGGAATTTCGCTTCCCCTTTTGATTTTCTTTTTAGTTAAAAAACTCTCAATTTCCTCGATTCTTTCTTCTCCGGTAAAAATAGCACTAAAAATTCCCAGTTTTTTCCCTACCTCGGCAACCGGTTTTGTCCCTCCCAGAATAAACTCCATCTTACTTCTTTTAAGCTCTTTTATTATCTTTTCTTTTAATTCCTTAAATAAAGGAAGAGCACTTTCAGGTGACAGTCGGTAACTGACAGCAACAATATCGGGTTTATATTTCTCTATATTTTCCTTTAGCCTGTCAATCGAACAGGCCGAACCTGCAAATTCTGTCTTATATCCATATTTTTTGGATAAGCTTAGAAAATTCAGTATTCCTGCAATATGTACGCAACTTCCAATGCATGCACCGAGTATCTTTTTCATAATTAATAACTACACCTGACCCTTGATAAAAGCACCTCTTAACTGCTCGAGATTTAAACCTTCAAGATGCAGTCTCGATAGGTTCCTTCCAATTTTTCTAAAATCTTTTTTAAATATAACATCTGCTATATTTATAAGCGAATCAATAACTTCCGTCCTTACTCCCAGGGCTCTGCCAAATTCTGAAATAGGAACCAGGCTCATCGGTACATCCTCTGTTATGTATCTTACATTTATAGTTCTTGGAGCCATAATCCCTACATAACCGGGATTACTATGTATTGCATCAAATAAATTGTCCTCCACCACATTATATGCCATTGACAGCCATTCTATAGCAGTATAAGTGTTTGCACACCTCAGTTTTCTTGCAACAATTACACGTTCTTTATCAACTGCTTCTAAAATTCTCGCTACAGTTTGCGTTACCCCATCTATATAAAATTGAAAATTCCCCATGGTAGATTCAATTCTGCTTGAATTAAGTATTGTAATAGAAGGATGAAATACTGCACCCATGTTATTAAAACTGGTCTCAATAGCGCTTGCAGCAGGAATAAATTCCGTAAATGCATTATTTAGCTTTTTTATTACAAATTCAGTTTTTTTTGAAGGTATAGCAGCTACCGGTATTGCCTGTTTTATTCTGAATATTTTAGCTGATGCCGGTCCCATTCCTCTGCTTGCGTATATAAAAGTCTGGGCTTCAGCTACAATAACATCTCTGTCGTTCCCTTCTTTCCTGATTACGTTTAAAAACTCAAGTGCTCCACAGGTTCTCCCGGGATTTAAAACTACTATTTGTTTTTCAGTAAGGTAAGGAGCGCAAATCTTGGCAATATAATAATGGGCATCTGCTGGAACAACGACCATAATTATATCCACGCCCTTTATTGCTTCTTCTATATGGTTTGTTACTATATTAAGTTTACCAAAACCATTAACTTCACCTTCAAGCTCTATACCCTTCATTTTTCTTATGGGTTGTATATTCGAGAAAGTCCTGTTATATAAATTAACCGTAAAGCCCTTTATTGCCAGATGTGCCGCAACGGCTTTCCCGCCATGACCTGCTCCCAGCACTGCAAACTTTAAATCATGCACTCTAAACCCCCTGACATTCTTTTACAATTTAATACCTGTCCCACATAATTTTATTTCCAAAAACTTCCCTGAGGTCATTCTCCAGTTCGCTATCCATTTTTATTTTGTAAGACGAAGGAAGTTTGTATGTTTTCTCAATGTCTTTTCCATTCTTACCGGTTATTTTAAACTCTACCTCATAATATCCGGGGTACTTTTTTATTATATCATAAAGTTCATTTACCAGATTTTCATCCATCTCACATTCCTTAACCGTAAAAACTATTTTATCGCTCTTGTCGCCGATAAGCTCATCCTGGTTCCTGCTAACTTTTATGTCCTTTCCCAATTCATCAAAATCATTGGCTATAATTTTTATCTGATCCTCTTTTTTGTCTAATTTACCTTTAATCCTTACAATTCTGTCTTCAGCAATGATTTCCCTGAATCTTTCAAGAACTGACGGAAATACGATTACTTCTATATTATCATTAAAATCTTCAAGCTCCAGAAAACACATTTGCTGATCTTTTTTTGTATATATAGTCCTGATCCTGTTAATAATACCTCCAACAGAAACGTTTGTTTTATCTTCCAGATTACCCAGTGCTTCTACCGGAGTTAATTTAGATAATGTATTTCCATATTCAAATAAAGGGTGGCCTGAGATATAAAGACCCAGCATTTCTTTTTCAAAATTCAATAATTCCTTCCTTGAGAATTCTTTATACTTTTCTTCAAGTAAATTAGACTCCTCTGTTAAGGTTCTTTTTCTTCCAGCGCTATTTGTTTCAAATAATGAATACTGACCAATATTCCTATCTTTCCTGATTTTAACTACTTCTTCTATAACTTTCTCGTAATTTTCCAGCAGATATTTTCTGCTTAAGCCCAGGGAATCAAAAGTTCCGCTTTTTATGAGGCTCTCTATAGTCTTTTTATTTAAAACACTATTATCTACTCTCTCACAGAAATCATTGAAATCTTTGAATTTTCCATTTTTTTTCCTCTCCTCCTCCACCGATTCAACCACATTAGTGCCCACATTTTTAATTGCTGAAAGCCCAAACCTTATTGAATCCCCGACCACAGTGAAATCAGAAAAACTTTCATTAATATCAGGTGGAAGAACACTAATGCCCATTCTTCTGGTCTCATTAACATACTGTGCTACTTTTTCCTGACTACCCATCCTTATGCTGAGAAGAGCTGCCATAAACTCCACAGGATAATTGGCTTTTAGATAGGCAGTCTGGTACGAAATCATAGCATAAGCAGTACTATGGGATTTATTAAATCCATACTCAGCAAAATGATTTACCAGCTCGAATATTTTTTCAGAGACTTTCCCGTCAACTCCCCTTTCTCTGGCTCCGTCAATAAATTTGCTTTTTTGTTTTGACAGAAGGTTTCTTTTTTTCTTACTTATAGCTCCCCTTAAAACATCTGCTTCTGACATACTGAAACCGGCGAGCTCTGAGGCTATTCTCATAACCTGCTCCTGGTACAATATAATTCCATACGTACTTTTAAGAATTTTTTCCAGAGAAGGATGCAGGTAATTAATCTGCCTTCTTCCATTCCTGCTCTCAACAAAATCACTCACCATCCCGCTCTGTAGAGGTCCCGGCCTGTAAAGAGCCAGAAGTGCAATTAAATCTTCGAATCTTGAAGGCTTTAAATTTATTATCAGTTCCCTCATACCTGAACTTTCAAGCTGGAATACCCCGAGACATTCTCCTTCACTTAACATGCCAAAAGTCTTTTTATCCTCCAGACTTATACTATTGCTATCTATCTCTATACCTTTCGTTTTCTTTATTAAGAATAATGCTCTATCTATCAATGAAAGTGTTTTGAGTCCAAGAAAATCCATTTTTAGCAGCCCTATTTTCTGAATATCTTCCATCTTATACTGTGTTACGATATCACCCTCATTCTCTTTCTGGATTGGCGTATATTTGCAAAGCTCCTCAGAAGATATCACTACTCCTGCAGCATGTATCGAATCCTGCCTTGTTATACCCTCAAGTGAAATTGCAGTATCAATTACTTCCCTTATCTTTTCGTTATTATCGTAAATCTCCCTTAACTCCGGAGCCATTTCCAATGAATCTTTTATAGTCACATTTAACTCCATGGGAACCATTTTAGCTATCCGGTCCACATCTGCATAAGGGACTTCCATAACTCTTCCTGCATCTCTAATAGCCTGTCTTGCAGCCATCGTCCCGAAAGTAATTAGTTGAGCGACTCTTTTTTCACCATATTTCCTTGTTACATAATTTATAACTTCATCCCTTTTTTCATAACAGAAATCTATATCTATATCAGGCATACTTCCTCTCTCCTCATTTAAAAATCTTTCAAAAAGAAGGTCATATTTTAAAGGTTCTATGTCTGTTATACCCAGAAGGTATGCCACGATGCTTCCTGCGGCAGAGCCCCTTCCTGGCCCAACTCTTATGCTATTATTCTTTGCAAAATTAACTAAATCCCACACTATTAAAAAGTATTCTGAAAAACCCATCTTATTTATAACTGAAAGTTCTCTTTTTATTCTCTCATCTACCGATTCTGAGATGCTGCCATATCTTTTTTCAACGTTACTGTAACAAAGTTCCTTTAAATATACATCAGGGGTATAGCCCTCAGGAACATCAAAAGATGGTATTAGATTCATGCCAAACTTTAAATTAACATTGCATCTGTCTGCAATCTCCAGCGTGTTCTCAATGGCGCCGGGATAACCACTAAAGAGCTCCTTCATCTCCTCATAGCTTTTAAAGTAATATTCTTCTGTGGGAAATTTCATGCGCCCCGGCTCATTTATGGTAGAGCCAGTTTGTATACAGAGCAAAACATCGTGTGCCTTACTGTCACTCTTATCCAGATAATGGATGTCATTAGTAGCAACCATGGGGATTTTATATTCAGAAGACAGCTCCATTATAGCCCTGTTTATATTCTTTTGTTCGGGTATACCAGAATCCTGCAACTCTAAGAAAAAGCTATCCCTCCCGAATATATCAATATATTCCTCCATAATTCTTTTTGTAGCTTCAATATTTCCTGCAGCAATATTCTTTGGTATTTCACCTGAAATACATCCGCTAAGAGCAATGATACCTTCCCCATATTCCCTAAGGAGTTCTTTATCCACGCGAGGTTTATAGTAAAAACCCTCCAGAAATCCCAGGCTCACCAATCTCATCAGGTTTTGGTAGCCGCGATTGTTTTCAGCAAGGAGGGTAAGGTGATATGAAATCCCTTCTTTTTTATCTCTGTCCTTATGCTTATGCCACCTGCTTTTTGGTGCCTGGTAAACCTCACACCCAATTATTGGTTTTATTCCTGACTTCTTTGCCTGAAGATAAAAATCAATAATACCATACATAACTCCGTGGTCTGTTAATGCTACAGCAGGCATATTAAAACTGCAGGCCTTTTCTATTAACTTTGGTATTCTTGAAGCACCATCTAACAGAGAATATTCGCTGTGGACATGCAAATGAACAAAATTATCTTTTTTCATTCCGAAAGAATCCAGTTTTCTGTTATTTTGTTTTGACTAAGCTAAGATTTTTTAATTAAATTAATAACTAACAATAAATCTAATATACGACCCTGTAAAGCTCTTCAAGCGAAGTAACGCCTTCCGCAACTTTCTGGGCTCCACTCTCAAGAAGTGTTTTCATACCCTCTTCCCTTGCAGCATCAGTTATTTCATCTGAACCTCTTTTTTCAAGAATCATCTGTCTGATTCTTTTGGAAACCTCCAGCAGAGAATAAATGCCCACCCTTCCTGAATATCCAGTATAATTGCATCTCTTACAACCAACACTCTTATAAATCTTTTTACCTTTTAGTATAGGCCTTATTTCTTCACTTAATGATGATTCGGGTACATCAACTTTTTTCTTACAATTATCACATAATACCCTTACAAGTCTCTGAGCAACTATGCCTGTTACAGATGATGATATCATATAAGACTCCACACCCATCTCCATAAGCCTGGTTAGAGTTGAAGGAGCATCATTTGTATGTAATGTAGTAAGGACCAGGTGCCCTGTAATAGCTGCTTCTACAGCTATTCTTGCGGTCTCAAGGTCCCTTATCTCACCTATGAGAATAATATCGGGGTCACTTCTGAGCAGGGCTCTCAAACCACGTGAAAAAGTCATATCTATTTTGGGATTAACCTGAACCTGCATTATCTGAGGAAACCTAAATTCTACAGGGTCTTCAATAGTAAATATTTTTTTCTCTACATTTGATATCTTATTAAGACTGGCATACAGAGTTGTGGTTTTTCCTGAACCGGTCGGCCCGGTAATAATAACCGAACCATGGGGTATGCTAATCATTTTTAAAAATCTTTCTAACTCGTCTTCAGACATTCCTGAATTCTTAAGGTTAAAAACAGACTCATCCCTGTCCAGTATTCTTACAGTAATATTTTCTCCAAAAACTGTTGGTATTGAAGCTAACCTGAGGTCAATTGCTCTATTCCTGAAGTTAATCGAACTCCTTCCGTCCTGGGGAAGCCTGTTCTCGGTAATATCCATTCCGGCCATTATTTTATATCTTGATATAAGAAGCCTCTGGACAGTTTTTGGGACATCTTTTATCTTCTGAAGAACACCGTCTATCCTGAATCTTATTGTGCAATTCTTTTCCTGAGGCTCAATGTGTATGTCACTTGCCCTCAGAGATATCGCTTTCAATATAATCTGATTTGCAAGTCTTACCAGAGGGTTTTTTTCTGCAAGCTCTTCTTCAAACTTCTTACCAATGGTAAAATCCTCATCCTTTATAATTTCCTGAACCTCTTTAAGGCTATACTCTTCCGAAGTATATAATCTAATAATATTCTCTATATTTTTACCCGTGCTGATAAAAGGCTTTACATTATATCCGGTAAGGAGTCTTATCTCATCAATAGCATTAATATCTCTCGGGTCGGTCATAGCCACGTGAAGAGTACTATCAACAAGGTCAAATGGAAAAACTTTCCTCTTGAATGCAAAATCCTTTGAAACTAAATTCGCTACTGAAGGGTCAATCCTGTCCTGTATCTTGTTTAAATCCACAACTTCAAAGCCTCTCTGAAAAGAAACAAGCTCCATAAGGGTCTCATCAGAAATATATCCCTTCTTAATTAATATCTCTCCAAGTTTCTCTCCTGTGTTTTTCTGGACATTTAGCGCTTCTTCCAGCTGGCTGGCGGATATAATATTCCTGTTTAATAATATCTGCCCTATTTTTTCTTTTTTATAATCTATGTCTACCATAATATTTTACTAATTTTTATTTATTTCTATTACTATAATATGAATAAAAAATTATATTTTTTATTTTTTTTATTATATCATAAGTCTCAATCAAAGCCCGGGTTATTAAAATTACTGAATAGTGCCTTGATATTCTTTTTGTAATTTATTCAATCTGTTCGGGGCTTTTCATGCCCCTTATATTACTTCAGAAAATCCTTTTCTTAAGGTACAATGTTTGTCAACTTTTACGAAACATATATCCTCAAAATAAATTTCTTTTATCCTCTAAATTATATCCTTTTGCTTTATTTTTCCTTTCTTAAAACCATTAATTAATGTTTTTATTAATTCATTTATATTATTATCAATATCAATAAAATACCACAATTGAAGATATTTTCAAATTACCCGCCATTTAAGCCTCTTTATAAACCATAAAAGAAATACTCCTGTTTAACCTATAAATTCACTCACATATATATTATGATTTTAAAATTATCTTTTATTTTTATATAATTGTATAAATATATATATAAAAAAATCTACATAAGGTCAAAAAATGAATAAGCAAAACAAATTTATTGATTATTCTGGAACCAATCACGATTTAAGAACAATAATTGATAGCATTCCGGTACATTTTCACATCAAAGATAAAAACAACATGTTTGTTATCGTCAACAAAGCAAAAGCAGATTTTCATGGAAAAAAACCTTATGAATTTCCCGGAAAGACAGATTTTGACATTTTCTCTGAAGAAAAAGCAGTTGTGCACAAACAAAACGAGGAAAATGTCATTAGAAACGGTAAACCAGTTTCAAATGTATTAGAAAAAGTTTTACGCTCCGGTGAGGAGATTCTTTTATCCAGTGATATTTCACCCTGGTATGACAATAAAGGGAACATAATAGGAACTATTTGCATATCCAGAAATATTACAGGGATGGAAGATCCCAGAAACAGTTACCTTCTTACCAGACAGAGAAATTTCTTTAATGCTCTTATGGACAATATACCCGATTCAATTTATTTTAAAGATAAAAAAAGCAGATTTGTTTTAATAAACAGAGCTCTTGCTGATAAATTCGGATTGGAGTCTACTGAAGATGCAATCGGCAAAACTGATTTCGATTTCTTTTCCAGAGAATATGCAAAACCAAGATATGATGGCGAACAACATATAATAAAAACAGGCAAACCCCTTATAGAATATGAGAAAGAAGAAGTTTTCGAAGGCAAAGAAAAGAAATGGGTCGCAGCAACAAAAGTTCCCTGGTATGACGAGAATGATAACATAATAGGTATACTTGGCATTACAAGAGACATAACTGACAGGAGAAAAGCAGAGGAAAAAGTAGAGTACCTTTCCTTTCACGATGTACTTACAGATCTTTACAACAGAGCTTATTTTGAAGAAGAGCTAAAAAGACTTGACACATCCAGACAGCTTCCCCTGACCATAGTTATGGGAGACCTTAATGGTTTAAAATTTATTAATGATGCATACGGGCACGCATATGGAGATACCTTCTTAAAAAGAATAGCTGATATTTTAAAAGACTCCTTTAGAGAAGAAGATATAATAGCAAGATGGGGAGGAGATGAATTTATAGCAATTCTTCCCAGAACTACTCTTTCTGATACAAATAAAATAATAAAAAGGATTAAAATCCTCTGCAAAAAAAGATCAACAAAGGATATCCCGCTCAGTATTTCCATTGGCGCTTCAACAAAAAAAACATCAAAAAGCAATATACTGGATATTATTAAAAAAGCTGAAGACAAGATGTATAAAAATAAGATTTCAGAGAGTAAGAACTTCCACGAAAGTCTTATTGAGTCTCTGAGAGATAGTCTTAAAGAAAGAGGGCTTACTGGTGAAAGAGAGGCTGAAAAAAATGAGGGATACGCAATAATCCTCGGAAGAAAATTAAATCTATCCAATATTAAAATTGAAGAGTTAAAACTTCTCTTAAATCTCCACAACATAGGTAAAATAGCCCTTGCCGATGAGATAATGTCCAAAAGAGGAAGACTTACAAAAGATGAGTGGAACATAATAAAAGAGCTTCCAGTAATAGGTTATCGCATTGCAGAATCATCCCAGAAACTAAAAACTATAGCAGAACCAATACTCGCCCATCATGAATGGTACAACGGGGAAGGATATCCCAGGGGCATAAAAGGTGAAGAAATTCCAGTTATCTCAAGAATATCATCTATTGTTAATGCTTATAATGCTATGATTTCCGATAGACCATATAGAAAGAAAATGACAAAAAAGCAGGCAATAAGAGAGATTAAAAGATTCAGCGGCATACAATTTGACCCTGCAATAGCAAATCTCTTTATAGAGATACTGGAAAACGAAGGAAATTAACCGTTAGTACCTGCATTTTTTGGGGAAGAAACCATCAGTATAAAACTGCACAAACTTTCTGCAACTAGTCTCCTATAACCTGTACAAATATATCCCTCGAGCGCGGCCTGTTATCATGGTCAATAACCACTATCTGCTGCCAGGTCCCCAGAACCGGAGCACCTCCCGATACAGGAACAGTAATGCCGGGACCCATAAATGTGGCCCTGAGATGCGAAAACCCATTATCATCTCCCCAGGTCTGTGAATGTCGTGTACGCTTGCTGCTGGAAATAAATTCTTCAAGCTGCTCTTTCATATCCTCAACAAGCGCGGGCTCATATTCTATTGTTGAAACCGAAGCGGTAGAGCCAATTACAAAAATATTTGCCATTCCTTCCTTTATTCCTGAGCTGCTTATTATCTTCTTTACTTCTACTGTTATATCTTTAATATCTGAAAATCCTCTGGTAGATAAATTTATCTTCTTTCCGTAGACCACCATTCCCCCTTTCAGGTTGAATTATTGTTAAAAAATATATTTTCTAGATTTTAATTATCTATAAAATAATTTGAGCTATGATTTAATTAATTTTATTATATAAGAATATAATGAAAATATAAAAAAAGTAATACAAACAAACAACGCAGAAATTATTAATCCATCAAATAAAACCACAGTTTTTCTGACATTTTTAACTTTTTTTATTTTTGGTATAAAATTAGTCTTTAAAATATATTTTTTTATATTTAAGAAAACATAAAAAACCATATACAATATAATGAAAATAGTAGAGGTGAAATCTAAAGATCTGCTTGATAAAGCATATAATCTCCGCTATGAAGTATTCGTAAGGGAACAAAACGTTCCAGTAGAGATTGAAAGAGATAAATACGATGAAATTGCCAATCATGTTCTAGCTATTGACGAAAATTCCGGTGAATACGTTGGTTATGGAAGACTTGTGATTAAAGATAAAATAGCAAAGATTGGCAGAGTTGCTGTTAAAAAAAGTTACAGAAACAAAGGATATGGAAGTAAAATCTGTATGGAATTAATAAACATAGCCCATAGAGCATCCATAGATGATATCAGGCTTAATTCACAATTAGAAGTAGCTGGATTTTATAAAAAACTTGGTTTTAAAGAGTACGGAGATACTTTTATGGAAGCAAATATAAAGCATATTGCCATGAAGCTTCATTAACAATAACAGCTTAATATAATTTTATTAAAAATGACAATATCATTTATTAATATGTAACTATTCTTCGTCCCCTTCGGCATGCATTAGCCCAAAAATAACACTATCTTCTAATGCCTGCCAGCTTGCTTCTATTATATTTTCAGATACTCCTATAGTCCCCCAGCTTCCTGCGCCATCTGTCGATTCGATTAAAACTCTTACTACTGCTCCTGTACCCTTTTTTTCATTTAAAACTCTAACCTTAAAGTCTGTAAGGGTTATCTTTTTTAGTACAGGATAACAACTCCCAATCGCTTTTCTTAAAGCTCTGTCAAGAGCGTTAACCGGTCCATTTCCCTCGGCAGTTTCAATTATCCTGTTACCCTTTATATAAACCTTCACAGTTGCTTCAGACATCATACTGCCATCTTCCTTTTTCTCATTCAAAACCCTGAAACTTTCCAGTTTAAAAAATTTCTTTTTTATCCCCGCAGCTTCCCTGACAATTAGTTCGAAACTACCGTCTGCCGCTTCAAACTGGTAACCCTTATGCTCCATATTCTGAATCTTATTTAATATTTCACTCACTTTTTCCATATCATCTTCAAGGTTAATTCCAAATTCCTTTGCTTTAATAATGATAGATTTTTTTCCGGAAAGTTCAGAAATGAGAATTTTTCTTGTATTCCCTATAACAGCCGGATCCATATGTTCAAATGCCTTTGAAAGCTTGCTTACACCATCCACATGCATGCCTCCTTTATGAGTAAAGGCATTACGTCCAACAAATGGCTGGCTCGGATTTGCAATCTGATTCGCGGTCTCACTTACGAATCTTGAAAGACTGGTCAAATGTTTCAGGCTCCCTTCCTTAAGACAACGTTTATTTAACTTTATCTCAAGGTTCGGAATAATCTGGCAAAGGTCTGCATTGCCGCATCTTTCCCCGTAACCATTTATCGTCCCATGAATCATCTTCGCTCCTTTTTGAACAGCTATTATGGTATTTGCCACTCCACAGCCATTATCATTATGAAAATGTACTCCTATGTCTGCCCTGACTGTCTTTCTAACTTTATCAATTATTTCTATAACCTCATTTGGTAGAGTTCCTCCATTTGTGTCACAGAGTGCTAAATAGTCTGCTCCTGCTTCGGCTGCCACTTTTAATGTTTCAATTGCATATTTTGAGTTCTCTTTAAAGCCATCAAAAAAATGTTCCGCATCAAAAATAATTTCCGGAAAATACCCTTTTAAATATTCGATGGAGTCAAAAATCATGCTAAGATTATTTTCAATATTGGTTCCTATTACTTTCTCAATATGAATTATAGATGATTTTCCCACAACACATACAGCATCTGTCCCTGACTGAACTAATTGTTTTATGTTATTATCATCCTCCACTTTGGTGTCTTTATGTCTTGTCCTTCCAAATGCTACTATCTTTGAATACTGGAATTTTCTGCTTTTTAGTTTTTCAAACAATTCCATTTCTTTGGGATTGGAGTAAGGAAACCCAACTTCTATATAATCTATTCCGACATCATCAAATCTTTCTATAAGCTGTAATTTATCATTAACCGAAAAAGATATATCAGCTCTCTGGGAACCGTCCCTTAAAGTAGTATCCAGCACATATATTCTATCATTATCCCTTAATTCGCTTTTCATTTTATCCACCCTAATTTACTCATTTTATAATACTTAAAATAACCGGCATATTTAAAATTTATTAAAATTCTACTCGTTTTTTTAAAAATTTTCCTCCGCCTGAAGAACTCTATAAAACTATTAATTACAACCTTTTCAAAATTTATTTATTACTTATTTCTTTAATTGCCTTTTTTTATACTTTCCCTGGTAAAATTTATATAACCACCACTTTTTATTATCCCCTGTACAAAATCAGGGAGTGGCTTTACCTCAAAGGATTTATCCTTTGTGATATCCCTGATTATTCCCATGCTTAAATCAATTTCAAGCTCATCTCCATCCTCTATAAACATGCTTGCCTCCCTACCTGTAATAACCGGAAGCCCTATATTTATAGCGTTCCTGAAGAAAATCCTCGCAAACGAATCGGCTATTACAGCTTTTATTCCGCTTGCCTTTATTGATATCGGAGCATGCTCCCTGGATGATCCGCAACCAAAATTACTCCCTGCAACTATTATTTTTCTTGTCTTTACCTTTTCCGGAAAACCTCTATCCAGGTCCTCGAAACAGTGGGAAGCCAGCTCTCTTTCATCTGCTGTGTTTAAGTATCTTGCCGGTATAATAACATCAGTATCTATATTATTGCCATATTTTATAACACTATCTCTTATAATCATTATATAACCTCCTCAGGTATTGCTATCCTTCCTGCTACTGCTGTGGCAGCTGCTACAGCAGGCCCGCTCAGGTAGACCTTACTTTCAGGATGCCCCATCCTTCCAACGAAGTTTCTATTAGTGGTTGATACTGCTACCTCACCTTCTGCCAGCACCCCCATATGGCCTCCAAGGCATGGACCGCAGGTAGGTGTGCTTACTGCACAGCCGGATTCAATAAAAATTTCAACATAACCCCTCTTAACAGATTCGAGATATATATTCTGAGTTGCGGGAATTATTATAGTTCTCAGGTTGTCATTTACTTTCTTGTTTTTTAAAATTTCCGCTGCAATTCTAAAATCCTCAATCCTCCCATTTGTACAGGAACCTATCACAACCTGGTCAACTTTAACATCCTTTAAATCTCTTGCATTTACAGCATTTGATGGAAGATAAGGAGCTGCTACCTGTAAATCTATATTAGAGCAATCTATATTATATACTCTTTCATATTCAGCATCAGAATCACTGGAAAAAGATTTATATTCCCTTTTGGCTCTTGGCTCTACAAACTCTATTGTCTTATTATCAACTCCAAATAATCCAAACTTTCCTCCAGCTTCTATTGCCATATTAGCCATAGTAAATCTGGAATCCATAGAGATTTCGTCTATTGATGGTCCGCTGAATTCCATAGACCTGTAAAGAGCACCGTCAACTCCTATCAAACCAATAGTATATAAAATCAGATCCTTGCCTGTTATCCACTTTTTTAATTTTCCAGTATATACAAACTTTATAGTGCCGGGAACCATAAGCCATGCTTTACCTGTAGCCATTGCTACAGCCACGTCTGTGCTCCCGACCCCTGTCGATGCCGCTCCAAGAGCTCCATAAGTACATGTGTGAGAATCAGCCCCTATTACAAGATCACCCGGCAGCACCAGACCCAATTCAGGTAGAAGCGCGTGCTCAATACCCAGCCTACCAACTTCGAAATAATTCTTTATATTATGCTTTCGTGCAAACTCTCTTATAAATTTACACTGCTGGGCAGATTTTATATCTTTATTTGGAGTAAAGTGGTCGGGCACTATAACAACCTTTTCTCTATCAAATATCTCATCCACTCCTATTTTTTCAAATTCCTTAATAGCAATAGGCATGGTTATATCATTTCCGAGCACCACATCCACGTCCACTTCTATTATCTCGCCTTCCGAAACATAATCTCTTTCACAATGGTACGCAAGTATTTTTTGCGCCATTGTCTGCGCTTTGTTTTTACTGCTCATTTTAAATAATTCCTTCCAAAATCATTTACCAATCTCCATTTAAAATTACGAGGCTGAATCCTGAGAACCAAGGCTGCCTTTTGTTTCCATAATTCTGTTCATGGCACTTACATATGCCTTTATGCTCGCCTCAACAATATCCGTGCTTATACCGCTACCCATAACTTCTATACCGTTACTGCTGACAACTATTTTAACCGAGCCCAGAGCGTCTCTCCCTCCAGAAACAGCTTCTATATTATATTCAACTAATTTTATTTTCATGCCAGTTATCTTATCGATAGCTTTAAATGAAGCATCAACCTGCCCATCTCCTGCTGATGTTCCCTCATAAAGTTTGCCATTTATTTCTATTCCTACAGAAGAGCTTGCTTTAACATCCGAGCCACTTTGAACTCTGTAATATTTAAGTAATAAATATTCGTTGACCTCTCTTATTTCATTCTCAACTATTGCTTTTATATCCTGGTCATTAAGTGCTCCCTTTTTTTCTGCAAGGTTCTTAAACTTCTCAAAAGCCTTCTCAAGATTTTTATCGTCCAGTTGTATGCCCAGGTCTTTAAGCCTCTCTGAAAATGCATGTCTTCCCGAATGCTTGCCAAGTATTAACTCTGATGACTTTAAGCCAATATCTTCCGGCTTTATTATTTCATAAGTAGACCTATCTTTTAGCATACCATCCTGATGTATCCCCGCTTCGTGGCTAAAAGCATTCTTACCTACTATCGCTTTATTTGGCGGTATAATGTAGCCCGTTAATGATTTTACAATACCGCTTGTTCTTATAATCTCGCCAATATTTATATCAGTATGCAGACCCAGATCTTTTTTCCGGGTATCAATAATCATTACAACTTCTTCAAGAGACGCATTGCCTGCCCTTTCACCGATACCATTCACCGCACATTCTACCTGTCTCGCGCCATGCTTAATTGCAGCAAGAGAGTTAGCAACTGCAAGGCCCAGGTCATCATGGCAATGGACACTTACTGTCACATTTTCGATTCCTGCAGTATTTTCGAAAATATAGTCTATCATTTCTCCAAATTCGTCCGGGAGAATATATCCAACTGTATCCGGGATATTTATAACTTTAGCTCCACTCTTAATAGCGGCCTCAAAAAGCTTGCAGAGAAATATGCGATCACTTCTTGTTGCATCCATAGCCGAGAACTCAACCATATCGGTATATTTAAGGCTTCTCTTCACTGCTTCAGATGCAAGCTCAAGTACTTCTTCCCTGCTTTTTTTGAGCTGGTATTTAAGATGAATATCTGATGATGAGATAAATGTGTGTATCACCGGCCAGGTGGCACCTTTTAGTGCCTCGCCTGCAGCATCTATATCCTTAAAATTGGCTCTTGCCAGAGCTGCAATTCTTCTGTCTCTAATTTTAGCCGATATTTCTTTCACAGAAATAAAATCACTTCTTGATGAAATTGGAAAACCCGCTTCTATAATATCTACATTTAATTTAGCAAGCTGCTGCGCTATCTCTAATTTTTCCCTGGTATTAAGATGAATCCCCGGAGACTGTTCCCCGTCACGCAGAGTTGTATCAAAAACGAAGACCTTATTTTTTACATTTTCCACTACCATGCACCACTTTCTTTTTGAATAAAAAAACTATTTTAGATTAATTAATATTAATAATTCCCTTTAATTATTATAATTGTATTAAATTCCCTTATCTAATATTACAATATCCTCTTACTATTAAAGATTGACTATCTTTATGTTCTTGAAACCCGCTTGCTTCTTAAACTCTTCAAGCATCTCGGGTGTCACCTCATTATCAAGATTTAATACCATAATAGCATCCCCGCTTAACTTTTTTCTTCCCACATGCATGGATGCTATATTCACACCCAGTTTGCCAAAAGCGGTTCCAATCTTTCCTATCTGCCCCGGAATATCCTTATATTTTATAAACGCCATATGACTGGAAGGAACCATATCTATTTCAAATTTATCAATAGCTATAAATCTCGGGGTATCTTTTTTACCTGTGGTAGTTCCCGAAATAGAAAGTATGTTATCTTTACTCCCACCTTCAAGGGTAATCAAATTCACATAATCTTTTGAATCTCCGCCTTTTACTTCTTTCACTTCCAGACCCATTCCTTTTGCAAGAAGGTCTACATTTACCAGATTGACATTTTCTGCCGAGTATTTCTCAAGTATTTTTACCAGTATAGTAGAAGTCAAAATTCTTACATCGTATTCGGATACTTTTCCGGAATATCCAATCTTCAGACAATCCATATTGCCTTCAAATAGATTCACGAATAGAATCCCCAGATCTTCGCATAACTCAAAGAAAGGTGAAAGAACGTTTATAAGCTCTGGCCTTATAGCAGGCATGTTTACAGGAAAAGTAGCAGTTTTTCCATTAAGAATATCTATAACCTGGTCTGCAATTATAGTCCCTGCTCTATCCTGTGCCTCTTCTGTCGAAGCACCAAGATGAGGGGTACATACAACACTTTCTAATTTAAAAACAGGTGAATCAGTGCATGGTTCTTTTTCGTAAACATCAAGTGCTGCGCCTCCAAGCTGACCATCCTCCAGGGCTTCTGCAATATCTTTTTCGACAATAATGCCTCCTCTTGCAACATTCAATATTATTGTTCCTTTTTTCATCTTATAGAACTCTTCCCTGTTAAACATTCCTATAGTATCCTTATTCTTTGGAAGGTGTATGGATATAAAGTCAGCTTCTTTGTAAATATCATCCAGTGTATTTGCTTTTCTTATTTCAAGCTGTCTGAATCTATCCTCGGACACAAATGGGTCATATGCTATGACTTTTATTCCAAGACATATTGCTTTTTTGGCGACAAGCCCTCCTATTTGCCCGAAACCTATTATTCCCAGTGTTTTACCCTCGAGCTCGACGCCCCCAAATTTTGATTTCTCCCACTTTCCGCTTTTTAGAGAAAAATTTGCTTCAGGAATTTTCCTTACAGTAGAAAGCAACAAAGCAATAGTATGTTCTGCCACAGTAACTGCATTACTTGCAGGTGCATTAATCACTAAAATACCCTTTTTTGTAGCTGCTGAAACGTCTATATTGTCAACACCTATACCTGCTCTACCTATCACTTCCAGTTTATCCGAAGCCTCGATTATATCAGCTGAAAGCTTTGTCGCACTTCTTATAATTATTGCGCTTACACCTTTAATCTCTTCTTTAAGCTTTTCCGGTGCAAGACCCTTTTTTTCCGTGACTTTAAAATACCCCCTGAGCTTTTTTTTGGATTCATCAGAAAGACCGTCAGTAATTAATACTTTTTTAATCATATTACCCCACCCACATATTAATTTCTTTTTTGCGTTTTAATAATCAAGATAATTATTTTCCACAAATGTCCTTTGTGCCTCTGTAATTCCGGAACCAACCTCGAATTCAAAACCAAGTTCCTTTAGTGCCATTTCCAGAGCACTAATAGAAATAATAACATCAAACATTCCAAAATACCCAAGATGTCCTATTCTTATTATCTTTCCAGCAAGCTTTCCCTGTCCTCCGGCAATAGTAACGCCATACTTTTCCCTCATAATTTTAGTAATATCTTTAGCGCTTATTCCTTCAGGAACAACAATAGAAGTTACCGAAAATCCCCTTTTATTCTTATCCTTAACCAGAGGCTCCAGACCCAGTTTTTCAGCCGCCTTCTGTGTTGCAAGAGCCAGTATTCTATGTCTCTCAAAGACTTTCTCCAGCCCTTCTTCAAGTAATATTTCAAGAGCCTTATTCATTGCTACAATTATCGATATGCCGGGGGTCCAGGGTGTTTGAGGAGGTGTTTTCTGAAAATAACTTTTTGCTGCCTTTAAGTCAAAATAGAATTTAGGAATATTTGAATTTTCGCATAACTTCCATGCTTTATCACTTATGCTGATAAATGATACTCCTGTTGGTGCGCTCAAAGCTTTCTGAGAGCCTCCGATAACGACATCAAGGTTCCATTCATCGGTTCTTAAATCTGATGCCCCCAGGCCACTTATCGCATCAACGACAAGTATGGCAGGATAATCTTTTACTATACTCCCGATGGTTTTCATATCATTTAAAGCCCCTGTTGACGTCTCGCTTAACTGAATCATAACTCCTTTAATTGAGGGGTTATCATCCAGAACTTTTTTAATATCGCCCGGGGATGCTGCATCTCCCCATTCATAATCAAGAGAAATTAATTCCAGTTCAAACCTTGCTGCCATTTTTTTGAATCTTTCTCCGAAATTACCTGCGCTCACAACAAGAACTAAATCCCCTTTAGAGAAGAAATTTACCACGCTAGCTTCCATAGCGCCTGTACCAGAAGAAGTTAATATAAAAACATCATTCTCTGTTTTTAATAATTTCTTTAATTTTTCAGTTACTTCTATAAATATTTTTGAAAATTCAGGAGACCTGTGATGCATAAGTGGTCTGGCATGCTCAAGTAATACATCCTCTGGAATTGGAGTCGGACCAGGTGTCATTACATATTTCTTTATCATATTTTCAGCCCTCCTAAATTATTTTTTTAAAATTTTTAATTAATTATAAATCCTAATTTATTTCCAAACTCCTGCCTAATAAATTTAATCCGGTTCTCAATTATTTTCTTCTGCTATGATTTACCGTAGCATAATAAAATGTTCATTTACCTCTTATTCCAAATTATCTTAAAACTTGTCCTGACCGGATTGACTTAATATTTACTACCTCTCGTACATGCGATTTTACCCGTCCTAACCAGTTCAAGTATACCAAAAGGCTTCAGCAAATCTTCAAGAGCTTTAACCTTGCTTTTACTTCCCGTAATTTCAATTACTAAAGTATTTTTGCCCACATCCACTATATTCGCTCGAAAAATGCTTACTATCTCCAGTATTTCGGGCCTGGTTTTTGAATCTGCGTTGACTTTTATAAGCACAAGTTCTCTTTCTACTATATTGCGAGGGTCCAGTTCCTTGATCTTTATTACATTTACCAGTTTGTATAGCTGTTTTATGATTTGCTCAAGGCTATGTTCTTCCGCCTCAACTTCCATTGTAATTCTTGAAATTTTTTCATCCTCTGTAGGACCAACTGCAAGGCTTTCGATATTAAATCCTCTCCTGCTGAATAGGCCGGATATTTTTGCCAGAACACCTGACTTATTCTCTACTAAAACTGAAATAATATGACTCATAATATACCACCTGTTATATATAAACTTTTCTCTAAATACAGTCTAACATATCGTCAATTGAAGCACCCGGAGCTACCATTGGATACACATTTTCTTCTTTATCAATCCAGAAATCAACTAGAACTACCGTATCAATTTCCAGAGCTTTTTTAATAGCTCCTTCTATTTCATCCTTTTTAGTAACTCTCAAACCAGTTCCTCCATATGCTTCGATTAATTTCACGAAGTCAACACTACCGTCGATAGAAGTATTGGAATATCTCTTATTCCAGAAAAGTTCCTGCCACTGCCTTACCATACCAAGGTAGCCGTTATTTAGCAGCATTATTTTTATATTTATTTTATTTGCAACTGCAGTAGCAAGTTCCTGTGACACCATCTGAATACTCCCATCTCCTGCTATGTCCATCACTATTTTATCCGGCATTCCTGTTTTTGCACCAATTGATGCCGGTAGACCATAACCCATGGTGCCAAGTCCACCTGAAGTTATTAATGTTCTTGGCCGGGTAAATTTATAAAACTGCGCTGCCCACATCTGGTTCTGGCCTACTTCTGTACATATAATTGCATCTCCTTTTGTTAACTCATAAATTTTCTCCATAATATAGGCGGGTTTAACTCCATCTGAGTCCTTATCATATTTCAAAGGATTATCCTCTTTTAATTTCTTAATTCTCGATAGCCAATCACTCCTGTCAGGCTTACCTTTTTTCTCAATGTATTTTTCATATTCACTTTTTAAATCAGCAAGAACCGTCTTTGCATCCCCCACAATAGGAATCATAGCCTTGATATTTTTACCTATCTCAGCCGGGTCAATATCTATATGAATTATTTCAGCCTCCGGAGCAAACTCAGATAATTTGCCCGTAATCCTGTCATCAAATCTTACTCCTACTGCCACAATAAGGTCTGTTTCTGTAAAAGCCAGATTCGCATACTTTGTCCCGTGCATTCCGGCCATGCTTAGAGATAAGGGATCCGTTTCCGGGAAAGAGCCCATACCCATAAGTGAGTTTATTACAGGAATTCCACTGATCCTGACAAATTTCCTCAGTTCATCACTGGCCCCTGACAGAATTACTCCTCCCCCTGCGAAAATAACAGGTTTTTTGCTCTTTGCTATCTTTTTTACTGCTTCTTTAATCTGTTTGAGGTTACCTTTAAGAGTTGGCTTGTATCCAGGTAATCTAATATCCATCTTAAAATTCTCGTCTATTAAATCTGTGGTAATGTCAACAGGTATGTCAACTAAAACAGGACCGGGCCTTCCTGTAGAAGCTATTAAAAACGCTTCCCTTATAACCTGCGGTAAATCTCTTATATCTTTTACAAGGTAATTCTGCTTGGTTATTGGAGCAGTTATGCCTGTTATATCTGCTTCCTGAAAAGCATCGGTACCTATGAGGTTTGTTCTTACCTGTCCTGTTATAGCAACTATAGGTATCGAATCCATCTGTGCATTAGCAATACCTGTTACCAGGTTGGTTCCTCCTGGACCCGAAGTCGCCATACAAACACCGGTTTTTCCGGTTGCCCTCGCATAACCATCAGCTGCATGTGCCGCTCCCTGCTCATGTCTTACCAGTATATGTCTGATATCACTTTCATATAATGCATCGTACAGTGGAATGACAGCTCCGCCTGGATAGCCAAATATGACCTCTACGCCTTCTTTTTTTAAACATTTAACTATCAACTGTGCACCGCTTATTTTGTTCATAATAAAATCACTCCCCTGTATTTGTAACAACATTATAACAAATAATTTTGATAATTATATCATTTTTTTATTAATTATTTATATTTTTTCTTGCCAATCTTCTCTTTTATCATAAAACTATATTCTTAAAATATTCCAGTTATAAGGTAACAGAAATAAGAGTTACTTATAAAAGGATTTTCAGGATTATTGCTTCTGATATTCTGGTAACAACTATCCTGAAAATTAGAATAGGATACCGACCAGAAGTAATAGACAGACTAAAATTAAAAGAATACAAACAGAAATGGCAGCAGTATTATATATATTAACCCAGCCGCCCTGACCTTTAAAACAGTTACTAATTAACATGTTTTTTAATCTTTCCAGAAACATTTCTTTATTTGTATCCTTAATAATCTTTAAAAAGTAATTTGAAAAAATATAATAACATAGATAAATCACTAAAACAATTAAAAAATAGAATAATTATATAAATAGAGTTTAAGCTTTTTTAAAGCTTAAACTCTATTTATAAGGCTGTACTTTTAACTACTTTTTTATCGATACCGGAAACTGAATTCTTCAGGTACTCTACGTTATTACTAATAAAATCCTACTCAACGATATTAACTTCAGTTCCTTCTTTAAACTCCTCTTCCTCTCCTCTATTAATAGCTTCCTGTGATTTTGACCTGTACTCCTGCGCCAGCAGATGACCCTGATTTAAATTCAATACTGCATTAAAATTTTCTATGGCTTCAGAGTAATACTTAAGCCTATACATTATTAATCCATTTTTGAATTCTTCATCCACCATTCCCTGTTCATTAGTAACTCCATTTTTACTCAACATAGCCGCAACATCAGAGCTTGGTCTCAGGAAATTTACACTTTCAGTAGTACCCATTGTTAGAATCCCAATTACCTCTCCACTTTCATTTAAAACAGGACTTCCGCTATTACCCTGGGCTGCAGTCATATCAACCTGTATAACTTCAGCCCCGCCTACCATCTTCTTGGCACTTGTCATCCCTGAAGCAACCGTAGGAGTCATTATGCTTTCCCAGCTTATTTCTCCTGTCCAGGGATATCCAATAATAGTAATATTATCCTGAATCTCTACCATAGAAGAATCTCCAAGCATAATACTGGAAAGAGACCTTCCTGTAATCGGTGTTGTTTTTAGAATAGCTATATCTCGCTGTTCCCATGGGCTGAAGTCAATCAGTTCTGCTATGGTATAGTTTTCATTGGTATCATCCGGAATTCCTGCAGTTGCGGTATTAAACTGTACCCATATCTCCCTGTCTGGTTCGGGGCTATCTTCGCCCTCAATTCTGAAAGTATTAAAAGCATTATCCCAGTCTTCTTCAGTAAATGTAGATATATCATAATAATCATTTATGTATGCTTCTACTATAGCGTATTTTATTTCATCAACCGGGGTATCCACAACATGCGCTGCCGTTACTATATGTCCTGTATTCGGATTTACACAGAAACCCGTTCCTCCCATAGGTCCATAGTAGTATAGCTCGCTCCATTCATCATACCAGGCATCGTATACATAAGCATAATAATAAGTGGCTATATAACATACCGAGGGCTGTGCCAGGATAGACCTATCCTGGGAAGTAATTTCATATGAGACTTCTGTTGCACAGCCAGCAAGGGCTATACTAAAAATAAAAATTAATAACCCAAAAGAAACCAGCCACCTTAACAAACTTTTCTTCATCACTCCCACCCCCTCAAACAAAATATTATATCATTTATATTCATGACTTATTTATTTATAAATAAATTATATTTTTTTCACCATTTATAGTCAATATAATTATTAAATTATTATTATATTTCTAATAATACTTATTATAAAATATTTTTAAAAAATGTTATAAATAAAAGAGACTTAAGAATAATTCCCCATTTATTAAATGCTCATAATAAAATTCCCGCAACAAGACTTATTTCCGGCATTTATTAGAGATTTGAGACAGAGATGCAAATATAAAATTATAAAATTAAAGATGAGCATGTATAATGTTATTATAAATATCTACAATGGCCAGAATCAATAAACCGAATTATGAAAAATTTCGAAAGACATTCTGAAAAAAATTATAACGCCGGGGAGATAATATCCTCCGACGCCGTGGGGACATGCAGAATTCCATCTACTGCAGGTGATTTAACTTATATAAAGTTAACTGCAAAAATATCCGGCAATATAATAGATGATATAAAGTTTAAGGCGGGAGGCTGCAGCTACATAATTGCAGCAGCTGATTGTATTACTACTATGGTAAGAAACAAAGATATACTTGACTGCACACTTTTAACCGGAAAAGATATAGAGGACTGCCTTGGAGAATTCCCTGCAGAAAAAAAACATGTACTTGATACTGTTATAAACGCTCTTAACAACCTTATTACAGATTACATCTCAAAACCTCTCACCTCAAATATTTATAAAGAAAACAATAACAAAGTTGCAATTGCCATGAGCGGAGGAATTGACAGTTCAATGGCTGCCAGAATCCTAAAGGACAGGGGCTATGAATTAATAGGAGTAACTTTAAAACTGCTTCCCGGGGATTTTACTAACAAGAATAAAAAATCAGACTTCGAAAAAGATATTAAAACCGCAAGAAAAGTGGCACTAAAAATAAATATTCCTCACGTAATAATTGATTTAAGCATGCCATTCAAAGAAAAAATAATCGAACCTTTCTTCCTTGATTATAAAAAGGGACTTACTCCCAATCCCTGCGTTGAATGCAATAAGTATATAAAGTTTGGGATTCTTCTTGAAAAAATTAAAACTTTAGGCGCATCTTTCCTTGCTACAGGACACTATTGCAGAATAGAAAAATCAGAACATTCAGGACTATATGAATTAAAGAAGGGCATCGATAAAAATAAAGACCAGAGTTATATGTTATGGAAACTCGATCAGAAACAATTATCCCGTATAAAAACCCCTCTGGGGGAATTCTCAAAAAAAGATATAAAAAAAGAATCTATGAAAGATTTCCCTTTCATCGAAGAAAAAAATGAAAGCCAGGACATCTGTTTTATACCTGATGATAGCTATCACTCATTCATTAAATCCAGACTGAAAAATATCAGGCATGGTCAGATACTTGATACTGAAGGCAACATTATTGGGACCCATAAAGGATACTTCTTCTATACAATTGGCCAGAGAAAAGGACTTGGCATAAGTCACGATAAACCTCATTATGTAAAAGAAATATTACCGGATAAAAACATAATAATAGCAGGCGAGGAAAAAGATTTGATGCAAAAATCACTTAAAGTTAAAAAATTAAATTTTATTGCCGAATCCCCGCCAGATAATAACTTCAGAGCAATGGTTAAAATAAGATACAAAAGTAGCGAATCTCCATCCGAAATAAGAATCACAGGCAAAAAAACGGCCAGTATATTTTTTGACAAACCACAGAAAGCAATAACTCCGGGACAGTCCGCAGTATTCTATCGTGGTGACGTACTTTTAGGTGGGGGTGTTATTAAAAGAAATTAATACAAGTATTATAAAAGTTAATGAATGTGAATTTCATAATAATAGTAATAGATTAAAAAATTTTTTAAAAAGATATCAAAAAAATAAAAATACTATTGACATGCATATTGCAATCTGTTATAGTGATAATTGCTTTAGAGCAGGAGGTAAATTTAGAAAAGAACTGAAATTTACAAACGAAAGAATGTACAAAGTAAGTTAAAATCTAAAAAAACCCGAGAAAAGTTCTAAGGTGAAGGCCCCAAGATGTTAAGTAGCCTAAGGCGTAAGCTAAGGTAAAAGATAACTTGGGGTTTTTTTATTCCTTCTTTTTTTTTAAGAACTTAAATCCTTATTTATATACACTTATAAGAACCTTTCATTCATATTACCCCTGCAATATAATCCCTGCTCAGCGCTAGGACTTAATTGTTATCATAATAAAAATCAGATATTATAAATTAGATGACATAAATCAATATATTATTTACATAAAAACATCAATAAACAGCAGACTATGCTAAATTGATTGCAAAATAAAAATAAAATAAGTAAAATAAAAAATTAAAATTTACAAAAGAGGATATCATGGAACATCCTGAATATGCATTTTTTGGAGGAAAAATTATTCCTATTACCGAAGCTAAGGTGGATATACGGACCAATGCCCTGCAGTATGGCACAGCCGTATTTGAAGGAATAAGAAGCTACTGGAACGATAAAACAAAGACCAGCTACATTTTTAGAATTAAAGACCACTATAAAAGATTTCTTTTAAGCTGCAGGATAATGATGCTTGAAATTAAATACTCTGTTGAAGAACTCTCTGATATAACTGTAGAATTATTAAGGAGAGAAAAATACTCGGAAGATTGTTACGTAAGGCCATTCGCCTATAATAGTAGCCTTGATATAGGTCCCAAATTAATTAAAAATGAACAGGATATTTTTATATATTCAATACCTCTCGGAGAATATATAGATATAAAAAGGCCTATAAATGTATGCATATCTTCCTGGGACCGAATTTCAGATAATGCAATACCTCCCCGGGCAAAAATAGCCGGTTCTTATGTCAATGCAGCTTTTCAAAAAACAGAAGCTCTCCTGAATGGCTATGACGAGGCTATCGTATTGACCAATAACGGCAGGCACATAAGCGAAGGAAGCGCTATGAATGTCTTTATGCTAAAAAATGGCATTTTAATAACACCACCTGTAACTGATGATATACTTGAAGGTATTACCCGCGACACTGTAATAAAGCTTGCCAGAGAAGTTGAGAATGTAGAAGTCGTCGAAAGGTCTATAGACAGAACTGAGCTCTATACAGCCGATGAATTATTTTTCTGTGGAACAGGTGCTCAGATCTCATCTATAGGACATGTTGATAAACGTCCTGTTGGAGACGGTAAGATTGGCTCTCTAACAAAAAGACTGCAGGAGCTTTATTTTAAAGTTGCCAAAAATGAAGTCAGAGAATATTCTGATTGGTGCACTAAAATATAAAAAAACAATCTTTACATTTAAAATCATAAGTTAAAAAACTTTTATTCGTTAAGACAGGCTTATATATTGTTTCAGGCAATATAATAAAAAATCATTTAATCTTTTTTTGATCAATCATATCCGAACAAAAATCAAAATAGCTGCAGGTTTTTTTACAGCTTTTATTATAATTAGCTCTAAAATTATTGTCCTGAATATTACTTATTTCTCCAGCAATAGATCTCTTTAAATGATCTATCTCACCAGTTTCAAGAGTAACTGATTTTTTTACTCCGTCTTTTAAATAAAAAAGCAATCCTGCTATATCACTTACCGGCCTTCCGTAAATTTCCGATAATGCTGCCATATAAGCTTTCATCTGGAATACAGCAAGATTCTTTGGGCCTGTCCGGTTATTACTATCTTTGCTCCTGGAATAAGAAGATAATTTGTAATCAATTATCCTTATTTTATTATTCTTTTTAAAATCAACTCTATCAAATCTACCAACTATATAATTATCATTAATTCTCCAGTAAAAAAGCTGCTCCAGCATTACCGAATCTATCCCTGAAAAATTCCATAGTCCGCTTTCAAAAAAATTTTTTAAATATCCTGTTACTTCTTTATCAGCAAACTGGCTCATAACTTCCTCTTCTAAAATCCTGTTTTTAAATCCTGTCGAAACTATGTTTTTTAAATAACTATGTATTTCTTCACCCCCTGCCAGTTCTTTATTTAATTTCTCTGGAATTGAATAAACATGCTTCAGCCTGTACAATAACGGGCACTTTTTATAATCAATAATCCAGGTTAAAGGGAAAAACCCTATATCTACTGAATTACCTTCCTTTTTTACAGAATATATTAATCCAGAATTAATTCTATTTATGATTTCCTTAATCCTGCTACTTTCTTTAAGATTCGGCCCTGCCTTAAGAACATCATTGGAAAGTTTCTTCTGGAGAGCTCTCCATTCCCCTTCACTAATCACATTGACTTTTATCTTGCTTTTCCTGTCTGTATTAACAAAGCTAAGAACATTTCTGTAACTCTTATAGCTATTATAATTGTTATATAATTTCTCACCATATCGCACTTTTATAAAATCCAGGCCTTTCTTATTTACAATCTTTAAATTATTATTATTTACAACATCATCAAAGAACGGGACAATCTCTTTTGGTCTGGCGTCATCATTTGCAGATGAAGGAGCATCTTCATATTCGCTGGATGAAAGAATGAGCATACTCTTTGCTCTGCTGCATCCTACATAAAAAACTCTTCTTTCTTCTTCTATTTTTGTATCTTTTAATGCCCCGGAAAAGCTTCTTGAACTATTAAAATTCTTTTTTTCTTTATATAGGCTATTATCTTTTCTTAATTCTGCTGGAATTATAAATCCTTTATTTGAGTTTCTTCCTGCATAATCATTTTTCCATAAAGCAGGCATGAAAACTACCTCAAATTCAAGACCTTTAGCTGCATGGATGCTCATTATTTTTACTGAATTTTCACCGGAAAATTCAGTAACTTCCGGGTCATCATAATCTGTTTTTGCCACATCTTTTAAAAAAGTTATAAATGCAGCAAGATTACATTCAACATAACTCTTCTGAAAATCAGAAGCTATTCTTATAATATTCTCAATATTTTTTATTTTTCTACGTGAAGAAGTGCCAAAGCTGGATTTCAACTCATTTACTATCCCTGAATCTTCAATAATCAAACTGATTAATTCCTTCAGCTCTAACTCACCTGATTTACTGATATAAAGCCTGAGGCTGGAAAGGAAACCACTCAATCTCTTTTTTGTTTCTCTGCTTATATAGGGATTCTTTTTATAATATGTTATACCGTCAACTATATTTACCTTTTCTTTAAGATTCCTGTAATTTCTTTTAATGAAGAAAATATCCCTGTCACACACTTTATATTTTCCTGATTTAAGGATATACACAACCGATATTTCATCATTTATATCTGCTATAACCCTGAGCCATGAAATAATGAATAAAACTTCCGGTTCATAGAAAAAATTTTTTCCTCCTATCAGCTCGTATTTAATATCATTAACCTCAAGCTCCCTGATAATCTTTTTAAACCTCTTCCTTCTTGCGAGAATAGCCATCTGCTTCAATTTAATTCCCCTGGTAACCAGATATTTAATAATCTCTGCAATTTTTGCTGCTTCATCATCGTGGGTTTTATTATAATAAAATACAACCTCTGATTTCTTCCGCTTATTCTGGGGCTTTAATTCTTTTTTAAATCTTTTGTTATTTGAAGAAATAACACTGTTTATAATACTTATAATATTACTTCCGGATCTGAAATTTGTTGTAAGAAAAAAATCATAAACTCTGTGGTTCCTGAATTCTCTAAAATTATGAAAATTCAATATATTCTCTATGCTTGCTCCCCTGAATGAATAAATCCCCTGGTCATCATCGCCCACAACTACAAGCTTATTGAAATCAGGACTGTATAGCATAGAGAGTAGATACGACTGGGCTATATTTGTATCCTGAAATTCATCAACAAATATATATTTATATCTATTCTGGTACCTTGCTTTTATTGATTTACTATTCATCAATAAAAAATAAGGCATAAACACCTGGTCAGGGTAGTCTATGCAGTTGCTTTCAATTTTCCTTCTTTCATATTTGCGGTAAATATCGAAAAGTTCCCTCTGACTTTCTATTAATCTTTCTTCTTCATTTCTCAGAGCTTCACTCTTATACCCGGACAGAATCTTTTCATAATTAATTAAATAATCCTCAAATTCATCCACAGATATAAGATTATTCTTCAAACTTTCTATATACTTGAGCAGGCCCTGGACAAACTCCCCGACTCTTTTCCCTGCTTTTAAATGCTTAAGATCAGACTGGTTAAAAATTTCATATAATATCTGCCATGACTGGCTATCACTTATGATTTTAAAATCTTTCCCGATGCCAAATTCAAAACTATGCTCGCTTATAATTTCATTTCCAAATGAATTAAAAGTAAATATATTAATTCCCTCTAAGTCATTATCTCCGGTGATGCTCTCTCTTATCCTTACTCTCATATTTTCAGCAGCATTCCTTGTGAAAGTAAGCGCCAGTATTTTGTCAGGACTGCATGAACCATCATTCAGTACTTTTATAATGTTGTTTACCAAAACAGTCGTCTTTCCAGAGCCTGCACATGCAATTATTCTTTTTATATCAGCACTGCTGTTAATTATATTAAGTTGTTGTTTTGTTTCCTTAATCTCTCTGACCATAATATTTTGGACATAAAACCTTAAACCCGCAGTTTAAGCATGAATTATAATTTTTCGGCCTTGCATCAAATTCTTCTTCTCTTATTTTTGCGATGCTTTCTCTTAATATCTTTTTAACATCTCCTTCTTTATAATATTCATCCGGCATTACCATTACGGTATTCTTTAAATCCCCCGGGAATATATATTTCATTTTTAAACCCATATGTTTCAAGTCTTTCAGGTCATCGCTCATGTTCAACGCTAACCTGTACATTTTTAATTGTAGTTCCTCTCTAAGTTCTTTATCGCTATACGAGGATGAGCCTGATTTATACTCTACGATTTCTATATTCTTCTCATCAAGATAGTTAATCTGGTCTATCCTTCCTCTAATCTCTTCCCCATCAAGATTAAAAGAAAATTCCTTTTCTACTATGGATTTAAGCGGATTAGAAGGCATGTGGTTCTCAAAAAAATTCTTGAAATGCATAATTGCCTTTTCTCGCAATTCTCTTTTTAAAAACCGGAATTCAAAATCAAACTCATCAAATACATCATTTATTATTCTTTCTAAAATCCTCCAGCTGAATTCGCTTTTACTTTTACAGCTAAAAAATAATCCTATTATCCTGTGATAAATTGTTCCGATAATAAGGCTTAAATTTTCCTCTTTCTCCAGACCGAGGTAATGTATTACCTTATACTTATAAGGACAGTCTCTGAAAGCATTGATGCTACTATAAGAAAAAGGCTGTGGAAACAAAACAAAGGGATTCTTGTTATTTTTCGTAGGCTTGATAAAATCCCACCACCGGTCAGGAGAGTAAAAAAATTTTAAAACAATAATCTTATTAAGATAGCTTTCACGATCAAATTTCATGTTTTTACTCATCCTGGCAGTTCCAACCAGAGCTTTTTTTCTAACCAGCCACATACTGTTTAAATCAAAATCAGGTAACATGCTTATCTTAAATTTTTCTAAATTTTTTTCAGGTGATTTACCCCAGTTATTTTTTTCTTCTGGTTTTTTGTATCCTTTATATTCAAAATCATCAATTATCTTATATTCAGAATCCAGACTGTTGTAAATATCCTTTACTCTCTCAAAAAAGACAGATTTTCTCCTTTTGCTTGAGGTAATGTATAGATAATCTCTTGCCCTTGTTATTCCATTGTAAAATAGCCTCATCTCGCCATAAAGATGCTCCCTTTTTAGCTCCTCGGGCTCGAGCCTTTTTGTACCGTTCAGATAATTAAATATCTGATCGTCAAATGTCTGGCTGAAAGTAAATTTCGCAGGCAGGTAGTTTTTATTAATAAAAGGTAAAAATACAGCTTTAAATTCCAGCCCCTTGCACTGATGAAAACTTAAAATATTAACAGAGCCAATCTGAATTATATCTTTAGTACTCTCTTCTATCTCTTCCGTAAATTTACTTTCTATAACATAATCAATAAAACTTACATATGATTCAACATCAGCCGGTGTATTGTTTATGCTGAAATCCTTCACGTTACTCAGAAAATCACTTAAATTCGCCCACTGGTTTTTATCATAAATTTCATTTTTCCCTGCATCAAGTATTTTAATAACACCTACTTCTTTATTGCGAATCAACTCAATTAAAAAGTTAAAAACGTCTTTTCCTTTCATATGCTTTATTAATCTATAAACCTCTAAAACAAACTTATAAACTTTGAGGCCCTCACCACCTGGACTATTTTCACTGCTATCAGCCTGATATTTTTTTTTGAAATAATCCCATAAACCTGCAAATTCCCCATTATTAATCTTTTTATCCATATAAGTATTCTTATTCTTTTTAAAGAAGAGAGGTTCTATATTTATAGCATCAGATAACATTATATTTTCTACAAGCATATCAACCCTTGAAAATAGTTCTCCCTCCTCATTTCTGACACTGATTTCAGTATCGGGAACATGGTTATTTTTAATACTGGAATCTTCACTCTTTTCCCCCGAATTTTCCAATTCCCTCACCGCAACGAGAAGCCTTAAAAAGTTAAGGAGGTATTTACTCAGTCTGTTATCAAGAAGACTTCTCGTACCTCTTCTTAAAAAGGGTATATTATTCTGAATCAAGGCGTTTTCAATAATATGAGTTTCGTAGCCCAGGCCTTTAATTATTATCGCCATTTCTTCTAACTTTATATTCTTACTAAGATAAAGAAACTTGATTTTACTGCATATATAATTTGCTTCTTCCAGCAAAGTATTAAATTCTTTCACACGTAATTCACCGGATGGATGATTGCCGCAGGCACTGATATCTTTTGGTATTCTATTTTTAATCAGGCTTATAAATCTCTTGGAGACTTCATTTATAGCAGGTGAGTTCCTGTGGTTTTTGTTTAGAAAAAATACATTTTCTGCACCTAGCTTACTGTAAACCGATTTAAAAATATTGGCTGTAGAGCCCCTGAAAGCATAAATTGATTGGTCATCATTGCCAAAAAAAATACAATTTGAGTCCGAGATGTAATTTATAATTTCAAATTGAGCTTTATTTAATTCATGCAGCTCATCAATTAAAATATATTTATATTTTTTCTTATAATGCGTCCTTATCTCTTTATTTTTTTTTAATATTTTAACCGTATGCTCCAGCAACATACCGTAATTATAAAACTGATTTTTTTTGAGTTCTTCAGAATACCTTAAATATATTTCTGCAAGCTCATGGAGCAATGGATTAAAAAATGGTGTAAATTTTTTTAGCAGTTCTTCAGGTGTGAATAAATTTTCCTGGGCACGCAGAATAAAATCAAATACTTCCTGGATATAACTGTTCTCTATATATCGATTCCTGTTTACATACCTGAATGTATAAGGATATTGTTTTTCATCAAGTTTTCCTATAACCTCTTTTAGAATTTTCCACTGCTGTACCGAATTTAATATTTTTATATCTTCAAAGAGATTGCTCCCGCTGCTACTATTTAGAAATTTATTATTTCCGGACCTTTCATGGTATAAAAAAACTTTTGTTTCTCCTATAAAACGGGTGCAAAAAGAATGAAATGTTTCTATAGGAATTTCAAGCATACTTTTTTTGACTAAAAATGCCGTTTTTTCTCTAATTAATTTTGACCAGCTGCGGTTGAAACAAAAAATTAGGATTTCTTCCGGGGATATCTTCTTTTTATTTATCAGGTGACTGACAAATTCTAAAAGTATATGAGTCTTACCTGCGCCAGGAGGTCCGACTATAAGAGAGCTGCTGCTTTTCTCTTTATTAATAATATCTATCAGTCTGCCATCTAACATCAATTACTTGGCGTTTATTTGCTTAAGTTCGATTAATATTTCCTTTAAGAGTGTTAGTTGAAGTCTTCTGAAATCAATATCACTTGAAAGTTTTGCCCACTTTCTAGGGTTTCCTTCAGGTATATACTTATCAAGTTCTGACAATATATCTGACATATCACACCCTCCCCTTCCTAAAAACCTGTTCTACTTAATTCGTTCTGTTTAACTTATAATAATATGCCTAAAAATTTTTTTTTACGTCCAGCTGATATAACTTAAATTCAAAAATATGATTTCCTGAACATCAAAATTAAAAAAAATTTTCAACTTTCATGGAGCGGGCTACGGGAGTTGGACCCGCCTCTTGAGCTTGGGAAGCTCATGTATTACCGCTATACTAAGCCCGCTTTAATAAAATCTATTTCACTTATCGACGTCTTTTTCTCCGGAAATATCTTCAACCTCCGCAGGCGCTTCCATTACTTCAATTTCTTCAGCTTCTTTTTTCTTTTCTTCTTTGCTTTTTCTCTTTGAAGCCAGACCTACAATAGTAAGATTGGTCTTTAACACTTTTATTCCAAGCTTACCCGATACAATATCTGTAGCTTTATTGATTACTTCCTGCATCTTGGTTGGAATATCAACATCTTCATCAAGCAAAGTATTCATATTAATTATTATCCCGGGCTTTTTAGGAACTACCTTTACCTTTATATCGTCCAGACCGTTAACTTTAAGCACTTCATTTTTTATCTGGCCTGAAATAGTGTCCAGAGTTACCATAGCATTTCCCGACTTAGAACTTGAAATATTCGCGACTTTAGCTCTTCTTCTATAAAATTCCAGCAATAAAAGAAATACACAAACGATAAATACAACTACGAGAATAAGGAAAGCAATAATTTTATTTACTGAGGCATACAGACTAAAAACTTTTGCAACCACATCCGACCAGCTAAAATATCCTACCAGTACATTAACTGCAGAAACAACTGACAACCCGATTAAAAAGATTAATATCAGGACAACAATTATTTTATTAAAAATATTCAATTACATACCTCCTTCCTGAATTTTTTTATGTCTGAAAAACATCTCAAGATTATAATAGCATTACCAAAAAGTCAATTAATATGGCTGTCCAGAAACCTTTTTGAAAAGTTTTTAAAACTATTATTAAAAAATATAGTCAATTGAATTAAATCAATTGGAAATATAATCGATAAATTGAATTTTTTTTATTTGATATGACATCGCGGTAAAAGTTTCTGCAAATAGTATTCCCTTATGCCGTGAATTATTATATTATGTAAAACTTAAGAGAGGGACAAAAAATGAAAACTTTTATTATCCTAAATCCATCTGCCGCAAAAGGAAGAGCAATTGAATTTAAAGACTCTATTGAATCTGTATTTAAAAAGTACAGGATGGATTACCAGCTGCATATAAGTAAAAGCTCTGACGATATCACAAATGTCACAAAAAACAACCTTGGAAAAGATTTTTCTAATTTTATAGCTGTTGGAGGAGATGGTACAGTCCATTATGTTGCAAATGTTCTGGCTGGAACCGATAAAAAGTTAGGAACGATACCTTTAGGTTCGGGAAATGACATTGCTGCTACTCTTGGTATAAGCAAGGACATAGAAAAATCCTGCCAGATTATAAAAGAAGGAAAAACAAGAAAAATTGACACAGGCTTAATAAATGACAGATATTACTATTTATGTATCGCTGGTTCAGGTTTTGACTCACAGGTAACCTACCTTGCAAATAATACGCGCCTGCCAATAAAAGGCGGGCTCCGGTATGCTTATTCAGTTTATAAAACTCTGATTACATTTCAATCAAAGAAATTTTTTATAAGTTACGACCAGAAAAAAAGAGAAATCTATGGAATGATGATAACAGCCTCAAATATGCCAATGTATGGAGGCGGCATGAGAGTCACTCCCGATGCCAGTCCGGAAGACGGGTTATTTGATGTCTGCATTATAAAAAAAATGAGCAAGATTCACTTTATAAAAATTTTTCCAAAAGTATATGAAGGTAAACACACAAGTGACGAAAAAGTTGAAATTTTTAGAGCCGATAGAATCTCACTGGATAGCGAATATCCGTTCAGTGTTTTTGCTGATGGAGAATATATATGCAAACTACCGGTTACTTTTAAAATAATCCCAAAGAATCTAAACTTTATAGTACCCTCTTAATATCTCGTCCAGGAGCCATCCTTTACTATAAAAACTGTTGATGCAGGGTCCACCCTGTCGCCATTTGAGTCAAATCTTACATTGCCAACCACCCCATCATAAGATGTAGTCTTTAGTTCATCCACAAAATCATCCGGGATTATTGAGTTAGCTCTTTTCATGGCATCAACCAATATAAAAACAGAATCATAACAGTATGGAGCATATTGACCTGGACCTTCGATACTTATATCCTGAGAATCCATCTGGCTTAAATAACTATTAAAATCATACCAGAAGTTTAGAGCTCTGGAATCCTGAGAAAACCTGGCAAGTGATGGTGGGTCAGGAATTATCGCAATTAATCCTTCCAGATATTGAGCCTCAGCCAATACAAAAATATTATCATCCATGCCCATGCTCTCTGTTATAAATACTGCCTCCAGACCGGCCATTCTTGCTTCTTTTATAAGAGCAGCAAGCTCATCGTAATTACCGCAAAAAAATACAGCATCAGGACCTTCGATTACAAGATTCTCTGCTATAACTCCTGCGTCCTCTTCACTTATTTTTATTGACATCGGGTCTCCCGCCTCTATTCCTAGTTCGGACAATAACTCGTCAACATAATCGACCAATTTTATTGAGTATTCTTCCCTGTTGTTTATCAGAACTATCCTCCGGGGTTTTACTTCCTCATCAATAAATTTAGCAATATTTTCTACTTTCTGTTCGTTATTTATAATCATCCTGAAGAAAATATTTCCATCTTCATAAACTTCTACCTTCTGAGCAAAAGGCGAGATTAAAGGTATCCCGTATTCTCCGTATACAGGCAAAGAAACCTGGGTAGTCCCGTCGAAAGTAGAACCTATCGTAGCAATTACTCCTTCATCTACCATCTCCCGGGCAACCAAAAAAGCTTTTTCAGGATTACCCTCGTCATCTTTAGTGACTATGTCAATTTTATAATCAACTCCTCCTATTTTAACTGGAGATAATTTAGAAGCAGCGAGTTCTAAACTAACCATTTGTTCTTCCCCAAAAGATTTGTACTCTCCGCTAAGAACACACTGACTTCCAATTTTTATTATCCTTTCTCTGGAATCACAGGAATTGCTATTAATTAAAACTAATAACAGCAATAAGATTACCAGAACAAGCATAATTGCCCTGAATAATTTAATAAATAATAATCTTCTAAAAGTCATTTATTTACTCCAAAATAATTTAACATTGAATAATTGTAAAAGTACAAAAACAGTAAAAAAGATTATACCAGAAAAAATCAAATAATAATTATTTTTAGCATAAAAGTATGATAATATTTAACAGAAGTACTTCATAAATAAATTTTATTTTATGCAAATGAAAAACCCATCTTTTTTAGAAAAGGACAAAATTAAAGAAACACTTGACTATCTAAGTTCCTGCATACCCGAAAAGATCGACTATGGATTAATTCTGGGCTCATTTTTGAGCAGATGCACAGATTTCCTGCCACTCAAAGATAGAATAAGTTTAAATATATCAAAAATACCCCACATGATAGTTCCCTCCATTCCGGGTCATGAGAAATCTATTATATATGGAAGATTATCAAATAAAAAAATATTGATTTTTTGTGGAAGGTTACACCTATATGAAGGATATAGTATAAATGATGTGGTATACCCGGTAAACTTGTTATCAGGTCTATCTGCAGCCAATCTAATAATTACAAATTCCGCTGGAGGAATAAATCCTGAGTTTGTTGATGATGATATTATGATAATAAAAGACCATATCAATTTTATGTCAAATAACCCATTTTTTGGCAATAAATATAGTAGAGATTATGACTACTTTGTTGATATGAGCTGCCCCTATGATAAAAAATTATTTGACATCGCCAGAGAAGCAGCACTTTATTCAGGTATTAAAATAAAATCAGGTGTTTATGCTGGAGTTATGGGACCTGTACTTGAAACAAAATCCGAAATAAAATGTCTTTTAAAGCTGGGAGCTGATGCAGTCGGGATGTCTACTATTCCTGAAGTCACAATGTCGAATTTCTTGAAGATAAAAGTTCTTGGTCTGTCACATATAAGGAATGCAGCACATTTCGAGAGTATGGGCAGTAAGAAATTTGTCCATACAAAAGGTTTTGAAAAAGAAGTCATCACAGGCAGGAGATTTGCAGCTTTAATTGAAAATATTTTAAAAAAAGCATAAATTATATTAAATTAGAAAATAATCAAAGGAGATAACATGAGCAAAATAGCAATAGTTACTGATAGCACTTCCGACATATCTAAAGAAACTGCAGATAGGCTTAAAATAATAGTCGTACCTCTTAAAGTAATTTTCGGTGACGAAAGTTTTTTGGATGACGGGAAAGAAATAACATTGGGAGAATTTTATAGAAGAATGAAGGAATCTGAAAAATTACCTACCACCACACAACCCACCCCAAAGGATTTTATTGAGACATATACAGGTCTTCTTAAAGAAAATGAAAGTATAATATCCATTCATATCTCAAAAAAAATGTCGGGTACAATAAATTCTGCAGAACTCGCAAAGAAAGAAATGCCCGGAAAAGATATTGAAATAATTGACACAGGACTTGTTTCATATCCCCTTAGCTTTGTAGTTATAAAGGCAGCCAGGATGGCAAATGAAGGAAACTCAAAAGAAGAGATTCTGAGAAATATAAATGATTTAAAAACTAAAATCAATGTATTATTTGTACCAAGCACCCTGGAGAATCTAAAAAAAGGCGGTAGGATAGGAAAGGCAAAGGGTCTTATTGCTTCGCTGCTTGAAATCAAACCAATACTTACAGTCCATGACGGCGAGGTGTCACAGTTCAAAACGACCAGAAGATGGAACCAGGCAAAAACTGAGCTTATAAACTCAATGAAGACCATGGTAAAAAACCCTGAAAATCTTGTAGTGTCAGTTGGAGATTCAGATTCAAAAGAAGAGGGCCAGGAAATGTATGATAGGATAAAAGAAACTTTTAACCCAAAAGAAATCTCAAGGTTCGATATTGGAGTTATTGTCGGGACGCATCTGGGGCCAGGAGGTTTATGCACAACATTTTATGAAGAATGAAAATAGTCTTAAAAGAATAGAATTCCTCAAAAAAAATATAAGAAAACAAATCCAGAAAAACAGGGATAACCTTCTACCGGAATATAGAGAGGAAAGCAGCAGTTTAATAGCAGCAAAGTTCTTTAATGCTTATTATTACATTAATTCAGAGAACATCTCTATTTACTATTCTTTCAGGAGTGAAGTTGACACAACTATAATAATAAAAAAAGCTCTCAAGGATAAAAAGAAAATAATCTTACCCCGGATTTTTAACAATAATCTAGTTTTCTATTTCGTAAAAGACCTGTCAAAGCAACTGGAAAAATCCACATACGGCATAATGGAACCGGTCCCCGACCTCTCAATACCTGCAAAAATTTCAGATATAGAACTTATAGTTGTACCGGGGGTAAGCTTTGACAGAAATTTAAATCGACTGGGATATGGCCTTGGATACTATGATAAGATTCTTCAGAATATTCCTGAAAAAGTTAAGAAAGTTGCACTCTGCTTTGATATCCAGATAGTTGATAATATACCCGTCGCATATAATGATATCAAGGTTGACGTAATAATTACAGAATCCAGTATTTATAATTTAAAATAGTTTACTATATATGAATCAACAATTAATATAGGTTATGAAGTCAGTAATCTCCAGTATAAAAGAGAAAAATAATACAGGCAGAACCGCAATCCTTATTCCTGCATATAACGAGGAAAAATACATAAAAAGAGTTATAGAGGGTTGTTTTAAATACGGCATTGATATAATTACTGTTGACGACGGTTCCACGGATGGCACATTAAAAGAAATAGAATCAATCCCTTCTCCAGAAAATTTCAGCATAATAAATCTAAAGCACGAGCTTAATAAAGGAAAGGGCAAATCTCTCAAAACTGGCTTTAGCTATATAATTAAAAACAATTATTCAGGAGTTATAACCCTTGATGCTGATGGACAGCATAATACAGATGAAATCAAAAATTTTCTGAGAACCATTGATGAAGAAAAACCTGATTTGATAATCGGAAACAGGCTTGGTAACGCTAAAAATATGCCCTTTATAAGATTGGCCACAAATGTTATTACCTCCTGGATTATTTCAGCTATAGCAGGGAGAAAGGTAAGAGATGTTCAGTCAGGTTTCCGGTATATAAGAACAGAAATCTTGAAAAATATTAATCTGGAGACAGGTAACTTTGAAACCGAGCCAGAGCTAATAATCAAATCCAGCTGGGCTGGCTACAATATTAAGAATATACCAATCAGTACCATCTATCATAAAAATTTTATAAGCCATGTAAATCCCGTTAGCGATACTATTAAATTCTTTAAGCTGGTTTTTAACAGTATGGGATGGAGAAGAAAACTTTATAGAAATAAATCGTAATATCCGGTTAATAAAAAAGCTGGTAGAGCTCATAAAAAACTCCTGAGATAAACATAACAAATATTATAATTATAGAAGTAACAGGAATAGCCTTATTTCTAAATTTATTCTTATTTATATAATCACCTGTAGTTAAAGCAATAATTCTGTAGAACATCTCCACAGAAAATAGAATACTAACTTCTCCCGGTACAGGCATATCATGCCTTATTGTTCCGGTTAGTAAGAGCACCACCATGAAAAAACCACTTATAAGGCTTACAGGAAGTGAAACTCTTAAATAACCCAGAGTAAAATACCCGATAGTGGAAATTAAATTTCCAAAAAAAATAGCAGCAAATACATAATCAAAAGACATGCCTTCCTGGTAGGGTCTTATCCCAAAAATATTCTGAATGAAAGAAAACTTTTCAACAATAAAAATACTTAAATCCCTTAAAAGATAAAAAAACAGAAGCCCTACAATAGCTCCTGCAAGAAAAAATATGATATTTTTTGTAAAAAATAAGAGGAACTGCTTTAGCATCCCATCAGATGGGTTCATTTTTCTCTTCATTTTCCTCTTTAATAATCTCAATCATTATGCTGCTAATCTTTTCATCAAAATTTTTACCTGAATATTTTTTTAACTCTGCTAATGCTTCATCTTTTGTAAGAGCTTTCCTGTAGGGTCTGTCGGAAGTCATAGCGTCATAAGCATCCGCTACAGAAATTATCTTTGCAAAAAGAGGTATCTTGTCTCCCTTGATTCTATCAGGATAGCCCTCGCCATCTATATGTTCATGGTGATAAAGAATTGCCTTAGCATATTTTTTTAAAAATGTTATCTCTTTTACTATATCATAACCTACCCGTGGATGTTTTTTTATCTCCTCCCAGTCGGAATCATTTAATTTTCCCGGTTTATTTAAAATACTTAAATCTATCTGTATCTTTCCTATATCATGTAGATTTGCCAGATTTTTTAATATATCAATTTCATATTCATTTAATCCAATTCTCCTGGCGATTTTCTCAGAATATTCTGTTACCCTGGCTGAATGCCCTGCGGTATAAGCGTCCTTTGCATCTATTATCTTTACAATCTGCATAATGCTTCCAATAAGAGCTCTTCTTTCTTTAACCCTGAGCAGATAGACGTACTGGGCAATTATTAAAGGGACAGAAGTCAACATGATTGTAAGAGGTCCGTACAATTTATATAGAAATGCTATAAATATTGACATTGCAGCTAAAAGTATTTGAAATAAGATCAACCAGCCATAATTATAAACCCATATATTCAGGAAATTTTTTCTTTCATTTATTGATATGGCTCCTGCAGTAGAAAAAGTATTTAAAAAAAAGAAAATATATACAGTTAAAAAAATAAAAAATATATTTTTTGCATCAAAAAAATTTGTAACTGTCCTATCGTATATTTTCTCAAATACTATACTTCCTATACCAACTGATAATAAGTACTGTCCAAGGTTAAATATATGCTTATAGTAGGGAATTTTTTTGGTAAATTCTCTTATATTAAAAAATGAAATAAATGCAACTATAACTGCTGTTGGAGGTCCAAAAATAATTAAACTTACAATTGCGATTATGAAACTTACAGATATACTTCCAGTACCCAGAAGTGGTACTGATAGGTTTTCTGCTATAAAAGCCAGTAAACCAAACAGCACCACTCCTAATAATGAGATACTTCTGTATTCCAGAAGTATATAAGTAAATACAGCCAGGCCAGCTATAAATATAAAAAATACATATAAATTTATAGAAAGACTACCTTTTTTGCCCAAAAAAACTCTACCTCTTAAATTACAAAAATATAGAGTATTATATCAGAAAAAAGCTATAAAAAATATTTTTTATATTTATATATACATAGTACATACTCATATTAGCCCCATCTAACATTACCAGCTATCCCGATTAAAGAAGCCAGGGCCAGAAGGATTCCGAATAACTTTTTCATTATTTTCACCTCCTTTTAAAATTAATTTCAGTAACTAAACTTTACTTTCGTACCACTCTCTAAAAATTTCTATATAATTTTTAATATCCTGGTAAAAAATCAAAATTATTATAATTACTACCAGAATAACTATTACAACTATTGCTATTTTCTCCAGTAAGGTAAAACCGCTTCTTTTATTCTTTTCAGCAAACATCAATATAAAAACTATTTCGTATGTCTTATTCTTGCATCTATGAAATCATCAAGGCTGCCTGCGGGTATTCTCCATGAACTTCTTCCTTCTCTTACTTTAAAACCTTTCAGGCTTCCTGTTTTTAATAAACTCCATACATTGTCGACAGAAAGTTTTAAAATTTTCGCTACCTGCTCGGCCGTATATAAAACTGGCTCTCTATAATCTGCTTTTGTTTCTTCTTTAATCGTAAAACCACTTAAAAATCTGTTCAGATCTTCTTCTTTTATTCTTATAGCTTTACCAAGTCTTATAACCGGTAGTTTTTTCAGCATAATCAGCCTTATTACTTCCGATTCACTTATCCCCGCAAGCTCTGAAACTTCTTTTATGGTAAATATTTTTTTCTCTTCAGCCATTTAAAATATAAATTTTAAAATGTTTGACATTTCGGATTGTAAATCCAGTATATTAAAGTAATTTCTGCCATTTAATATAAATCCCCTGCTTTCTTCAGGTATAAAAGATATTCTGCTGTAAACCGGCATGCCGATTACATCCTTAAATTCATTTATATATGATTTACTGCTACTGCCTACTTTGTTAAAAATAATTCCTTTTTTTTGCTCTTCGGGAAGGAATTTCTTAAAATTAATCACTCTCGGCATTAGCTTTACGTCTGGAGACAATACCATAATTGATGTAGTAGAAAGATTTAACATCTCCAGTGAGATATTATCATAACGAAAAGGGACATCTGCTATAATAACGTCGTACTTGCTCCTTGCAGAATAAACTACACTTTCAAGCATATCTATATTAAACTTATCACTCTGATAAATAGAAAGAGGCGGTTGCAGTATATCTATTTTATTATCATCGCACAGGTTTATAACAGAACCTTCAAAATAATTCTTGCCATCAACAACTTTCTCAATAAACATGCTCAAATTAGGTGACGGTTTTAAATCCAGATTTATGTTTAAATCTGATGGACCTTCACAGAAATTTAAATCCAGAATTAATACCCTGCCCTCGATAATTTTCTTAATATGCCAGGCGAAATTAAAAGCTATGCTTGTCTTTCCTACCCCTCCCTGAATTGAGCAAAAAGAAATAACTTTTTGACCTATCAACTTATAATTGCTTTCTGCTATGCCATCTGTACTGGATTCCAGATTGTCAATTGTATACAGTGCTTTCTTTAGATCATCAGAATTTTTCATCTCACCAAGGTATACATCTCTAGAAATGAAACTCTTTTCTTCCGGACCCATAAACAATAACTCACTGCGACTATTACTGTGGATATAATCTGCTATCTCCCCGGAGTTTTTAAATTCAGCCGATAATATAATATACTCAGGCATATATTCTTCTAAATAGTGTTTAATAAATTCTATATTATTCAAAATCACTACATTATGATTTTTTAACTGTATTGAAGATATATCCATTAACATTTCTTTTGGTGGTGCTGCGAGAAGTATTATTTTCATTTTATTCTTTTATTTTTTTACATGATAAAAACTAAAACGATAAAATATTCTTTATAAAACTTTTACTTAACTTGTCAAACACTATCTTTTCTAACCAATTAAAGTATTATAAAAATCTCACATTACAATTATACAATAATAATAACACATTTATAAATATATAATAAAATTATAGAAGTTAATTGTCAAATGGTTATTTTGGCTAAATAATAGCTAAAATCTGTCTATTCATGTTTAATTAGCAAAAAAGCCCTGGATAATAATTAATTGCCATATTTAAGGAATAAATGAAAATAATAAAAAAACGGGCATTAGCAGAATTCAACCAATAAGACCTGATAAAATATTATAATTTTAAAATGGAGCAATAAAATGAGTATTTTATAAGTTGGTTATTTTTAGAATTTATTAACCTGAAAGTAGCATCGAAGTTAAATCTAAATCTCTGTCATGTTTTACGCTAACTTCTTTGTAGGTTGATTTTTCACCATTTATGATTCTTATATTTTTTTTAGAAATACCTATTTTTTTTGAAATAAAATTTATAAGTTCTTTATTTGCCCTGCCTCTCTCAGGAATAGAATTTAATTTAATTTTTATCCTGCTTCCATAAATCCCATAAACTCCACTAACAGCAGAATTGGGTTTAATAATTAACTTTATGCTCTCAGTCTTCATCAGTTTTAAAGAAATCATTGATTATGTCAGGATTCGCTATATCAATCTTTTTTTTCATCCTTTTTGGCAGATAATCTTCACCACTTTCCTCAATTTCTTCGGAGCCTACATGGAATCCTCTTTTAGCTTTGATTTCCTGTTCCCCTTCCTTATCTTTTTCACTTTCAATCTCGCCCTCATCTTCTACTAAATCTTCCGCTTCAGTCTTTTCTTCAGACTCGTCTTCGGACTCTGCACCCGTATATGATTTCTCTTCGGTCTTAAAAACTTCAAACTCATCCTCTGATTCTGGCGCGTAACTTATATCTTTTTCCTCTGTATTTTCTTCAACAATCTCTTCACTTATTTCTTTTCCACCAACATCAGATTCTTCTTCACCTATCCCGGGCAAATCCAAAAACTTTCCTTCTTCTAATTTTGTAGCAGTTTCTTTAAAGTCATTTACAAGACCGATTATTTTCTCTTTAAAGTTATCATATCTCCTTTCAAGTCCATGTATATCTTCTTCCAGCTGGAGTTTCCTTGTTAACATTTTTTTATATGATTCCTCTTCTTCAACAACTTTATTTTTAACTAACTCCTCTGCTTCTCTTTCCGCCTTCATCTTAATATCTTCTGCAATCTTGTGAGCTGATACCAGCGCTTCCTGTATAATTTTTTTCATTTCTGCAGATTCTTTATCTTCTTCGTATTTAGACCTTTCTGCCCTATTCATAAGTTCATGATTTTCTTTCTGCATCTTTTCAAATTCTACTGCAAGAATATCTAAAAATTCATCAACCTCTTCAGGCTTGTAACCTTTAAATACAACATGAAATTCCTTTTTCTGTATATCCTCTACATTCATATTCATAATTACCTCCTGTTATTTCTAACTACAAAAATCTAACACTTATATATTGCAACAGTATTATTAATATTTCAATCAATAAAATTGCTACAATATACGATAGGTCTATATAAACCTTACCTATTCTAACAAATGGCACAATTTTCCTGAATATTATTAAAAACGGTTCTGTTGTGTCAAATAAAAATTTATTAAACCTGCCCCAGGAACCAGTCAGATTTATTCCGAACCAGGATATAATAACTCTTATAATTATTATACCAATATATACCCTTAATGAAAAAATAACTATATCAATAAAAGTACCCATCAATCTACCTTAATCCAGAAATTCCTGCAACTCATATGCTCTCTTTCTTGCGCTTTCTACTGCTTTTTTTATTATTTTATCAATCCCCCCTTTTGCAAATTCTTTTAAAGCAGCCTCAGTGGTACCACCAGGAGATGCTACTCTTCCAATCAAATCATCAAGTTCGGTCCCTGATTTTTCAGCAGTAACTCCTGCGCCAATCATTGTTTTGATCACTAATTTCTTCGAAGTTTCAGGATCCAGCCCTTTTTCAATTCCTGCTTCTATGAGATACTTACAAAAAAGAAAAAAATAAGCAGGGCCGCTGCCACTCAAGGCAGTCACCATATTCTGGTACTCTTCATCAACTACTACATAATCGCCAACACTGTTTATTAATTCTTTTGAAAATAATAAATCTTTCTCTTTTGCAAACTTCCCGCCGCTTACTGCTGCTATGCCTCTTGCATATAATGCAGGTGCATTGGGCATGATTCTTATTACTGAAGCATTCGTATCCAGCACCTTCTCTATATAATCAGTTGGTATCCCTGCTACGATGCTTATAATCGAATTTTTTTCTAAATTAAAGTTAGTTTTAATCTGTTCCAGTACATTTCTTAAATCCTGTGGCTTAACCGCTATCAGCATGTGTATGGCATCTTCAGTTATTCTAATAATGCTATCAGCAGCGATTATTTTGTATTTATCTTCGATGTATTCTTTGCGAGAACCATCTTTTTCGTAAAATATAACCTGGTCTGTTTTAAGAAAACCGCCTTCAAGTATACCCTTAAGTATAGCCTCTCCCATATTCCCACAACCAATTATTCCTAAGTCGTAACTATCCAATTACACTCCTTTTTTAGAAATGATTATAAAAGCCCTGTTCTTTTAATATTTCATTTTCCTCTTCTGAACTAACTTCTACATTATATGGCGTTATCAAAAATACCTTTTCAGCGACTTTCCTGATATTGCCTTCGAGGGCATATGTAAGTCCGCTACAAAAGTCAATCACTCTCTTGGCAAGTTCCTGATCAACTTCCTGAAGGTTAATTATAACAGGAATATTATCTTTGAAATTATCCGCGATCACCTGGATTTCTTCAAATTCTTTTGGCCCGGCTATAAAAACTCTTGACTTAGCACCATCCCTTCCAGAACCAGCGAAAGGTGACCTTCTAGGTGATTTGAAAAACGCGCTATGCTCTGCTTTTAAAGCTCCTTTTTCATGCTTTTTCACCGATTTATTCTCTAATTTACTATCTTCATCATTTGATACTCTTTTTCTTCTTATATCCAGCTTATCCTTTTTCTCCCCATCATCTATACTTATCTCATCCTCATCATGTAAGCCCAAAAAAGAAAGTGTCTTTTTAAAAAAATTATTCATCGATACTCTCCTTTTCAATTATAAAAATAAATTAAATAAAATATTAAAATACTCTTTCGTATTCTATTATTTTCCATAATTAATAAAATCACAAAATAACTGCAAGGGCTGCCTGTCTTCCGGTTATTTTGTTTCTCCTGTAAGAAAAAAAACTATCATTGCAATAGGTGCACTCGCCGCAGTCAAAAATGTTTTCTTTGCTAATGCCCGAGCTTTCTAACAGCATATTATTAATGCCAACAAGGTCCAGAAATATACCATCGTGTCCAGATATATAAAAATCTCTATCACCAAACTTTTTTATAAATTTTTTAACCATAAAACCATCAACTTCATAACAGCACTTTCTTATGCTGGGACCAAAAGCAACAAAGATATCTTCTGTTTTACTTTTATATTTATTTACCATATGTGAAACCGCTCTGGAAATTATTTTACTCAGGGTACCCTTCCATCCAGCATGAACAGCAGCAATCACTTTTTTTTCTTTATCCGCTAAAAGTATTAGATTGCAATCAGCTCCCAGTACCATTATCGGAATTCTTCTCAAATCTGTTATTAAACAATCCGCCTCCTGATGAATTTCATCTGAATCCAGAACAAAATTATTGCTTATATCTAATATATTATTTCCATGCACCTGCCTGACCGAATATATTTTTTTTATACCTTTAAGATTTAGTTTTTCTAATAATAAATCTCTATTCTTCTTAACATTTTTCCTACTGTCATCCGTATAATAATCCAGATTTAAAGACTTGAATTTTCCTTCACTACAACCCCCATGCCTTGAGGTAAAACAAAAAATCATACCATAACTCTTTTCAAGATAAGGAGACGTATACATTATAAAGTCATTTTTAACTAATTTTTTTTCTATGCCTTTCATTTAAATAAAATTTATTCCTTGTCTTTTCTTAAAAAAGTAGGTATATCAAGATAATCATCTTCTTCAAGAGAACTAAAATCCTTTTCTGATACTTTTTTAAATTCATTTTTATCTTTATCTTTGTCTTTTCTTTCTGCAAGCAGGTCCTTCTCAAATTCAAACAATTTTTTTTCTACTTCTTTTTTCCTGGCCTGATCTTCCTCAGCCTTAGTTTTACTTTCTACTTTAGATTTCTTGACTTTACCTGACTCAAATCCTGTAGCTATAACGGTAACCTTTACACTATCATTAATGCTCTCATCAATAACAGCACCAAATATAATATTTGAGTTTGGACCTGATGCATTTCTCACGATTTCCGCAGCCTGATTAACCTCAAACAACTTTAAATCAGACCCACCGGATATATTCAAAAGAATTCCACTTGCTCCTTCTATTGAGGTCTCAATAAGAGGACTGGTTATTGCATTCTGGGCTGCTTTTATGGCTCTGTTTTCACCTGAAGCCATGCCATCTCCAAGTATAGCATTTCCTGCATTTTTTATTATTGACCTCACATCAGCAAAGTCGAGGTTTATAAGCCCGGGCAGCGTAATTAAATCAGTAACCCCTCTTACACCCGATTTAAGTATATTATCTGCCATCTTGAAAGCATTAAGCAAAGTGGTGTTATCATCCGAAATTTCCAGCAATCTATCATTTGGTATAGTTATCAGAGTATCCACTTTACCCCTGAGATTTTCAATTCCTTCCTCTGCCTGGCACATTCTCTTCTTGCCTTCAAACGTGAACGGTTTCGTTACAACCGCAATCGTAAGGCATCCTGCTTCTTTTGCAGCAGCTGCTATTATCGGCGCAGCTCCTGTCCCTGTTCCTCCACCTTCACCAACTGTTAAAAAAATCATATCTGCATCTTTTACTATTTCCTTTATTGACTCTATCGATTTTTCAGCTGCAACCCTTCCTAGCTCTGGATTTGACCCGGCTCCCAGCCCTGTCTCCCCAATTAAAACTTTTCTGTCAGCGCCTGATGTCATGAGAGCCTGAGCATCTGTATTCACCGCCACAAATTCACATCCACTTAAATTGTCCTCAACCATCCTGTTAACTGCGTTGCTTCCCCCACCTCCTATACCGACAACTCTTATCACAGCGTAATAACCTTTGTCAAAATTCAAATTCAAAATAATCACCTGCTTTCACTTTTTAAAATTTTAGAAATAAACTCCCTGAATTTATTTAAAAAACTATTTTTATCTTTTCTTTCTCCTATCTGACTCATATTAAGATAATTTTCTAATTGATAAGCATATTTTAATAAACCTATCCCGGTAGAATAAATTGGATTGTTTACTACTTCGGATGGACCTTCAACATCACATGAAGTTCCAAGTCTTACAGGCAAATTAAATACAGAGTTTGCAAGTGGAGCTATCCCTTTAAGGAGTGAAGTACCTCCTGTTATCACCAGGCCACATGGTATTTTGTGCATAAAATTATAACCTTCAACCTTTTGTTTAATCAGACTCAGAAGCTCTTTAACCCTGCAGTTAACAATATTATACAGCCTTATATTTAACGTAGTCTTATTGCTGTCTATTTTTATATCTCCTATATTTAATCTGTTTAAAGTATCATAAAAATTATAATCAACATTGGCAAATTTTTTCTTTATCTCCTCTGCCTGCGAAAAAGGTATTTTTAAACCTATCGATATATCATTAGTAATTAAATCACCTCCCACCGGGAGGCAGTATGTAAATATCATTTTTTTGCCTCTATATACGGCTACATCTGTCGTACCGCCCCCAATATCAAGAAGTATTACTCCGCTATCTTTTTCTTCAGGGGTAAGTACTGCCTCACCCGAAGCAAGAGCTTCAACAATAATATCCTCTATTTCTATTTTAGCAGCTTTTACACTATTAACTACATTGCTTATCAAAGAAGTAGAACCATAAATTGCTAACAATTCTACAGCCAGCTTATTCGCTGATAAGCCTATGGGGTCTATTATCCCCCTTTCATCATCAATGACAAACTGCTTTATCAGCGTGTGTATTATCTCATTCTGCGCAGGTATAGTTATCTTGTTTGCCGTAGAAATCAATTTATCTACATCAATTTTTCTTACTATATTATTAGGTGAAGTAATATTTACTTCACTCCAGTTATTCAGAAAAGAAATGTGCTTACCTGTAACTCCTATGTAAGCTCTGTCAACAAATGCTTTTGTAGACTTTTCAGCAATCTCTATAGAATTAAGAATTGATTTTGTGGCTTCGTTTATATCTACAACAAGACCTTTTTTAATGCCGTTTGAGGAAGAAATCCCGAAACCCATTATCCTCAATAGATTATTTCTTTCTACTTTCCCAATTAAAGTAGATACTTTGGTAGTTCCTATATCAATGCCTACGATATGTTCATCTTTTGCTGGCAATCAAACCCCGCTTTCCATGGTCTCACTTTAAAACCGGATTTTCAGGACTTCTTAAATCTATTATATTACAAACCGTTTCTTCTTTTAAGAACTGCTTTAATGTCTTTACCTTTTCTTCCAGAAAACTTGTGTCGCCAAAAATAATTTCCTTACCGTCATCCATTACAAAGACTATATCACCTGAAAAATTGCCTTCAACTCTCGCTTCCCTGACCATATTTTTAAGACCAGCATCAAAATTCCTATAAATTTCAGCACAGCTCAGTACATTCTTCCTTGCAATTTTTTCTCCTATATCAACACTATAATCAATTGCATTTCTGACAAGAACCAGATTCTCATAATAAACCAGGTCTTCTCTCTCAACTTTATCAAGCACAACTCCTTCATTATCTATAAGAAAATACTCATTACCATAAACTATCTTCAGATAAGGTTTTCTTTCAATAATTTTTATAATTACGCTATCCGGAAAGACTTTATTTAATTCAGCTTCTTTAACCCAGCTTAACTCTTCTGACACAAGGACTTCTATTTTTTTCTTATTAATCTCAAATATATTAGCCCCTGATATTTCCTTTGCAAGCTCCGTAATTTCTTCATCCTTATAATGAGTATTACCCTGAATATCTATACTTTTAACCTTGAAGTATTCACTATTATAAAAATAATTTAATCCCCATACGGCCATTGCAAAAAATCCAGCAATCAGAACAAACCGTAATAAATCCTTTATTCTCCTTCCAATTATCTTTTTTCTTCTTCTTTTGAGAATATCGTCATTTTTTTTAATATTATAACTCCCGGTCACGCTTTTAAATTTGCTAAATCCAATATTATCTCAACCAGATGGTCAAAACTAATCCCAATCGCTCTGGCAGCTTTTGGCACCAGGCTGGTAGCTGTCATACCGGGCATTGTATTCAGTTCAAAGAAATATGCATTATTAAAATTGTCCAGTATAAAATCAACTCTCGATATACTGCTGCAATACAGAGCTTTATGACATTCAATAGCTGTTTTTGATATTTTCATATATATCTCCTCTTCCAGCTCCGCCGGGACTATATATTCTGTCGAATGATAATTATACTTAGCATTATAATCGTAGAATCCGCTTTTTGGTTTTATCTCAATAATCGGCAAAGCAACAGGTTCCTTGCCTATAATACTTACGGTCAACTCCCTACCCTTTATATATTTTTCTATTAGAATTTTTTTATCATATTTAAGCGCGTCCTTAATAGAATGCTCCAGCTTTCCATATTCCTCGACTATGTTTATACCTATGGTTGAACCTTCTCTATTAGGCTTGACTATTACAGGAAATGATAATTTTTTATTAACTAATTCTGCAATATTATATAAATCCTGCTTCCCGTTAAAATCTATGGCAATATAATCAGGAGTAAGAATATTTTTATTTCTTATAATCTCTTTTGACAGTATCTTGTTAATTGCTATAGCGCTTCCCAGAACCCCCGAGCCTGTGTATGGAATCTTCAAACACTCGAGCAAACCCTGGATTGTTCCATCCTCTCCATATCTTCCATGTAGGGCAAGGAAAGCCAGGTCTATTTTCTTAATTTTACTTAAGAAATCATCTTTAAAATCAAGAAGAGTTGCATTATAGCCCGACCTTACTAAAGACTCGTAAATGTTTTTCCCTGTTAAAAGAGAAATCTCTCTTTCAGAAGAAATTCCTCCTGCAATAACACCTATTCTCAGCGATTCTTTTTTACGTCTTATTTCAGGGTTCTGGAACTTTTTCGGTAATTCACTCATTTTAAAATCCTACTAGCTTAACTTCGTACTCAAGCTTTTTATTGAATTTATTCATAACTTCTTCCCTTGCTATTTTGGATAGTACAAATATGTCCTGGGAACTTGCATTTTTAAAGTTCTCTATAAAATTTGCATGTTTCTCTGAAATTTTTGCACCGCCATAAACAAAACCCTTTAGCCCGCATTCCTCAATTAGCTGTCCTGCTGATTTATGGCAATCGCTTACATTTTTAAAAAAACATCCGGCACTTCTTGAACTGATTGGTTGCGCTATTCTTTTTTTCCTGATCTTTTCTGCTGCTTTTTTAAGGATGTCTTTTTTATCAGATTTTCTGGCATTAAAAACTATTTCAGTAATGACTACCAAATTCATTATATCCAGATGCCTGTAGCCAAAATAGCTTTTATTCAGACTTAAAACTTTCTCAACAATATTGCTATCATTATTCTCAATTATTTTAACTTTGTCTATAAAATCACATATTCCTCTCTTCATGCTGCCGCTATTACCCCTTACGCTACCTCCCAGAGTTCCTGGTATCCCGTAGAAGTCCGAAAAATCATATCCTTCGTAAGCAGCACCCACTACAAATTTCGAAAGGCTGCATCCGGCACCTGCTACTATTTCATTTTTTTGCCCGAACTCCAGATAATCAAATCCTTTGCCCAATTTAATAAGCACCATATTAATATATTTATCGCTGAATAATATATTTGTGCAGTCTCCAACAATCATAAAGTTAATTTTATTCTTTATGCAGGTCTCGATCATCTTCTTTAAATCCTCAACTCTGTCAGCAACAAAATAACAAAGAGCCCTGCCTCCTGTTTTTATAGAAGCTAATTTTGATGTATCAATATCAAAAATAACATTTGCAAGTCCGGTATCCTTAATAACTCTTACATTTTCCTGAACTGCGTCTTTTTCTTTACCCATAACTATCCACCAATATAAAACTCAGTAATTAAATATGCTCAACGCTTTAATATCTCATCAGTAACCCTTGTTATATCTCCTGCACCCATCAATAAAACCATATCATTTGTTTTTATATTGAGCTCCAGGTATTCAACCACATCACTTAGCTTTGGAATATAAATAATCTTCTTTTTAAAACCGCTATCCACCAGGCTATCCACTAAAGTTTTACCAGTAATGCCTGGAATTGGCTGTTCGCCAGAGCCATATACGTCAGTAACAACCAGAATATCACCTTCATCGAAACAACCGCTAAATTTATCTTTTAAATTAGCCAGCCTTGTATACCTGTGCGGTTGAAAAACTACAATTATTCTGCTGCTTTTCCCCGCAGTGGCCGCTTCAAGTGTTGCCTTAACTTCAGTGGGATGGTGTGCGTAATCATCAAAAATCATTACCCCATTTTTTTCGCCTCTCTTTTCAAACCTTCTCTTAACACCGGTAAAAGACCTCAATGCATCCGCTGCTTTCTCCATATCAACATTAAGCACGCTGCATACCGAAAAAGCAGCCAGGCTATTTCTGATATTATGAAAACCTGGTATGCTTAAATTAACCTTTAACTTCCTTTTATTTTTACCCTTACGCGAAACAAGAGTATATGAAGAAGCAAAATTCGAAAACTTTATATCTTCAGCATAAATATGATTCCAGTGGCCAATACCATAATATATGACTTCTTTACTATCAGATTTAAAAATATCTCTTAAATCTCTTAGATATTCCTCGTCACCATTCATTATCAGAAAACCATCCGGCCTTGTGTTGTATATAAATCTTTTAAAACTCTCCCTTATGTCTTCAATATCCCTGTAAAAGTCAAAATGGTCACCTTCAATATTGGTTACCACACTTACAAATGGCTTATACTTAAGAAACGAACCATCGCTCTCGCATGCTTCAGCAATTACATAATTACCTTTTCCGTATCTCGCATTTGAACCCAGCTCATTTAACTCCCCGCCAACCATTATTACCGGATCCAGGCTAACGCTTCTCATAATTAATGCAATCATAGAAGTCGTTGTAGTTTTTCCATGTGTTCCGGCTATAGCTATTCCGTCCCCTGTGTTCAGTATCCAGGCTAATATATCCGAACGCGCAAGCAACGGAGTACCTTTCTCCCTCGCAGCTATCATCTCCACATTATTCTCGGGTATCGCGTTTGAGTAAACTACTATATCAGCATCAAGGACATTAACCCTGTTATGCCCTGCGAATACATTTATTTTTTTACTTCTGAGTACGCCCGTATAACGTGACTCTTTCATATCAGAACCGGAAACCTCATAACCCATGCCGTCAAGAACCTGCGCTATAGCACTCATCCCTGCTCCGCCTATACCAATCAAAAATATTTTTCTGGCCTTTTTTAAAATATCGCTGAAATCAGGCAATCTAACCCTCCATTAATTTAGAAACAATAATGCTGGCACTGTTATCTTTGAATCCTTTAATCTTTAACTTCTTCATTTCCTTATACCTCTGCCAGTCTTTGTAGGCAAAATTTTTTATAACCCTGAACAATTTTTCTCCACTTAAATCCGTGTCTTCAACAATTATAGCTTTACCCCTCGAGGCTAAATAATTAGCATTATAAAACTGGTGATTGGATACAGCTTCGGGATACGGTATCAATATCGAAGGTATATTGTATTCAATTATCTCGGATATTGTATTTGCCCCGGCTCTTGAAATTATTAAATCGGATATTCCATATAATTCATTCATCTCACTTATGTATTCATAAATTTTAAAAATTAATTTTTTCTTTTCTTTAATAATATTCTTTTCACTTTTCATCAACTGCCAGTAGAAGCGGCTGCCAGAAATAAGTAAAAGCTGAATTTTAGCATCATCCTTAAAGTAATTATACAAATCTATAACGGCATTGTTTATCTTTTCCGCACCAAGACTTCCACCAAATGCAATTATAGTAAACCTTCCTCTTTCAAGACCCCATTTTTCAAATTCACACCTGAAATTATCTGATTTTTTTATCATTTTTCTTAATGGGTTACCGGTAAATATTATTCTATCTTCTTTAATCTTAAAATATTTAGCCGTATCATTAAAACTTATAAAAATATACCTGGCAAACTTTGAGAAAAACCTGTTTAATCTTCCAGGTATATAATTCTGTTCATGTAGAGTTATCCTCACACCCGAAACAATCCCGGCCGACAGGACAGGTGCACAAACATAACCTCCCATGCCAATTATTATATCAGGTTTAAACTCCAGCACTACCTTTAAGGACTGGAAAAAACCATAAACGAAAAAATAGACAAACTTAACCAGATTAAAAATCCTTTTTAAGATACCCACATTTAAAACAAGACCGCACGATTTAATTGTCCTGTGATTAAAATCAACCTTATGCAAAAGATTTTTATCCAGACTTCTTTCGCTTCCAATAAAAAGAACATTGTCTGAATAGTATTTATCCTTTATAAATTCTATTATAGCCAGGGCGGGATATATATGACCCCCTGTTCCCCCTGCGCATATCAATACTTTTCTCATCTGTAAACATCCGGCGCTATAAAATTTAATCCATTTTGACTAACCCTGCTCATTATCATCTACCCGGGATAGCGTATTGCTCCTGGATATATTTAATAATATACCTACAGTTATCATATTAACAAAAAGCGATGAGCCACCCGAGCTCACAAAAGGCAGAGTCAGACCTGTTACGGGTGACAGACCAACAACGACAAAAATATTAATTATTGCCGGTATTATTATAATGCTTATAAGACCTGCTGCCATCACCCTGCTGAAGTAATCCTTTGCTTTAATACATACTCTTATACCAAAATACATAAGAAGAATGAATAAAATTACCACAATAAGTGTACCTACCAGCCCTAATTCCTCACCAATGATAGCAAAAATAAAATCAGTATGTGCTTCAGGAAGATAAGAATACTTCTGTATGCTATTACCAAGCCCTACTCCTGTCAACTTACCTGAACCCAGCGCGATCAGTGATTGATATGCCTGGAAATTAACTTCATCATTTCCTGCATTTCCGTTAATAAAACCTAAAAGTCTATCAACTCTATAATCTGCCATAAATAAATAAATAACTGTTGTTATCAAACCTATAAAACCCAGACCGAATAAATGCTTATATCTCACTTCACCAACAAAAAGTACCACAAATGAAATTAACCAGATAATTATTACAGAGCCAAGGTCAGGTTCAAGAAATATCAATACTGTTATGGTAAATAGCGCTAAGAATGCCGGGAATAATAAACTTTTAAGACTCTTTTCATGTCTATATTTTCTGTCAAGAGCATCAGAGAAAAAAACAACAATAGCTACCTTTACTAATTCAGAAGGCTGTATATTGAAAAACCACAAATCAAGCCATCTTCTGGAGCCTCCTACTTCAACTCCAAAACCTGGAATCAGGACCAGAGCAAGCAGGCCTATCAGTACAATGATTATAAAATTAGCAAACTTTCTGTAAAAATTATAATTTATCCTGGAAGCAAGAATAAAAAAACCAAAAGATACGACCCACCATATTATCTGCCTTCTGATAAACCAGTAAGAGTCCCCAAAATATCTTTCTCCAACTGACATAGAAGCGCTTGATATCATCACCAGGCCGATTATTGATAACATTAAAGTTAATATGAATAGAAAATAATATTCTACATCAACTCGCAAAAAGCTATATCTTTTGATATTGCTTCTTTCTCCCATTTGATTTACATACCTCTTCTAATAACAATTTCTATCTATTTTACTTGTTTCTCAATTTCTTTATACAATCAGCATTGTAACTTCTTTACTGTCCCGATTTTACCCTGTTTACTGGACAGAGCTCCTAATTTTTTTTGAATTTACAAGACTTTTAAATTTATTTCCTCTTTCTCTATAATCCTTAAACATATCCATGCTTGCGCAGGCAGGAGAGAGCATTAGCACCTCACCCTTTTTTGCCGCCCCAAATCCTTTATTTACTGCCTCCTCTAAAGTCTTGCATCTGAACACTTCATAATCATGGCTATATTTTGCTATCTTCTCACTAATAACATCCGAAGACTCACCAATTAAGATTAGATTTTTAACTTTTTGATTTAATGCATCCATCAATTCAGAGAAATCCATATTTTTATCCCTGCCTCCCAATATCAAAGTGACCTCCCTGCCAAAATCGCCAAGAGCTGCTATTGTAGCATCGGGATTTGTTGACTTTGAATCATTAAAACATCTTATCCCCCTGACGCACCCCAGATATTCAAGTCTATGGCGTAGAGGCTTAAAATTCGCTATAGCTTTTTCAATATCCTTATTATCTATTCCCAGTAACAGAGAAGCTGCAGCTGAAGCTATGATATTGGAAACATTATGACTTCCTTTAAGCAGGGTACTATTTATTTTTATTTTTCCTTTCTTCCCGCCAATATTATAAAAAATACTACTTTCATTATAAAAAACATCTGCTTCTCCTTTTGGCAGAAGACTATATTTAATAAATCCAGGAGCTTTATCCTTAATACCTGAAATAAGCTTCACCTTTTTATTTATGTAATTATCATCTATGTTGACTATAGCCCAATCATTTTTATCCTGATTTACCATTAGCTTTAATTTCAAATTGCCATAATCTTCAAAAGTTTTATGCCTGTCAATATGGTCGCTTGTTATATTCAAAATTACACTTATGAAAGGCTTAAATTCATATATTCTTTCAAGCTGGAAGCTGCTTACTTCTATTACCCTGAACAAATCTCTAAAATCTTTATTTGATCCAATACCTTCAGAACTCCCGTCTATAATGCCAGCGTCTATAGTATCAATTAATGGCAGGCCTACATTCCCACAAGCCAGACTGTTCCTACCCGAAAATCTAAGAATTTCATCTATTAATGAAACCACCGTTGTTTTGCCATTTGTGCCGGTTACAGCAACTGTTCTTTTTTTATCTTCATTGTCAATCAATCTCCACGCAAGTTCCAGTTCACTCAAGACCGGAATCCCATTCTTTTCGGCAAGTTTAACCATTGATACATCCCCGGGAACTCCGGGACTTACTACGACAAGATCAGTTTTTTCTAAAATCTTCTCTTCTTCAAATCCCCTTCTGCCCAGCAGTATCTTTAGTTTTCCACGGCTTTCATATTTAATACCTTTTATCAAGCTATTTAAATCAATATCGGGATTATTATCAATCACGGTAATTGACGAACACCGATCAATTAATTTTTCTATTACTGATACACCTGTTTTTCCAAGACCAATTACCATTAAATTTTTATTTTTTATCAAACCAGTTCTGACTTCCATATTCCTAATCTACAAATTTTAAATAATAAATAAAAAACCCCACTCCTGCAAATAAAATACTTACTACCCAGAATCTTATAATAATTTTTATCTCGGGCCACCCGAGTAATTCAAAATGATGATGAATTGGAGCCATTTTAAAGACCCTTCTCTTAAAAATTTTAAACCATATAACCTGTATTATTACTGATAACGCTTCTATTACAAAAAGACCTCCTATAACAATTAACAAAATTTCCTGTTTTAATATAATAGCCATTGCAGCTATAAGACCTCCCAGTCCAAAGGCTCCGGTATCTCCCATAAAAATCTCTGCCGGGGCTGTGTTCCACCACAAAAACCCTATGCATGCTGCAAGCGTACCGGCGCCTACAACTGCAATATCAACTGCATAGGAAACATCCATCACGGACCACTCTAAAAATGCAATGAAAGTTAAAACAGCCAGAACAACTGATGATGAACCTGCAGCAAGGCCATCGAGACCGTCAGTTAAGTTAACTGCATTTGTGGTGCTTATAATAATAAGCACTATCAATGCGTAATACCAGTTTCCCAGTTCCACTTTTATAGAAGTGAAGGGTATGCTTATGTTTGTTGAGATATTAAGCAAATATTTCGAGAACAATATGAAATATACACATACCAGAATAAGAAGAAATATTTTAACCCACCCTCTCAAACCAAGCGATCTCTGCATTTTAAGTGCCATATAATCATCAATGAATCCTATAAAACTGCATAAAACCAATATTGAAATAACAAATATTCCCTCTACACTGTAAATATCATGCCTGTAATACTTTACCAGAGTAACAATGGTAAAAGCGGCTATAGAAGAAAGAACAAATATCAATCCCCCCATAGTGGGTGTACCTGACTTAATGGAATGAGTTTTGGGTCCATCTATCCGTATTCTTTCCCCGATCTCCTTATGCTTCTGAAATTTTATAAACAGAGGTGTCAGTAAAAGCGCTACCAGACCTCCAATTATAATTGACAAGAATATCCAGGTCATTTATTAATTCCTATCTATATCAGGTTAATAATATCTTCCATCCTTTTTGCTCTGGAACCTTTCACGAGTATTAAATCTTTAGCCTTAAATAAACTGCCTATTTTTTTATACAATTCTTTTTTACTGGCAAAATAATAGGACTCGTTTTTATTTTTACTGGAATTACAGGCATTCTTATAGCCATCATAAATACTTTTAGCAAATTCGCCAACAGCTACCAGTACTTCAACATTTTTTTCACATAAATACCTGCCAATTTCTTCATGTAACACTTGCGAATCGCTTCCCAGCTCCAGCATATCTCCAAGTATTGCTACGCTTCTCATGCCACTTTTTTTTGAAGCTAAAACAAGTGTATCAATTGCTCCTTTAACAGAAACAGGGTTTGAATTATAGCAATCATCTATGACTACCCTGTCTCTCTTTTTTATAATCTCCATCCTTGATTTCTCTATAACTGCTTCCTCAATTCCTCTTTTTACATCCCTCGCACTTACACCCAGATGCAGGGCTACCGCTGCTGCACTGCAGGCATTATAAATATTATGATAACCGGGTATGCTTAACTTTATATCTATAACCTTATTTTCACCATTAAACATGCTAAAGGTAAATCTACCCATATTATCAATCTCTTTTTCCTTGAAATTAAAAGATAAATTGCTATCCCTGCCAAACTTTATAACTCTGCAACCGACCTTTTCTTCTATAAAATCACTGTATTCATCATCGTTGTTTAAAAATAAAACCCCTTCATTTTTCGTTATAATTTCCGCTATCTCTGCTTTGGCAAGTGCTATTTCCTCTAAACTTTCAAAAAAAGCCGTATGAGACTGTCCGATACCGGTAATTACTCCCAGATTTAAATTACACATATCCGCCAGGACTTTTATCTGGTCTTTGCCTCTCATCCCCATTTCGGCTATAAAGAATTCTGTATCTCTCTTAATTTCGAGAATTGATTTTGATACACCAATCTCAGTATTATAATTTTTAGGAGTAAATTCAACTCTGTGCCCTCTGCTTAAAACACTTACAATAAAATTTTTGGTTGTAGTTTTACCGGTACTTCCAGTTATTCCTATCACATAGGGCTTTAATTTTCTTATATAATTATAGGCAATCTTCTTTAGAAAATCTAAATTATTCCCGGACTCAAGAATCATAACATCCTTTAAATTTTCATCTTCTGCTTTCTTCCGCCATAGCTCCAGATTTCCTATATTATTTGATTCGAATACAAAACCTGCGGCCTTCTTTCCCAGGGCCGTCCCTATAAAATCATTACCATTATAATTCTCCCCCATAAGAGGAACGAAAAAATCTCCTCTTCTTAATGTTCTTGAATCAGTAGAAATATTATGAATATAGGATTCCTCGGACCCTGAGATCATCCTTGAGCCTGACCAGGATAAAATATCTCTAACTTTTATTTTTTCTTTCATTTCTTCTGCTTCACCCACTCATCAACTACTTCCCAGTCACAAAACGGAAGTTTATAATTCTTAAACTCCTGATAACTCTCGTGACCCTTTCCTGCTATTATAACCATATCATTTTTACCTGCCATCTCAAGGGCCTTAAATATGGCTTTTTTCCTATCAGTTTCTTTGATATAACCCCTGTTACTGATATTCTTTATTCCTCTTTCTATCATATTTATTATTGAAATAGGTTCCTCGGATCTCGGATTATCCGAGGTTATAATAGTGTAATCAGCATAAGTTCCCGAAATCCTGCCCATTATGCTCCTTTTACCTTTATCCCTGTCTCCGCCGCAACCAAAAACACAAATTATTTTCCCCCTGTCCTGCAATATCTGGCGTGCAGTTTTAAGTACATTCTCAAGACCATCAGGAGTATGCGCGTAATCCACTATCACCGAAAATCTGCCATTGTAATATATCTTTTCAAACCTTCCCTTAACTCCATTCATCGAGCTTATTCCTTCTTTTATATATTTCTTATCTATTTCCATATCCATACATACACTAACGGCTGCCATAATATTATATACATTAAAGTAACCGCACAAAGGGGAAGAAATATTTAATTTCAATCCGCGGGAAGTATTTATTGTCATATTAATTCCTGAAATAGTATTTTTAATACCGGTAGGCCATATATCTGCATTTCCAGACTTAATAGAATAAGATATTTTATCTAAATCAGTTTCATTAAAAATTTCCTTTCCATAAACATCGTCTATATTTATAACCGCTTTTTTCCCACCGTACAAACTTCTATACTCCTTTAAAAACAACTTTTTCTTTGCAGCAAAATAATTCCTCATATCCCCGTGGTAATCCAGGTGGTCCTGTGAAAGATTGGTAAATATGAAATATTCAAAATCAAGATAATCAATCCTGTGCAAATCTACTGAATGAGAAGATACCTCCATGCATGCAGCCTCAACTCCACGCTCGCTGCTTTTATAAAAGAAATCATTTAAATCTAAAGACTCCGGGGTGGTGCGACTAAATAAAACCTCATTTCCATCCAGTAAAGATTTAACAGTGGTAATAAGCGAGGTCTTAATTCCTGCACTCCTTAAGATAGAATCTACCAAATAACAGGTGGTTGTCTTCCCATTTGTCCCTGTAATTCCTATTAATTTTAGTAGTTCTGTCGGGTTTTTATAAAAATTCCTGCACACTGCGGGTAATACTTCACGGGTATTATTAACAACAACCTGTGCAACAGGAGAAGAAACATCTACCCTTTTCTGGACTACTATTCCAGAAGCCCCTCCATAAATTGCTTCCTTAATAAAATCGTGTCCATCATGCTTAAAACCTTTAATCGCTATAAAGAGACTCCCTTTTGTTACATTTTTAGAATTTATAGAGATATCTGCAATATCAACATCATCATTCCCATAAATTTTTTTATAACTCACTTCTTTTAATAAATCTTTTAATTTCATTTTATAATTAACAAGAATAAATATTAAACTTTATTTAATTTTGCTTTATGCTCAATTATATTTATATAAAGTCAAAAACTTTATATAACTATCCAGAAATCAATATTAATAATTTCCTTTATTCCTCTTATTATAATTTCAACCTGTTCAAGGAAAAATCCATTATATCCTTAAAAGCCGGAGCAGCAACTGTTCCACCCCAGATTTCGTTACTTCCGCCCTGTGGCTCATCCACCACTACAATTACTGCTACCCGTGGCTCTTCATAAGGAGCAAATCCAATAAAGGAAGTTATTTGCCTGCCTTCATCATACCCCAATCCATTCTTGTTTGCTTTCTCGGCAGTACCTGTTTTCCCGCATACCTTCACTCCCTCAATTTGCGCTCTCGTTCCTGTCCCTCCATCCACCACGGCAAGCATCATATCTTTAACCGCATCAGCCGTTTCCTGACTTATGACTCTGTCTGTCTCGCATAAATCTATACCACTTCGTTCATTTTCCAATAATTCTATTTCCTTTACAATAGTAGGATCAACAAGATAACCGCCATTAGCAATAGCGCAAGCAGCCCTCAGCAGCTGAATTGGAGTTACAGAAATACTCTGACCTATTGCCAGAGCACCTATTGTGGACGAGGGCCATGTTTTATAATCATGAAAAATACCCTTTTCTTCACCAGGTAATTCTATACCTGTCAAGCTGCCAAATCCAAATTGTTTTATGCCTTCCCAGAATTTTCTTTCACCCATACTAAGAGCAATTGTAACTGCGCCTACATTGCTGGAATGTTTTATAATCTCTTCCGTGCTGTAATCTATTCTATAGGTTCTGAATATCTCTTTTATAACCCTATCTCCTACTTTAATAGAGGGGGCCAGGCTGAATACCTGATACCTGCCCACAGAATCATTTTCCAGCGCTGAGGCTACATTAACAATTTTGAAAGTTGAACCGGGCTCATATGTATATGATATCCCCTGTATTGTATATAATAATTCCGGATCAGCCTCCTGATAATCATTCAAATCAAAACCCGGATAAGAAGCCATTGCATAAATCTGGCCAGTTTCAGGATCCATTACTACAGAAATTGCCCTGATTGCATTATATTCCGATACAATCTCCTCAAGCTTCTGCTGAACTATATATTGAATCTGAGAATCAATAGTAAGAATAACATCTTTTCCATCTATCGGTTCACCATAGCTGTTCTCTTCTACAGGAATTATATTACCGAAAACATCCTTTTCGGCAACAACAGTTATGTCAATACCTCTTAAAATCTTTTCATATTGAAGCTCAACACCAGAAAGGCCTACATTATCTACACCGGTAAATCCAATCACTGACGAAGCAATATCTCCCAGGGGATAATATCTCCTGGACTCATTCTGCATATATATACCGGGAAGATTGCGTTCTGCAATTCTTTCAGCTTTTTCTGCTGAAACCTTCCTCTGTATATATACAAAACCAAGCTCTTCATCACCAAGTTTCCCTTTTATTTCTTCAACATCAATCTCCAGTATCTCGGCAAGAACTTCAGCCTCATACTCTAAATCAAGAACTTCTTTTGGATTCGCATAAACCGTGCGCTCATTTAAGCTAACTGCCAGCTCAACTCCATTTCTATCAAGTATCTCTCCCCTTTTTGCAGTAAGAACGAACTGACCGGTATGCTGATATTCGGCATAACTTTCATATTCTGAAGCATTTAAATACTGAATAGTAACAAGCCTATAAATTATTAATAAAAAAGCCATTAAAAATAAAATAAACAGGAAATATATTCTTCTCCTGTTTACCTTATTATTATTTTTTCTATCAAGCATTTTTTAAACTAACATATTAATCACGGAATAAAAAATGTCAAAACTCCTTCTGAAACCACCATTGCTATGTCCTGGATATAGTAAAAGGTATCCAGAAAACCATTATAATTTGTATCAACTTCATCTGTATTCCTTGCTATATAATCGTTTATCTTCGCATTATTATCAAGTTCGTCGTTTGATGATATTTCAACTAACATCGAGTCTTTTGCTATATTCATATTTAAATCATTCCGGGCAACCTCAATAATTCTCGCCGGTGACTTTAGCTCAGATATCTTTAGTCCAAGCCTATCCTTTCTTTCATTCTCCAGTAAAATCATTTCATTTATTTCGTTTATTTCCTTCTGATAATTTGTAACCTGTATCTTTAAGCCAACATTTAAAAGCAGCCCCATGCAGGCCAGAATAATTATTAGAACAAAAATATAGAATAAACCGCTTCCTGTATACACTACATTCTTATAAGTATTTCTGCCACCTTCTGTTTTTACCAGATATAAAAGTGGTTTTGTTCTTCCTCTATATAATTCCTGTTTTTCTGCCAATCCAAGATTCATTTTATAAAATCTCTTTTTAAATATTTATAAATAAAACATCCGTTCAAAGCTTTTCTAAAACCCTCATTTTTGCGCCTCTGGAGCGCGGATTTATTTTAATTTCTTCATCTGACGGCCTTACAACCTTCTTTGTAATTATCCTGGCTTTTTTCTGATTGACGCATCCATAGTCCGGAATGTAAGGTGAAGTTGTACAAATGCCTCCATATTCTAAAAATTTTTTCTTTACAATCCTATCTTCAATAGAATGATAGGATATTACGAGCATCCTTCCTCCACTCTTCAGAACTTCAAAGCCGTCTTCAATAGCTTTAGTTAAATTATCAATTTCCCTATTAACTTCCACCCTTATCGCCTGAAATATCCTCTTTGCCGGGTGGCCTCCTTTTTTATACCTGTATTTATGAGGTATCGAGCCCTTTATGATATCCACAAGCTCGCCTGTTGTCTTTATATCCTTATCTACTCTGTGATTAACTATATTTCTTGCAATACTTCTGGACCACCTTTCCTCGCCGTATTCCCGGAAAATTTCCTCCAATTTCTTCTCCTGATATTTATTTACTACGTAATAAGCGTCCATCCTGCCCTCATCCCCGAACCTCATATCTAACTTTTCATTCCTGAGATAACTAAATCCCCTTTCTGATTTCTCAATCAGGAAAGAAGATAATCCCAGGTCAAGTAACATGCCATCAATTTCTTTTATATTTAATTTATTGAGTATACATTTTACATTCGCAAAGTTATCATTTATCAGAATTACCCTGTCAATAAATTCTTTCAGTTTGATGGCGGCGGTGCTTATAGCCTGGCTATGAAGATCGACTCCGATTACTCTGCCTGTGGGGGCAATGGCTTTAATAATTTCTACAGTATGACCAGCACCGCCAAGTGTTCCGTCAAAAATGATATTTCCCTGCTTTAAGTTTAAATAATATAAAACCTCCTTTAAAAGAACCGGTTTGTGAATTCCTTCCGGGTTCATTTTTAACACTCTTTAAAACCGTAATTGCTCAAAAGCATTCTTATCACCCATAAACTGTGCATCAGCTTTTTTGTAATATTCCTCCCATAATTCTTTAGACCATATTTCTGCCCTATCCGAAACACCCACCATAACAATATCTTTTTTGAATCCTGCATATTCAATTAAAATCTGAGGTATCCTGGTTCTACCCTGCTGATCCATTGTTTCTTCAGTTGCAGAAGAAAAAAACCATCTAGAAAACTGCTGAATGCTTCTCTCCGCAACTTTATTTGCCATTATTTTTTCTTCAAGCTTTTTCCAGCTTTCCTTTGAAAACAAAAAAAGGCACTTCTCGTCAAACCCCTTTGACATAACAATGCCTTTTATCAAATCTTCTCTAAATTTTGCCGGGATAAAGATTCTTCCTTTATTATCAATTGTCCTGTGATATTCGCCTAAAAACATCTCTTCCCCATTTATTAACCATTTAAAGGTTTTTAGCTCATTTTCTAACCATTTCGCTCCACTTTTAATCAATAAGATAACACATTGCAGACAATTTGTAAACTATTATTTAAAAAAATATAGATTTATGTATGATTATTTAATCTAACATTTTTTTAATATGATTATATAACTATATATGGCTGATTCTGTATAGACTCTATAAAAAATGCACTATATATTGATTGAGGCTATAAATAATAAATTATAGATATTTGAGGTAAAATAAAAAAAATTATTTTTTTATTTAAAAAATTAATTCTCTTTTTCTAAATTAAGCTCCCGGGCAATCAATTTTCCATCTTCTGACCTGGTAAGTTCCTCTATCCTATTCTCGGCTTCATTTAGCTTCTTAAGACAGTTAGAAGAAAGCTTTATACCTAACTCAAACTTCTTCATTGAATCTTCCAGAGATATATTTTCGTCCTCTAATTCTCTGACAATCTCCTCTAACTTTTTAATAGATTCCTCGAAACTCATTTCTTCAATTTTCATTTTTAAAACCTGGCTCTATCTTTTTATAAATTTTATCAAATATTCTAGCGCTGAGCACTCCATCTCTTAATAATATCCTGACCGCCTGGTCAACATTAACTTCCCTGACACTTTTTATGCTCCTGTCTTTCTCCACACCATATAATAAAGCAAAACCCCTCTCAAGTATATTAACTGGATTCCTGTCAGCTATTTTGCCCATAATATATTTTATTTTACTTTTCTTTAAATTAATATAATTATTCACAGTCGAAATTAACCTGATATCCGAATTCTTTATTACAGTTTTAAAAGAATAAATTTTATCAATTATATTTTTCTTATCTATCAGCCTGCATATATTTATTAGATTATTTTCTACCGTTTTTAAATTAGCTCCGATATCTCTTTCCAGCCTTATATTCAACTCGCCCACAACCTGGTTAAACCTATCAAGAAGCGTTTCTGGCCTGGCGAAGATTCTTCTTCTCATCAAAAGTAATATCTCTTTTTTACGTATTTTAACTTCTGAGCTTATAAGGCTCCTTGCCCTTTTAACCATAGTTTCTATCTTCTCAACTGTTTCCCTTTTATTCAATATAACAATCTCTGCCGCAACAGAGGGTGTTGCAGCCCTTCTATCTGCAACAAAATCAGAAATAGTATAATCTGTTTCATGACCAATTGCGGATATAATTGGAACAGGGCATTCAAAAATTTTCCCGGCTATTTTTTCCGTATTAAATGCCCATAAATCTTCAAGTGAACCGCCGCCTCTTGCAATTATTATTACATCCACACCATATTCACAGAGCTCATCTATCGCCTCGCATATCTCATCACTGGAAGTAATCCCCTGTACATTAACATCCCTCACTATAAGATGAAAATTTTCAAATCTTTCTTTAAGAACTAAAATTATATCTCTTATAACTGCGCCGCCAGTTGATGTTACCAGACCGATTCTCCCGGGCAGGAGAGGTATACTTTTCTTATTGATAACATCAAAGTAACCTTTCTCGCCCAACTTTTTTTTTAACTGCTCAAATGCAAGAATAAGCGCTCCCTTGCCTACAGGACGGGCGTCCATAGCTACTAACTGGTATTCTCCTCTCTTTTCGTACAGGGAGATGTAACCATTTATCAGGATATGTAAACCCTCTTCTATATCAAAAATCAAATTTCTGTTAATATTTTGAAACATAACTACTTTGATTTTAGAATTTTCATCCTTCAGGTCAAAATACATATGTTTCTTATCATGAAAATAGAAGTTACTTACCTCTCCTTCCACCCATATATCCGGATAACCTGCTTCAACATTTCTTTTTATATCCTGATTGAGTTCACTAACCGTGTAGACTTTTGTTTTTGAAATAGAGTAGTCTTCCATTTATAACTTACTGAAGATCCCAGTAAAGTATCACTATTCGGCTTCTGTTTTCTTCAAGCCCCTTTACCAGTACGTTTACAATTTTATCTTTATTATCACTGTAATAGGTAAATTTATAAACCGGGACATTTTCACTTTCTTCTTCAAGAAATTGTTCTTCAAGGCTTTCTTTGCTTTCTTCAAATATCTCAGACCTGCTCCAGATTGACTGGACCTTTTTACTTTTATAAAATTCTTCCACATCTTCGAGCTTCTCGGGTGTCTCTAATAAAATATAGAGAAGATTTCCGCTACCCTCCACTTTTTTTACTTCCTTGATTTCAGAGTCATCGTAGTAAAAACTATTAAACATCTCCAGGAAACCATCACTTTCCAGAAGTTGATCGAAATCT
>CAZKVH010000001.1:22631-128427 GCA_964556165.1 uncultured Actinomycetota bacterium | reverse complement strand
GCACACCGTTAGCGTTAGTCCTGAGCCAGGATCAAACTCTCAAAAAAATTAATATTCTAGTTATTTGGCTCGAAGAAACTTACACTATTTAGTTCTCAAAGAACACAAAATTAACCTGCAGAAAAATAACATAACAGAGTTTAATTGTCAACAAAAAACTTAATAGAAGTCTTCAAATAGATGAATCTACTGATACAATTCTAATTAGCGGTGTAATTATATCATTAAGTCGCTATAAGTCAATAGTACAGAGCTTCCTGCGCTATTGCCCGTTCATATCCCGACCCACTTATTTTCTGGGTTGAATTTAAACTTTTTTTAATTGTACCTGACAACTTTATTCCAATGCTATAAATTTCCAAATAAACCTTTTTTCTGTATTTAATAAGATAAAATCCTATCTTAGAATCTAACTTTCTTCTTTTTTATCTTTACCTTTACTTTTTTTACCGCTATCTAATTGTAATGTATCTTTTACTCTCTCTTCGATCTCTTCCATCGTCTTTATATTTTCAGATAGAAAAGCTTTGGCACTTTCTCTACCCTGCCCGATTCTTTCATCCTTATATGAATACCAGGAACCACTTTTTTCGACTATCCCCAGCCCGGTGGCAACATCAAGCAAACTTCCTTCTTTTGATATTCCTCTTCCGTAAATTATATCAAACTCCGCGCTTTTGAAAGGAGGTGCTACTTTATTTTTAACTACCTTTACGCGAACTCTATTCCCGATAATATCGGTACCAACTTTAATACTGTCAATCCTTCTTATATCCAACCTTACCGAAGAATAAAATTTTAATGCTCTGCCACCTGGAGTAACTTCCGGGTTACCGAACATAACTCCTATTTTTTCCCTCAGCTGATTAATAAAAACTACAGAAGTCCTGGTCTTGCTTACAACTCCTGTGATCTTTCTCAATGCCTGGGACATTAACCTTGCCTGAAGACCCACATGAGAATCTCCTATTTCACCCTCAAGCTCTGCTTTTGGCACCAGTGCCGCTACAGAATCGATCACGATAACATCAAGTGCGCCGCTTTTTAGCAAAATCTCACATATTTCTAAAGCCTGCTCTCCATTATCTGGTTGTGAGAGCAGAAGTTCTTCAATTTTTACCCCCAGATTCCTTGCGTATTTAGGATCAAGTGCATGTTCTGCATCTATAAAAGCAGCTATGCCGCCTTCCTTTTGAGCATTGGCGATAATATGCAAAGCAAGAGTTGTTTTACCGGAAGCTTCCGGACCAAAAATTTCGGTTACTCTACCTCTGGGTATCCCTCCAATTCCCAAAGCTATATCAAGCTCAAGTGAATTAGTTGAAATATGCCCTATGTCCGGAATCACGCTCTTCTCTCCCAGCCTCATTATAGTTCCGCCACCATATTGCCTTTCAATCTGGGATACCGTATTCTCTATAATCTTTTCTCTATCCATATTAAGCCCTCCAATAAACAAATTTCTTAAAAAATAAATTATCCAGCATTCTCAGTAATTATTTATTAATTATATATAAAATATTTGCACATAAGCACATATGAAATTTTACCATATATTATTTTTTTTTAATATAAATTAATAATTAAAAATATATTTTATTTTAAGCCATAGCTGCCGGCTACAATATATTCAGCTCCATAAGGTTTTAACCTACTCTCAAATAAAGTTATTTCCGAGCATTCCAGCTCTTTAGAAAAAACTCCATTGCTTTTATCTACAAGCTGCCTTAAATTCCTGTAAATTTTAACTCTTGCAATAGTAATATGAGGGAAAAAATCCCTTTTTTCTCTGTCGATGCCAATTCTACTCATATTATCTTCCAATCTGTCATAAATTTCAGATACTATATCACCACCTTTATTTATTTCTAAAAAAATTACTCTGGCATTCTCAGGTTTTGGAAATGCATTCATTTTTTTGCTTATCTCATATGTAAATTTATCAAATCCACATGACGTTTCCTCTATCGCTTTTTTAATTTTATCTATTTTCCTTATATCTGTATCCCCAAGGAATTTCAAGGTAACATGTATATTAGAATCAGGAACCAATCTTATATGCTCATCTTTCCCCAGAATATCAGCTGCATAATTCCATATTTCTTTCTTTATATCTTCTGGAATACCGATAGCTATAAATAATCTTTTCCTGGACTCATTCTGGTTACTATTTGCAACAGAATCCTTTTTCATTTTTTTTCTTCTAATATTCTTTCATTTATCGTTACTTTTAGCTCTTTAATTACGAACTGTGCAGTTCTAAACTTAATTTCTGACCTGGTCCCCTGAAAAAACTTCCTGAATATTTTTTTATAACCACATGGCCCTAAAATACAGCAATAAACAAGGCCAACTTTATTGTCCCGCGCTTCCGGTCCCGCGTAGCCAGTTACACTCAAAGAATAATCAGAGTTAAAAACTTCCCTGGCTTTTTTTGCCATCTCTAAACATACCTTCCTGCTCACTACTCCACTTTTCTCAAGTTCATTTTTATCTACACCAAGTAACTTTATTTTAGAATAATCTGAATAAGAAACTATCCCTCCAAGAAAAAACTTTGAGCTTCCAGGTGTATCAGTTATAATACTGCTAATCAATCCGCCCGTTATTGATTCGGCAGTACTGATAGTTAAATTATCTCCAGCTTTTTCAATAGTCTCTTTTAAACTATCGGAAATTAAAGTACCATCTTTCCCGTAAAAACAATTTCCAAGTTTGCCTGTGATTTTTGTTTCTAAAAACCTCAAATTTCTTTCTGCATCAACATCATTATAGGCCTTTGCAATCAATATCACCTTTATTAAGCCAGGTTCAGCAGTTATCCCCACCTGTACATTCATCTCCCTGGCTTCAGTAATAACCCCTTTAATTTTTTCCTCTATTTCTGTTTCACTGATATCCGTCGTGAGTAATATTGACTTTTTAATTTTTAAAATGTCTTTTTTGTGACCTTTACCTTTTATAACTTTCTTTAAAAATGGCACGACACCTTCTTCAAACATGCTCCTCATCTCTTTTGGAACCCCTGGTATGCAAAATATAAACTTTTTATCATTCGTCTCTACAATAAAGCCAGGAGCACTTCCTATTTTTGGTTTCAATGGTATAGAATTTACAGGGATATATGATTGCCTGAGTAGCCTATCAACAACTTCTTTCCTTCTTTTGTTTATAAAAAACTTCAGACTGGTTTTATCAAGGTTTTTATCCCTTATAAGCTGGGAATTCAATGCAAGAGCAACTGCACGCCTTGTAACATCGTCATCAGTAGGACCAAGGCCTCCACTTATTATCACCAGGTCAGTGTATTTTAAACTGTGCTTTATAATCTCTGATATATCAATTAAATCATCATTTACAGTGAACATATATTTACATTCTATGCCGAGTTCAGTAACCCTGCCCGCAATATACCTTGAGTTCATGTCCAGTATCAAACCAAGATTTAATTCAGTTCCTATGCTTATTATCGAACAAATCATATCTAAATTCTGGCGTAGCTTTTTTAATTCTATTCTTATACTCTAAGATTCTTTTTCTTCAAGCATTCTTAACAGGTCTTCTTTTGAAATCAATATTTCCCTTGGCTTACTGCCCTCATATCCGCTAATTAACTCCCTGTCCTCCATCTGGTCTATAATCCTTGCAGCCCTTGAATATCCTATCTTTAATCTTCTCTGTAATAACGAAGCTGATGCATGCCCAAAATCCACTACCACCCTTAAAGCTTCATAAAATAGTTCGTCCTCGTTTTCTAAATTTTTCTTCTCTTCACTAATTCTCTTTGAAATTTCAGCATTGTATTCCGGAGAACTTTTATTTTTTATGTAGCCTGTAATTATTTCTATTTCATGAGTGGTAACAAACGAGCCCTGTATCCTTTCTGGTCTGTTAGAATAATATGGTAAATACAGCATATCACCTTTGCCTATTAACTTTTCTGCTCCTCCACAATCCAGGATAACTCTTGAATCTATATTTGACGAAACCATAAACGCTATTCTCGATGGTATATTTGCCTTTATCAATCCTGTTATTATATTAACTGAGGGCCTCTGGGTGGATACTATTAAATGAATCCCTACCGCCCTTCCCATCTGTGCAATTCTGCATATGCTATCCTCTACCTCTGAAGCTGATAACATCATCAGATCTGCAAGTTCATCAATAAAGACAATGATATATGGAAGTGGGCTGAAACTATCCTCTCCTTCCCCGCTCCTCCCTGCTTCTAAATTATACATTTCCAGAGACTTAAAATTCCTCCCAACCAGAAGTTTAAACCTGCTTTCCATTTCCTCCACCACCCATGAAAGAGCTGACGATGCTTTCTTGGGATTAACTACTACAGGAGATAATAGATGCGGGATTCCGTTATAAATACTTAGCTCAACCATTTTTGGGTCTATCATCACAAATCTCACATCACAGGGTTTTACTTTCATTAAAAGAGATATGATAATGCTATTCAGGCATGAGCTTTTCCCCGAGTTAGTAGCGCCTGCTATTAATATATGGGGCATTTTTGATATGTCCATATATATAATATCTCCAGAGAGATTCTTCCCGAGGGGAACATTTAAAAGATTATCGGTTAAATTTTTATCTTCGATTGAATAAATATCCCCGAGTGTTACTATGCTCCTTATACTGTTCGGAACCTCGATGCCTATTGCGGATCTTCCGGGTATAGGAGTCAAAATCCTTACATCAGGCGAACCGAGCGCTACACAGAAATCATCTTCAAGGCTCAAGAGCCTCTGCACTTTAACTCCAGGAGGGATTTTCAGCTCATAAAGAGTTACAGTAGGACCGCTTATTGCTTTTTCTATACGTGCATTAAGATTAAAATCATTTAGCAGTTTATTTAATATACGAGCCCTTTCCTTAACTCCCTGTTTATATAACCTTGAAGGAATATCTTTAGATTTCCTCAATAAATTTACTGGAGGCAACCTATAATTATCATCAAGCCCTTCACTTTTTTCCATTATGGGAATTTTTAATTGACTGCTCTCCGGTTTATCTAAGTCTTTTATTAATTCAACAGATACATCAAACTTTTCTTTTGGTATCCTTCCGTAACTACCGGTAGCTCCTGTTTTTTTAAAATCTTTTTCTTTCCTGCTCTCATATTCCAGGATACTGCCTTCTTCAGTATCTTCTGGCAACCCTCCAGCAGTTCCCCCTTTATTTTTAATAAATTCACCGGGAGGTTTTATTTTTACTTTCGTAAATATATATCTGAATAGATATATTATTTTCCTGCCCACTTCTATTAAAGATATCCTTGTTATTATCAAAACAGATATGACCAGCAATACTGAAAGTACTACAATTGCCCCCACACTACTAAACAGTTTATGTAATCCATAAAAAATACCTGCTCCTGCAATTCCCCCTCTTATCCTCATCAAATTTTCATCAAAAAATCCTGCGTTATTAAAATTATTGCCAAGTATCCCCAGTATAGATAGAAACAAAAGAAGAAAACCCAGACCAAATCTTGATGACAGAAAACGAATTCTTTTGAAGAAAAAACTAAATCCCCATATTAGAAGCATAAAAGGAATCAAAAATTTACCAGCGCCAAAAATAAATGATAAATAATCATTTACAGTTTTATTTACTATACCGGCTTCCGAAAAGTTAAAAACGCTTATAAACATTAAAAATGCTACCATTATTATCAGAACACCGTATACCTCGGTCCTTCTCTTTACATATGTCCTTTTATTCTTTTGATTTTCGGAAATGTAATTATTTTTTATGTGTTTTATTTTCTTTACTTTATTTTTTGACTTACTCATTTTTTGGGACTAATATTAAAAATCAATCTTTATCAGGACTCACAACTTTAGTTATTATTATAGGTCTTATCCCGGCTTTTTTAAAAATAAATTTTTCTACCACATCGCTAATAGACTTCTCGATTATAGACCTTGACATCATATTTTTACTAAAACAGGTTTTAATGGAATCCTTTGCAATCTTTTTAGATTCTTTGATTATATTCTTTAAACTCTCTATATATATAATTCCTCTTACAGTAAAATCAGGTTCGAAAAGTATCGTCTTATTTATACAGTCAACCCCTGCTACTATAAATACCACTCCATCCCTTGACAATGCTCTTCTATCCTTAAGAACCACATCCTCTATATTCCCCATGCCTATACCATCTATGTAGATGGTTTGCGGATTTAGATTTTTAGAAACTTTACATAGATTGGAATTTATCGTAATAACATCTCCATCTTCAGCTATTATTATATTTTCTTCACTTATCCCCATTGATTTTGCTATCCCTGCATTCTGGATTTTATGCTTATCCTCTCCATGTATGGGAATAAAATATCTGGGATTTGTCAGGCTAATCATAATTTTTATTTCTTCACGCGCCGCATGACCTGATACATGTACACCTGCAATTGATTCATAGAAAACTTCGGCTCCCTGTCTTATAAGCCTGTTTATCGTATTTGATATAGCTTTCTCGTTACCCGGTATAGGTGAAGCCGAAATTATCACCATATCCCCCCTCATTATACTAACTCTCTTATGTTCACCCAGAGCCATTCTGTTTAAAGCAGAAAGTGGCTCTCCCTGGCTTCCTGTAGAAAGAATTACTACTTCTTTCATGGGGAAATTCTCAATTTTCGTTATCGGAACTATGGTATTTTCTGGTATTTTTAGATAGTCAAGTTCAGATGCGACTCTTATAGTCTTTAAAATTGATTTGCCGCTAATTGCGACTTTTTTCCCTAATTTATAAGAAACATCAAAGACCTGCTGTATTCTATGTATATGAGATGAAAAAGTTGCCACGATAATTCTTTTAGAAGCCTCATCAAATTTATCAAGCAAAGTTTTCCCCACATCTCTCTCTGGCAAAGTGAAACCTATCTCTTCGGCATTAGTACTGTCACATAAAAGAGCCAGCACTCCTTTCTGACCAGCTGATGCAATTTTCGAAAATTGCGTGGGTTTTCTATCAATCGGGGCATAGTCAAACTTAAAATCTCCTGTATGTATAATTGTACCTACATCTGTATTTATAATTAAACCGACACCATCCGGTATGCTGTGCGTGACCCTGAAAAAATCAATATGAAATGGTCCTATATCCACAGGTTTATCAGGGTCTATCTCATTAAATTCCACCCTGTCTTCACCATCTGAATAATCAAACTTGGTTTTAGCCAGGCCTATTGTTAGTTTTGTAGCATATACAGGAACATTTATTTCCTTGAATAAAAATGGAAGAGCGCCTATATGGTCTTCATGCCCATGTGTAAGTATTACTGCTTTGACTTTGTTTTTATTTCTTTTTATATATGAAAAATCCGGTATTATAAAATCAACTCCCGGCATATCATCATCTGGAAACATCAACCCGCAGTCAACAATTATTATCTGATTATACTTCTCAAAGAGTGTTATATTCTTGCCAATTCCACTTAATCCTCCAAGTGGTATCATTTTTAAACTACTTTTTTTTGACATAATTCCTTATATGCAAAGCCCCACCTTCTTTTTTTATTTATGCATTCCTGCATCCCCGGGTGATTACAATTATCTAATTTATTATTCTGTACCTCTTTAAAATCTCCTCAAAAATCTCGAGTTCATTTTCTCCCATATCACATAGAGGAAGCCTGCAGGACCCCACACCGATACCTTTCAGGTTTAATGCCTTCTTTATGGGAATTGGGTTTGTAGCTATAAAGATTCCATAAAAAATATCCAGAAGATACCTGTGAAGCTCTGATGCTCTATTAAAATCACCTCTTTTAAAACTTGAAACCATTTCTTTAATCTTCCTGTATACCAGATGAGAAGCAACACTTATAACCCCATATCCCCCGATAGACAATATCGGCAGGGTATCCCCATCATTTCCGCTATAAACCAGGAAACTTTTATCGGTATCTCTTATTATCTCCGAAATTTGCTTCAGGTCGCCACTTGCCTCTTTTACACCGCAGATATTATCTATTTTAGATAGCTCAACACATGTTTTAGAGCTTATATTGGATGATGTTCTCGAAGGAACATTATATAAAATAATAGGAAGCTTAACCTCTGAAGCTATTTTTTCAAAATGTTTAAAAAGACCCCACTGCGACGGTTTATTGTAATAAGGTGCAACCAGAAGCAAGCAGTCCACTCCTATCTTTTCTGCTTCTTTCGATAGTTCTATGGAATGTTTAGTATCATTAGAGCCTGTTCCGGCAATTATTTTAACTCTATCTCCAAAATTATCCTTTACAAACTTAAACAGTGCTATCTTCTCCTCATCATCAAGTGTTGAAGATTCGCCTGTGGAGCCAGCGAGTACTACTCCATCATTACCTTCTTTTATGAGATATTCTATTAATTTATTACAGGACTCAAAGTCAAGATTAAAACTCCTATCAAAAGGTGTAACCATTGCTGTAATTACCTCGCTTATGTTTAACATTAAGTCCTCCTTGAGAAAATAGTTCAACTAAATATCTATTAACTTATCCAATCCAAAAGTATAAGCCGGCAGTTTGTCCAGACTTCTTATAGCAAAAATTACTCCCGGATAAAATGATGACCTATCCAGGCTGTCATGCCTGATTGATAATGTCTGACCCTTTGCTCCAAAAATAATATTCTGATGAGCCAGAAGTCCAGGTAACCTTATACTGTGAATATGAACACCATTAACAAATCCACCCCTGCTTCCCTCTATAGTCTCGATTTCATTATCTTTTAATCTGGATTCATTATAATTCCTGGAAAGTCCTATCTGCTCGGCAGAATATAAAGAAGTACCCGATGGAGCATCTATTTTCTTATCATGGTGCAATTCCAGTATTTCACAATTATCAAAATATTTTGATATCATTCCTGCAACTTTAATCATTATTACAGCGCCTATCGAAAAATTAGGCACAATTAGTGTCTTGCTTGAAGAATTCAAAGCCTCTTTTTCTATATCTTCTAAATCTTTCTTTTTAAAGCCGGTAGTACCCACTATAATATTTATCCCGTTACCAATAGCCCATTTGATATTCCTGTAAGCCACTTCGTAATTCGTAAAGTCTACAATAATATCAGGATTCAACTTCTTAATATCCTCGCAGGAACTATATATTCTATAACCCGTTTTCTTTCCGGTTAGAAATTCCCCAACATCCATGCCTGTGTTTTTTATATCCAGTCCGCCTACCAGCTCTACGTCTTTCTCATTTATTAACTCTCTGGAAATAGATTGGCCCATTTTTCCGCAAATCCCGGACAATACTATTTTTTTCATTCTAACCTTCCTTAATTCACTTTACCCATCATTATCAAACTCATTGCATTAAGATTAAAATATCTACTAGAAATATAACTTAAATCTTCCCTGTTTACACTATCTATTTTCTTTAATATCTGATTAATAGTCAAAACATTTTTATCAAAAAGTAGCGCTTTGCCCAGCCTGAACATCCTCGAGCTTATGTCTTCAACACTTAACACGATACTGCCTTTCAAATTTTCCCTGGCTCTCAAAAATTCGGACTCTTCCACTCCATATTTAGAAATATTTGTTATTTCATCTTTTATCAGTTCCAGCACTCTTTCAGCATTACCTGGCGATACAGATGCATAAATAATTATTATTCCGGTATCCAGATATTGAATATTACTACTGAAAATAGAATAAGCCAATCCTTCATCCTCTCTTATCCTCTGAAACAATCTGCTGCTCATACTTCCGCCCAGAAGATTAGTAAAAAGCGAAATCGGATATTTATCCTTATTGTTTCTCCCGCATCCTGTACCGCCAAAGCACATATGAACTGAATCTGTTTTAGAACTCGGTATTTTTCTTATTCCTTTATTCTGGATTAATTTAATTTTATTTAAATATCTTACCTTTTTACTGCCCTTGCTTTTATCCGCATACTTTCTAACCTTTTCGACTAAATCTTTGTGTTTGACATTTCCGGCTGCTGAAACTACCAGCCTGCTTATATCAAATTCCTCCCTGAAGTACTCAAGTATTGAAGGCCTTTTAATCTTTATAACCGAGTCCTTCGTCCCCAGTACCGGTAAGCTCAGTGGATGACCATTGAAAACTTCCTTATAAAAATAATTTATTATATCTTCAGAAGGATTATCTTCTATCATCTTAATCTCTTCAATAACAACTTTTTTTTCAGTTTCTATATGCTCTGCAAGAAAAGATGGATTTAAAAGAATATCAAATAATAAATCTGTACATTTATTAATATAGGTATCAATAAAATCGGCATATACGCAGCAGTTTTCTTTATCGGTAAATCCATTAAATTCTGCACCAACCATGTCAAATTCAATAGCTATATCTTTACCGCTTCTTTTATTAGTGCCTTTAAATATAAGATGCTCTATTAGATGTGTGATTCCACTTATGATTTCTTTTTCGTTCCTGGACCCTGCGGATACCCAGAGGCCCATTGATATAGACCTGAAATGAGGCAAGTACTCACTTATTATCTTTATACCGTTATCTAGCTCAGTTATCTCATAATGATCAAATTTTACGCTACTTGATGAAACTATTTTATTATCTACCTCGCTAATAAAATTTTCAGATATCAGCTCTTTCCAGACCTATTTTCTTGGTACGGGTATCGATATTGACAACTCTAACCATTATCTTATCGCCTATTTTCAAATAGTCTTTGACATCTTTAATTCTTTCATTTGCAATCTTTGATATGTGAAGAAGTCCATCAACACCTGGAATCAAATTTATAAAAGCCCCGTAGCTTGTAATACCAACAACTGCTCCCATAAATACTTCCCCTATTTTTATATCGTCAATGCTCCTGAGCATTCCCTCTATTTTTTTCCTTGCCATTTCGATATTGTAATCATCAGACGAAGTAATAGAAACCAGACCCTCTCCATTATAATCACTTATATCAATCTCATCTAAATTAAATTCTTCCTTTATGTTTTTAACATTTTTACCGCCGGGTCCAATAACTTCACCTATCTTTTCCTTGGGTATTTTAAAAGTAGTTATTTTTGGAGCACATTTAGATAGACTCTTACGTGGTTCGGGTATAACTTCCAGCATTTTGCCCAGTATATATAACCTTCCTTCCCTGGCTTTATCCAGTATATCTCTTATAATATCCAGGCTAACTCCCTTTACTTTTATATCCATCTGCAGTGCGGTTACCCCATTTTTAGTCCCTGCCACTTTGAAGTCCATATCACCATAAAAATCTTCCACTCCCTGTATATCTTTCAATACGACATATCTGTCTCCCTCACCCTTAATCAAACCCATTGCTATCCCGGAGACAGGATTTAGTATGGGGACTCCGGCATCCATTAAAGCCAGCGTGCTCCCACAAACACTCGCCATCGAAGTTGACCCGTTTGATTCCAGAATCTCTGATACCAGTCTCAATACATATGGAAATTTATCTTCATCGGGAATCATTGGCCTCAAAGCTTTTTCTGCCAGAGCTCCGTGTCCGATATCCCTTCTCTTGGGACCCCTTAATGGCCATGTTTCACCAACACTAAAAGGAGGAAAGTTATAATGGTGTATATATCTTTTAAACTCCTCTTTCCCAAGGCTATCAATCTTTTGCGCTTCTTTTATTGAACCAAGAGCCAATATAGTTAGAGCCTGTGTCTTTCCTCTTGTAAATAGCCCTATTCCATGGGTTGTGTCGGGGAATAAGCCAACTTCGCAACTTATTTTTCTTATCTCATCGGGTGTCCTGCCATCAGGCCTTATCCCTTTATCAAGAATCATTTCTCTTACTAATTTTTTTTCAATCTCTTTAAAGCTAACATCTATACTTTCTTTATCTTCAGGAAAATCTTCTTCCAGCTTTCCCCCGATTTCTTCTCTTAAAAGTAAAACGTTATCCTGGAAATAACCCCTTTCAGTATTATCAAGCAAAGCCTTCTTTTCTTCACTTACTGAATATTCTGCCACTTCATCAAGGATTTTTTTAATCTTATTCTCTGAAAGATCTACTACCTTTTTTTCTATATCTTTATTTAACTCAAAATTTACTGTTTCTTTTTTATTTCTACAGGCTAATTTACAGAAATCTTTCTGGAAGCTTATTATTTTTTTTATTTCAACATGCGACCTCTCTATGGCCTCAACTACTAATTCCTCGGGAGCTTCCCTGCCACCTGCTTCAACCATTAATATTGCATCCTCTGTACCGGCTACAATTATATCTATAATGCTTTCTCCAATTTCATTATATGATGGGTTTACTACCCACCTATCTCCTACTTTACCCATCCTTACAGCACCAACAGGCTCGTCAAACGGTATATCTGAAATGTACAGCGCTGTAGAAGCTCCATTTATTACAGAAATATCATATGGATTTTCCTGATCAAATGAAATAACCGTAGCAATAAGCTGAACTTCATTTCTTATATTTTTATTGAATAACGGTCGTAGCGCTCTGTCGGTTAGCCTTGCATTCAGGACTGCCTTATCACTGGCCCTGCCCTCTCTCTTAAAAAATCCTCCAGGGATCTTGCCAGCTGCGTACATTCTTTCTTCAACATCCACTACCAGAGGGAAGAAATCTGAGCCCTCAGATGTCTGCTGGCTCATAACCGCTGTAACCAGAACTCCATTTCCGCCGTGTTTGACTAAAACTGAATTAGCCTGTCTTGCTATTTTGCCTGTGGTAAAGATGAATTTCTTCTCACCAATTTCAACTTCATGACTTTTTTCCATTTATATTAAATTACCTCTTTAAACTACTATATCCTCTTTTGGGTATGAAGATATTACTATTTTCTTAAACCTAATTCCTCAATTATTTTCTTGTACTTATCAATATCGTTATTCTTTAAATATCCAAGGAGCCTTTTTCTCTTACCTACCATTATAACAAGGCCCCTTCTTGAATGATGATCCTTTTTATTCACCTTCAAATGTTCATTAAGCCTGTTAATTTTTTTAGTGAGAATAGCTATCTGGACTTCGGAGGAACCAGTATCACCCTCATGAACTTTAAACTTATCAATAATTTTCTTTTTCTCTTCTTTTACTAATGTCAAATCATTCACCTCCTAAAACACTCGTACTATAATTTACCATAACTATATACTAATTACAATTTATCTTAACTCAGTATTCTACTTAATAATGAGAATGAACACTTCTTAAAGCAGAAAGCTACCAGGAGTTATTCAACCCGGTAATTTTCAATCAATAAATATAGAACTAATCATTTTTGTCATTATTTACTTTGATTCTAAAGTATTTATTGGCATAATTAAGATCTGCAACCATCTGGCTTATTAGCTTGTCTTTACTTTTAAATGAAATTTCATTTCTCAATCTTTCCAGGAAAGTAATTTTTATCTTCTTTCCGTAAATATTTTCATCAAAATTAAGTAAGTATGTTTCAATCCACCTTTTTCCGCCTTTAAAAGTAGGGTTGCTTCCTATATTTATTATAGAAGGTATTAATTCATGCTTATAATCAACCATAACCCTTCCAAGATAAACCCCATCCCGTGGGGTCACAAAAATCCCGCATACATCTATATTTGCTGTTGGGAATCCGAGCTTTCTACCCCTTCCTGATGATTTTACGACTACCCCTTCAATCTGTGGGTTCCTTCCCAGCAGAGTGGCTATTTTTTTGATTTTTCCTTCAGAATAGTATTTCCTTATATTTGTGCTTGACACTATTTCATTTTTTACTTTTACAAGCGGCATTACATTAACCTTCACTCTATAAGGTTTAAAAAAATCCTTTAAGAATTTAATATTTCCTTCAGCTTTAAATCCAAAACGAAAATCATCTCCCACAAAAATTTCTTTAACATGTAGCTTTTTTACAAGAACATCACTGCAAAAACTTTCGGGAGATAATTTTAAAAAATCAGAGCCGTTTCTTACAGTAACAATATAATCAATATTTAAATCATTAATTATCTTAATCTTTTCTTCATAAGAAATTATCAGCCTTTTATACATACGATTTTTTATTGTATTTATAGGCGGGTTATCAAAAGTTAGAACCGTGCTGACGCCCTTTAATCGTTCTGCCCTGCTCACACAGGCTTCTATAATTTTCTTATGTCCCAGATGTACCCCATCAAAAAACCCAATTACCACTACCGGTTTCAAAAACCTGAAATATTCCTCGTTTACTTTTCCAAACTCCAGTAATTCCGACAACTCCGTCAGCACCTCTCCTTAAAATTCTAAAATTTAATATCCATAAAATGTCACTCAACCAGGCATCTATTATAAAATTAAAATACTTTCAGTCAATTTTAAATCTTTGCCACCAATATCAACTGATAATTCATCACTTAAAATTCTGTGAACAGCCAATAGATTTTCTTTACTATCTATTATTTTTACAAAAGTGCCTTTTTTAAATGACCCAAATTCCTTAATTTCCTGTTTTCCAAGCATCCTGATTTTAACAGGACTACCGCTTGAGATTTGAGATTTAAATTCATCACTTATACAGATACTCTTATTTCCTTCAAGCATTCTCTCAATTGATATTATATATGAGCTGGAATCCAGACAACTCTCACTTATTCCTTCTTTTAATAATTCATCTATATTAATACTGTCTTCCAGTTTATAGTCGCCTACAGTTATCCTCTTCAGACTTTTTACTGAAGCTCCAACACCCAGCTCGTCTCCAATATCATAAGCAAGAGATCTTACATAAGTACCCGAGCCACACTCCACCTTTATAGTAAGCATACTGCCTTCCAGTGAAATTAATTCCAGATTATAGATATTTACTTTTTTAGGTTTTAAATCTATATTCTGTCCTTTTCTTGCATAAACATAAGAAGGTCTTCCCCTGTATTTTACCGAAGAATATGCCGGGGGTACCTGTTCAATTTCACCTTTAAATTTATCAAGAGACATCAATACTTTTTTATAACTCAGGCCCCTAACCCTTCTAGTAAATAAAACCCTTCCGCTTAAATCCCGTGTATCAGTAACCACTCCAAGCTTTATCCCGGCAATATACTTTTTATTCAAAGTTAAAAAATAGTCAAATAACTTTGTGGCTTTATTTAGCAAGATTACAAGCAGACCTTCCGCTTCTGGATCCAGTGTCCCTGCATGTCCAATCTTTCTTAAAAAAAAACTTTCTTTATCTTCTTTATTATCTCATAAGAGGTTATACCCTGTGGCTTATTTATTAATAGCACACCATTAAAATTAACCAATAACTCATATTTAATATTATTTTTCATGTTTTATGTTATTTTTTTTACTGCTGATATCAATTTTCTTATTACAGCCCCCAGATCTCCGCTATCTGAATAAGCTGCAGCCATCTTGTGACCCCCACCATTGAAATTCGATGCGATTTCAATTAGATTTATGCTGCTATCAGAGGTACGCAGGCTTACTCTAAAAGATTTGCCTTCGGCCTGTTTTATTAAAGCCGCGATCTTAACCTTTTCAGCACTTCTTAAGAGATTAATCAAACCATCCTGGGCAGAAAAAGGTAGATCCAGCTTTTTAAAATCTTTCTGTAAAACATAAGAATATATTAACCCATAAGAATCTATATATCTAATCCTCTCAAGAACCATCTTGATTAATTTAAATCTTGCCAGAGGTTCACTCTCATATATACGCTTATGAATATCAGAAGGCTTCAGATTGAATTTTAGCAGTTCGCTTGCTACCTTATGAACCGAGTAATTTGTATTGCTATACTGAAAATTACCTGTATCGGTCAGTATACCAACATAAATTCCCATAGCTATCTTACTGTCAATTAATTCTCTGTAATAATTGAATATAAAATCATACAAAATTTCTGCAGTTGCTGACTTACTTGAATCAACAATATTTATATTACCAAAATTGGTATTATCATAATGATGATCAATATTTATCACATGCAGAGCGGAAGCTTTTATTTCACCAAAATTAACATTCATTCTGTTCTCATCAGCACAATCAAGGCAGAAATATACGTAGTTATTTCCTGATTTTTTTATTATATCAGGGTCAGTCTTTATATCATTATAGTATGGCAGGAAACTGTATTGATAGGGAATTTCACTGTTGATTAATGCTACTACATTTTTTTTAAGTAATGTTAAAAGATGGTACAAAGCTACCTGGGAACCCATTGAATCCCCGTCCGGATAAGCATGGGTTATAATAAAAAAATTGTTATTTTTATTTATAATCTCTGAAACCTGACTGTACAGATTCTGCATATCTTCCAATTATATTACCTGCCTAAAGCTATTCATTTTTAATCAATTTTTCCAATATTGTAGATATTCTCATACCATTACTAACAGACCTATCAAGCAAGAACCTTATGCTGGGCATATTTCTTAACCTTAACCTCTTCTGTAGATTTTTCTTTATAAATCCACTACTGTGTCTTAAGCCCTCAAGACTCTTCTCTACTTCATCCTTATTACCCATGATACTTACAAAAACATCCAGCCATTTGAAATCAACAGACAATTTCGTGTCAGTTATCGTTATAAATCCAATTCTCGGGTCGTTTGTTTTTGCGTTAATTATGAAACTTATTTCCCTTTTTAAATCTATCTCCGCTTTTCTAATTCTGTTCATCACGATCACCATATGCTTGCTCTATATTGAACGGTTTTATTTTTCTTCAAAGAACTCCAGTAAATCTCCAGCAATAAAATCCTGAAAATTATCCAGCCTTATACCACATTCATATCCTGAGGTTACCTTTTTAACATCCTCCTTAAAACGGTGAAGGGTTTCTACTCTTCCCTCATAAATTACTTTTCCTTCTCTTGTTACCTTTACCAGGTTACCTCTTTCAACTTCACCTTCAAGTATATAAGAGCCTGCAATCACTCCAACTTTAGGTAGCTTGAATAACTCTCTTATCTCAGCTTTCCCTTTAGAAATTTTCTTAACCTCGGGTTTTAATAAACCTTTAAAAGCAAGAGTAATATCATCAATTAATTTATATATAATATCATAAGTCCTTACTTCCACACCTTCTCTTTTATATAAAATATCAGCACTCTTATTCAACGAAACGCCAAAGCCAACTACGATTGCGTTTGACGCAGCTGCAAGCATAACGTCGCTATCAGTTATAGCACCCACTGCTTTATGTATTATGTCAATCTTTATCTGCTCTTCTTTTATTTCATTTAAAGATTTCTCAACCGCATCCATTGAGCCTTCAGAATCTGCTTTCAGCACTATTTTTAACTTTTTAATCTCATTTTCTTTTGATAGCTCTGATAACTCTTCCAGCGTAAGGCTTCTTCTTGAATTGGCAATCTTCATCATCTTTCTATCATAGTCTTTTTTCTGTAATAATCCCTTGGCAGCCTTTTCATCACTTACTATAAAAAGTTTATCTCCTGCCTTTGGTACCACTGGAAATCCTACAATCTCAACTGGCTGTGATAAAATTGCTTCTCTAAGCGCTCCGCCATTTTCATCTCTTATCGATCTTATCTTTCCAAAAGAATCTCCTGCAATAAATGGATCACCTACTTTTAACTTGCCCCTCTTTACTATAACAGTCCCAACAGGACCAAGTCCCCTGTCCAATCTTGATTCAATTATTATCCCTGTTCCCCCTGCATCCGGGTTACCTTTTATTTCATTCAAATCTGCGACAAGTAAAATCATTTCCAGGAACTCATCCAGATTAATCTTTTTCTTAGCGGAAATTTCTATGCAAACAGTATCTCCGCCCCATTCTTCAGGAACAAGATTATATTCAGTAAGACCCTTTTTTATTTTTTCAGGGTCTGCATTTGGAAGATCTATTTTGTTTATGGCAATTATAATTGAAACACCTGCGTCCTTGGCATGGTTTATCGCCTCTATTGTTTGTGGCATTATACCATCATCAGCTGCAACAACAATTACTGCGATATCTGTTACTTTTGCACCTCTCGCTCTTATGGAAGTAAATGCTTCATGCCCGGGTGTATCTATAAAAGTAATTTTTCTTCCCCTGTATTCGATCTGGTAGGCACCTATACGCTGGGTTATTCCGCCCTGCTCGCTCGTTGCAACACTTGTTTTTCTGATAACATCAAGAAGTGTCGTCTTACCATGGTCCACGTGGCCCATAACAGTAACAATTGGAGCTCTTGGCTCTAAATTTTCCTTTTCATCTTTGTAAATCTCATCCAGCTTCTCTTCAAAACCTATAATACGATATTTAAAATTATACTCATGAGATATAAATTCTATTAAATCCTTGCTAAGAGATTGATTTATATTAATAGTCTCGCCCATATCAAACAACAACTTTAAAATCTCAGACGAATGAACATTTATTTTTTCTGAGAGTTTCTTTATCGTTATTCCCTCGGAAATTTCAACTATTTTCTTTATCTCGGGTCTTTTTCTTAATCCTTCTTTCAAAACCCCACTTTTAGTTTTCCGGGTTTCTTTCTTACCCAATTTATCTGCCGGTCTGGGTCTTTCATGCTTTACTTTTAATCTTAATCGTCCTTCCTTTTCTTCCTTGTCGAGTTCTTTTTCAATAACACTTTTTATACTCTGTTTTTTTTCTTCTTCCCAGCCGGTTTTAGCCTTCTGCTCATCCTCCAGCTTTTTTTTGCTCTTCTCTTCAATTTCAATTTTTTTATTATCTACTACAGCCCTTGCTGTCTTAACCCGGGGTTTTTTATTTACGCCTTTCTTAGAATCGGTCTTAATCTTTTTTATAACTGTATCCTTGCTTTCTAACTTATTTATAGACTTTGAATCAGTTTTTTTAAGGCTTTTCTTCTTCTCTGTAGCTTTTGATTCTTTTTTAATGATTTTCGGCTGTTCCTTATTGTCCATACTGCGCTTTACCTCATTCTTCTCTCTACCGGCTTTTTCTCTCTTTACTCTTCCATCATCAACTTTCTTTGCCAGCCCCTTTCCTGCAACTCCTGCCTTTTTTTTAACAACCTTCAGTTGCATGGACTTATCAGCCGATTTTTTGCCTTTTATTTTAACCGGCTTAGCCTCTTTATTAGTTTTCTTAATGCTTTTTTTCTTAATATTCTCTTCGTTCATACCATTGATTTTATATGCAATTTTAAATAACTCTAAATAAAATAAACCAATACCAGCTCATTGAGAATTCCCCTGTTAGTGCTGATCAGTTCCAGAATCTTCCTCTTTGACTTTAAGCCTTTCTTTCCTTGCCTCATCAAGCCTTTCTTCAAACTGCTTTTCGCTTTTCACATCTATCTTCCATCCTGTTAACTTCGCTGCCAGCCGTGCATTCTGCCCCTCTCTCCCTATCGCCAGAGAAAGCTGGTCGTTCGAAACCACAACAAGCGCAAATTTATTCTCTTCGTCAGTTAGTACTTTTAAAACCCTGGCCGGGCTGAGTGCATTTTTTACGAATGTTACAATATCATCGCTATAACCTACTATATCTATTTTCTCCCCACCTAATTCATCAACAACCATCTTTACTCTCGAGCCTTTTGGTCCAACACACGCTCCAACAGGGTCCACATTTTTTTCATTCGAGCTCACTGCAATTTTAGTTCTGTACCCTGCTTCTCTTGCGATGCTTTTTATTTCTACTATCCCCTCATAGATTTCCGGCACTTCAAGCTCAAAAAGCCTTTTTATCAATCCAGTATGCGTTCTTGAAACTATTACCTGGGGACCTTTCGTTGTCTTCCTTACATCAGAAATATAACATTTTATCCTCTCTCCATGCCTGTATCTTTCCCCCGGCACCTGTTCATATTGAGGGAGCAATGCCTCTACCTTACCTAAATCTACCAGAGTGAATCTTGAATCGCTCTGCTGTACGATACCCGTTACCATATCCCCAAGTCTATCCTTAAATTCCTCGTACATAACCTCGCGCTCTGCCTCCTTGATTCTCTGTCTTATCACCTGCTTGGCTGTTTGCGCTGCTATCCTCCCAAAATTATCAGGAGTAACTTCGACTTCATTGCTTTTGCCTTCGTTTTCTCCTGCCTCACTTTCGCCTTCTTTTTCGGGCAATATTCTAAATATCTTTATCTCACCGGTTTTCATATTTATATCTACACGGCAATCATAATCTACCTTATAATTTTTTTTATATGCCGAAGCAAAGGCTATCCTTAGAGCCTCTATAAGAGTGTCCAGTTTTATACCTTTCTCTCTCTCTAATTCAACCAGTGCTGTTATTAACTTCCTGTTCAATTATCTCACCCGCCTATAACAGAATTAAAACTAAAAAATAGTGGGGCTTCCCCACTATTTTTAACTATTTAAATTAAAATTTCTATAAGAGTATATCACATTTTTTTAAAAATACAACCAGACTTTAGAGCCTTCCCTGTTATTATTTTTAACCTTTAAATAACGTATTATTGTTATCAAAAAAATAGAGGAAATTAAAACAAAATCCATCAGATAATATCAGTAATATAATCAAATAACCTGAACCAAATAACTTGAATCAAATAACTTTTAAAAGGCCCTTCAGGCCTGTATAACGGTTTTCGACTACGTTTCTGTTAACTGCCATTCCTATAGCTTTTTTACTTCCAACAATTACTACAAGCTCCCTGGCCCTGGTAATTGATGTATACAGTAAATTTCTCTGCAGCAACATATAATGAGAGGTCAAAAGAGGTATTATCACACACTTAAACTCTGAACCCTGGGATTTATGAATGGATATAGCATAAGATAGATTAATCTCGTCAAGTTCAAAAAAACTATAGTTAACTATTCTACCATCAAAACTTATACTTATTTCTTCACTTTCTTTATCTACTTTTTTTATAATCCCGATATCTCCGTTATAAATATCCTTTTCGTAATTATTTTTTAATTGTATAACTTTATCATTTAACCTTAATTCCACAGGTCCTTTCATGATTTTCTTATTGTTAGGATTCAGTACTTCCTGAATCCTGTAATTTAAATTATTTACCCCAACAACGCCTTTATTAGTGGGTACAAGAACCTGAATATCATATACCGGGTCATAATTAAAACTTCCCGGTATTCTTTTAGTCAATAAATCCAATATCAGTCCAACCACTTCCTCGGGATCATTTTTTTCTATAAAGAAAAAATCATTATTTTTTGGTTTTCCAATAAATGGGAACTCCCCATCTCTTACCTTATGAGCATTATATATTATCAGACTCTCGCTTTCCTGCCTGTATATCTTTTTAAGTTCAATTACAGGTACAACATCTGAAGAAATTATATCACCCAGAACATTACCAGGTCCTACCGAAGGAAGCTGGTCAACATCACCCACGAAAATAATTTTCGTTTCCGGTCTTACAGCAGCTAACAGGCTCTTCATCAACCTTATATCAATCATTGAAGCTTCGTCAATTATCACGACGTCTGCATTGACTGTTTCCTTTTCATTTTTAAGAAATTTGTTTAATTTTGGATTATAATTTAAAAGTCTGTGTATTGTTTTAGCTTCTTTACCCGTAGTTTCACACAACCTTTTTGATGCTCTCCCCGTTGGAGCACCCAGCACAACGCTTTCATTTAATCTTTCAAAAATTTTTATAATAATATTCAGTATGGTGCTTTTACCCGTACCGGGGCTGCCAGTTATAACAAGCATCTTTTCAGTTAAAGCTTTTTCTATGGCTTTTTCCTGAATATAATCTAATTCAATATTTTCTTCTTTTGATAATAGTTTTATTAAGTTAGATATACTTTCTCTCCTGTCGCTTCTTACATCTAATGTACTATCACTATTTAGTATCTCAATAATTTTTCCACTAACATATTTTTCAGCATCGTAAGTGCCTGTAAGATATACTTTATCCTCATCATCCCTTACAATTTTTATTTTGCCTTCCTTTTCCAGTTCTGCCAAAGCACCACTTACCCCCGTAACCTCCGTATCAAGAAAGCCTTCCGCTAATTCTCTTAGCTCATGGTATGGGTAATAACAGTTACCGGAATCTTCTGCTCCTTTCAATATATAGATAATTCCTGCCTTAATTCTAAAAATTGAATCCTTTTTTATTCCTGTCCTCAAAGCTATTTTGTCCGAAGTCTTAAAACCAATTCCGAATATATCTTCTGAAAGCCTGTACGGGTTAGATTTAATAATGCTAATAGAATTATCTCCATATTTATTATATATTTTCATTGAATAAGCATGCCCTATTCCCACAGATTGCATAAATATCATAACATCCCTTATATTTCTATGCTTTTCCCAGGACTTTTTTATCAGGTCTATTTTCTTTTTACCAATGCCGCCTATTTCTTTCAATCTTTCTGGCTTATTGTCCAGTACCTTTAACGTGTCGAGTTTGAAATGAGAAACTATTCTCTCAGCTGTAACAGGACCTACTCCCTTTATCAGACCGGAACCCAGGTAACTCTGTATCCCTGATATTGTATTCGGCTCAATAGTTTTGATATTTTCAATCTCAAATTGCTCTCCATAATTCTTATTCAAAACCCACTTACCGGTTACTTCCAGGCTTTCACCACATTGAAGTTCAAATGCATTGCCCACAACAGTTATCATATTATTATCTTCTGCTCTTATTCTACCGACCATAAATCCGGTCTCGGAGTTCTTGAAAATAATCTTTTCCAGAACACCTTTTATTTTGTTGCTCCGGGTTTCCATCATTAAATTATTTGAGGTTGTTTGAAGATTTGAATTTGTTTATAAATTCTGGAATTTCATCCAGGCTAATTTCTATTTTATCTTTATTCTGCCTGTATTCTACATCTATAAGTTTTTTATCTATATATTTTTTCCCCAGAATAAACTTTAAAGGTATTCCAATTAAATCAGAAACCTTAAATTTTATCCCTGCGCTAACATCTCTATCATCATAAAGTACTTCTACGTTCAGTTTCTTTAAACGTTCATATAAAATATCCCCCGCCTCAGACAGGATTTTACTCTTTGATGTTGTAACTATAAGATTAACCATAAACGGGGCTATAGCAACAGGCCATACTATCCCTCTACTGTCATACAACTGCTCTATAGCTGCCGCCATTATCCTTGTAATTCCTATACCATAACAACCCATTAACAGGGGTTTCAATTTTCCATCTGTATCCAAAAATTTAGCGTTCATCTTCTCACTGTATTTACTGCCCAGTTTAAAGATATGGCCAACTTCAATACCTTTCTCAAACTTAAGCTTTTCACCACAATAAGGACATCTGTCGTTCTCCACAGGATAATTGAAATCACCCCAATCCCTGACCTTAAAATCTCTCGGATAATTAACATTTATAAGATGATAATCCTTTTTATTTGCACCGGTTATAAAATTATGCCCTTCCCTTATAGAATTATCTGCATATATTTCTATATCGCTATTAAGACCTACGGGTCCAAGGAAACCAACAGTAAGATTTTCCAATTCTTTGGAACCCTTAAAAAGCATTAAACTCTTTTTTAAATATTTTTCAGCTTTCTTAACGTTGAGTTCTCTCTCCCCACTTATAAGAAATGCATAAACCTTGCCTTTTTCATCCTGCATCATTATTGTTTTTATAATCCTGCTGGTTTTAATTTTCAGAAATTTTGACACTTCATCAACACTCGTAATTCCAGGAGTATAAACCTCCTCTAAACGATTTAAGACTTCTGATTTTAGTTTATCCCTGCTTTCTTCAAAATCTCCCGGGTTTGATTTTGCTAAATCATAATTTTCCGAATAACCACATCCAGGGCAAAAAACTATCTTTTCTTCTCCATTTTCGGCGAATAAAATAAATTCATGAGACAAATCACCCCCGATAAGGCCCGTATCTGCAATAGCCACCTTATACTTCAGTCCAATTCTATCCAGTATCTTAGAATAAGCTTCGTACATTTTTTTATAAATAATTTCCATCTCATCTTCGTTACTGCAAAAACTGTATGCGTCTTTCATAACAAATTCTCTGGCCCTCAATAATCCATATCTCGGCCTGATTTCGTCTCTGAACTTCACCTGTATTTGATATAAGTTAATAGGCAAGTCTTTATATGATTTTATATCTGAATAAGCCAGGTAGGTTATTATTTCTTCGTGGGTTGGCCCAAGACAAAATTCCCTTTTGTTCCTATCCTTTAATCTGAATAATTCCGGACCATATTTCTTCCATCTCCCCGACTCCTCCCATAATATAGAAGGCTGCAGCACAGGTAAATACAGCTCAACAGCACCGGCATTATTCATTTCCTGCCTTACTATATTTTCAATCTTTTTCATCACTCTAAGACCCAGTGGTAAAAAAGAATAAATTCCCGATGCTACTTTCCTTATCAATCCGGCTCTTAAAGAAAGTGAGTGACTCGGTATTTCAGCCTCGCCTGGTTCTTCTTTTAGGGTGGGAATAAAAAATTTTGAAAACCTCACTTCAAGCTCCCTTTTTATTTAAATAAATTTCTTAAGCTCATCTTCAAAATCAGCCAATGCCTTATCTCTATCTACTCTCTTAATCACTTTACCTTTTAAAAATATAGCCGCTTTTTTATTACCAAAAGCTATACCTATGTCTGCTTCTTTTGCTTCTCCCGGACCATTAACAATACAGCCCATCACAGCTACCTTCAGGTTTTTCTTAATACCATAGGTTAGCTTCTCGATTTCATAGACAAGCTGCCTGTAATCCTCAGATGTTCTCCCACATGAAGGGCATGATACAATATCAACCCCTACCTTTCTTAAATTTAAACTATTAAGAATTATATATCCAGCTTTTACTTCATCTACAGAACTGCCTGTCAGTGATATTCTTATGGTATCTCCTATACCTTCCGAAAGCAGTATCCCCATCCCTACAGAAGATTTTATACTTCCACCAAACGTAGGACCGGCTTCGGTTATACCAAGATGAAGGGGATAATTAACTTTACTGGATATAATCTCGTAAACGTTAATTGCGTCAAGAACCGTTGATGCTTTTGCTGATATCTTAAAATTATCAAACTTTAAACTTTCTAAAAGCCTTACATATTCCAGTGTACTATCAACCATAGAATTTACTATATTTCCATTATTTTTGCTTAAAATTCTTTTGTCCAGCGAGCCTGAATTAACACCGACTCTCAGGGCAACTTTCTTGCGCCTGGCTTTATTTATAATCTCTGCAACACGCCCGGTAGTGCCTATATTACCTGGATTTATTCTTACTCCATCAACACCCACATCCATGCAATCCAGCGCCAGACGGTAATCAAACTGTATATCGGCTACCAGCGGTATCTTAAAAATACCTTCATTGATTAATTTCTTAAGAAAATATATGGAATTTTTATCAGGTACAGCTATTCTTACAATTTCGCAGCCGCACTCTATCAATTGCCTTATTTCCTGTCTTATTTCATCTGTATCCTCCAGCTTGTTTTTAGTCATGGACTGGACAATCACAGGATTATTCCCGCCTATTTTGATTTTTCCTATATTTATTACCCGTGTTTTTTTTCTCTTTATTTCCAAGCTAATTTACCCCTATAAATTAATAATATCAAAAGGATTTATTATATCCAGAATAAAAGCAAGTATTGTTAATGAAACAAGAATAAACACACCAACAGAACTAATAACCTGAATGACTCCTCTTGGGACGGGCTTCCTTATTATAGCTTCAATTAAAACTATCAGGATATTACCTCCGTCAAGAGGAAGAATAGGAATCAAGTTTCCATAGCCCATTAAGATTGATACCAGAGCGACAAAAAAAATAAAATCCTGGATACCAATCGAAACTGACTGCTGGAAAATACTCACAACTCCAACAGGTGAAACTGGCCTTGCCTGGCTTAAGGGTATCCTGCCGGTTACTAACATACCAAATAATTTTACATAACTAACACTTATATCCCATGTAATTCTAAATCCCTCTTTTATGGTACCGGCGAACCCCAGGCTTTTTTTCTCATACGAAGGGCTTATCCCCAGATATCCCTGGCTATCTTTAATATCAAGCTTTACTTTTATTTCTAATTCCTCATCCTGTCTGATTACTTTATATTTCACTTCTTCCCCGGGGTATTCCTTTGTGAAAGCAGAAAAATCATCCCAGCTGTTTATACTTCTTCCTTCCAGAGAAACAACTTTATCCCCTATTTCAAAACCATCTGTGTCTGCAGGTGCTCCAGTTTCTACATAGTCTATAACCGTAGTTGGCACCATTACTCCCATACTTAAATAAATCATAATAAGTAAAACAGCAAAAAATATGCTAAACCCGGGTCCACCAATCAGGATTAACAACTTTTTATAGATAGGCTTGTTATAATAAGCTTTATTCTTTAAATTTGATAATACAGGTTCGCTCCTATCCATTCCAAGCAATTTATTATATCCTCCCAGCGGTATTGCTCTTATGCCATAAACAGTGCCTTTTCTGTCTTTAAATTTCCAGATTTTAGGACCGAAACCCATAAAAAATTCTTCAACATGTACTCCGCTCAATTTTGCCATCAAGAAATGGCCAAGCTCATGGAATATTACAATTATAGATAATGCGACTATTGAAAGCGTGTATTGTAGTATAACAGTTATAACTTGCATAATAAATTAAACTTTACCAAACCTTCTATCCCTTTTCTGATAATAATAAATAGCCTTAAGAAAATCTTTCTTTTTGAAGTCTGGCCAGAGCGTTTTTACAAAATAAAATTCGCTATATGCTATTTGCCATAATAAGAAATTACTTAATCTGTACTCACCACTTGTCCTTATTAAAAGATCTGGATCAGGACATCCCTTTGTAAACAGATAATCAGAAAAATTATTAACGCTTAATTCCTTAATTTCTATTTTATTTTTATCAGCTTCCTCACAAATTTTCTTTACAGCTTCTATAATTTCCTGTCTTGAACCATAGTTAAAAGCGATATTAAATAAAAGTCTGGTGTTTCCTTCAGTCTCTTTTTCTGCATGCTCAAAAGCTTTTAGTATATCAGATGGTATTTCCTCTCTGATGCCGATAAGATTTATCCTTACCCCGTTCTTTCTCAGCATTCCCAGTTCACCCCTTAATGACTCCAGGAACAAACCAAGCAAAAAATTAACTTCCTCTCTGGGCCTGCTCCAGTTCTCACTTGAGAATGAATACACTGTCAAAATTTTTATTCCCAGATCCAGACACAGAGATATTACGCCCCTTAGAGCTTTTACGCCTTCTCTGTGACCTGCAGAACGGGGCAAATTCCTCCTGACTGCCCACCTGCCATTCCCATCCATTATAATGGCTACGTGCATGGGCATTTTATTTTTCTTTAATTCTTTTACAGTTGGAACTTTTACAGAAGAAAAAAAAGAAGAAACTAAATTCAAATTATTTTCTACCTACACTTCCATGATTTCTTTTTCTTTTTGCTCCAGGGCATTATTGATCTTCTCTATAAATTCATCCGTGATTTGCTGGACTTCCTTTTGATATTTTATCAAGTCATCTTCAGTTATTTTACTTTCGCTCTCCAGTTTCTTGAACTCTTCATTTATCTCTCTTCTAATATTCCTAATAGCAATTCTTCCATCTTCAGCTATTTTTTTAACCAATTTTACAAGTTCTTTTCTCCTCTCCTCATTAAGAGTCGGGATATTAAGTCTTATAACCCTCCCATCATTTGACGGATTGATGCCAAGATCAGATTTAGCTATCTGCGTTTCAATCTCTTTTAAAAATTTTGGCTCGTAAGGCGATATCAGAATAACTCTGGGCTCCGGTATACTTATAGTGGACACAAATTTAAGTAGTGTTTTACTACCATAATAATCTATATAAATATTATCAAGTAACGCTACTGAAGCTCTCCCTGTTCTGATTGTATTGAACTCATGCTGGGTTCTCTCAAGTGATTGATTCATTCTTTTTCTTTCCTCAACAATCAATAAGTCTTTCATTTTTACTCCTTTGTAACTATAGTTCCAATCCTATCACCCATTATAGCTCCTTTTATATTGCCCGGTTTTGTTATATCAAATACTACGACAGGTAAATTATTTTCCATACATAAAGAAGTTGCTGTAGAATCAAGTATCCTGAGATCTTCTTTTAATACATCAATAAAACTTAATTTCTCGAATTTCTTAGCATCTTTAAATTTAAGGGGGTCTTTATCATATATGCCATCAACCTTAGTTGCTTTAAATATTATTTCAGCTTCAATTTCAAGCGCTCTTAAAGCTGCCGCTGTATCAGTTGTAAAATAAGGATTGCCCGTTCCCCCGGCAAATATAACTACCCTTTTCTTTTCCAGATGTCTTATTGCTCTCCTCCTGATAAGAGGTTCGGCAATTTCCTGCATTGATATAGCAGTCTGTACCCTTGTTGCTATTCCTGCTCTTTCCAGCGCATTCTGGAGACCAAGAGCATTCATAATAGTAGCAAGCATTCCAATATAATCAGCAGTGGTTCTATCCATTCCATTCGAACTGGCAGAAACCCCACGCCAGAAATTACCTCCTCCTACCACCACTGCAACTTCTACACCCAGCTCTACTACTTCTTTTATCTGACTTGATATGTTATCAGTAACCCTGGGGTCTATGCCATATTTAAGTTCACCCAGTAACGCCTCGCCACTGATTTTAAGCAATACTCTCTTGTATTTCTTCCTTTTCATATAATTTATTTATTGCCTCTAACCAATGCAGATATAATATTTATAAGCTCTTATTCTCTTCACCAAGCACATACCTTACGAATCTTCTTACAACTATATTCTCCCCAATTTTAGCTATATTATGCTTGACCAAATCTCCTACTTTTAAATCATTATCTTTGATAAATAGCTGTTCCAGCAAACAGTTTTCTTCATAAAATTTCTGAATTTTTCCTTCAGCGATCTTATCCAGTATCTTCTCTGGTTTGCCTTCGTTTAAAGCCTGCTTTTTATAAACTTCTTTCTCTTTTTCCACTATCTCCGGCGGTACATCTTCTTTAGAAACATAGGAAGGTGCTGAAGCTGCAATATGTAGTGCAATATCATGAACCAAATTTCTAAAAACCTCATTTCTCGCCACAAAATCAGTCTCGCAGTTAACTTCTAAAAGCACCCCTATCCTTGAACCCGGGTGTATATAACTGTCAACCAGCCCTTCTTTTGTAGCCCTGAAAGCTTTCTTTGAAGCTTCTGCCAGACCCTTCTCCCTTAATATTTCTTCGGCTTTTTTTATATCACCATTACTCTCAATAAGAGCCTTCTTGCAATCCATCATACCCGCGCTACTTTTCTCTCTTAGCTCTTTTACTAATTCCGCTTTAATTTCCATTTTTTCTCCCTCTTCAATCTCAGATTATTCCTAGGCCCACACATCATCTTCCGGTAAATCATCCAGACTATCTTCGGTTTTTATATCTTCTATTCCCTTTTTCTCCAATTCCTTTGCTTCCCTGGCTTCCGGACTTTCCTCAATCTTAATTCTCTCTTCTCTCCCTTTTTTCACAGCTTCACATATTATGCTGGTTATTAAATTGCAGGAACGAATTGCGTCATCATTGCCGGGAATCACATAATCAATAAGGTCAGGGTCACAATTAGTATCAGTTATAGCTATTACCGGTATCCCTAACTTCCTTGCCTCTTTAACAGCAATCATTTCTTTATTAGGGTCAATAACATAAAGAGCTTCGGGAAGTTTTCTCATTTTTCTGATACCTCCCATATTAAAAAGAAGCTTTTCATATTCCTTTTTTATTCCCAGAACTTCCTTCTTTGGCAATTTCTCAAAAATGCCTGATTTTTCCATATTCTCAATTTCTTCAACTCTTTTTGCCCTCTTGCTTATGGTTTCAAAATTGGTAAGGGTGCCGCCCAGCCACCTGTTTTTAACATAGGGCATCTCGCACTCGACTGCGTATTTTTCTACAATATCCTGTATCTGCTTTTTCGTACCAACAAATAATACAACTCCATTTTCGCTTACCAATCTTCTGACATACTCATAAGCCTCTATCAGTAATCTCTGGGTTTCCTGTAAATCAATTATATATATACCATTTTTATCCGTGTATATATATTTCTTCATTTTTGGATTCCACCTTTTGGTCTGATGGCCAAAATGAACTCCTACCTCAAGAAGTTGTTTCATACTTACGATGCTCAAAATTTTACCTCCTATTAACATGGTTTTTCCTCCATCACTTTAACCGAAATGCAGTTCACCATTTTACTATAAGTGATGTGTGTAATCTCAACGCTCAAGTCTAGCATAATACATATATTTCATCAAATAATCAACAAAAAATATAACACCTGATACCGGCTTAAAAAAGTTATGTATTGTCGATCTTTTCTCCAGCTCTCGGATGAAAATTCTTGTAATCTTCCTTTAGCTTCTTAATGTTAAGATGCGAATATATCTGAGTTGTTGAAATATTTTCATGTCCAAGAAGCTCCTGAATCTCTCTTATGCCGGCTCCTTCCTGAAGCAAGTGAGTAGCAAAACTATGCCTGATGCTATGCGGGGTAATATTCTTGCCGTTAGCAGGGCCTGTAGTATATTTTTTAACTATATTTCTTATGCTTCGTGAAGATAATCTACTGCCAGACCTATTTAAAAAAAGATAGTCAGTATGCTTATATTTCCCCTTCGCATTCAAATAAACTAATCTATTTCTGACCTCAAGATACTTTTTTATCCAGTAAATCGCCGAGCTATTTAAATAGACAAATCTCTGCTTCCTTCCTTTACCCGTTACTATTGCCTCATTATTGTTAAAGTCAAAATCTTTTATCTTTAAATTTTCAACTTCACTCACTCTTGCACCGGTAGAATAAATTACTTCAATCAAAGCCCTGTCTCTTATCTCCGGATCGCTTGATATTTTAAAATTATCAAACATCCTCTTGATTTCATTTATAGACATAAATGAATAAATACCATGGCGCACTCTGGGTACATTTATAAACTGGGTCAGTTGAAAATCAATATAATTATTTGCTTCCATAAACTTAAAAAAGTTTACAAGGGAGGAATATTTTCTCACAAGTGTTCTATTTGAATATTTATAGACGTCAATATATTTTAAAAAATCCCTGAAAATATCCAGATTCAGACCATTGGTTTCAGTAATATTCCTGCTCTGTAAAAACTCCAGGAACTGGGTTATGTCTTTCCTGTAAGCATTTATAGAATTAAGCGATAGATTTCTCTCATATTTAAGGTATTTTATATATAATTCTAAACAATTAAACAAATTCATGCTTACAAATAATCACTCTCAATATCCTTCATCCTATTCATTATCAGACCCCTGATTTCTATTATCTCTCCCATTTCAGGAAAATCTTCGATATCTTTCATCCTTGCCGGGTCGAACCCGTTAATTTTAGCTTTTTCCAATAATCTCTTAAGTTTATTTATCATTTCAATAATATTATACCTTATTTTATCAGACCTGTAGTCAACCTTTAATTTATCTCTTGATATATCAAAAAGTATACCGTCAAATTTTTCAAATGCGTTATCTATAACCTCTTCCGCCCTTTTTGCGTTAAGCTTCCTTCCTCCATTTATACTACCAATAATTTTTTTTAAATCTTTCTCAACTATATTATCATACTGGTATAGAGCCAGCCCAAGAGGGGTTTTAGGCATTTCCACCCTTCTTTTTCTAAGAAATCCCATTTGAAAATCTCCAGACAAATTAAAAAATATTTTCCAATTATTTCTTATATCTTTACGGTTATTTTAATATAAAATTCAAAATAATCTAATATATTTATTAAAACTATCCTCTCTTATTAACTTTCTTATTTCAAGTGATGCAATTATTTTCAATACATCCCTTACTTCTAAACCCGAGTAACCGACAATTTCCTCTACACTCTTTGACTTATATCCGATAAATTCATATATTCTCCTGTCATCGCCTGTGAGATTAACTTTGCACTCTGATGCCTCATTATTAATGTTAACTGTCTCTTTCTCCAAAGCCAGTGCCTTATCCTTATACTGCGAAAACTCCTCCATAATGTCATCTATGCTATCGACAAGTTTAGCTCCTTCTTTTATCAATTTATGGCATCCTTTGCTCGTCTGGTTAAAAATATTCCCCGGAACTGCCATAACTTCCCTGTTCTGACTCAATGCTGTCTCACATGTTATCATGGCCCCGCTTTTCTCTCCCGCTTCTATGACCACCACGCCTCCTGATAAGCCGCTTATAATTCTATTCCTTACCGGAAAATTAGATTTAAGCGGTGGTGTGCCAGGAATGAACTCGGTTATTATGCTACCGTTTTTTAAAATTTCTTTGAATAAAAACTCATTCTCTGGCGGATATATAATATCTATACCACATCCAAGAACACCGACGCTCCCGCCCTCTCCTTCCAGAGCAGCTTTATGAGCATGGCTATCAATTCCTGTTGCCATTCCGCTTACTATAGTTATCCCAATTCTGGATAAACTTTTGCTTATGTATTCAGCTACTTCACTGCCGTATCTTGTGCATCTTCTGCTTCCTACTATTGCTATCATAAACCCGGCATTTATTATTTTTTCACCGTTGAAGAATAACAGAGGAGGCGGTAGATGTATCTGCTTTAAAAAAGCAGGATAACTGTCACTGCTTATTTCCAGTAGCCCAATTTTATTTTTAAAAATAAAATTAATTACCTTTTCATAAGAGTCATATTTTAAACTATCAAAAATATTATCAGATTTATTCGTTCCAAATTTCAGCTTTAAATTCTTATATTTTAAAAAATATTGCAGAGTCTTATAAACGTCGCCATTATTTTTGTTATAAACCCTTATGAATTCTGAAGACCTGAGGCCATTCTCAATCATCAAATATAATATTTTCTTGCTTATGTTACTAATTTTCATAAACCCGAAATATAATCACCAAGACCATTGTTGAAATTAACCCTGTAATTCAAAGCTTCAATTATATGATTCTCCTTTATAGAATCACTTGCTTCCAGGTCAGCTATTGTTCTTGATACTTTTAATATGCTTACCGTAGCTCTCGCTGTAAGGCTGAATTTCTTTGAAACAGAATATATCAGGCTTTTTATATTTTCATCATTTTTCAACCATCCATTGATAATATTTATTCCTATCTCAGAGTTATAGCTTAATTTTCTATCCTTAAAACGTCTTTTCTGAATTTCTGTACAATCTATTATGCGTTTCTTAATTCTATCAGAACATTCCCCGTCGCTTCCATTTATGAAACTGCTTTCAGGTAGCCTATCTATAGTTACTCTCATGTCAATCCTATCCATAATGGGACCTGACATTTTTTTCCAGAATTTTTTTACCTCTCTAAGACTGCATACACATTTTTTGCTGTTACTCCCGAAATAACCGCAATAACACGGATTCGTTGCAACTATCAGCATAAAATTACAGGGAAATTTGTAAGAAAAACGATTCCTGGTAATAATTATTTCCTTATTTTCCAGAGGCTGCCTTAGATCTTCTATAAATGTTCTCGGAAATTGTGAGAACTCATCTAAAAATAGTATACCCCTGTGAGCCAGGCTAATTTCACCCGGACCTGGATTAATACCTCCTCCTATAAGACCTATTCTGCTTATAGTATGGTGCGGATTTCTAAAAGGTCTTTCCTGTATAAGCTCATTAACGTCCTTTTTATATAAACTATAAATCCTTGTGACATCTATGCATTCCTGCATATTTAAATCAGGCATAATTGTAACAGCTCTCCTTGCCAGCATTGTCTTGCCACTTCCGGGTGGACCAATTAGCATAATATTATGCCTGCCCGCTACAGCTATTTCCATCGCCCTTTTTGCCCTGAGCTGGCCCTTAACATCCTTAAAGTCAAAATCGTAAGTATTACGATTTATAGGGCTATTTTTTCCCCTGTATATAAAACTATCAACTTTCCCCCTGTCTGAAAGCGCCTCCACAGCTTCTGAAAGATTACGGCATGCAACTATTTTCAAATCCGAGATGAAAGAAACCTGCCTGGCTATCTGATAAGGCACAAAAAAGAATTTCTTTTTATCATTTTTCGCCCTTTCTGCCATAGAAACTAAGCCACTCACAGGGTTTATCGATCCGTCCAGTGACAACTCTCCCACAAAACATGATTCTTCTGAAAAGTTACAGCTCACCTGACCGCTGGCTGAAAGAATTGAAAGAGCAATAGGCAAATCATAAAAAGAGCCATCCTTTTTTATATCTGCCGGTGATAAGTTGACAATTATTTTTTTGACCGGAAAATCAAACCCGCTATTGATTACTGCAGACCTGACTCTCTGCCTTGATTCATTTACTGCTTTCCCGGGAAGACCTACAATTACGAATTCCGGAAGACCTCTTGATATATGAACCTCCACAGAAACCTTGACCGCTGTGATTCCCACCAGTGCAAAACTGTCCAATCTGAATAACATATTTCAATATTATAATCTTTTAATCATTTAGTCAATTATATATATGCATATATTGAAGCTAATAAAAAATATTGGTAAACACGGCGCGGACATTTTCATGCAATTACAGGGTTTAAAAACCCGGGGAATATCTATTACTGGTTAATAAAATACTACTGTTTATCTTACAAATATATATACGGATTGGATTAGATGTAAAAAAATTTAAAAAATAAAAGGGTGCCGAATAAATTAGAATTTAAATAACTATATTATTTTTTGAATAAAAAATAGATATAAATGAATCAGTCTAATTTAAATCCTTTTCTTGTAACAACTCTAATGCAGGCATCGACAACATCCGGGTCATATAATTTACCTTTATTCTTCTTTATTTCATCGATTGCAACATCCAGACCAAGAGCAGGTCTATATGGCCTGAATGAAGTCATTGCTTCCACTACATCGGATACTGTCAGTATTTTTGCTTCAATCATAATATCCTTTTCCTTTAAGCCCTGAGGATATCCCGAGCCATCCAATTTTTCATGGTGCTGGAGTATAATATCTGCAATGGGCATGGGAAAATCTATTTGTTTTACTATATCATAGCCAACTCTGGCATGTGTCTTGATAAGGTTAAACTCCATTTCCGTCAATTTCCCCGGTTTTGTTAATATTGAAGAAGGTATATTTATTTTCCCTATATCGTGGATTTTTGCCGTGGTTTCTATTATCTCAATTTTTTCATCACTTAGACCGAGTTCTTTTGCAATAGCAACTGCAAGTCTGGAAACACTTTTCTGATGACCGGAAGTATAGGGGTCCCTTGTCTCAACTATCATTGCCAGTGTATTTATAGTACCGTCAAGTGTTTTTCTGACCTGTTCATAGCTAATTTTTAACTTTTTCTCCATAACTTTACGCTCTGTAAGATTAAAGAAGTTCGCTATTAAATATTTTAATTTACCATCATCGCTTAATACTCTTTTTGTATTTATCTCAACCCAGAATCTCTCGCCCGCAGCATTTATAAAAATACATTCACTTTTACTTAAATCCTTTTTTAATGCCTCTCTGAAATTGTTAAAAAGTTCTTCTTTATCATCTTCCGGCCACCATGGATAAGGAGGTGTCATACCTATAAGTAAATCTGATTTAATTCCAACCTGATTCTCCAGAGCTTTATTTACATATCTTATGGAAGTATCGGGATTTACTACCATTATGGGGTTGGGTGAATTTTCCATCAGACTTGAACTAAACTCTTCACTATCTTTTAATAATAGTTCAGCCTGCTTCTCTCTGGTCAAATCATCATAAACAGACACAACTTCGCCCGAAGGCAGTTTATAGACATAATTACGCCTCCATCCTGAAATCCTATTATCCTTATAAAAAGTTATAGGATGCTTTTCAGGTTTACCCGTTTTATATACCCTTTTAAAAACATCATAAAGCCCGATTTCTTTTACCGAAGGAAAAGCTTCCAGAACTCCTTTACCTATGACATCTTCTCTTTTTATGTTCTCTATTCTTTCCGCGGATTTATTAAAATCCCTTATTATAAAATCGCTACCATCATTTTTTGCTTCATATACCGCCACTCCGCTGCTCATATTGTCAAAAAGGTCTCTAAACTTTTCTTCGCTTAATCTGACCTTTTCATAAGATTGTTTTTCCAGTGTAAAATCCCTGAAGCTCTCAACAATTCCCACGGTATGACCTTCCTGATTTATAATGGGTGTAGCGCTAAGTGAATAAAAACTTTTAGAATTATTATTCTCCCTTTCAAAAACGCCTGTGACGCTTTTTTCGCCATTTAAAATTCTCTTAAGTATACAATTCTTAGTATTGCATTCAGGCAATCTTATAACTTCAAAACACTTTCTCCCAACAACTTCCTCTTCCTTCAGGCCAAACAAATCAGCGAAAGCTTTATTAATTTTAAGGATATCAAAATCTTTACTTATAATCCTCAGCCCGACTATAGATGAATTAAAAATCTGCTCCACTTCATTACGTGCTTCTTTTAGCCCTGTATCCAGCTTTTTTCTTTCTATCACACTAATCAATTGTTCCAGTATAATTTTCATTCTCTCGAGATCAAAATCAGTAAATTCTTTTCTACCTGATATGTCAATTAAACCTATAGAAGTTTCACCTGAAATAAGTGGAAATACCATAACTGATTTTATTTTAAGAATCTCCTGTATTTTTGGTACAAGTTTTATAATAGCTTTTTTAAGCAATACCCTATTATCGGGAATTACATTTGCAAACTCGGTAATTATTTTCTTAATTTCATCATTATCATTTGTAATTATAGGATTTTTCTCTTTCAATATCTTATAATAATAACTGCTCTCTTTTAATGGAATTCTTATCTTTGGTATTTTAATTCTGATTAAATGCTCTATTTTCTTCCTTTGAGCCGGAGTAACATTAAGATTCTGCAGATAAAGGTATTTCTCATCATTACTCATTAAATATACGGCTATGCCTGAGCCATAAAATAATTTCTTTGTTCCTTTAGATATAATGTTGGTTATTTCCTGGAGACTCTTGCCTTCATTTAAAGCAATATTTACGGAATTTATAAGTTCGAGATCCTCAATTTTCTTAATTATTTCATTATCGTTGTTTTTTCTTTTTCCCTCTACTGCCATTGATTCTTTTTGTTTTCTCATAATATCTCTCCACCTGAACGCCGGCAATTCAAATGCATAGAGCGCAATTAATTTTTTACATTATCAATTATTTATCTGTCAACTCTTATATTATAACAAAAATTACTTTTTCTTTGACTAAATTATATTTTATGAAACCTTGATTCGTCAAATATTCCATTAACACAAATTTTATTAATTCAAAAAGCGTTTTCTATAAGCTCTATTTTCACATCATCACTTTCCTTTAAAATAACAGATGGAATCCTCTCCAAAAGACAATCTTCTTTGCTGTATAGTTTCTTTAACAGGCTTCTTCTAATTATTATGGAAATGACACTAAAAATTGGATTTAATAATAAAAGTTTATTCTTTGTAATGTAAAAAACTGCTAAATTTTTTATTCTTGCAATCTTTAACTTATTTATTGCTTCGGAAGGGTATCCGTAATCAATACCGGTCCTGGTTTTAACCTCAAAAAAAAATATATTCTCATCTTTCCGGGCTATAATATCTATTTCTCCATATTTATTTCTGTAATTTCTTTCTAATATAAAGTATCCTTCTTCCTCCAGATAATGCCTGGCAATAGCCTCACCGATCATTCCTGTAAATTTTTTATTTAAACCGCTAACTTAAAACACCTCTAAAAGATATTCTGTGAACCATCGAAGGGCCGTATTTCCGTATAGATGTTAAATGCTGTCTTGTACCATAACCTTTATTATTCTCAAACCCGTACTCGGGATAATATTTTGACAGCCTCAGCATAATGTCATCTCTTACCACCTTTGCTATTATAGATGCAGCTGCAATAGAGACACTTAACCGGTCACCCTTAATAATCTTCAAATATTTCACATCAAGGGAGGCATTGATAAAATCTGCCAGAACAATATCGGGTTTTATTTTTAAACCTCCTATTGCTCTTTCAAATGCCAGTACATTCGCTTTTGTTATAGATATTCTGTCAATTTCATGAGGGGGAATCTTTACCACAGACCAGCACAGACAGTTCTCAATAATCTTTTTAAAAATAAATTTCCTTTTAGCTTCAGTAAGTCTTTTTGAATCATCTATATCCTGTATCATCATCTTTTTTCTATCCATTATAACAGCCGCTGCAACAAGCGGGCCCGCCAGTGAACCTCTGCCAACTTCATCGACTCCAGCTATTTTTTCATAGCCTGAAATATATAGTTCATTTTCATATCCGGATATACTTAAGATTCTTTTTACTTCTTTAAACTCCATTTTCAAAAAAAGTTTACCATCTTGAAGGAGGCCAGTAAATTAAAACAAATTTTCCGAATATACTTTCCTCCGGGATAGGCCCAAAAAACCTGCTGTCAAAACTGTTATTACGATTATCTCCCATCACAAAAATTTCATTTTCTCCCAAGACGATCATCTGATTGAGATATGAAATGCTGGAGCTGTCTTCTAAATAATTCTCGGTAATCCTTTCGCCGTCTATATAAATCTCGCCTTCAGAAGTAAGTGTAATTTCTTCACCTTCTATCGCGATAACCCTCTTAACAAGGTCTTTCTCTTCTATTTGTGAATTAAAAGCTACAATATCCCCTTTTTTTACAGGCCTAAATTTATATGCAATTTTATTAATTAAAACCTTGTCCCCTACTTTTAAAGTTGGTTCCATGGAAGGAGTTGGAACAACAAAAGGTTCTATTATAAATGATCTTATTAAAGTAGCAGATATTATCGCAATTATTACAACGATAACATAAATTAAAAATTCCCTTAAAAATCCCCTATTTTTATTAGTATTAGATTCTTTATCCTTTATAGACATTAATTATAAAAAACAAGCAGTAATTTATTCAAAATTGATTTTTGTTTTCTTGCCAATTCTATCCCTTAGATAATACAATCTGGCACGCCTCACAATTCCCCTTCCGGTCTTCTCTATAGATTGAATTACAGGTGAGTTTAAAAGAAAAGTTCTCTCAACCCCTACTCCGTTAAAAGAGATTTTTCTTACTGTGAACGCTTTATTTATACCGGTACCTTTCATTCTTATTACAATTCCCTCAAGAACTTGAATCCTGTCCTTATTTTCTTCACTGATTTTTATCTTTACCTTTATTTTATCACCAGCCTTAAAATCAGTTATGTCATTCTTTAAATATTTAGCTTCTAATTTATCTAATTTATTCATTTCATTCCCCAGCCTATATACTTTATTTTTCCTTTATCCTAATAAAACCAAACAAATATAATTAATTTAATAATCTTTGTCAAATAAATCCGGCCTTTTTATTCTGGTTATCCTCTCTGACTCCTCTTTTCTCCATTTTTTTATGCTCTTGTGATTTCCGCTTAAAAGAATTTCAGGCACACCTATGTCCTTAAAAACTCTTGGTTTCGTATATTGCGGATAATCAAGCAAATAACCCTCGAAAGATTCCTCTTTTAAAGATTCTTCTTTACCAACAACTCCAGGAAGTAATCTTGTAACACCATCCAATATTATCATTGCGGGAATCTCACCACCGGTCAGTATATAATCCCCTACAGAAATCTCAAAATCAACCAGTAGATCTATAACTCTCTGATCCACTCCTTCATATCTTCCGCAAATAAGTATTATGTTTTCAAGTTTCGAAAAATATTTTAACCTATTTTGTTCAAGCTTCTCTCCGGAAGCCGAGAGCAATATTACTTTCTGTCTATTTTTCTCTTTTACTTTGTTTTTCTCTTTAATAAAATTAACAGCTTCATATATAGGTTCCGGCATAAGAACCATACCGGGTCCCCCACCAAAAGGCCTGTCATCAATACTGCCGCGCCTATCACTGGAGAAATCCCTCAAATTATGAATATTGAGTTCACATATATTTTTTTTAAAGGCTTCTTTTATTACTCCAAATTCAACAATGCTATCAAATATCTTCGGGAAAATAGTAATAATATCTATAATTAGCATTTTGCAAAAAATAAAAATTCTAATTCAGAACTTAAATATACTCGGGAATTCTTTTTAGGATTATTTTCTTATCTTTAATATTTATAGTTTCAATATAATCTTTTATTACTGGAATATATAAAATCTTATTATCTGCTTTTACCATACCTGATTCATAATTATCTATCCTTACTGCCAGGTTATCGTTATAAACAAGTTTCTCCACATCTACAACTATGCCAATTAAGATATCACCTTCAGCATAAACTTTACAGCCTATTAAATCATCTGTCCAATATTGATTTTCACCCAGCTGTGGGGTATCTTTTTTCAGGCGAAAGACAGGAGTTCCATTTAACTTTTCGGCATAATCTCTATTATCTATACCTTTGAACTTTATTAACGAATAAAGCCTTTCCCCCTTTGCTTCCACCAACCTTATGCTTCCAACTTCTACCCTTCTGGTGCATTCTTCATCAAAAAATAATATGTCCCCTCTTTTAATAGTATTGGGATAATCAGTAAGCAATTGTACTATTAATTCTCCCCTGACTCCATGTGCCTTACTAATTATCCCAATTAATCTTGCATCCACATCTAATCCTACTAATTACTGCAGCTTATTTCTTTCAGAAAGTATATCTACACTTTATTATATTAAACTATCAGTCCATAATTTTTACAATAGAAGACTTGCCCCTTTTAGCAGATGCGGCTCTCATGACAACTCTTAGAGCATTAGCAGTTCTACCTTTTTTACCAATCACTTTACCCAGATCATCTTCCGCTACTTTAAGTTTAAAAATTACTGTTTTTTCATCTTCCTCCTCTTCTATAATCTCAACATTATCCGGGCTGTCAACCAGCTCTTTTACCATGTACTCTAGTAGCTCTTTCACTATTTACCTCCAGTTTTAATTGTAATAACTACTTCTTTAAATCAATTTTGCCAAAAAGTTTCCTGACTGTATTAGTTGGCTTCGCGCCTTTACCTATCCACTCAAGAGCTTTGTCTCTGTCAACTTCTATCTTTGATGGATCACTTTTAGGGTCATATGTCCCTATTTTTTCAATGAACCTGCCGTCCCTTGGTGACCTTGAATCCGCCACTACAATTCTGTAAAAGGGTTGCTTCTTCGCACCTATCCTGGTTAATCTTATCTTTACGCTCACTCAATAACCTCCAAATATTCATATAAAACAGTTTTACGCTTTCATAATTATATATTTTTCTCTAAAACTTGCAAAACATTTTTTTTATCTAAACATTACCGAAAGGTAACGGAGATTTTCCCTTTATAGATGAAATTTGTTTTAACATCTGCTTTGTTTTAATAAATTGTTTGAGCAATTTATTAATTTCTGATACAGAACAGCCACATCCCAGAGCAATCCTTTTTTTTCTGCTGCCGTTTATTATGTTTGGCTTTTTCCTCTCCTCCGGGGTCATTGAATTTATTATAGCTTCTATCCTGGTAAGACGAGAATCATCCAGGTCAATCTTTTTAAACATCTTATTTTTATTTGCAAAAGGCATCAATGAAAATATTTTATCTATTGAACCTATTTTTTTTATGCTCCTCAACTGACTTACAAAATCCTCGAAATTTAATTCATCCCTGAAAATCTTTTCCTCAAACTTTTTTGCTTCCTTCTCGCTTACCGCTCTCTCCGCTTTTTCAGCAAGTGTAAGAATATCACCCCTCCCCAGTATTCTTGAAGCAATCCTTTCAGGATAAAATATATCGAAATCTTCGACTTTTTCTCCATTAGAAATAAATTTTATCTGCTTTTTAACTACATAGTATGCCGATAATGCAGCACCTCCTCTTGTATCACTATCTAATTTAGTAAGAATTATTCCATTATATTCAATACTTTCGTTAAAGCCTCGTGCGATATTTACTGCTTCCTGTCCGGTCATGGCATCAAGCACCAGATATATATCATGCGGGTTAACCTTTTCCTTTATTTTAACTATTTCATCCATCATATCTCTGTCAATCTGTAATCTGCCCGCTGTATCAATTATAATAATATCGCTTCCGCTTTTTTTAAATAATTCTACACCCTTCACAGATATCGACACAGGTTCCAGATCACTGTCAGAAAAAACTTCCACGCCTATATTCCTTGCCATATCTTCAATCTGTAGAACTGCTGCCGGGCGGTATATATCTGCTGCAACTATAGATACTTTTTTCTGGAATTTATTTTTTATAAAATTAGCCATTTTCACAACTGCAGAAGTTTTTCCCGAACCCTGTAGCCCTACTACCATTACTATAGTAGGTCCTTTAGGAGAAAAACTGATACCGCCGCTTTTTGAACCGAGTATTTCAACAATTTCATCATTTACTATTTTAACTATCTGCTGATAGGCAGTCAGGCTTTCTAATACTTCTTCACCTATTGCTTTAGATTTAACATTTTCTATAAACTCTTTAACTACTTTAAAATTAACATCAGCTTTAAGTAAAGCAAGCTTAATATCTCTTAAGGCACCATCCAGGTCTCCCGGGCTTAACTTACCCTTATTCCTTATTTTGTAAAACAAATCTTCAAATTTAGATGTCAGCGAATCAAACATTATTACAGTCCCCTATCAATAAAAGAACTCTAAGAAAATAATGAATTGGCAAACTCATCAGGATTAAAATACTTTATATTCTCAAGCTTTTCGCCGTTAGTAACCATTTTAACAGATATATCCAGATCATTTTTAATGGTCAGAACTATTCCGCCTTTAGAAGTGCTATCGATTTTAGTAAGAATTATTCCTGTTAGATCAAGGGAGTTATTAAACAAAACAGCCTGACTTTTTGCATTCTGGCCGGTAGTCGAATCAATAACCAGCAATATTTCATCAACATCCCGCTTTGTCCTTCCTATTATTACCTTTTTTATCTTTTTTAATTCCTCCATAAGATTATGAGAAGTCTGCATCCTCCCTGCGGTATCTATTATAACAATATCGATATTATCTGCTTTTGCTTTTTCTATGCTATCATAAACCACTGCACCCGGATCAGATAATTTCTGGTGATAAACCATATCGATTCCCAATTTGTCTGCATAATACTGTATCTGCTCCATAGCAGCAGCCCTGTAAGTATCAGCAGCCGATATCAGAACTTTCTTACCGTTTTTTTTAAATAGATTGGCTATTTTAGCAACCGTAGATGTCTTGCCCGAGCCATTTACCCCTACAATCAGGATTACTGTAGGGAGTACTCCCGATATATTTAATTCTCTGCAGCAATTTGTTTTAAGGATTTTTATAACCTGTTCCTTTATCAAAGCTCTTACTTTTTCAGGGTCATTTATATTTTCCCTGTAAGTAATATTTTTTACCTCTTCCAATATACTGGCCGTTGTCTCAACACTTATATCAGACGCTATCATCTGTTCTTCGACCTCTTCCCAGAATAATTTTTTATTATTTTTGAATTTGTTCCAGATGTAATTTAAATTTTTAATTAGCGCTTTCATGCTTTTTACTTATTTTCTCGGAAATTATTTTTGAAACACCCTCTGGCTGCATAGTTACACCATATATCGTATCAGCTATTTCCATTGTCCTTTTCTGATGTGTGATTAAAATTATCTGCTGTTTTTCGGAAAACTTTTTCATAAGAGTTAAAAAACGTCCTATATTCACATCGTCAAGAGAGGCATCTACCTCATCAAAAACATAAAATGGAGAGGGATTTATAGAATAAATAGAAAAAAGAAAAGCCACCGAAACCAGGGACTTTTCACCGCCTGACAGAAGTGAAAGATTGACAAATTTATTATTACCAATATCTGCCTTTAAGTCTACTCCTACTTCGTCATCACTGCCATTCCAGTTGTTATTCATCCTTTCGAGCTGCATTTCACCGTCACCAAGGGGGAACAATATTTTAAAATAATCCTTAAAGCATTTCTTAATTTCATCAAATTTTTTATAAAAGTAATCAGACATTCTTTTATTGATATCTTTTATCAATTCTTCCAGATTCTTCTTGCTCTCCACTAAATCACTTTTCTGGGTAGCTAAAAAATCAAATCTTTTTTTAATTTTCTCGTATTCTACCGCAGCATTTGGGTTCACTCCCACGTAGTTCTTAATCTCATTTCTTAACTTTCTTACTTTAATTTCCGATTGTTTTATATCCTTGCTCGGGGCATAGCTTTTCAAGGCATAATCAATCGACATATTATAATTATCTATGATATTTTCAGTAACAGCTTTTACCCTTTCCTTTATCTGTTCTTTTTTAAGCTCTGCCTTATAAAGGGCATTTTCCAGTTTGGATTGCCTTATATTAAACTTGCTTATCTCTTCTTCAAGAGTACTTATTTTTTCACTTCTCTCTAAAATTAAACTATTATTCTTTTCAAACTCGGGGTAAATCTTTTTATTTATATTCTCCGAAACAAGCAGATAATTTTTCAGAACCAGGTATAGCCTTTCAGATTTTCTCAGATTAACCATACATAATTCCTTTAAATTTTTCAGACGTTTTATTCCATCATATTCATCCACGGCGCTTTTTATATCTTCTGTCATTTCTTTTTTCTCATTTTTTAAACCCGCATCCTTAAATTGTTTCTTAATCCTCTCATCTAATTTTTCTATCTTATCAATAATTGACTTAATTTCACTTCCAGCATATTCCGAGACTGCGGTGTCATTTATCTTTTTCCTGAAGCTATCCATAAACTTCGATAAAAGATTCACAATCTCATTCAACTCATCAGAAATAATATGAGCCAGATCCATTAAACTTTCATCTCTGTCATTATTTAAAACAGCTGGCTGCTGGTCCCTGGCTTCGCTATAATTATCAATCTCCATACCGAACATATTCAGCAATGTCCTGAATATATTCCTCTTGCTCCCTATCAAGTTCATAATGTTTTTTAGATTATTTATTTCAGTATTAAACCAGCCAATCTTATCTCTCCAGATTTCATATTTTCCCTGTTCTTTTCTGACAACCTCTGCCAGATTATTTTTCTCCTTTTCGAGATTCAGTGCTTCCTTTTTTATCCCTTCCAATTCATTTTTACTCTTGGTATAAGAGTCACTTTCAATATCCCATTCTCTATTTAAATTATTAAGACTCGCAATAAAAAGAGATATTTCTTCATTTTTCAAAGAATTAAAAATTTCTGAATATTTCCTTGCCTTTTTTGACTCAACTTCAAGAGGATTCATTGTTATTTTGATTTCTTCCATTAAATCATCTATTCTATCAGTGTCATCTTTAACCTTTTGAAGCTTCGAAAGTGCTTTATCTCTTCTGTTCTTATGTTTTGATATCCCCAGAACTTCATCTATTATAGCTTTCCTCTCGACGGGTTTAAGAAGTGCGGCTTCATTAATCTGACCCTGATTTACAATTATATGAAGACCTCTTCCGATACCACTATCTGCCGTCAGCTCCTGTATATCTATTAATCTGCACGGCGAGGAATTTATAAAATATTCACTGCCACCTTTTGAAAAAACTCTGCGTGTAAATTTAACATCCCTGAACTCTGTATTAAATAATTTATTAGAATTATCAAAAAGAAGTGAAACTTCGGCAATTCCCATCTCCTCCTTCTTACTCCTGAAAATAACATCTGCCATCAAGTTCCCTCTTAGAGTTTTTGGGCTCTGTTCACCCAGAACCCAGGAGATAGCATCAGCTATGTTGCTTTTACCGCTCCCATTTGGTCCTACAATTACACTGATACCGGGTTCAAAAAACAACTGGCTTTTATCTTTAAAAGATTTAAAACCTCTAAGTGTTATATTCTTTAAGTACAAATCAAACTTCCAAAAGTAAATATTATAAATTTAAATTATATAATTTATTTAATGTATCTCTTGCTGCATTTTGTTCGGAATTCTTTTTACTCTTTCCTTTACCTGCTCCCACCACTTTATCATCAATTATAACTACCGAGTAAAATGATTTATTATGGTCAGGCCCCTCGGACTTAACCAGTCTATACTCTACTGGCTTTGAGTAATCTGCACGAATAACCTCCTGAAGATGAGTCTTGTAATCTATAATTTCAGGGGTTTTGATGGACTCATCAATTTCTTCTTTATATTTCTTCAAGACCCATCCAGAAGCGAACCCTATTCCCTTATCAATATAAATTGCTCCGATCAAAGCTTCTAAACCATTGGCCAGTATGGATTCTTTTCTTCTACCCTCACACAATTCTTCATTCTCGCTCAGAAGCAGATGATCGCCTATATTAATGTCCAGAGCTATTTTAAACAGAGTCCTGCTATTAACCAGCGCAGATCTCACTTTTGCCATCTTGCCTTCTGGAAAAAAGCCGTACTTTTTATACAAATAGGATGTAATTATAAAAGAAAGGACGCTATCTCCAAGAAATTCCAGCTGTTCGTTCCCTCTGGATTTAATATTTTCCTGATGGACATAAGACCTATGTGTCAAACTCTGTATATATATCCCCGGGTTAGCACTTTCGATTCCAAGACTTTTTAGCCAGACTTTTACTTTTTTGTCCAGCATTTCTTTATCATCATGCATCACAAAGAATTTCGCCGCCTTCTAAATTAATGCTGAAAGATTAAAACTATTTCCCGGAGTGAGAATTAATATAATCCAGTGCATCTTTAACTGTAACAATTTTTTCAGCATCCTCATCACTTATTTCCACTTCAAACTTATCTTCAAATGCCATAATAAGCTCAACAAGGTCAAGAGAATCAGCTCCAAGGTCGTCAACAAATTTACTCTCAACTTTAATATCCTCTTCCTTAACGCCAAGTACCTCAACCAGAACCTCTTTAAGTTTATCAAAATTTTCCATCCTCACTCCTTCTTTTTATCTTATCTTTTTATTAATTTACCTTATTTATTTCATCACTTATTTTAACAGTAAGATCTGAATTCAAACTTTCCATTGCCACTCTCACTGCGTTTCTGACTGCCTTTGCCTTTGAACTTCCATGAGAAATTATTACAGGTCTATTAAGACCCAATAGTTGCGCACCGCCATATTCCTCATAGTCAAATCTCTCTTTCATTTTTACCAATTGCGCCTTTATGCCCAGGGACGAAATTTTTGTTATAACGTTTGAAGTTAAAACATTTTTTATTTCCTTAAAGAAAAAGCCGGCCATACCCTCGATCAATTTTAATATTACATTTCCCACAAAACCGTCACAAACTGCCACATCCGCCACGCCTTCGAATAAACCTCTGCCCTCTAAATTTCCTATAAAATTAATACTCTCGCATTTCTTAAGTAAATTATAACTTTCTACTGCTAATTCGCTCCCCTTCTTTTCCTCTTCTCCTATATTAACCAGAGCCACTCCAGGGTCCTTTACGCCAAGAATACTTTCTGAATAAACTTTCCCCATAACGGCAAATTGCTTTAAATATAAAGGTTTGCAATCAGCATTGGCACCTGCGTCAATTAATACAACCTTTTTTTCACCCAGTGGTATAACTACAGCAATCGCAGGCCTGACTATATTTCTTATTCTCTTTATGTTAAAAAGAGAGCATGCCATTACCGCACCTGTGTTCCCTGCAGATATAAATGCACTTTTCCCCTCGTTTGATACAATACTTGAGCCTATGAAAATCGATGAGTCCCTTTTTTTCTTTATAACTTCTGAAGGAGATTCATTCATGCTTACTTCCTGAAAACTGGATATAATATCTATTCCATCCAGATTAATGTTGTCTGATTCTGCAATTCTATTTATCTTATCTATATTACCTACCAGCTTAATTTTTGCTCCAAAAGTGTCTTTTGCCTCTACTGAGCCCTTTACGATTTCCTCCGGGGCAAAATCTCCTCCCATCGCATCTACTACAATTGAATAATCACCTGAAAAGATTTTCATAGTATTTATTTTATATTTGTTATTTTTCTGATATCTCCAATAATTTAGCTATATTTATATGCTCCCTTGCTACTTCAATTATCTTGTCAACTTTTTTCATCTCATGAAACCTTGCATGACCAATAATTTCTCCTGCTCTCTCAACTGCCGTCAGCGTATCATAATTAACCAGAATAATTGGTACCCCAAGCTCCTCTGCCCTTCCAAGTATAATAGAGCTCGGCTGAAAATTCCCGGTCAGTATTAGACATTTTGTCTGTGTTTCCAGCGCGGCAAGCTGTACATCTGCCCTGTCTCCTCCGGTTATTACTGCTTTATTTGCCTTTCTCCTGAAAAATTTCAATGCCTGTTCCTGCCCCATTGCACCAACCATAAAAGTCTCTACCAGTTCTTCTTTCTTTTCTTCCCCACATATTATCTGGCCACCAAGAAATTCTGCTATTTCTCTTACGCTTACAGAAGATAATATTTTATTAGTGGGAATATATCCAATAATTTCAATCTTGCTTCTGTTTAAAAATGGAATTATAAACTCTTCAAGATAATCAGTTTGACTTTTTGGGACCCAGTTTATTATAACCCCGGATAGATAATCCCTTAAAAATTCTTTGGCAAAAAGAATCTGGTCCACAACTTCAGAGCTGTATCTTACCACCAGTATAATTTTTGCTTTAATATTCTCACTTATTCTTTTTGCAGATATACCCAGAAAACTGCCGTCCTCAATGCTCTTTGCACCTTCTATTATTACAATATCTTTATTCTCCTGTATTTTTTTATATGCTCCTTCAATTTTACCCATAAATCCCTTAGAATAATCAGGGTCTTTCAGTCCCTCCCTATCGCATTGCTGTGTTAAAACAACCGGAGTTATATTTTCAAGATCCTCTTTTAAATTTAAAATATCCGATATATATTGAGCATCTTCGTCAGTAATGATGTCTCCCAATCTGGCAGGCAGAGTTCCCAATGGTTTCATATAACCTACTTTCAAACCTTTCTCAGCAAATATCTTCCCTACCCCAACACAAATAGAACTTTTACCAGAAAAGGGCTGATTTGAAATAAAAAACAAAGGAATCATTCTAACCTCCTATTCTTATTCTTGCATCACCGGCTATAGAGCCCTCCCCTCTTTTCTTTACAAATAAGGGGTTAATATCCATTTCCACTATTTCAGGAAAATCCGTAACCATCTGGGATACTTTTAGTATAATTTCAACCACGCTTTCTATATCCGAGGGCTCTTCACCTCTAACGCCTTCTAATAATTTAATAGTTTTAAGTTCCCTTACCATCTCATATGCAACCTGCCTGCTTAAAGGAGCAATCCTGAAAGATACATCCTTAAGCATTTCAACATATATACCTCCAAGCCCTAGCATAATTAAATGCCCGAACTGTGTGTCCTCACTCACTCCTATAATAGTTTCTTTTTTATTCTCAATTAGCTCCTGAATCAAAATCCCTTTTATATTAGCATCAGGCATATATTTTCTCACATTAAAAAGAATATTATCATAATTTTTTTCTAACTCTTTTTCATTTCTTATACCAACTATAACACCACCTACGTCAGTTTTATGCAGAATATCTGGTGATACTATTTTTAATACCAGCGGATATCCTATTCTCATCGCAATTTTTTTTGCTTCAGCCAGATCGTGAGAAAGCTCCGCCTCCGGTAACCTTATATTGTATGCTTCAAGAATCCCTCTTGACTCTGTCTCCCCGAGCTCCAGCCTATCATCGGAACGACATCTGTCAAAGATTCTTTTAACCTTTCCATGATCTACATCAAATAATTCGACAGGTGGAATATCCTTTGATTTCCAGCTTGCATATTCAATCATAGATTTCAGAGTATCTATAGCTTCTTCTGGAATACTAAAATTGGGTATATTCTTACTGTCCAAAAATTCTACCGCTTCTCTTATCTCATTCCCTCCTAAAAAACTGGTAAGTATAGTTATACTATTTCTATTCTTTTTTATAACATCTGCAATTGCTTTTGCTGTTTCTAAAGGTTGCGTCATAGCCTGTGGTGTAAGCAATAATAATACTGCATTAACATTGACATCCTTTATTACTGCTTCAAGTGTCTTTTTGTATCTTTCTGCTAACGCATCTCCCAGTAAGTCTATGGGATTATAAAAATTAGCTGCATCCGGTAAAATTTTTTTCAAGTTTTCTATGGTCTTATTTTCCAGATTAGATAAAATTATATTCTCTTTTTCACAGGCATCAGCAGCCATTATGCCCGGACCACCCGCATTTGTTATTATTGCAACTTTTTTACCTTTAGGCAATGGTTGATATGAGAACGCCCTGGCATAATTAAAGAAATCTTTAATGGTTCTTGCTCTTATTATACCTGCCTGTTTAAAAGCAGATTCATAAGCTATATCAGAACCTGCAAGTGTCCCGGTATGAGATGAAACTGCTCTTGCTCCAGCATCCGTGTTCCCTGATTTTATTATAATTATCGGTTTTCTTTTAGAAACCCTGGAAGATATTTTAATAAATTCCCTGCCATTCTTAACGCCTTCGAGATAAGCAGTTATCACCTTTGTTTCCTTTTCTTTTTCCCATTCGCTGATAATGTCATTTTCCGAAATATCAGCTTTATTTCCCAGTGAAACAAATTTTGAGAACCCGATGTTGCTACTTCTTGCCCAATCAAGAATAGAAGTACCAATAGCACCTGATTGAGATAAAAATCCTATATTGCCTCTGGAGGGCATATTTTTTAAAAAAGTAGCATTTAAAGGACAGTCAGTGTCTATTAACCCGAGGCAATTGGGGCCAAGTATCCTGGTCCCGCTTTTTCTTGCTGTATCAATCAGTTTGATCTCTCTCTTCGACCCTTCAACTCCTTTTTCCTTGAAACCAGCTGATATAATGATAAACCATTCTATTTTTTTCCTTGAGCATTCTTCCAGAACCTGGCACACATACTGGGCTGGAATTGCTATTATGGCAAGATTAATATCTTCCGGGATATTCAGTATCGAAGAATAACACTTTATACCATGTATTTTATTTATATGGGGATTAACCGGGAACAATTTGCCTTTATATCCTGAATTTATTATATTCCCGAGTATTACATTACCTACTTTTTCCTTTTTCCTTGAGGCTCCTATTAATGCTATAGAACGAGGGCAAAAAAAATTTCCAAGGCCCAAAACAAACCTCCAGTTTCAACTTTAGTCAATTCTTATTTATCTGCTTCCTTTTTTTCTTTCTTTTTACCCTTATCCTCAAAAACTATTATTTCATTCTCGGAATAATAACCACAATTAGGACAGACCCTGTGCAGGACTTTCTTACTGTGACATCTCGGACATTCAACAATATTTAATAGCTTTAACTTATCATGAGTTCTTCGCTTATCTCTTTTTGACTTTGAAGTCTTACTCTTTGGAACAGCCAACTCCACTTCCTCCTATTCAAATGTCTTATTATTAACTCTTTGTGAATACACAAGTAAATAAATATAACATAAAAAAATTATTATTCAATAAATTCTACTTCTCTCCGCCGCTATCTCCAGTACTTATACTTCCTCTAAATTGCTCCCTGCCTTTTTCGATTGCTGTTAGTAACTTATGCAATACAGCTTCCAGATTTGCTAACTTTTCATCAGCATAATCTTCTGCTTCAAGTCTTATAGTTCTTGCCCTTGCCTCAACCGCAGACATTAAGTCCTCTGCCTTTCTACTTGCATTCTTAAGTATCTCGGTTTCACTAACCAGCAATTCCGCTTTTTCTTTCGAATCCTTTATCACTTTTTCTGAGTATCTCTTCGCCTCTTCTATCATATTCTCCCTTTCTTTTACAATCCATCTTGATTGTTTCAATTCTTCAGGGAGTACATTCCTCAATTCGTCGAGCAAATCGTATATCTCGCTTTCATTAACAATTATATTAGACGAAAAAGGTATCCTTTTACTTTTTTCAAGAAGTTCTTCTATTCGATCTACAGTTTCAAAAACATCCATATCTCACTCCATAATTATTTTTTTATTTAAAATTATTTTTATCAAAACTCTTAATAATATCTTCTTCAATCGCCTCTGGAACCAGGCCCTTTATACATCCCTTAAACATAGCCACTTCTTTAACAGCACTGGAGCTAAGATAGGCAAATTTGGGATTTGTTACAATAAACATCGTTTCCACTTCAGGATTTAATTTTTTGTTTATCTGTGCCATCTGGAACTCATATTCAAAGTCTGATATAGCTCTTAGACCTTTAATTATAACTGAAGCGTTTACTTTTTTGGCAACCTCAACCAGTAGCCCTTCAAATGTAATAATTTCTATATTTTTTAAATTATCGAGTGCCCTTCTGGCAAATTCCATTCTCTTTTCTATTGAATAAAGAGGCTTTTTCCTCGGATTTTTAGATATAGCCACTACTACTTTAGGAAAAATCTTAGAACATCTGTTGATTACATCCCTGTGCCCCTCGGTTAAAGGATCATATGTCCCGGGACATAATGCTATTTTTTCCATGACTTATTCACCTCTTATAATTTTAAAATGAAGACAGATAAACTACATTCTTATCTCCGAAATGTGATTTCTGTATTATACGTAATTTATTAATTTCATCCCCGATATCTCTTTTAAAAAAATATTCGTATATTATAAGTGTATCAGCATTAGTAAACTTATTCTCTGCTATAGTATCAAACAATTTTACCATTATATCACTCATAATTCTGTAAGGCGGGTCAAGAAAAATTATATCCCACTTTAAATCTACAGGAAAATTAAAAAATTTCAAAGCATCACATTTTATTATCCTGTACTTTTCCTTATCAACCTTTAAGCTGTTGATATTATACTCTATTAATCTTATTGACTCCAAGCTCTCATCTACAAAATATACCATTCTGCAATTTCTGCTTAATGATTCTATCCCGAGTGAGCCTGTACCTGCAAACAAATCCAGTACATTTGCCCCTGCTATTCTGCTGCCAATAACATTGAATATGCTCTCCTTAACTCTATCCAGAGTTGGTCTGATTTTATAATTTGAAGGAGGTTTAATTCTTCTGCCTTTGAACTGACCTGAAATTATTCTAATAAGTCATCACCACATAATTTGCTCATTCAATTGAAAATATATATGGATACAAAGGCTGACCGCCTTTGTGAATTTCTATATCCATATCAGGTAAGCATTCTTTAATTTTTTTTGTTATATTTTCAATATCCTCTTTAACTGCATTTTCTCCTGTATAGAAAGTAATAACTTCCGCTCTTATATCAGCAATATCCCTTATAAGGTCTACCGTTGCATCTACCACATTATCAGCAATTACCCTGATCTTACCATCAGATAAACCAATAAATTCGCCTTTCTTTATCTCACCTACCATAAGGTTCGCATCCCTTACCGCCTGCGTCACTTCTCCATCTTTGGTCATCCTGGCTGCTTCTTCCATTTTAATCATGTTATCATCCATTTCTGCATCAGGATTATAACTCAAAATAGCAGATATCCCCGCAGGGATACTTCTTGTCGGTACTATGTATATATCCTTTTCCCTTATAATTTTCTTTGTCTGATTGGCAGTTGGTATAATATTTTTATTATTAGGAAATATAATAACCTCGGAAGCATCCACACTATTTATCGCCTTAGATATATCATACGCAGACGGGTTCATGCTCTGCCCCCCACTTACAATAACATCGGTTCCTATGCTTCTAAATACTCTCTCCAATCCATCTCCATTAACAACAGCAAGTAAGACCCTTCTTGCCTTCACTTTTTCTTCCGGCTGATTTTCTACACCAACTACCTCCTGCCTCTGGTCTTCCATATTGCTAATTTCAATATCATGAATTGTGCCTTCCTTCAATGCATTTTTTAAAACTTTATTCGGATAGTTCGTATGAACATGTATTTTAACTACGTTCTCATTCCCAACAACCATTGCACTATCTCCGTAACTCTCTATCCTCTCCCTCAATCTTTCTACATTTATCTTACTTCCTTTTATTATAACCTGGGTGCAATAAATATATTTAATTTCGTAGGTACGTTTTACCTCTCTTAAATCATCCATATTATTATCCAGAATAGCTTCTTTATTTTCATCAGAATTATTTTTTTTCACTTCATTTTTACCTGCATTTGAACCTTTCGCACCGGCCATTGAAGGTACTTTACGAGACCTTTTAGCTCCTGCTACAATATGTTTGTCCAGAGCACTAATCTTAATTAGAGCTTTCTTGAAACCAATAATTATATCAAGTAGACCCTGAGCTCCAGCATCTACAACACCTGCCTTTTTTAGAACAGGCAAAAGGAAAGTTGTCCTCTCAACAGATCTTTCAGTCTCAAAAATAATTTCATCAAGAAAATCTATTATCTTTATCTTACGGTTACCGTAATCCATACCTTCGACAAAATCAGCTATATCTTTTATTGCAGTTAGCACAGTCCCCTCTGTTGGGTCCTGGACAGAACTGTAGGCAAGCTCTTTTGAGGATTTCAGAGCTTTTTTAATCACATCAAGGTCAAAGTCGTCATCCTTAATAAACACATCAAAAAAACCTTTAATTATTTGAGATAGTATAACCCCTGAATTCCCTCTTGCGCCTATCAATGCTCCAAAAGAAGCTTTCTCCAGCACATTTTTTGCAGAAAAATCGTTTACCTTTAGAAGCTCGTCCCTGACAGAATTCAGAGTTAGAAGCATGTTGGTACCTGTATCACCATCCGGAACAGGGAATACGTTTAAATTATTTATTTTCTTTTCGTTTTCCTTAAAATTTTCTATTACAGTATCAATCACCATCTTTATATTCTGAGCACTTATCTTATTAAGCATATTACCACTCATCCCAAATAATATTATTTTGCACAATCTTAAAATTTATCATTACATTATACCAAATTTTATCTTTTTCAATGTAGAAAACTTTTTTGGATTATTTATATTCAATTACCTAAGACTATTTTGCTACAAAATTGTTTCTTTATAATAAAATCTAAAACTCCTTTCTATTCATTTTCCTTTTTATCCTTGAAAAGAATTTAATAAAATGCTAATATTCCTTCCTGTCCTGATTAATATTAAATATAATATTAAACTATAGACATAGATAAATATAAATTTCCTATTAGATACAGGAGAAGAAATGTCTGGAATATGTGAGATATGCGGCAAAAAAACTGAATTTGGCAATAACGTAAGCCATTCACATAAAAAAACTAAAAGAACTTTCAAACCCAATATCCACAAGGTAAAGGTTGAGTATAAAGGCAAGATAAAGACAATGAATATTTGCGCAGAATGTCTCAAATCAGGTAAAGTAAAGAAAGTGGTCTAAAGTTCAATCTCAAGATAGTACTCATTTGTTTTATATCCCATCTTCTTATACAATCCATGACCGAACCGTGAAGCATACAGGCCGATTCTTCTTACATTTTTATTCCTGGCATATTCATGCAGGTGTTCCATAATTTTTCTTGCAATACCTTTACCACGATGTTCGGTATCTATGTAGATATTTAAAATATAAGCATATAGATTTGCCTCGTGTCTGGGACCTGGCGGTCTAACTTCAAGCAATATGGTTCCGCAACCAACGGCAGTCTTATCAATAAATACAACGATACTGTAATGGTTTTTATTATCTAAATCATCAAGGTAATATCGTGTACACTTTTCAACAATTTCAGTCTTTCTTTCACCCAGATTGTCCTCCGGAAAAATATCATTAAACATTTTGAAACGATATTCTGCTAAAATAACAGCATCTTTCTTTTCTGCTTTTTTAAAATGTAATTTATTCATATTTCTACCTGATAAAGTATCAGTTTTAAAATGATTCGATCATCTCATCATCTCGCTATTTTTTTAAAATGCTGCAGATAAAACCGGCTTCACTTCCAAAGTAATATGGCATGATCTCGAAGTAGTTTTCTTCACTTATCTCAGACATGTTTTCTTTTGAATTCAAAATCAATCTCAGCCTGTCCTGAATATCTGGCTTCTCTATAATATATTTTCCTTTAAAAGCTTTTAAAAATTTTTCTATGACCTGCTGATTCTCAACGGGTGACAGGGTGCAGGTATAAAAAATAAGTTTTCCGCCAGATTTTAGATAAATATCACAATTTATCATCATTTTTAGGGATATTTCGGAAAGACGGACAATATCATCAATAGTCCTATTATATTTCGCATCAGGATTTTTTGAAATAGTTCCAAAAGCGCTACATGGTGCATCGACCAATATCCTGTCAAAATAGCCTTCATACCCATCGTTAATTTTCTTATTATCTCTAAAGCTCCTATTTTTTTTTGTATCTCTGTTTGTATCCAAAAAACCAGGTTCTGTTGCATCTGCTTCGACAATACTTACATTTTTTATATTCAGCCTTTTAATATTATCCTCCATTATTTTTAATCTCGCCCTGCCGATATCTACCGATAATACTTCCCCATCGCCCCCAACCAATTCCGCTATATAAGCAGTTTTACCACCCGGTGCAGCACAAACATCAAGTATTTTTTCACCTCTCAGGGGATTTAAAAAATACCTTACAGCTATCTGAGAGGATAAATCCTGAACCGAAACCAGGCCTCTCCTGTAAATATCTGTTTTAGAGATATCCTGAACACTTGGGACCTCCAGTGCATCTTCCAATATTTTACTCGCAGATATCAGCTGCTCGTGGTTTCCTTTCTCTAATCTAATATATTCAGAGATAGATTCATCTTTAGCTTTAACGTTATTTCCTGGTTGTTCCTCACTGACTGATTTTATGCTGAGTTCATTAATTAGTTCTTCTTTCTTAATCTTACTTTTATTAAATCTCAGATAAGTACGCGGGTTTTTGTTAAGCGAACTGCAGATTTGAAAAGTCTTTTCTCGACCGTACCAGTCGACCCAGTATCTTACAAGCCAGGATGGATAAGAAAAATCTATACTAATCTTATCAATCTCATTATTAATCAGACTTTTTATCTTATCTTTTACAAATGATTCCATATCCTGTATCGAACTTATCCTGCGCAGTATAGCATTTACAAAACCTGTTGAAGATAAGCCGGTATTTTTTTTGGCTAAATTAACGCTTTCATTAACTGCTGAATAGTCCGGTACTCTCCCCATATATACTAATTGATAAATCCCCATACGAAGGATATTAAGAACAGCAGGATGAATTTTTTTGACTTTTTTATCAGAGAAAAGAGAAATAATAAAATCTATCTTAAGGTAATATCTTACCGTGCCTTTTACTATGTTAAAAATAAAACGCCTGTCGAGTCCAGAAAAATCATGATTTTCAAAGTAGCTATTAATTATTTCTTTTAGAGGCCTGCCTGTCCTGAAATACCTGTTCAAAATAAGAATAGCAATCTGACGCGGATTAAACGTATTTTGCTTTTCACCCAAGACTTTCACCGGCTTTTAGCCTGTATCCGTTAATAAAATCCAGAGCAGACATTATTCTTTTACCTTCTGGCTGTAAAAGTTCGATTCTTAATATTTCATTCTCTTTGCAGCTGATAAGAATTCCCGAATTCTTATCAGCCCTTACCACTGTACCATTTTTAATACTTTTATTAACCTCCAAACCGGTTAAAAGAGAATCTACTGTAGATTTATAACACGGAGACGCTTTTAATATCTTTATTCTTATATCTTTCCATAAACAATAAGCACCGGGCTTTGAACTGAAAGCCCTTATCTTATTAATTATAGCTTCCCTGCTTTCTTCCCAGTCTATTTTTAAATCTTCTTTTTTTATTTTTTTTGTGTAACTTATTCCCTCATTTCCCTGGGGATAAGGTTTGAGATTATTATATTCCATCAAATCCAGTACTGTTAACAATGCTGTTTTCCCAAAAATAACAACTTTTTTCTCGTAGCTATCGCGGTTATCATCTTCTTCAACCTTAAATTTAACCTGTGCATATATTCCACCAGCATCAACTTCAGGAACAACCTCTATTATGCTTACACCGCCCACTCTTTCTCCATTAAGTATAGTGCTTATAATAGGTGTAGGTCCTCTGTAAGCCGGTAATATAGAAGGATGGATATTCAACCATCTGGTACTGGTTAAACTAAGTAATCTTTCGTCCAGTATTTTTCCGAAAGAAGCTACGACAGCTACATCACATTTTTTTTCTTTAAAGATATTTAAAAACTCATCATTAAATTTTTTAATCTGGATAAAATCAATCCCGAATTCACTTGCTTTTCCCTTCACAACATTATAGATTACTTTTCTTCCTCTTCCAGCAGGCTTATCGAAATTAGTCACAACCAGAACTACATTATGGCGTGACCTGTACAATTCTTCTAAAAATGGAACCGAAATATCCGAGGAACCAAAAAAAATAATTTCCAATCCAAAACTCCTTATCTCACATGCCCATCTTTACCTCATTTACCATTGAAAGAAGCGCCCTCCTTGATTTGCTATCAAGATGGTCAAAATATAAAATCCCATTCAAATGGTCTATCTCATGCTGGAATATTCTTGCTACAAGATTATATGCTACCAGAGAAACATCTTTACCTTTTAAATCTTTTGCTTTTACTTCAACTTTCTTAAATCTTTCAACATCAAAATCCACTATTGAATAAACACTCAGGCAACCTTCCCTGGAAACTTCTTTTTCCTTTCCAAGAATTCTTATTTCCGGGTTAATAAAAGCTCTTATCTCATCGCCCATGTCAACAATAATTACTCTCCTGCTTACCCCTATCTGTGGCGCAGCCAATCCTACCCCACCTTCTTTCTCCATTGTATCTACCATGTCTTTAACAAGACTCACCACACCTTCATCTATCTCTTCTACATATTTGCTCTTTTCTCTTAAAACCGGGTCCCCTATTTTTCTAATCTCTCTGGCTGACATAAAACCTCCCTTAAATTTATAAAATCCATACCGGATCCACATCAACTATTATCCTATTTTCATCGAATTTTTTAAATCCTTTTAACACTCTGGCAATTTCACTGGCAAGAAGAAAAATATCCTTTGCTTTTATAATTATATGCCATCTGTAAAATAAGTTAATTTTCTGGAAGGGCGCAGGTGCCGGACCAAGCATAATTCTACCATCTCCCATAACTTTAGCTAATTTTGCAGACAAATTATCTATGTCTTTCTTTACTTTAGATTCATCCTTCCCAGATGCTATAATATTTATTAAATTGGAGAAAGGAGGATATGCAAGCTCTCTTCTATCCTCCAGCTCCTGACTGTAAAACAATTCATAATCATCTTTAAGTACGCTTTTAATTATCCTGCTTTCAGGATTATATGTTTGTATTATCACTTTCCCCTTTTTTCTTCTCCCTGCTCTTCCAGCCACCTGTGTAACAAGCTGATAGACCCTCTCATTCATATGATAATCAGGAAGTACAAGCATGCTGTCACAGTTAATAATTCCAACGAGTGTGACATCTTCAATATCAAGTCCTTTGGCTATCATCTGTGTCCCTATAAGAATAGAACCTCCCGGTGAGATAAATTTCTTTAGTATTTCCTGATGTGATTTCTTGACTACGGTTACATCTGAATCCATTCTAATAACAGGTGTGTTTTTAAACCTGGCCTGAAGTTTTGCCTGAACTCTCTGAATTCCAACCCCCTGCAAAAGTATATTTTCTGACCCACATACCTCGCACTTTCCGGTGTAATTCTCTTCCCTCCCGCAATGGTGGCATACTAACTTTTTAATATCACTGTGATAATTATACGGAAGATTGCAGGCAGGACATTTTGGAACATGCCCGCACTTTTTACATATCACAAAATTACTATGGCCTCTTCTATTTATAAAAACAATTACCTTATTCTCTTTCTCTAATTCGCCTCTTATTGCCCTGAATAATTCTCCAGTAATAACAGCATCTTCTTTGTTCCTGTCTATCTTTTTCAGGTCTACTATACTCATCTCAAGAGGGCTGGTACTCTGAGCCTTAACGGGAATTCTAATAAGGGTAAAGTCTTTTTCCTTCTCAGCCCTGTATCTGGTAACCACGCTGGGGGTCGCACTTCCAAAAACAACAGGGATATTAAATAATTCCCCCATTTTAATTGATACATCCCCGGTATTATACCGGATGCCTGTTCCCTCTTTATAAGAGGTGTCATGCTCTTCATCAACTACTATTACGCCTAAATTATTCAAAGGTGTGAAGATTGAAGACCTTGTCCCTATTATTATATCGAATCTATCTTCCCGGATATCAAGCCATCTTTCATATCTTTCAGCTTCACTCATATTGGAATGGTATACTCCGGCTCTTGCTCCAAACTCCGACTCAAATCTATAAAATAATTGCGGGATTAATGAAATTTCAGGAGTAAGTATAAGAGCTCTTTTATTCTTTTTAAGTACCCGTTTGCAGATGCCAATATAAATATCAGTTTTTCCGCTTCCCGCAACACCCTCTATTAAAAACTTATGGAACTCACCATTTTCTAAAAAATCCCCGATTCTTGAAATTGCATCTTTCTGATAGGAATTTAATATTATCTTTTTTTTGATATCCTTTTTATAAGGATAGTAATCGTATTTAAAATCTCTTCTCTGCCTCTTTTTCACTACAGAGATAATACTCTGATTCTCAAGATCTTTAAGGCTGGAATAGTTAGAAGCGGTATCTCTAATTAGCTTTTCTTTTAAAACTCCATTATTAGAAATTAAGTAATCGACTATTCTTTTTTTTGAATAATTTCTATCCCAGTTTATCCTATCCTTAACTTCTTCATATTTTTTCCTGTTTAAAAAAACATAATATCCAAACCTAAACTGAACTCCATCGCCCTGGATAGACTTCTTCCCCTTCATGCCTGGAGGGAAAAAATACTTTATAACACTTCCGAAAGGTTGGACGTAGTAGTGACTTATCCACTTTATTAACTCCAGTTTCCTTGAGTCAAAAAAGGGCTTATTGTCTAATATCTTTGTGATGTCTTTTATATCTTCATCTTTTATCTCTGATATATCTTTTGTTTTAACTACATATCCTGCTTCTACCCTGCCTTTAAAGGGAACCTGCACAATAATACCCGTGTGAATGTACGGAGCTAAAAACGAAGGTATTCGATAATCAAAAGGATGGCTGACATTAAGAGCTTTTATATCCAGGTAAACTTCTGCATATCTCTTATGCATATTAATTGATTAAATCCATTTGAAACAATTTATTATTTAAGGCCAAGGAAACTCTTGACTTCATCAACCTTATCCAATTTTTCCCATGTAAAATCTCTATCATGCCTTCCAAAATGTCCATAAGCAGCAGTCTTTCTATAAATCGGCCTTAACAAATCAAGATTTTTTATGATAGCTGCCGGCCTTAAATCAAATATTTCTCTTACTGCATTTTCAATCTTTTTTGTATCTACTTTTTCGGTGCCAAACGCATCAACCATAATTGATATAGGATGAGATACACCTATTGCATAGGCGACCTGCAATTCCAGTCTATCCGCAGCCCCGCTGGCTACCAGATTCTTTGCAACATATCTTGCCGCATAAGTAGCCGACCTATCAACTTTTGAAGGGTCCTTACCCGAAAAACAGCCCCCTCCATGCCTTGCCATTCCACCATAAGTATCTATAATTATTTTCCTTCCCGTAAGCCCTGTATCACCCATTGGACCACCAATAGTAAATTCTCCAGTAGGATTAACAAACAGTTTTAGATCCCTGCTCAGGTATTCTTCAGGTATAATAGGTTTTACAACAAACTCCTTCATATCCGGTTTTATCTGGGATTCTATATCCACATCAGGTGCGTGCTGGGCTGCTATCACGATCGTTTCAACGGAAACTGGCCTGTTATTCTCATATTTTATGGTTACCTGTGTTTTACCATCGGGTCTTAAATACGGTAAAATTCCTGCTTTTCTAACTTCAGATAAGCGATGGGCCAGTTTATGGGCAAGTTGAATTGGCAGTGGCATAAATTCTTCAGTATCATTACATGCATAGCCAAACATCATCCCCTGATCGCCCGCGCCCTGAGAATCAAACTCGTCCTCGTAACCATTCCCGACCCTGGCTTCATAGGCATTTGATATTCCCTGTGCTATATTAGAAGATTGTTTACCAATAGAAGTAACAACGCCACAGGTATCACAATCAAATCCATATTTCGCTCTTGTATATCCAATGTTCCTGACCACTTCCCTTACTATATTTGGTATCTCTACATAAGTTGAAGTAGTAACTTCACCTGCCACAAAAACTATTCCCGTCTTGAGCAAGGTTTCGATAGCAGTCCTGCATTTAGGGTCGTCTGCTATCATGGCATCAAGAATTGCGTCAGAGATTTGATCTGCCATTTTATCCGGGTGTCCTTCAGTTACTGATTCTGAAGTAAACAGGAAATCATTTTTCCTTACCATTATTCCTCCTATAAAATACTATATTTTCTTATCGAAAAAATTTTTTACAATCTCATCCCAGATACCTCTGGCAATGATTCTTTTTTTATTTTTATGAAGTTTCTTTATAGACATGCCGTCTTTCATTATGCTAACCTCGTTATAATCACTTTCCATGCCTATCCCTTCTTTTGATATATCGTTTACAATAACCATGTCAACATTTCTATTTTTAAATTTATCCGAAATCCCACTATCATCGGTGCCGTATTCAGCGGCAAAACCTATAAGATACTGGTCTTTTTTCTTCTTTCCCCCCAGGAACCCAAGGATATCCTCATTTTCCCTAAAACCTATCCTGGGTAATATATCATTTTTCTTTAGCTTAATATTATACTTTTTTATAGGTATTATATCACTTACGGCCGCAGCCATTATAATAATATCGACGTTTTTAAAATATTTAAGTAGCAACTTTTTCATATCTTTTGTGCTCTCCGCGTTCTCAACTACAACTCCATATGGACTGGCAAGACCTTTAGCGGTACTTATAAGAATTACTTCACTTGCCCCTCTGGAGTAAGCCTCTTCAGCCAGAGCGTAGCCCATCTTGCCGCTTGATTTGTTAGAGATGTATCTTACATTATCAATAAACTCTCTTGTCCCTCCGGCGGTTATTACAACTTTTTTATCCCTCAGGTCTTCCCTGTAAATTAGTAGCTCGGTTAGTCTCTCAATTATAATATCTTCATCTTCAAGCCTTCCCATGCCCTCTTCGCCGCAGGCAAGCCTTCCACTTTTTGGACCCACGAAGAAATATTTTCCACTCTCTTCTAATCTCTTAATATTATCCTGAATAAGCCTATCAAGGAACATGCTCTCATTCATAGCAGGCGCAATAAGGACAGGACATGTTGCAGCTATTGCTGAAGTTGTCAAAAAATTGTCCCCAATTCCGTGAGATAGTTTTGATATAACATCAGCTGAAGCAGGGGCAATTAAAAAAATATCGGCACTATGAGAAAGAGATATATGGCTAATTCCTTTTTGTTCTTCAAACTGGTCTAAAATTGTTTTATTTCCGGAAATCGAACTAAATGTGATAGGAGATATAAAATTAAGAGCATTTGGGGTCATTACAGGAATCACATTTGCACCCATACCTGTAATTTTACTACATATCGAAGCTGCTTTATACGCAGCAATAGACGCGGAAATACCCAGAATTATATTTTTCTTAAAAAAAATTGATTCCTTAGAAGTCAAATTTACGTATTTTCCTTCTTATTAAAAGTTACTTTACCATCTTTTATTTCATTAAAGGCAATCTCCAGTGGATCACGTGATTCTATATCAACCATTGGCTTTATTACACTAATTCTCTCCACATTCTTCTGTGCTGAAAGGTACTCACCAAGTTCTCTTGCTCTTTTTGCTACCCCGATACATAGTTTATATTTACTGTCCACATTATTTATAAATTCATCAATATATTGCACTTTCACTTTATAGTTAATCCCCCTTTTATTCAAACATTCAAAACTTTTTTCAAATTATTTAGAGCTTCATTATAGTTATTATTCACAATTATGCAATCGTAATATTTCTCGTATTTAATCTCACTTCTGGCAATCCCCAGTCTTTCTTCTATCTCCTTATTGTTTTCGGCTCCTCTTTTTATAATTCTATCTTTTAATTCATTAAAAGAAGAAGTTGTAATAAAGATAAGGTAAACATCTTTTATTTTATCAACAACCTGCATAGCACCCTTAACATCAATCACCAATATAACATTCTTGCCTTTTTTAAGATTATCTGTAACAAATTTTTTGGGGGTTCCATACAGATAGCCTGCATATGATGCCCATTCCAGCAACATATCCCTCTTTAATAAATCATCAAACTCTTCTTCGCTTATAAAGTGGTAGTGACTTCCGTATACCTCATCTTCCCTTCTCGGTCTCGTTGTAACAGAAACTGACCTGACAAAATTATCTGATTCTTTTATGATATCATTAACCAGGCTACTTTTACCTGAACCGGAAGGTCCGGAAATAATAAACAATTTTCCTCTACTTGTCATAGAAACACTTAAAATATACGGGATTAACTAATCTTGAAATACTGGTAAAATCCTAGTTTTTGATTTTTACCCAGTCCTCCTACCTTCTTATTGGGGCTTATTTTTAATACCTTTAAAATCTTTAAAGCGTTTACCCTTCCATTACCGGGCAGCGCACTTACCAGATCCAGAACCTTCATATTGCTTATATATTTCTCAAATAGCTCCGTGTCCTTAAAAAGTGTATTAATATCTATTTTCTCTTCCTTGAGCATATATTTTATCCCGGCCCTTTTTTTCCTGACCAGCCTGGCTTTCTCCAGACCCTTTTTTCTATCATCTTCACTTAAATTGTTTAAAGACATGCAGCTTCCTTTGAAATAAAAAAAATAGATACATTAGAGTATACAAATATATATGTTTAATATCAACTTTTTTTGCTTATTAAAATGATTAAATATTTTTTTTACTGCCAGGATACTCCAGAGGATACTTCTCCTTGCAAAGTTTACATTCAGAAGGTTTATATTTATCAATATTTAATTTAACCAGGTAGTAATAAGGATATTTAAATTCAAGATTTTCCGAGCGGTCTACAATGCTTACTACTGCTCTTATCCTGGCACCATACCCCTCACAAATATCTATTACTTCTTTTACCGAGCCACCGGTAGTAACAACATCCTCGGCTACTATAATTTCTTCCCCGCCTTTTAATTCAAATCCTCTTCTTAATTCCATTTTTTCATTTTTTCTTTCAGCAAAAATCATTCTGCATCCTGCGATATAAGAAAGCATATAACCCCACAATATTCCTCCTATTGCCGGAGATACTATTGTGCTTATTTTTTTTATATTAATTTCTTTTCCCATTAAATCCCAGGCAATTTTTGCAAGTTTCGAGGTAATGTCAGGATGCTGCAGAAGCCGGGCACACTGCAGGTAATAATCGCTATGGTAACCCGAAGTTAATTTAAAATGGCCCTTCATTATAGAACCTGTTTCCTTTAATATTTTAAATACGTCCATTCCTTCAACCTGGCTTACTACTTCTATCATCCCCTTATACCCCTTTCTATCTCCACCAAAAATTTATCCACTGCTTCCGGGATATCTTTTTTACCTGTTATAGAACGCCCTGCTATTATAAAATCTGCTCCATTTAGAATCGCATCACGGGGTGTATTTACCCTCTTCTGGTCACCTGCATCATCCTCAGGAAGCCTAACGCCCGGAGTTGCAATATAGAAACTACTTCCTAAATTTCCCCTCAACATTTCTACTTCATTAGGAGAACATATAACTCCGTCCATGCCCGAGTCTATGGCAATTTTAGATAAAGATAAAACAGTTTCTAAAAAATTTCCTTTAAATCCCAGAATTTTAATATCCACGTCATCAAGGCTGGTAAGAACAGTGACCCCAAAAAGAACAGGCATCAAATTACTTTTTAATTTTGCCTCTTCTTCAAAAGCCTCCCTGGCACCTACAAGCATCTGTTTGCCACCTATAATATGAATTGTAACAGCGCTTATATCAAGATTCGATATAGCTGCCGCCGCTCCTCTTATAGTATTGGGAATATCCAGAAGTTTTGCATCAAGCATAACATTGTAGCCAAAGCTTTTTACAGTATTTACAATACCGGTACCCAGACTGTATATAAGCTCCAATCCTATCTTTAAAGTTGACACTTTACCTGATATCTTTTTACAAAGACTGATAACTTCATTCCTGCTGCTGGTGTCGATGCTTATAATCAACCTGTCCCTTAATAATAATTTTTTGTTCCTCATACTCTAAGCTTTCCTATAATTTCATTAATATCATATATTCTTCTGTTCTCAAGATATGACAGCAATCCATCCAGTATTTTTTTACCTGCATCATACTGAACAAAATTCGCAGTTCCTATACCTATTGCACTTGCGCCTGCCACCAGAAATTCCAGGGCATCTTCAGAGCTAAAAATACCGCCCATTCCAATAACAGGCAGTATTTTTTCACGTGCTAAAGAATAAACTTTAGCCAGGGCAATGGGCTTTATCGCCGGCCCCGAAAGCCCTCCAACAACACTGGCCAGTTTTGGCTTGAATGTTTCAACATCTATAGCCATCCCTAAAACAGTATTAATAATTGATATAGCCTCAGCTCCACCCTTTTCTGCTGCTACGGCTGCCTCTATCAAATTATGCTGATTGGGACTCAACTTCGCTATAACTGGAAATTTTAAAATACCCACAACTGATTTTACTATTCTTTTTACCACAGATGGTTCAGCACTAAAAGCCATGCCTCCTTTTTTAACATTGGGGCAGGAAAGATTTAATTCCACTGCTATTATTTTTTTCTTTATGCCCGATATTTTATAAGCCAGTTCATTAAATTCTTCAGGGTCCTGTCCGAATATACTTAAAATAATCTTTACCCCCATCTTTTCAGCACGTGGAAGGTGGCTTTTTATAAATTTATCTATACCATCATTCTGAAGTCCTATAGAATTTAACATTCCCCCCGTAGTCTCGCAAATCCTCGGAGGAGGATTACCCTCTCTGGGCTTCAGAGAATAACTCTTTGTGGTCACCCCTCCAAGCAAAGAAACATCATAAAACTCACTATATTCCTCACCATAACCAAATGTACCGGAGCACATTATTACCGGATTGCTTAATTTTATATCTCCTAGCTTTACTGAAAGACTCGGGATTTCATCACCACTGTCTCTCAAATAAGTAAAAAGCCTGCCATCTTCAGTCAAATATTACCTCCCTTAAATTGAATGAAGGTCCATCCTTACATACCTTCACATAAGAATAACCTCTCTTCCCCTTCTTAATCTTTATTACACATCCATTACAAACCCCCACTCCGCACGCCATCATTCCCTCCATTAGAGCAGTTATATTATTATCTGTTTTTGCATACATGCTCTGCAACTTTTTTAACATACTCCTGGGCCCACAGCAGTAAACATCATACCCTTTAAATACCTTCATATTTTCCTGGATATAGTCTGTAATAAATCCCTTTTCTCCCCAGGAACCATCTTCAGTAAATAAAGTATAATTTATATTAAGCTCAATAAGATCTCTTTCCCACCTGATAAAACTTCTATCTTTAAAACCTGCCGCAAAAAAAACTTCTTTTCCCAGACTTTTAGCTTCTCTCGCTATAAAATATAAAGGAGCAATTCCGGCACCTCCTCCTATTAAAAGAAAAGATTTTCCGGTCCTGCTTAAATCTATTCCATTTCCGAGAGGACCAACAAAATCCAGGTTATCGCCCTTTTCTAAAGTAGACAGATATTTTGTTCCCTTACCTTTGACAACATATAGAATAGAGAAAACATTAAATTTTTTTTCTACATCAAAAACACTAAAGGGACGCCTCAATACAGGATCAAGTAATCCCGGTGGTGAACATCTTACATTAATAAATTGACCGGGCATAACCTCATTACATATATAAGGTGAAAAAATCTCCATCTTAAATAGATTGTCATTATACTTTTCATTTGAAACTATTTCCGTATTTAAAAGCTTCATTAATACTCCTGTATGGGCTTTACTTTTACTTCAGAATTATTTTTAATCTCATGAATGCCCTGCACCAGAGCAGAAGCTCCCGATATAGTAGTCACAGAAGGTACGTTATGAAGAACCGCGGCAGTTCTGAGATAATAACCATCACTTCTTGCACTGCTTCCTTCGGGTGTATTTATAATAAGGTCTATCTCTTTATTTTTTATCATATCCAGTACATTCGGTCTGCCTTCTCTTACTTTTTGAACTTTATGACATTTTATGCCTTCTTTCTCCAGAAAATCACCCGTCCCGCTTGTAGAGATTATCTTAAAACCAAGTCCGGATAACTTACTTGCTATACCCACTATGGCTTCCTTATCTTTATCATTTACACTTATGAAAACAGAGCCTGAAGTTGGGAATTTTTGATTTGTGGAAATCTGCGTCTTCGCAAAAGCTATTCCAAAACTTCCGTCAATTCCCATAACCTCACCTGTAGATTTCATCTCGGGCCCGAGTACGGTATCCACACCGGGGAATCTATTAAATGGCAAAACAGCTTCTTTAATACTAAAATAACCAAGCAATGTTGAATCAACTTTTTTAAATTTTATTTCTCTTAATTTTTTTCCGGTCATAACCAGTGCCGCAATCTTGGCAAGCGGAACACCAATGGATTTACTTACAAAAGGAACAGTACGTGAAGCCCTCGGGTTTGCTTCAAGCACGTAAACCAGGGAATCTTTTATTGCGTATTGAATATTCATCAACCCCACTACCTTTAACTCCCTTGCCAGTTTATAAGTATAATCTTTAATTGTATCTATTATTTTTTTACTCAGAGTAAATGGAGGTATCACACAGGCGCTATCTCCTGAATGTATTCCGGCTTCTTCAATATGCTCCATAATTCCGCCGATGAATATTACTTCTCCGTCATAAATTGCATCAACATCAACCTCTATGGCCCGCTCCAGAAATTTATCTATCAATATCGGCCTATCATTTGATACCACAGTAGCATTTTTTACGTAATCAATAAGACTTTCTTCATTGTAAACTATATTCATCGCCCTGCCTCCAAGTACATATGAAGGCCTTACCAGCACAGGATAGCCTATTTTTTTTGCTATCTTCTTTGCAATGCTAACACCCTTTGCCGTTCCATTATCAGCCTGTGGAATACCCAGTTTTTTAAGCATGGCTCCAAACCTTTTTCTGTCTTCAGCAAGATCAATACTATCGGGGGTTGTGCCTAGAATATTTACCCCGGAATTCTGGAGTCTCTGGGCGAGTTTGAGGGGAGTCTGGCCTCCAAACTGAACTATTACCCCATAGGGTTTCTCCGCTTCCACAATATTTAAAACATCCTCAAACGTTAAAGGCTCGAAATATAAACGGTCTGAAGTATCATAATCCGTACTTACAGTCTCTGGGTTACAGTTTATCATTATAGTCTCAAAACCTGCATCATGAAGAGCAAATGAAGCATGTACACAGCAATAATCAAACTCTATTCCCTGACCAATACGATTCGGCCCTCCTCCAAGAATTACCACCTTATTTTTATTTGATGATAAAGTTTCGTCTTCTGTTTCGTAAGTAGAGTAATAATAGGGTGTATAAGCCTCAAATTCTCCGGCACATGTGTCAACAGTCTTAAAAGTAGCGGCTACATTCATCTTCTTTCTTAAAGCCCTTACCTCATCTTCATCACATTTACATAAATAAGCTATTTGCTTATCTGAGTAGCCATTCATTTTAGCTTCGTAGAGCATTTCTCTGGTCATATTCTTCAAACTGAGATTCTTAAAGGAATTCTCAAATTCTACAAGCTGCTTTATATTATTTAAAAACCATGGGTCTATCTTTGTATATCTTGATACCTCTTCTATGCTCATCCCTTTTTTGAAAGCATATTTAATATAAAAAATCCTGTCCTGATTTGGAACAGTCAGCTTGCTTTCCAGTAGCTTTGCTTTTATGTCATCTCTTCCATCAGAACCGAGACCGTATCTATCTATTTCAAGAGACCTTATAGATTTCTGAAGTGCCTCTTTAAAGGTCCTTCCAATTGCAAGAACTTCCCCTACGGACTTCATTCTTGTAGTAAGACTCGCATCAGCCCCTGGAAATTTTTCAAAAGTCCACCTCGGAAATTTCACCACTACATAATCAATTGCAGGCTCAAAGCAGGCTGGTGTTTTCCTTGTAATATCATTCTGAATTTCATCCAGTGTATATCCTATTGCAAGCTTGGTCGCAATCTTGGCAATTGGATAACCTGTTGCCTTGGAAGCAAGCGCACTACTTCTTGACACTCTCGGATTTAACTCGATAACCGCCACCTTACCGTTTTCAGGATTAACAGCAAATTGAATGTTGGAACCACCAGCATTAATTCCTATCTCCCTCATTATCTTAATACTTGCATCCCTTATATTCTGATATTCCTTATAAGTAAGTGTCTGAGCCGGAGCCACACAGATACTGTCTCCAGTATGGACACCCATGGGGTCAAAATTCTCTATCGAGCATATTATAATAACATTATCATTCCTGTCTCTCATCATTTCCATCTCGATTTCCTTCCATCCAGCAACTGACTTTTCAACAAGTACTTCAGACTTTGGTGAGACATCAAGACCTCTTGTGACAATGTCAATAAATTCTTCCTTGTTAAAGGCAACTCCTCCTCCCAGTCCTCCAAGCGTAAAACTCGGTCTTACAACAAGAGGAAAATTTAATTTCCTGCTAAAAATCAGGGCTTCTTTGAGACTGTGCGCATAACTGCTCGGTGGGACATAAAGACCTATTCTGTCCATGGCTTCCTTGAATTGTTCCCTGTCCTCGGCCTTATTTATTACGTTTATATCGACTCCTATGAGCTCGACTCCATATTTATTCAGAATTTTTTCATTTGATAGAGCTGCTGCCATATTAAGCCCTGTCTGCCCTCCCAGCGCCGGCAGCAGCGCATCAGGTCTTTCTTTTTTTATTATTTTTTCTACAAATTCTGGTGTTAGAGGTTCAATATAAGTTTTATCAGCAAATTCCGGGTCAGTCATAATAGTTGCCGGATTACTGTTTACGAGTATTACTTTATAACCTTCCTGTTTTAAAACTTTACAGGCCTGGGTACCGGAATAATCAAATTCACATGCCTGACCAATAACTATAGGTCCAGAACCTATCAGCAATATTTTCTTTAAATCTTTCCTTTTTGGCATAAGTTATCTTTCAGTTATTTTTTTTAAAATTATTAATTAATTCAGTAAATCTACTAAAAACATACCTCGAGTCATGCGGGCCTGGCTTACCCTCTGGATGAAACTGTATGGTGTATGCACTTATTTTTTTATATTGTAATCCTTCAATCGTATTATCATTGAGATTTATGTGCGTTATTTCACAATCAGTATCTTTTATATTTTTTAATGATTTCTCACTTACAGCAAAACTATGATTCTGCGATGTTATTTCAACCTTACCTGTCATTAGATTCTTAACCGGGTGATTTCCTCCATGATGGCCAAATTTCAATTTATATGTTCTTGCTCCAAGAGCAATTGCCAGCAGCTGGTGCCCCATGCAAATCCCAAACAGAGGTTTGATACCAATTAATTTTTTTATGGTTTTAATAGCATATTTTAAAGCCGATGGGTCCCCCGGCCCGTTGGATAGCAAAATTCCATCGGGCTTATACTTTAATATTTGTTCCGCTCCGGTATTAGCAGGTACTACAACTAATTTGAGACCTTCCCAGGCAAGACACTTTAAGATACCTGCCTTTATTCCAAAATCTAATACCACGACCATATACCTGTAATCTTTTAACTCTGGATTGTAAATATAGGGTTTTTTGCAGGTAACATACTGAACAAGATCTCTGTTAATAATAGATGGGTAACCATCGAGCTTCTCTTTCAATTCACCTTCATCATAATTATCAGTGGAGATAATACCCTTCATTGAACCCTCAAGCCTGATATGCCTCGTTAACTGTCTTGTATCTATCCAGTCCATTCCCACAATGCCGTTCTTCTTTAAATAATCCTGAAGATTCCCTTCAGCCCTCCAGTTAGAGTAGTAATCAGAACACTCCTTTACAATTAAGCCTTTAGCCTGAATTTTATCTGATTCAACATCAATGCTGTTTACACCATAATTTCCAATTTCAGGATAAGTCATTACTACAATCTGTCCGTAATAGGAAGGGTCTGTCAGAACTTCCTGGTAGCCAATCATCGAAGTGTTAAATACCACCTCGCCAATCGTTTCCCCGCTACATCCTATGTTATTCCCCCTGAACTTCATTCCGTCTTCTAAAATTAAATTAGCTTCCAAGACTCCATCCTTTTTTATAAGTTATTTAATCTATAAACCAGACTGCCCCTGCTAATTGTGCAGATTACCTTTCCTCTGAGCTTATGTCCTATAAAAACGCTGTTTTTACTCTTTGAAACGATATTTTCTTTTTTTACTTCTTCTTCTTTTTCTGTATCCAGGACAGTAATATTTGCAACTTCTCCAACTTTTATCTCTGAAGCATTAATGCCAATTATTTTTGAAGGCGAAGTGGTAATGAGACTTATAAATTTATGCAGGTCCAATTTTTCCTCCACGCATAACCTGGTAAAAGCTGCACTAAAAAGTGTTTCCAGGCCAATGGTTCCAAAACTGGCGAGCCTGAATGTTGTGTTTTTCTCTATATCAAGATGAGGAGCGTGGTCACTAACTATAGCATCAATTACGCCTTTCTTTATACCTTCAACCAGCGCCAGCCTATCTTCCTCGCTTCGTATGGGTGGCTTTACCTTAAAGTTGGTATTGAAAGATGTAAGATAGCTATCATTGAAAAAAAGATGATGCGGTGTCACATCGCAGGTTATACGTACCCCTTCATTTTTAGCCCTCTCTATCATTTCCACTGCGCCTCTGGTACTCAAATGAGTTACATGAATTTTTGCACCGCTTTTTTTTGCCAGAGTTATATCTCTTTCTATTATTAAATCTTCACTCAAGCTTGATATACCTTCCAGACCCAGCATAGTCGAGTAATAACCTTCGTTAACAAGACCACTGCCAGAGATAAAATAATCCTCTTCATGCAAAATCAACGGTACATCAAACTGGTTTGAATAACGCATAATTTCATACATGATCCTGCTATCTCTTACACACATACCATCATCAGAAAAACCAACGGCTCCAGCCTCGGATAAAAGCCCCATCTCTGTGATACTTTTCCCTTCAAGACCCACAGTCATAGCAGCTACTGGAAGAACTCTGCATGAAGCACTTCTTGATTTTTCCAGTATATATTTTACAAGTGACTGATTATCTATGACCGGTTTTGTATTTGCCATACATGCAACAGTAGTCACGCCTCCCTTTACAGCTGCCATTGTTCCTGTCTCAATAGTCTCCTCATCTTCAAATCCAGGTTCTCTTAAGTGAACATGCATATCCACAAACCCGGGCGATACAATGCATCCCTTTGCATCAATTTCAGTTACGTTCTTCCCGGCACCGTTGATCTCTTTATTTATTTCGGTTATTACACCATCAATTATTAAAATATCTGAATAATCATCTTTTCCCTTATTCAGGTTTATTATTCTGCCGGATTTAATGAGAATATTTTTATTTTTATCCATTATGATTCCCTGACAAATTTTAAAATTCTAACTTAATATTAAATATATAACTGCCATCCTTATAGCCACCCCGTATGTTACCTGATATTCAATTGCTACTTTGTCCCTTAAACTACCGCCTACTTCCATAACCTCATCAGTAATTTCAATTCCCCTGTTTACGGGTCCTGGGTGCATAACTATGGAGCCTGGCTTCATCCTGATAAGTCTGTCCAGATTTAGACTCAGAAACCTGTTATACTCCATTATGGAAGGGTAAAATTTTCTATCCTGCCTCTCGAATTGCATCCTCAGCATATATATTATATCGGATTCCTCTATAACGTCGTCTATACAATGCTTAACGTTCATTTTCGAAAAATCTTCGGGCAACAGCATCGCAGGGGAAACTATGGAAACCTTCATACCCATCTTCTCAAACAGAGTTAAATCGGACCTTGCTACCCTGCTATTTATAAAATCACCAACGATAGCTACTTTCAGGCCATCGAATTTTTCGAATCTTTTTTTTATAGTATATAAGTCAAGTAGCGCCTGGGTGGGATGCTGGTGTTTGCCATCACCCGCATTTATTACCGGGACTCCCACAATTCCATCCACTATTTTAACTACTCCGCTATCGCCGTGTCTTATAATAACCAGGTCCACTTTCATAGAAAGAATAGTCCTGAGAGTATCAATAATAGACTCACCTTTCACAATACTACTTGAAGGAGAAGAAAAATTTATTATATCTGCACTGAGCCTCTTGGCAGCTATCTCAAATGAACTTCTGGTTCTCGTGCTGGGCTCGAAAAATAAATTAGCTATAGTTTTGCCTCTTAGAGCCGGGACCTTTTTTACATCCCTTCCTGATATTTCAAGAAAAGAGTCCGCATTAGTAAGTATCAGATTGATATCTTCAAGGCTAAGGTCATCCGGATCTATTATGCTTTTTTTACTTAACATCCTTACTCCTTACCTTTAACTATAACGCTATCAATTCCATCAGTTTCTTTTAATTTAACTTCCACAGATTCATCCCTCGATGTAGGAAGATTTTTCCCCACATAATCAGCCCTTATGGGAAGCTCTCTGTGACCCCTATCTATCAAAACTACAAGCTGAATTGTTTTTGGCCTTCCAAAATCAATAATAGCATCCATTGCAGCACGAATTGTCCTGCCTGTGTAAAGAACATCATCAACAAGAATAACGTTCTTATCTTCTATATCAAAAGAAATATCTGTTATCCGGGCATTGTGTTTAATATCGCTTCCAATATCATCTCGATAAAAAGTTATATCAAGTTTACCACTTTTAACTTTAACCCCTTCGAATTCTTCTATATTCTCCACTATCCTATCTGCCAGCGGTACACCTCTCTTTTGAAGACCAATAAATACAAGATTCTCCGGCCCCTTATTCTTTTCAAGTATCTCATGAGAAATTCTCCTGATTATCCTGTATATTTCATCTTCTCCTAATATATGCGCCTTTTCCATCATATCTCCCTGCCCAATAAAAAAGCCTTCTTACCATAAAAGTAAGAAGGCTAATATATCTTTTTTTATTAAATATGTTATATATTTCTTTCCCATTCCTTTTTAGCCTCTCCGGACTACTTTAAAGGTTTAAAAACTAATTTTTATCCCGGCTTTATACTATAAAAGATTACTCTTAAAAAAACAAGGGTAAATTTTAAAAAATTATCCGATATTTTTTCTTAACTGTCTTAACTTATAGTTAAGATCGCCCTTTCCTCTTTCTCCCTTATAACCATAGTTACCTTCCCGAGAGTTGAAGTTTCCTTTGTTCTGTACCCTTGCTTCATTAACTACAATAGTTCTTCCCTTGAATTCGCTTTTATTAAGCTTCTCTATAGCTGCTTTTGCCTGTTCTTCGCTCTCCATTTCCACAAAACCGAATCCCCTTGATTTCCCGTCCATTCTGGTAATCACTTTTGAATAGACTACAGTACCTTCCTGAGAAAATAATTCCTCAAGCTCTTTATCAGTTGTGCCGTAATCCAGATTACCTACATACATTCTTTTATTCACTTAAAAATACCTTTCTCGAAATTACTTTTATTATATATAAATGAGAGTAGAAATTATTTGATTATTTTGGAATATGTAAAACAAGGAGTACAAAGAAGACTTATATCTATTTTATTCAATTATTTCTAATAAAAATCCCTACTACTCTATTTTAAATTAAAAAACTATTAGTACACTGGTTTATTATTATATATTATATTTTTTATTTGTCCAAAGATTATTTTCCCACAGTGTTTTCATCATTTGTAATTGAAGTCGTAAACATTTTTTAAAAGACTATCATAACAGTAGGAAAAATTTAACGAGCAATGCCGGTTATCTCAACTTCTAATTTTGACTCCCCTGCTTTCAGAAACAGTGGATATTCTTCTATTCTTCCCGGCTCGAATTCTTCAAGCGAGATTTCTTCAACTCTTGACTCACTATTATCTGAAAGGGAAATAATCATATTAATTGACCCGCTAAAGCTTGAAGAAGCACTTATGTTTCTTAGTTTGATTCTCAGATTAGAATTATTAATAATTTTATAAGAAAAATTTATAACATCTTCAATATCGTCTTCAACTTCCGTTTGCTCTGCAAAAGAATATACTTTTTTAAATACAACGGTTTTTTCCGCCGCATCTTCAGACACTGAAACTTCTCTGGTAACTTCTTCTTCAGATAATCCTGATTCTTCATAACTCTCTTTTTCAATTTCTCCAACCAGCAAATCATCTTCTTTATCCGCAGTATCTTCTACGGTTATATAATTACCTGTGAAAACTTCATCTCTTGAAGATGCGTAATGCCCCAGGTACCATACACTAAAAATTGATACTGTAACCACTACCACGGCAACCGAAGCCGCAAGGGACATTTTTTTAATCCAGGTAATGTTAAACAACGCGGGTTTATAGGAATATTCTTTACTGACAACAATTTCATCCCCCAGCTCGAACACTCCTGCAGGCATTCTCTGTTTTAAGAACTGGCCATCTCTGGTGATTACTATACAGTAATCTTTTCCCATTTCCACTATTATTGCTTTCATTTCCCTTCACCCCGTTAGACTTCTATATAGCTGAGGTTACCAATAATTGCAAGAACCATTGCTATAATATATATTCGACCCCGCTCCAGCTTTTTACGGTGTACCCCTGTAATATTTTCAAGCTTTTTCAAAGGGAGTTTTTTTGTACTGATCATTGCTTTCAAAATATCACTATTTTTAACAATAGCTTTTGCCACACCTTTATATTGTTCCCTCAAACTTTCGTTCTTTGGAGATTCATCAGCCAGAGTTTCAAGGCTAATTCCCCATTTCCCCAGTTCCACTCTATATTCTATTATCTCCAGGATTCTTCTCTCTCTTTCATCATCTATCTGGTACTGTTCCATGGATATCATCTCATTATATTTCACATTAGCAGAATATCGATTATCACTTTCAAGAATAAAAGCCCTTTTCTTGCTGGTTTTCCTGTAGTAATCAATAAGACGCATATTTATTACTAATCTTGCAAAATTCAGGAATTTTCCTTTCTCCTTTTTAAAAGAATCAATTGCTTCTTTAAAAGCAGAAAGACCAATAGAAAGCTCCTCATCTACCCCATATTCAAGAAATCTACCTGATTTCTTCTGGGCTACGCTCGCAATAAACGGCTTAAATTCATAAATAAGCCTGCTGGTTTCATAATTATTCCCTTTAACTTCGATTACCCTGCTTTCAAGGGATTGCCTGTGGAGCACCAAACTATTACTCTCCTTCTAAATCTAAATACAATTTTCCTGATATTATAGAATAACTTTAAATTTTTATAAATCTTATCAACCGATATGCTATAATTAATTAATTAAAACTAAAAAAGGAGGCCTACCGATGGATGTTAAACTTCTTATAACTTACGACCCGGCTCACCTTGAAAGCAGCAGGGAAAAAGTTGAAAACCTATTTAAAGAAATAAATTTAAAACCAAAGTTCTTAAAGTCTAAATACAATGGGATTTTCCTTCTGGATGTTAACAAACCAAGAGAAGTTGTAAAAAAATTAAAAGACATATCGAAGAAAAACAAAGATTTGTTCGGAAGAACACACCGTTTTATCCCTGTAGATAAGTGGGTTAAGTCTACCGTAACCGAGATGCAAAAAGCAATAAAATCACTTGTTCCCGGGATTAAAAAAGAAGAAAGATGGATGATGGATTTAGAGAAAAGGCACTATGACAAAATGGATTTCAAGGAGCTTATTGTAAAGCTAACCGACGTAGTTAACCGTGAAAAAATTGATTTAAAAAAACCACAAAAAATAATAAAAGTAGAAATTGTAGGAAAAGAAGCAGGAATATCTCTGCTCGAACCAGGTGAAATACTTATAGTGTCCTGATTTTGTAACTAACCACTTCTCTTGAAATATTTAAAAAACCTGTCCTGATATTTATCGAACATGCCCCATCTGTCCAGTTCCTGCTTTAACTCCAGTGACTGAATTTCTCCTTTTTCAAACAGTTTGAAAAGAATTTCTATTTCATTTTTAGCTATAACCGGATATCCTGTTGTATCCCGTGTAATGACAGGAAATCCTTCACTGTTCACTCTTATCGAACTATTTTTCAATAAGTCTGGCAACTGTGAAAAATAAGCGCTTTTCGTTACAACTTCCTGGACAAATTTAGAAAGAGAAACATCCCAGAACTCATCTACTCCTTTTATAATAGCACTATAAGGGTCTTTCCTTTTTTCGATATCACCGGATATTTTCTTAGCTACCAGGGGAATAGAATTCGATACTATTTCCATTTTTTCAAAATCCCGGCTCATTCTTAAACTATAGAGAATCATGGCCAGATCGTTATCCTCTTCAGCCATAATCTCGAGAGCTTTTCTTGCCTCCCCACTAAATCCTTCCACCCTGAGCATATATGAGGGAGTAATAACTTTTGGTTTTTGCCATACTATCTTTCCCTCTCTAATGACTGTTTCAGCATCTGGCTCCTTGCCTTCAAACTCGAGATACATGGGTGTTGCCAGCATATAATAATGTATGGTAGTTGAGTCAAACGAAGCCAGCAGCTTATCAGGCTGCTTTATAACTTCCGTTTCATTCATTACCTTTTTTATTTTTTCTTCAAGTTCCATAATAAAAAAATTTAAAATCTTAAAAATATTGTAAAGCCAAGAAGAGCAAATATCAACACACTCATAAATAAAGTTAATCTATCATTTCTGCTTGACAACGAAACTTAAAATTATTAGAATTTTTAAGTTAGTTTCAAGTTTGAGTTTCAAATAAGCTGTGTGTCATATTTAATTCTTAAATTCAACAAAACTTTTAACAAAATTTAGTAATGCTTAGAAAAGGAGAATATTAAGTGGAAATTATTAAAAGAAAATTACCTGTATTTATTGTTATACTAACTCTTATACTATCAATTATTGCAATTATGCCAGCCATGATTTTTGCCCAGGAAGAAGACGCTACTGAAGAAGAGGTACCGGAGCCCGAACCTGAAGAATTATCTTTCGAAACTACCCTTCCAAAAATACAGGCCGACCAGGGAGAAACATTTAGTTTCGATTTCTCCGCAACTTACATGGCAGGAGATGAACCATTCGGCCTGGATGAAGACACTTATACCAAACCTTTTGATATAACAGTTGATTACCCGACAGGCTGGCTCGCAGCAGTAGCAAAAGGGACAACTGAAGCACGTACTATCAATCTTGAATCTGGCAGTGCTCAAAGCCTGAAACTTATTGCAGCAGAAACAATATCTCAGGAACCCGGAGAGTATGATTTTAAGGTCACATTTAAATCTGCTGTTGAGGGAGACTCTCTTGAAGAATCCATAGTTCTCACAGCAGTAATAACTGCAACTTATGATATCAACCTCACTACAAAAACAGGAATTTTAAGCACTGATATCACTGCCGGTAAGGATAATCACTACAAACTCAAATTGATCAACAACAGCTCGACTTCTGTTGAAAATATAAGTTTAACTTCAAATGAACCCGAGGGATGGCAGGTTGATTTCGACAGTAAAGAAATAGAAACTATCGAGGCCGGCGAAGAAAAAGAAATTGACGTGATAATAAATCCTCCTGAAAAAACCATTGCAGGCGATTACATGATGACTTTCAAAGCTTCAAGTGAAAATAGCGAAGATGAAGTCGAACTGCGCGTAACAGTAGAAACTTCTACTATCTGGGGAATAGTGGGTATAGGAATTATTGTAATAGTTATAGTTGGAGTTGCAATAATCTTTACAAGATTGGGAAGAAGATAAATTATGAACGAAAATAGTAATTTAATAATTTCTCAAAATTTATCCAAAAAATATAACGAGCACCTTGCAGTTGACAATTTAAATATCAGTATAAAAAAGGGTGAAATATTCGGTCTTCTTGGTCCAAATGGTGCCGGGAAATCCACCATTATTCTTATGCTGCTGGGACTCACAGAACCAACATCAGGGTCAATCAGCATTGGTGGCTATAACTCTACGAAGGAACCCCTTAAAGTAAAAAGAATAACCGGTTATTTACCTGAAAAAGTTGGTTTTTATGAAGATATGAGCGCTATGGGAAATCTTGCTTATACGGCAGAATTAAACAATATTCCATACAGGGAAATCCCAAAAAAAATCGACGAAGTTCTTGAAATAGTAAGCCTATCCAAAAATAAAAACCAGATTGTGAAAACATTCTCAAAAGGAATGAAACAAAGACTGGGTATAGCTGATGTTCTTATAAAAGACCCCAGCTTGATTATTTTTGATGAGCCTACTGAAGGGCTTGATGTCAAAGTAGCAAATCAAATTCTCCAGACAATACTGGACCTTAACAGAGAGAAGGGTATCACATTCCTTCTTTCATCACACCAGTTAAACCTGATACAGAGAATATGCACCAGAGTAGGTATATTATCCAGAGGAAAATTAATTAATCAGGGGAGCGTAGAAAGCCTGGGCAGGGATTTATTTGGAGGAGGCAAATACAGAATAGAGCTGGAACTTGAGAGAGTAACAGACGAAATAATAGAGAAGTTAAAAAAACTGGATAAAGTAGTAAGCGTAAATGTTTCTGATAAACAGCTAAAGATTGTGTGTGATAAAGACATAAGACAGGATATATCACGTCTTATATCAAATGAAGGAATACTAATGACCAGAATGGACATGAAGCAGGATGCATTAGAAGAAATTTATCTAAAATACTTTAAAGAGGAGTAAAATGAGGAGCATTTTAACTATATACAGAAAAGAACTTTCGGACCACTTCAGCAGTAACAAATTTTTAATTTTACTTGCACTTATTTATATCGCAGGGCTTTCATCAACTTATGTAGCTCTTAGCAATATAAGGGAAGCAGCAAGCTCACTTGATAAGCATGTTTTTCTTTACTTATTTACCACAGGAGGAGACGTACTCCCTTCTTTTATTACCTTTATAAGCTTTTTTGTCCCTATAATTGGTATAATATTTGGTTTTGACGCTATAAATAGTGAGAGAAACAGCGGTAATTTAAGCAGGGTACTCTCCCAGCCGATATATAGAGATAGTCTTATAAACGGCAAATTTTTAGCCGGTATCACCACCCTGAGTATTATTATAGCAAGTATCGTATTTATTATTTCCGGTATAGGATTATTCTCAATAGGGGTCCCGCCTACTACTGAAGAAATATTAAGAATATTCTTCTTCATATTTCTATGTGTCTTTTACGGTGGATTCTGGATGGGTCTTTCCATATTATTTTCAATAACAATGGAGAAAACAGCTGCATCAATACTTACAGCGATTGCAATATGGATATTTCTTATGTTCTTCCTTCCTATAATATCCAATGCAATAGCAAATTCGATTGTTCCGCTGGCTGACGATTCAACTTTAACCGAAATAGCAAGAAACTACAGCATAGAAAATGCAATCTCAAAAATATCACCGGCTACTTTGTTCAGCGAATCTATCCTTGTGATACTCATGCCAGTAGGAGGAAACCTTTTTTCTAATTCAGTAGCATATTTACAATCTTATGATTTGCTTAATTCCGGGGAAATGATACTCAATCCCCTTACTCTTGGACAGAGCCTTATACAGGTATGGCCTCAGCTGGTTGTAATAGTAGCTCTGGCTATCATATGCTTTGCAATATCATATGTCATATTTATGAGACAGGAAATAAGATCAACCTGATTTATATGAGCTGTGAATTTCTTAAACATGCTGGTTGTTAAAAAAACTTAAAATAAATCATTTACCGGTGCTGTATTTTTTTCTCAAAACCTCAAGGCATTCCTGCAGGTCATCAGATAATTCATCTTCAAGCGATATTTTTTCTCCTGTTAAAGGATGATTGAACTCCAGTTTCTTTGCATGCAAAAACTGCCTTGCCAGACCCAGCTCTTTTGATAGTTTCTTCGAATCACTGTTTCCGTATAGATCATCCCCCATGACAGGATGTCCAATATAGCTAAGGTGAACCCTGATTTGATGAGTCCTGCCTGTCCTGGGACATACATTTAATAGTGTGCAATATTTAAATTCCTCAGCAACTTCAAACCTGGTAACAGCTTCCCTGCCTTTATCAATCGATACGCTCATTTTCATTCTATTCAGTCTGGAGCGACCAACAGGAAGAATTATCTCTCCTTTATTTTCTGAAAAAGACCCCAGCACAAGAGCAACATAAGTTTTTTTTATTTCTCTGTTCCTGAACTTATCCGAAAGCAACCTGTGAGTATTATTATCTTTTGCTATTATAAGAAGTCCTGAAGTATCTTTATCCAGCCTGTGAACAATTCCTGCTCTATCCCTCCCGGATAAACTGGATAATTCATCATAATAATAAAGAAGTGCATTAACGAGAGTATTTTTATTTATACCAGGAACAGGGTGTGTTATCATTCCCGGCTTTTTGGATATAACCAGAAGATATTTATCCTCATATATCACTTTAATATCTATCTTCTGGGGTTCTACTAAATTGTTGGATTGTTTTTCCTCGGGATATTCTATAAAAACTGCATCATTTTCATTAAGTCTGTAATGCTTATTTACAGGTTTGCTATTTACTGTTACTTTCTTTTTGTCAATTATATCCTGAATATAGCTTCTTGATATATCTTTTATTCTGGCAGTTAGAAACTTGTCAATTCTTTTTCCGGCGTCTTCAGCATCTATAACAAAACTTAAAATATTTTTTTCTTTCTTAATCAACTCTCCTTAAGCTTCCTGCTCCCTGCATACTCTTTTAATATAGCTATTATAGTAAAACAAAACCCTATATTAATAAAGAGATCGGCAACATTAAAGACTGCTCCAAAAAAAGTGAAATTAAAAAAATCAGTAACCTTACCCACAAAATACCTATCAATAAGATTGCCCAGTGCGCCACCAAGAATAAAGCCAAGAGATATATTGTAAAATGCAGAATTGATACTGAGAACTATCTTTAAAATTACTATCATAAAAATAGCAACAATTGATACAATAGCAAGAATCTTCACATGACCCTGGAACATGCCAAAAGCTGCACCTGTATTGCTGACGTGTGTTATATAAAAAAAATTTTTTATTATTTCTATTGACCTATTAACCGGTAGCTTCTGGATAACCATATATTTTGTTACCTGGTCAATCACCATTATACAAATACCGGTTAATATAAAATACAAATTCATTAAAATATTTCTTGTTGCTCTCTTATCCATCCTGGCTTATACTCCCAACAACTCTTATGCCGATTCTTAAATCTTTGCCATTTACGCTCACCTTTTTAACGAACATATCTTTTTTAAAATCAGAACCAATTGACTTACTCAGAGTTTCTTTCATTATATAACCCCTGAATTTTTCTAATACACTATCATTAACACCTGTTTCCAGAGCAAGTTCTATTGTATTTTCTATCTGAAAACCCGCTTCTTTCCTTAGATTCTGTATCTGGTGCACCAGCTCTCTGCAAAATCCTTCTTCCATTAAATCCTCTGATATAACGGTAGGAAGACCTACAATAAATTCTCCATCGCTCTCTACCCCGATGCCTTCTTTATTTTTTACTTCAACTATTACTTCCTCGGGCAACAGCTCTATCTGTTCGCCATCAACAATCAGGTTCACATTTTTATTATTCTTAACTTTAAGAGCAATTCGCATCTGATTCCCGGAAAAAAGCGCCTCCTTTATTAAAGGAACCTTACTGCCATATTTCCTGCCGAGCAATGAAAGGTTTGGTTTTATATCATATAAAATTAGCTCACTTATATCTTCAGTAAAACCAATTTCTTTCACATTAAGTTCACTGATAATAATATCTTTAAAATAATTAATAGCTTCTTTTTTCCTGCCGTCTCTTTCAAAGTACACCAGCACTTCCTTAATCGGCTGCCTTACTTTAATATTAACTTTATTCCTTATTGCCCTACCAAGATTAACAACTCTACGGGCTGTATCCATTTTAAAACTCAGGTCTTCATCTATAAGGCTTTCATTGACTTCAGGATAACTTTCCAGATGTACACTCTCTTCACCTTTCCCGAGGCTGCCGGTCAGGTTTTTATAAATTTCCTCACTTATAAATGGTATAAATGGAGCGCATAATATAGAAACGTTTACCAGGCATTCGTAGAGTGTTTTATAAGCACTTATTTTGTCCTTATCTTCCTCACTTTTCCAGAATCTTCTTCTACTCCTTCTCACATACCAGTTAGAAAGAGTATCAACAAAACTCTGAATTTCCCTTCCACTTTCAGTAACATTAAAACTATCCATCAGATTGTTAACCTTTTTTATGGTCCGGTTAAGTTCGGATAATATCCATCGGTCAATTTCAAATCTGTCTTTTACTTCAAGCTCATATTCATAAGGATTAAAATTATCTATATTTGCATAGATTATAAAGAAAGTATATGTATTCCAGAGAGTAAGTATAAATTTCCTTACCACTTCATCAATAGCCTTAACTGAAAAGTTCTTTGGCAACCATGGAGATACTCCTGTAAAGAAATACCATCTTAGCGAATCTGCTCCCTGTTTGTTCAAAATATCCCACGGATTTACGACATTACCCCTGGACTTGGACATCTTCTGTCCCTCTTCATCATTTATAAGTCCGAGACATAATACATTCTTATAACATGATTTTTTAAAAAGCAATGTAGAAATAGCAAGAAGAGTATAAAACCATCCTCTGGTCTGGTCTATAGCTTCGCAAATAAAATCTGCCGGGAAATTCTCCTTAAATAAATCTTCATTTTCAAAAGGATAATGATATTGTGCATAAGGCATTGAACCGGAGTCAAACCAGACATCTATAACTTCAGGAACCCTTCTCATGTCTTTACCGCACACAGGACATTTTATTATAATATCGTCCACAAAAGGCCTGTGGAGGTCCAGGTTCTCAGGAAGGTTAACTGCTTTCTCTTTTAACTCCGCTATGCTTCCTATGCAAACGGTATGACCATTTTCATCCATCCATACAGGAAGAGGAGTGCCCCAGTACCTCTCTCTGGTAAGAGCCCAATCAATATTATTTTCAAGCCACTTCCCGAATCTTCCATATTTTATATGCTCGGGATACCAGTTTATTTCTTCGTTGGATTTTATAAGATCTTCTTTTATTGCTGAAGTCTTTATATACCAGCTTTTCTTCGCATAATACATCAGCCTGCTATCACATCTCCAGCAAAAAGGATAGGAGTGTTTTATTTTTTTAACTCCAAAAAGTATTTTCCTTTCTTCCAGGTCCTTTATTATCTCCGGATTTGCTTCTTCTGTGAACAATCCAGCAAACTTTTTAACATTTTTCTTGAATCTTCCTTCTTCATTAACCATCTGTATAATCGGGAGATTATTTTCTCTTCCTGCATTCATATCATCCTCACCAAAAGCAGGTGCAATATGGACAATTCCTGTACCTTCTTCGGTAGAAACAAAATCACCTCCTATTATTTTGAAAGCATTTTCTTTTCCATCCGAATAATCATAAAGAGGCTCATATTTTAAAGAAATAATCTCACTTCCCTTAAAGACAGAATTAATAGTATATTCTGAATTTTCTCCGAGAACTGAGTCTATAAGGCTTTTTACCATTATCAGGTTTTCGCCTTTATAATTAACCTCGGCATAATCAGATTCCCTGTTTACTGCTGCAGCTACATTTGATATTAAAGTCCAGGGAGTTGTTGTCCAGACAAGAAAATATGTATTCTCTTTTCCGGAACAGGGAAATTTTACCGTTATAGAAAAATCTTCCACTTCTTTATAACCCAGTGCTATCTCATGAGAGGAAAGCGCTGTCCCACATCTCGGGCAATAAGGAACAATCTTGTAATCCTGATACAATAAACCGCTTTCCCATATTTTCTTTAATATCCACCATATGGTTTCAATATAATCATTTTTAAAAGTTAGATAAGCATTATCCATATCCAGCCAGAAACCTATACGCTCGGTTAGCTTTTGCCATTCCCCTTCGTATTTCATTACACTCTGCCTGCACAGGCTATTGAATTTTTCAATACCAATTTCTTCTATTTCTTTTTTTGAATTAATTTTCAGCTCTTTCTCAACCTCAATTTCCACAGGCAGCCCATGAGTATCCCAGCCTGCTTTTCTTGCCACATAAAACCCCTTCATAGTTTTATATCTTGGAAAAATATCCTTATAAACACGTGAAAGAACATGATGCACGCCGGGCAATCCATTTGCAGTAGGAGGTCCTTCATAAAAAACAAACCTTTCCTTCCCCTCGGTTTTTTTCAGGGTCTTTTCAAAAATATTATTTTTTTTCCAGAAATTTAAAACTCTTTCTTCCAGCTTTACCAGATCAACATTACTATTAACTTTCTCAAACATGCTTTTTATCCTTGTTCTATCCTCATATCATAATTATTGAATTTATAAATCAAACCCTTAAAACTGTTTAATAGATTTTATATAATTAGTCTAATTTTGTGAAGTAGAAATATCGCTGGTTTCAATAAGTTCCCTGAGGATTTTAGCAGATTTTATAGCCTTCGCTTTATAATGGTTATTAAAATATATGTAAGTTCTCTTCGTTTTTTCCATAACCTTCTTTATTCTGGGCATCCATTCAGTCAGTTCCTCTCTCGTATAAAGATAATCATATCTCTGATAAGAATATTTTGGATTCCACCAGTTCATTCCATTTCTCCCATGAAATCTTATATATCCTGTTTCACTGGTCACAATATTAGTAGGTGGCAGCAATCCTTTGAGACCTGGTTCATCCACATTACAAAAACCTATATTTAGATTTTTCAAATGTTCGATTGTCTCTTCTTTTAACCAGCTGTTATTTCTGAATTCCACACTTAGCTCCAGGTCCTGGAATCTTTCCCTTATCAGAGTTAAATAATCAAAATTCCTCCTGCTAAATCCAAAAGCCCAGGGAAATTGAAAAAGTATCGAGCCCATCAGGCCTTTATCAATAAATGGCTGGAGCGAAATAATAAACTGTTCAATCTCTTCAATTTTAAAATCCCTGGAATGTGTGACATTGCTGTGGGCTTTTACAGAAAAAACAAAATCCTCTCCTACTTTTTCTGACATCCTTTTAAAGATATGAGGATATGGAAGAGTATAGTAAGTAAAATTTATTTCTACTGTATTAAAAAAACTGCTGTAATATTTTAACTGTTCTTTTTTATCAAGTTCCGGTGGATAGAAATTTACATTCCAATCATCATAGCTATAACCGGAGGTTCCTATGAAAAACTTTCCCATCAACTCACAAGAACTGAGAGATCTCATTTAATATTCTATCTTTAGGCATAGCACCTACAAGCATTTTGACAGGTCCGCCACCTTTGAATAACATCAAAGCCGGAATGCTGCTTATACTATACCTGGATGCGATATATCCATTCTCATCTATGTTAAGCCTTCCAACTTTTAATAAACCCTTCTTTTCTTCGGCTATCTTTTCAAGACCCGGCTCCAATAACCTGCACGGCCCGCACCATACAGCCCAGAAATCAACAAGCACAGGAACCGATGAATTAATTACTTCGTTGATAAAATTTGATTCATCAAACTCATGAAGAAACCCGGACAATACTACTTTACCTTTCGATATAACTATTCTTTTAAATAATATATACTTTCAAATAAATGGCTCAGAATTATAAATATTCTATCATCTCAATTTTTTCTACATTTATAAAAACAATCTCTCTTTTAGCTCCGTTTTCATCTATAATTCTTCCAGAGTTATCTATATAAAATACTTCTGCATCAGCTACCGGTATAAACTTATTTTTCTGAGATGTTATATAGTCGCTCAATCTTCCATCAACCAGAGTATAGACCGTACCATTAATTATGCTCGATTCAGTCTTAATCTTTACTCTGACTTTTTGTTTTTCAATTCTCATTTGCATGACATTATAGAAAATCAATTATAATTCTGAAAAGATATTACCAGAGGTATTTTTTTTAGTCAAATAAATTATCCATTTATTTAGTAATAAAACAACTTAAATATAATAATCATAGAATAACAGCATTTTTAAAAAAAATTTTTTTAATTTGTATCAAAATTATATTGTATTAATCTAATAATATACTATAATATATTATAATATATCATAATATCACATATAAAAACTTTTAATTACACCGGGAGGAAAAATGTATAAATGCCTGGATTGTGGTAACACCTATAAATTTGTCGGAACAGTAAAAGAAGAAGGTAATGCAATAATATATCAGGATGCTGATAATAAAAAAGAGAAGGATTCAATTACATGGGCTTATGTAATCTCAGATAAAAGCTGGAAAAGTTCCCACAATATATTAAGATGTTATTACTGTAATTCAACAAATATAGTAAAGTACTGAATATTTTTTCAAACATAATTTAGCTATTGCTAAAAATCAGAAATGAGATTTTTTTACTCTAATGCTTCTCGAACAAGATGACTGGCCCTGAACAATGATTCAAAGGTGCCGGCATCGCTCCACCAGCCCTTAAGGATTGAGTATGTCATGGTACCATTCTTTATATACTCATTATTAACATCTGTTATCTCAAGCTCTCCTCTATTTGAAGGCTTAAGGTTTCTGATTATTTCAAATACATTACTGTCATACATATAAAGACCTGTAACAGCATAATTACTTTTCGGCTTCTCTGGTTTCTCTTCGATATTTATAACCCTGTCCTTATCGATTTCAGCAACCCCGAACCTTTCAGGGTCATTAACCTCTTTCAGGAATATCCTTGCCCCCTCCTTTTGCTCATCAAATTCCCTAACAGCAGTTGTTATATCATCCTTAATTATATTATCCCCCAGCACAACTATTACTTTGTCGTAATCTACAAAATTCTCGGCAAGCTTAAGTGCATCAGCTATACCTCCCTCTCCTTCCTGATAAGTATAACTTATATCCTTGAGCCCAAATTCCTGACCGTTGCCAAGAAGCCTTAGAAAATCACCGGCATGGCTTCCTCCAGTGACTATCATTATATCTTTAATCCCCGCATTCACCAGAGTTCCAAGCGGATAATAAATCATTGGCTTATTATATACCGGAAGCAAGTGTTTATTTGTAACTTTGGTACACGGCATAAGGCGTGTCCCCAGTCCGCCTGCAAGTATAACTCCTTTCATAATTTAAATATTCACTCTCCTCTATACAAATTTATTAATTAAATAAAAAACTAACACCGCAAATGCCAGGCAGATACAGTATATCGCAAAATAATTTAAATTTCTTTTTCCTGCTAAATATACAATAAACTTTACCGAAAATAACCCGGCAATATAGGATGAAATAAAACCTGCGGCCAGGTTATAAATAATATCTGGTCCACCTTCAAAAATAATTGCTGATGATTTTGACACCTCAAAAACGAAAGAACCAAAAATAATTGGGACCGAAAGCAAAAATGAAAATTTTACCGCCTCGCTCCTTTTTACACCAAAAAAACGCGCAAAAGATATAGTAGCGCCCGATCTTGAAATTCCAGGTAAGATAGCCAGAGCCTGACCTATTCCCGTTACAATAGCTATAGGAAAATTATACCTTACCTTTCCGGTACCATTTTTTTCAATATTAATTTTACCGGTATTGCTCTCTTCTTGATTTTCTTTTTTACTATCCAGTATGCCCTCTCCAATCACCGGGTCATCAGACTCTGAAATCACAGATTCGATCTTACTGCCTCTTAACTCACCAAGCCAGAGAAATAACGCCGTAATAACTAACATCCCTGCTGCAATTAACGGTTTTGTAAATATTTTTTCAATATAATCATCAAGTAAAAATCCCACCAGTGCAGCCGGGATGCTTGCGACTATCAATAACATCCCAAGCCTGAAATTACCTGAATTTCTTTTACTTCTAACAAAAATACCCTGAATAACAGCCTTTATTATTTCATATATTTCCCTGTAAAAAACTGTGACTACAGCAAGCAGTGTTGCGAAATGGACAGTTACTGTAAAATATAACGGAACATAATTCCAGTTAAAAAAATAAGGCAAAATAACGAGATGTCCTGAACTGCTTATAGGAAAGAATTCCGTAGCTCCCTGAATTAAACCTAAAATAATTGACTGTACTATATCCAACTTGTATAATGATTAAAAAATTTTTGATAATTAATAAACAACCTTAAAAATATAGCATAAAATAATTAAAAATAAAAAAGCTTAGATGGATTTTTCAAATTTTCTAGAGTTTATATCCCCAAGAATAGCCACTCTTTTAACAGCAATGACTCCAATCGGGGAATTGCGTGCATCAATTCCCATTGCTCTTTCAACATATAATATGAATATTCTCGAAACTTTTATAATATCAGTAACAGGTAACATGATACCTGTAATAGCAATTCTATGGATTTTAGAGCCTGTATCAAAATTTTTAATGAGCAGATTCAAAATAGCAGATAGATTTTTTACATGGCTCTTTAATCACACCAGAAGGCGCCACTCGAAAAGATTTGAAAGATATCAGGGCTTTGCACTTATAACATTCGTTGGACTACCCCTTCCTATAACAGGTGGCTGGACAGGGGCTTTAATAGCTTTTGTTTTTGGTATACCCCCAAAAAGAGCGCTTCTCCATATATTTATCGGGGTACTTATCGCAGGAATTATAGTAACCATAATCTGCCAGACCGTGGGTTACGTAAGGTTCATAATCGCAGGTTAAATAAATTTAAAACCCTATTTTACTTACCACTTATAGCTATATTATCCACTAAAAGTGAAGGGCTTCCTATATAACCACCCGAAGGTGTAAATTTTATATCACTTCCTATCTCTTTTATGCTTTTACAGAAACTCAGGATATCCGTAGCTATTGTCACTTCCTTAACCGGATGGGAAGGTTTACCGTTATTTATCCATAAACCTTTAGCCCCTACGCTAATCTGGCCCGAGATAGGATTTACCCCTGCATGCAATCCAATTATATCTATCACATAAAAACCATTTCCCATATCTTTAAATAGATTACCGAAACTGTTCCTGGACGGCTCTATATAAAAATTCGAAATACCCACTTCCGGTGTTGAGCGATATGAAGCTCTTGCCGCATTACCTGTCGAAAAAGTATTATCCTTCCTTGCAGTAAAAGTATTATAAAGATAAGTTTTAAGATAACCTTTTTCAAACACACCGGTCTTTCCTTTTATGACCCCTTCCCCATCAAAGGGCATAGAAGAAAGCCCTTCCGGTAGAGTTCCGTCGTCAAATATATTTACATCAATAGAAAATATTTTTTCCCCAATCTTATCTCTAAATACAGATTTCTTTTTCTGGACTGAATCCGCCTTGACACTATCAGCTATTATTCCCATGAACTGATTTGAAACAACAGGGTCCATAAGAACATTTACCACCCCTGATTTAATTTTTTCCGCTCCAAGTATTGAAACAGACCTTTCTGCTGCTTTCTCCGCGACTTCATTTAGATTAATCTCAGAAGGTGAGCGACCGCATCCGAAATAATCTCCGGTAGAAGTATCCTCGCCTTCCTTTGATATTGCATTTACATAAATCATGGAGCCAGTTGATTTATACTTATCACAAAAACCGGATGAATTTAGAACTACTGTTTCGTAGATACTATCATAATAAGTAACACTTTCTATATCGACAACTCTTTTATCTTTACTTCCTGTCAGTTTCTCGAGCTTTTTTGCAAGAGCAATCTTATCCTCTATGCTATATTCAAGCAAACTTTCCCTGAACAATAAGTCGTCGCTTATAAGCTTTTCTTTAATTGCGGTTTCTTCTGCTGATGGTAGAAAATTATATTCCTCTTTCGCTGTAACTCTGCTATTATAAACCGCTCTCTCGATACAATCCTCTATGCTGTCTTCTTCAAGTACAGTGGTATAAGCATATCCTATTGATTTATCATTAAAAATTCTTATGCCTATTCCTATCGAATCCGAGAATGTTAATTTTTCCACCTTCTCTTTAAAAATCTCTATTTCATTTTCGACAGAGCTTGCTGTAAAAATTTCAAATTCGTCAACTTTGTGCTTATTTATTCTGGCAGCAGCGTCCTTACATATACTTAAAAGCTTCTCCCCTCTTATCTTATATTTATTATTATTCATCCTGACTTTTCGTACCCCCGACAGTAATCCTGCTAACTTTTATTGTTGGCTGACCTACCTCATTCGAAACAGTCTGACCATTTTTCCCGCAAAAACCCGGAGCAAAATCCAGATCATTCCCAACTGCTTCTATTTTCTTTAAAATATCAAGACCATTGCCAATTAAAATTGCGTTCTTTATAGGAAGCCCTATCTTACCTCCTTCTATCAAATAGCCCTCGCTTATCCCAAACACAAAATCACCTGTTGCAGGGTCCACCTGGCCTCCCGCGAATTCCTTTGCGTAAATTCCCTTATTTACGGATTTTAAAATTGATTTCGGGTCTTCATTTCCATTATCTATATAAGTGTTGGTCATTCTTGGAATAGGTATATCCCTGAATGACTGCCTTCTGCCATTCCCTGTTTGCTTTACTCCCATCTTTCTGGAAGTCTTGAGGTCATTAATGTAATTCTTAAGAATTCCATCTTTTATAAGCACCGTCTTATGTGATGGGAACCCCTCCCCATCAAATTTATAGGAACCCCACCTGTATTTAATAGTAGAGTCATCAGCTGCGTTTACAGCTTCACTTGCTATCTTTTTCCCTATTTTTCTACTAAACACTGAGGCATCTTTTAAGATAGCATCTGCTTCCAGGCCGTGCCCGCATGCCTCATGAAAAATAACCCCTCCAAAAGCCGGTCCAATTACCACAGGAAGTTCCCCTGTAGGTGCGTTTACCGCATCAAGCATATTAATAGCAATTTCAGAAGCTTCTCCGGCAAGTTCGGCCGGTTCTTTAAAATCAAATACCTCATAACCCATCGTTCGAGCAAGTGATTTATATCCTGTTGCTGTATTATTTCTTTTTTTAGCTACAACATTTATAGAAAGCAACGTCTTCACTATTTTATCTGACGAAAAAGCTCCGTAAGAATTTGCAATTAATATTTCTTCTTCAACATCAGAAAGAAAAGATGTTACCTGTATCACTGCAGAATTAAAATCTCTTGAAGTTTTATCAACAAGCTTAAGAATATTTTTCTTATTTTCAGCATTAACATCCGAGGGATATTTTTTGATCTCTGCATTATAAGGGCTGGATGTTTCGGTGAGATCCATAACTTTTACTAATGAGCTTCCATTTACTGCAGAGCTTAATACTCTTGCAGTATTTATTATTTTGTCTTCCCTTAGAGAATCTACGTAGGCATAAAAAGTACTATCACCAGACCATAATCTCAGCCCGCATCCGAGCTCATACCCGCTTGTTGAGTTTTCGATTTTACTATCTTCCAGTCTTAAACCATTAAAAGACCTTTTCTGAACAAAAATCTCTGAAAAATCTGCGCCATTTCCCAGTAATATATTTAAAATCTTTTTAATAACCTTATATTCAATCAAGATAATTATTTTCCCTGTCTAGGACAACTCTTTTTCTATTTTCCTGGCTTTAGCTTTACCTTTTTTAATTGCCTTCTTTATTTTATCACCTGCTTCTTTTGCTCCAGTGCCAGCAACTCTTGAGACATCTGCCATTTTCTCATGGCTTTTTTCTAGAAATTCCTCGCCCATGCTCCTTAGCTCTGCAAGTTTGACCTTACTTTTTTCAATATATTCTTTTGTCTTATCTGTGGCTTTACCCAGTTCTTCTCTGCTCTTATTTATTACTTCCTCACTTTTTTCCTTTATTTCCTTCCTCGTTTCTTTCCCGGACTTAGGAGCAAATAAAATACCAAGTATAAAACCTGCTGAAAGGCCTGCCAGAAGTGAAGTTATTACCCCAGAAAAACAATTCCTTACAGATTCGTTATTTTTTTCTTCATTCATTATCTTCCTCCTCATTTTTATTCTCAACATCATTTTTTTCTATTAAGCTACTTATAATTCCTGCCGATGTACTTATTATCTTAATTATAGGACTTGTCACAATGAACCTTGCAAGCCTCACAACTTTTTCTAGCTGCACAACTATCGAGCTTACGCTCTGTGTCAGATCGGCAATTGAACTTACTTCTGTATTCAAATTACTGACAGTATCATTTAGCTTCTCAACTACAGGGATAAGATTTTCATTTAACTTCTCGGCCATAAATCTTATTTTATTTATCAGTCTGAGCAACGGTATTGCAATAATTATACCTATCAAGGCAAAAACCGAAATTAGAATTATTGCAATCAAACCAACTATCTCTAATGATGTCATGTCATCCTCTTCTATTATTTATAAAATAATCATAAGTCATTATATATATTTTGCTCATTTTATTCAAAAAATAAAAAATTTAAATTATAATTGCTTATCAGTAAATAGCTTGAAAATATTTAAAAAGTGAGGGGAAAGAAATGAGACATAAAAATTCTATAATCAAACTGCTTGCAATAATCATTGCATCTATTTTTTTAACTTTTATTTTTATCTCCTGTGCGCCTGTGCCTGCAGAGAAAATAGATGTTGATTCGGATATTACAGAAGAAACAGTTATTCCTGAAGAAGAAATCGAAGAATTGGAAGAAACATTCGAAGCAGTAGATTATGCAAACGCTACAATCGGAGCTGAAATAAAAGGTTACATACCTTCATTTTTATGTACAGATACCGACAATTATATAAAAATCGAAATTAAAAACACTTCCGACTTTACCTGGAGAAAAAGTGGTGAGAACCCTTTAAGAATTGGCTATCACTACATTGGACAGGATGTGGACTATTCTGACTACGACCAGACATCAAGGACTCTTCTCCCTGACAATTTAGAACCCGGTGAAAGTGCTACTGTAGAAGTATTAATAAATGACATAACCAACAAAGGCTTCTACGTAATACAGATTGACCCTGTAATAGAGGGGCAATTCTGGCTTTCCTCAAAAGATGTGCCGATGATTCAAAACAAAGTCTACTTTGGTCCGTGTACGCATTAGTTTATATGTTAAACTAAACTGGCATTGAATAATAAAATTTAGCTACGATAAAGTTTTAAATATATTATATTTTAAACTTTTCCCCTGTTATCTTTTCGTAAGCATCAATATATTTTTCAGACGTCTTTTTTATAACATCAGGTGGCAATTCGGGTGGACTGGATTTTCTGTCCCAATCAGTGCTCAGAAGATAATCTCTTACATATTGTTTATCAAAACTTTTTTGGTCGCGACCTGTCCTGTATTCTTCCAGAGACCAGAACCTTGATGAATCGGGTGTTAAAACTTCATCAGCAAGTATTATGCCGTCATCAGTTGATCCAAACTCAAACTTGGTATCAGCAATTATTATACCCCTTCTCATAGCGTATTCAGAAGCTTTCAGGTAAAGCTCTATACTTTTTTCCTTTAAAAAATTTACAACATCGGCTCCAAATATTTTCTTGGCTTTATTTATAGTAAGGGTCATATCATGGCCGGAAATCTCTTTGGTCGTAGGAGTAAATATAACTTCAGAAAGACGCTCACATTTGGATAAATTTGGCGGGAGCCTGAGTTCTCCAATAATACCTGTTTTTTTATACTCCTCCCAGCCTGAGCCTGTTATATATCCGCGAACGACACACTCGATTGGAAAAATCTTAACCTTTTTTACTATAACCGATCTCTCGCTCAAAAAATTTTTATACTTATTTAAAAACTTCGGAAATTTTTTTATATCTGATTCAATTAAATGATTATCAATGACATCTTTCAGGTAATTAAACCAGAAAATAGATATCTTGTTCAAAATAATACCCTTAAATGGAATTAAAGAAGGCAGAATAAAGTCAAAGGCAGAAATTCTATCAGTAGTTACTATTAATAACCTGCTATCAAATGAAAACATCTCCCTTACCTTGCCGCTCCTCAATTTCTCCAATCCTGCAATCTCTACATCTCCAATTACCTTCATTAATCTTCTCCTTTTGTATATTATCTATGTCAGAATAACATGCCTTAAATTCACAGTCACTAATAATCCATTAATTTACTGCTGCACCTTTTAATGCATGTCCACAGGCACAACTCCTCCTGTCCGGAACTTTTGATATAGCCTTTAAGAGAAGTTCCCTTACTTTCTCATTGTTTTCCTTAAAAACCTTTACTATTTCCCCTATAGTCACAGGTTTTATTTCAGGATAGCCTTCAAGCCCGGCATCATAATCAGTTATAAGAGATATATTTACATAGCACATCTCAAGCTCTCTTGCTAGATACATCTCAGGATACTGCGTCATATTTATAACTTCCCATCCCTGTTCTGAAAACCACCTGCTCTCAGCTTTGGTGCTAAACCTTGGGCCCTGAATAACAACCACTGTACCACGGGGATGGCATTCAATTCCCAGTTCTTTTGCACTTTCTATCACAATTCTCCTTAATTCGGGACAGTACGGTTCACCCATAGCGATATGAATGGTCTTTGGACCGTCATAAAAAGTATCAATTCTACCCCTGGTTCTATCCACAAACTGGTCACAAACTACAAAATGACCTGGCTTAACGTGAGGCTGAAGACTTCCTGAAACACAGGGTCCAAAGATACGTTTCACACCCAATTTTTTCATAGCATAAATGTTGGCCCTATAATTAATCATGTGAGGAGGAATAGTGTGATTTCTACCATGCCGCGGCATGAAAGCCACTCTTCTGCCTTCTATAACTCCTATAACAATAGTATCCGATGGTGAACCGTAAGGAGTATCTATCTTATATTCTTCTGCTTTTTTAAAAAACGAGTAAAATCCAGAACCTCCAAATATGCCAATATCAGCCTTCTTAATACCTGTCATATCTTTCCCTTTCATTTTTTTAAAATTCATTTTTTTTAAAATAAAATTAAATTTAAAAAACCTTTTTAGCTAACAATTCAATTACAGACTTCTCAAGCCTGGCTCCAAACTGGTTTAATATCTCGGCTGCTATTATGCTCCCCATCCTGCCGCATGCCACCAGATCCATTCCTCTTACAAGACCATGAAGAAATCCAGCAGCATAAAGGTCGCCTGCCCCCGTGGTATCAATAACGGTAGTGGTTTTTTGAGCAGGTATCTCCTTTACTTCCCTGCCAGATACTATCACCGAGCCTTTTTCTGACCTTGTAATTACACTTATATTTTTTAGCTCCGTACATCTATAGACTGCATCTTCCAGACTTTTAGTTTTAAATAATGATTTAATTTCTTCTTCGTTTGCAAAAAGTATATTTACGTGATCTTTAATCATCCTTAAAAAATTATCCCTGTGACGTTCAACACAAAAAGAATCAGAAAGGCTGAGCGCGACTTTTCCTCCTGATTCCAGGGCTGTTTTTATCGCCTTACTGAATGCTTCCCTGGCCCCGTCGTTATCACAGAGATATCCCTCAAGATAAATAATCTCTGATTGTGAAATTCTTACTTCATCAATATCTTCAAGGCTTAAAAACCCCGATACGCCAAGATAAGTACTCATCGTCCTCTGGGCATCAGGTGTGGTTAGAACAACACAACATGCCGTCGGTATAATGCCTTCAGCTTTTGATGTAGAGTAACTAACTCCAATACTCTCTAAATCCCTTCTAAATAATTCTCCAAGATCGTCATTTCCTACTTTACCTATAAAAGCAACCGGGTTACCAAGCAATGATAGTGCTGCAATGGTGTTTGCCACTGAACCTCCGGATACTTCTTTTACCGCATTTATAGCCAGATATAGTTTTTTAACTTCTAGCTCATCAACGATCCTCATTGACCCTTTCTTAATATTCAGCTCTTTAATAAAATCATCTTCCACCTTAGCCGTTATGTCCACTATGGCGTTGCCAATTCCAAGAACTTTATATTTCTTTTCCTGCATCAGATTTTATATCCTTTTATACTGATTATTTTTTAAAAAAACAGGTATATCAATATCAAAAAGTTTCCCGCTTATAACATTTAATAGAATATTAAAAATTATGTCAATTATTATTAACTTAAAAAAACAGTGACTTTATAAAAGACCCTTTTTTAACTATAATTCTTGTGACAATTTAATAATCTCCTTGAAAATAAATGATAATTTTTTTAATAATAAATTACAAAAATTGAGCTATGGACTTATTTGAACAAGCAAGAATCAGTCAATCAAATAATAACACTTCAGGCATCCCTCTTGCTGATAGAATGAGGCCCGTTTCTCTGGATGAATTCGTGGGTCAGGAACATCTTGTTGGAAAAGGCAAAATTATAAGGGAAATTATTGAAAACGATAGACTGTATTCCATAATATTATGGGGTCCCCCGGGCTCCGGTAAGACTACTCTTGCAAGAATTATTGCAGAAAAAACAAAAAGCAAATTTATATCGTTCTCTGCTGTTACCTCCGGGGTAAAACAGATAAAAGAAATAATGGAAATAGCAGGCTATAACAAAAGAATTCATAATACTAAAACGATATTGTTTGTCGACGAGATTCACCGATTTAACAAATCCCAGCAGGATGCTTTTCTCCCATTTGTTGAAAAAGGAACCATAATTTTAATCGGAGCCACAACAGAAAACCCATCTTTTGAAGTTAATTCCGCGCTCCTTTCCAGAACTAAAACATTCGTTCTTAACAAGCTATCCCCCGAAGATATAAAAATTTTAATAAAAAGAGCGCTAAATGAAAAAGAACGGGGTTTTGGTAAATATAATATTAAGATTGACGATAATACAATCAATTTTATCAGCCATTTTTCAGATGGTGATGCAAGAGTTGCTTATAACATACTTGATATTGCTGTAAGCACTTACTCCAAACAGAATAAGAAAAAAACATTAGAGCTGAATATACAGCTTATTGAAAATATAACACAGAAAAAAGCTCTCCTCTATGATAAAAGCGGTGAAGAACATTTCAATCTTATTTCAGCTCTTCATAAAAGCCTGAGGGACAGCGACCCTGACGCAGCAGTTTACTGGACCGTAAGAATGCTTGAAAGCGGTGAGGACCCTCTTTATATAATAAGAAGAATGGTAAGATTCGCATCCGAAGATATTGGCCTTGCAGACCCCGGAGCCCTACATATAGCAATATCAGCAAAACAAAGTTTTGAATTTATCGGTCCCCCCGAAGGATATCTCTCGATTCTTGAGGCTGCGATTTACCTTGCTCTGGCACCCAAGAGTAATTCAATATACCTCACCTATGAAAATGTTAAATCTGACATTGAAGAATTCGGCTCGCTACCCGTCCCCTACCACATAAGAAATGCTCCTACCAGACTTATGAAAGAAATTGGATATGGCAGAGGATATAAATACACACATAATTATGAAGGTGCGATAGTTAACCAGAATCATCTTCCCGAAAAACTTCTTGCGCTCGCAAGAAAATATTATATGCCGTCAGAAAGAGGTTTTGAAAAAAAGCTTTCTGAAAGACTTGAAAATATCAATAAATTGAAGAATAAACAGAGATAGTTTTAGATATCACTCTTAATAAAACATGTTTATTTACAGGCTAAATATTTTTTATTAGCTCTTCTGCAATTTGAATCGCATTAAGTGCAGCACCTTTTCTTAACTGATCTCCTACTACCCATATGCTGATACCATTTTCAACTGATATATCTTCTCTTACTCTTCCAACAAATACATAGTCACCATTTGAAGAATCAAGAGTTGTGGGATATATGGCATTCTTAAAATCATCTTTTAAAATCAGGCCCTCTCCATTGGCCAGAGCATCTCTTACTATATCAAGCTCTATCTTTCTTTCAGTTTCAATGCACAATGACTCCGAATGAGAAGTAAAAACTGGAACCCTTACTGTTGTTGCTGAAATCATAATACGGTTATCGCTAAAAATCTTTCTGGTTTCATAAACCATCTTCATCTCTTCTTTTGTATAGCCATTTTCAAGAAATACATCGACATGGGGAATGACATTAAAAGCTATCTGCACAGGGAAAACTTCACTATTAATATCTTTTTTACCATCACAGATTATTTCTCTGGATTGATTCTCAAGTTCTGCTATTGCTCTTGCACCCGCTCCAGAAACAGATTGATAAGTGGAAACTACTATCCTCTTTATGGGAGAGATATCATAAATAGGCTTCAGTGCCACCACCATAATTATAGTTGAGCAATTAGGATTGGCTATAATTCCATTATGCTCGATTATTTTATTTTTATTTATTTCTGGAACAATAAGAGGTACATCTTCCTGCATCCTGAACGCACTGCTATTATCTATAACCACGGCACCGCTATCCACGGCATATTTTGCAAATTCCCTTGAAGTCGAGGCACCAGCTGAAAAAAGTGCTATATCTATATTATTAAAAGAATCTTTTTTTAATTCTTTTACATCAAGCTCCTCACCTTTAAACACTACTTTTCTGCCCCTGGACCTATAAGAAGCAAGCGGGACAAGATTTTTAATAGGAAATTTTCTCTCTTCCAGTATTGATAGAAATACTCCTCCCACCGCACCGGTTGCTCCAGCTATTGCTACATTATATTCTTTGCTCTTCATATAAACCCCGAAACTTTTTAATTTTAATCAGCTTATTTTATTAATTTAAAGGCTAAAGCCCTGAATGAATGAAGGATATATTAAAACAATATTATAATAAATACAATAACAATTAAGAGAATAAATAAGGATATTTGCTTTTACCTTTCCAGACTAAAACCACTATGCAGTGCTCTCACTGCGTCTTTAATTCTGCTCCTCTTAACCACACAGGAAATTCTTATAGGAGATGTACTTATCATTTCGATATTTATATCCTTTTCTGCAAGAATCTGAAACATTTTTGCTGCTACGCCCGGATGGGACTGCATTCCAGCTCCTACGATTGAAATTTTTGCAATATCTGTATCCATTTCTACATTTACATTCTGTATCTTGCCCAGTATCTCTTTCGCAATAGAAATATCCTCGCTTCTTATTGTAAAAGAAATAGCAGCAATATTTCTCTCGCTAACATTCTGGACAATTAAATCGACATTTATATTTTTCTCTGCTAAACTTCCAAACAATTCAGCAGCAACCCCCGGTTTATCCTTCAAACCAAAAATAGATACTTTTACTTCCCCTACATCATAGGTTACACCTGTTACCACAGGTCTTTCCATCATCTTATCCTTGCTGAAATCATCCATGACCCACGTCCCTTCAATGTCGTTAAAACTTGACCTAATATGTAATACCACATTATGTTTTCTGGCAAATTCCACAGCTCTCAGGTGAATCACTTTTGCTCCCGCAGATGCAAGCTCAAGCATTTCTTCATAGGAAAGAGCGTCCAGTTTAACTGCTTCCCTTACCATATTTGGATCGGCAGAGTAAACACCATCAACATCCGTATAAATTTCACAATACTCTGCCCTCATTGCCGAAGCTAGCGCAACAGCAGTTGTGTCCGAGCCGCCCCTTCCAAGAGTTGTAATATTACTACTTAAATTAATACCCTGGAATCCCGCAACAACCACTATTTTGCCTTCTTTAAATTCTCTTAATATCCTGTCTGTCTTTATATTTAAAATCTTAGCATTGGAATAAAACTCATCTGTTATAATGCCGGCCTGACCCCCGGTAAGAGAAATACAGGCATGCCCTTTCTCCTGAATAGCCATGGTAAGAAGAGCACCTGATATTCGTTCACCTGTTGACACTAACATATCCATCTCACGCCTGGATGGATTGGAAGTTACTTCGCCTGCAAGTGCAATTAATTTGTCGGTGGTATCCCCCATTGCTGAAACGACAACTACGACATTTTTGCCTTCATTGCTGGATTTAATTACCCTGTCCGCGGCATCCATTATTCTTTTGACATCCCCAACAGAAGTACCGCCAAACTTTAAGACTATTATATTTTTTTCCCCCATGTTCTATAAGACACCTGCTATTTTAAAACAGGTAAAAAAGTTTAAAAACTCTATTTATTTTTCCTCGGCCATTTTTTTATATTTTTCGTATTTCTCTCTGGCATCTTTTTCTGCCTGGCTAAAGAGATCCTCAGCAATATCCGGGAACGTTCTAACAAGTGATGCATATCTTACTTCACCCATAAGGAATTCCCTGAATGATTCTTTCGGTTCTTTCGAGTCCAGTATGAATGGATTCTCTCCTGTTTTCTTAAGTTCAGGATTATATCTGTATAAATGCCAGTAACCAGAATTTACTGCCTGCTTTTGTCTCAACTGCGTATTTTCCATACCTGCATAAATGCCATGTTCTATACAGGGGCAATAAGCTATTATAAGAGATGGGCCATTATATTTCTCTGCTTCAAGAAATGCTCTAAGCGTCTGTTTATGACTTGCACCCAATGCGATCTGGGCGACATATACATAGCCATAATTTATTGCCGCAAGCCCCAGGTCTTTTTTCTTAATTTTTCTACCAGAAGCAGCAAATTTAGCAACAGCTCCCATAGGGGTCGATTTTGAAGATTGACCTCCTGTATTTGAATATACTTCGGTATCAAATACAAGCACGTTTATATCCTCTCCTGACGCAAGCACGTGGTCAAGTCCTCCATAACCTATATCATAAGCCCAGCCATCGCCGCCAAATGCCCATACTGACTTTTTGATTAAATAATCTTTGAGCGCCAGTATCCTGTCTTTGAGCTCATTTGCTTCTTTATTCCCAAGATCCTTCTTAAATAACTTTAATATTTTTTCAGTAGATTCTTTATTTGCTTCAACATCATTTTTACCTTTAACCCACTCCGATGCAGCTTCTTTTACTTCGGAATCTACCTTTAATTTAGCCAGCTTATTCATATAAGATTCTATTATGTTTCTCATATACTTTACGGCAAGAAGCATCCCGTAAGCATATTCAGCATTATCCTCAAATAAAGAATTGGCCCATGCCGGTCCCTTACCCTTATCATTAACCGTATAAGGAATTGAAGGAGCAGAACCACCCCATATAGATGAACAACCGGTGGCATTGGCTATAAACATTCTATCACCAAATAACTGGGTAACAAGCTTAGCATAAGTAGTCTCGGCACACCCGGGGCATGCACCAGAAAATTCCAATAAACACTTCCTGAACTGGCTGCCTATAACTGTGTTAATCGTTGCAACATCCTCTTTAACCGGAATCTTCATAGCGAAATCCCAGTAGTTGGTCTTGTGAATCTGTGAATCGATAGGTTTCATAACCAGCGCCTTTTCTTTCGCCGGACAAACTTCGACGCAGCTTCCACAACCTGTGCAATCAAGAGGACTTATTTGGATACTGTAGGCATAGGCCTCCATACCCTTCCCCCTTGCCTTTAAAGTTTCAAAACCTTCGGGTGTATTCTCTAACTCCTTTTCGGTAAGAAGAACGGGCCTTACGGCAGCATGCGGACATACGAGTGCGCACTCGTTACATTGTATACAATTTTCTTTCTTCCATTCGGGAACACTTACTGCGTCGCCTCTCTTCTCGTAAGCCGTCGTTCCATGCGGGAATGTCCCGTCTTCGGCTCCTATGAATGCGCTGACAGGTATACTATCGCCTTCCTGTCTATTCATAACCCTGAGGATATTTTTAACGAAATCAGGTTCCTGTGCTTCTTTCATAACTTTATCTTCTATTGCATCCTTCCAGCTATCTGGAATTTTAACTTTCTTCAGGGATTTTAAGCCCATATCCACAGCCTGATAGTTCATATTTACTATTTTTTCACCTTTTTTCCCATATGTCTTCTTTATAGCTTCCTTCATATATTTTACCGCATCATCAAGAGGTATAACCTTCGAAAGTTTAAAGAAAGCTGCCTGCATGATCATGTTTATTCTGCTTCCCAGCCCGATTTCTGCTGCTATGCTGGTTGCATTGATAATATAAAAATTTATGTTATTCTGGGACAGATATCTCTTTATATTTGCCGGCAGTTTTTCATCAAGCTCGTCTTCGCTCCATTTACAATTTAAGACAAAAGTCCCGTCCTTTTTCAATCCCTTGAGCAGTTCATATTGCCATACATAAGCCTGATTATGACATGCTACAAAATCTGCATCGGTTATAAGATAGGTCGATTTAATTGGGCTTTTTCCGAATCTAAGATGAGAAATTGTAAGCCCTCCGGATTTACGCGAGTCGTAAGCGAAATAACCCTGTGCATATAAATCTGTATTATCGCCAATAATCTTTATTGCATCCTTATTCGCTCCAACGGTACCATCGCCTCCCAGTCCCCAGAATTTACATTTAATAGTACCTTCCGGGGTAGTATCGATTTTTTCTTTTATATCAAGTGATTTATGTGTTACATCATCGGTTATACCTACTGTAAAACCATTTTTCGGGTTTTCCAATTTTAAATTATCGAATACTGCTTTTATCTGACTGGGCGTCGTATCCTTGGACCCAAGGCCGTATCTACCTCCGACTATAGTAGGTCTATTTTCAATATCAAAAAACATAGTTTTAATATCAGTATAAAGAGGCTCGCCTACCGCCCCTGGTTCTTTTGTTCTATCCATTACGGCAATTTTTTTAACTGTTTTAGGCATGGAGTCTAAGAAGAATTCAGCATAGAAAGGCCGATAAAGATGAACCTTGATTGCCCCTACCTTTTCGCCTATTTTATTGAGATAATTCACAGTTTCGTCTATCGTATCTGTAACGGACCCCATTGCCACGATCACGTACTCTGCATCTTTTGCTCCAACATAATTAAATGGCTTATATTCCCTACCCGTCAATTTACTTATTTCTTCCAGGTATTCTTTAACTATACCCGGTACTTTTTCATAAAATTTATTTGATGATTCTCTTGCCTGAAAAAATATATCCGGATTCTGAGCGGTTCCTCTCGTAACCGGATGCTCCGGGCTCAAAGCTCTTGCACGAAATTCCTCCAGTGCTTTTTCATCAAGCAACTTCCTGAAATCTTTATAGTCTATTAATTCTATTTTTTGTATCTCGTGCGAGCTCCTGAAACCATCGAAGAAATGCAAAAATGGCACCCTTGATTTTATCGCGCTTAGGTGTGCTACCCCAGCTAAATCCATGATTTCCTGTATAGAGCCAGAAGCAAGCATACCGAAACCTGTTTGTCTTACAGCCATAACGTCGGAATGGTCACCAAATATCGAAAGTGCATGCATAGCTACCGCTCTGGCGCTCACGTGAAACACACCCGGCAGGAGTTCTCCCGAGATTTTATACATATTGGGAATCATCAGTAGAAGGCCCTGTGAAGCAGTAAAAGTAGAAGTAAGAGAACCTGCCGCAAGAGAACCATGCACTGCCCCTGATGCGCCAGCTTCAGACTGGAGTTCACTAACGCTTACCACATTTCCAAATATATTCTTTTTCCCATGAGCGGCCCATTCATCAACATACTCACCCATAGGAGAAGATGGTGTAATGGGATAAATAGCAGCTACTTCCGTAAAAGCATATGCTACATATGCTGCAGCCATATTACCATCCATTGTTTTCATAACTTTCATGATTAATCTACTCCTTTATTTTTAAATTAACCCCGAAAATAAGGTTTATTTTAATTTTTTAAAGTATTGCAGTAGAAACTCGCTACTCTACCCAATCGAGAATAAAATAAAATCACTGAATTATAGCATATTTATTTTACTTTTTTAAGGAAATAAGACTTAATATATATAAGATAAAACTACAGTAAGACTAAATCTCTCTTCTGTCAGAAATAGCTCTACCTATCGTCACTTCATCGGCATATTCCAGGTCGCCTCCGACCGGAATACCGCTTGCCAATCTGGTGATTCTCACTGTAAAAGGTTTCAATATTTTTTTTAGATAAGCAGTGGTACTTTCTCCTTCGACAGTCGGGTTTAATGCTATTATAACCTCTTCGA
>CAZKVH010000001.1:0-22531 GCA_964556165.1 uncultured Actinomycetota bacterium | reverse complement strand
GATTTCGGACCTATCCCGGGGAGTTTTTTAAATTCATTTATTAAATTTTCTAAACTCTTTATATGCAAAGCCATAAAAACTATATAATTTATTTCTACTTCATAATAAATTCAATTAATAATTTTTAACAACACGAAATAAAAGCAATTTAATATTACAAAAAAAACAGTTATCGTTATAAAACTTATATTTAAAATAACCCCGGCACATTCATACCTCCAGTAAGCCCTGCCATCCTTGACTTCACCTCTTGTTTTGACTGTTTGATAGCATCATTCATTGCAACCATTATTACATCCTCAATCATTTCAATATCGCTCAGGTCTATCATTCCTCTTTCAATTTTTACTTCAACAACTTCCTGTTCGCCATTTACTTTTACCTTTACAACGCCTCCTCCGGCCGAGGCTTCGAACTCCATCTTTTTAAGCTCTTCCTGTATCTCTAACAATTTTTTCTGCATAATTTTTGCCTGTTTCATCATATTTCCGTAGTTAAAGCTCAATTTCTACTCCTTTATATTAAATTTTTTCTCAAAGTAACTGATTATATCTTCCTTACTTTTACTTTCATCTTCCTGACCGTAAACATTCTCATCTTCATTATTCCCGGGTTCCACTTTATCTTTAAACTTCTCGCCTGATTTACCATTCTTTTTTGCTTCTGTATATTTATCAGCTGTGCCGGCACCGGTACTATCTTCAGGCTTATCTTTACCCTCTTTACCTTCTCCTTCTGCGATCTCAAACTTAACTTTATACCCCCTGCCTGTAACTTCTTTAATTACACCGGATATTAAGTCAGCATTACCCCTTTTATTTAAATGATCCTTATGCCATTTTTTGTTAGCCTCCAGCCTGAAGTATAGTACATCACCTTCAAGCCTCTCTGGCTTTGATTCTATAAACATTGCATGGACAGAAATTTTTTTCTTCTTTAAAAGTCTGGAAATTTCATCTAAATTACTGCATGCCAGAACAAAATCATCACTTTTCTCATTATTCTTTTTTACATCAGTGCTATCCTTTGCATCTACTTCTTTATCCTGTTTAACTTCTTTCCCGGTATCAGCTTTATACTTCCTATTAACTTCTACCTCACCAACTATTTTATTAATTTCATCAGTATTAATAATATCAAAATCATCCTCTTCGCTTTCATAATTATTACCTTTAACTTCTTTATTATCTTCACGGGTACCTGCAATATTTTCCTTTTCTAAATTTATCTTATCAATCTCTGTCTTTAGAGATTCTATTTTAGCTTTCATTTTTATTGTTTCTTTATCTATTTCTTCTCTCCCCAGGGCAGTAAAATTAATTGCTCTGATAACTGCTGTCTTAAAAAATACCCTTGAATTCTCGCCCCATTTAATTTGCTTTAGCAAATCTGTAAAAATTTCCATATAAAATTCTATTTCCTTTTTATCGAGTTTTCCGGACTGACTCAAATACTCTTCTTTATAATCCTCGCTTATATTTACTAATTCAAAAGGATTCTCATAGTTCTTGATAACATATAAATCATAGAGATAATCCAGAAATTCCGATACAAATACTTTAAGATTATGGCTATTTTCTATAATTTTTCTTGTCAGTACCAGACCTTCGGTCACATTTTTACTGATTAAAACATTGGTAAATTTAAATAAAAGATCCAGATCCGTAATCCCGAGGAGTGATACAACATCCTTAACCTCTATTTTATTCTCACCAAATGACGCTAACTGCTCCAGTATTCCATCTGCATCCCTGAGGCTACCATCAGCGTATTTTGAAATCAGGTCTAAAGCTGATTCACTTATGGATATTTTTTCCCTGCCGGCAATATTTTTCAATCTTTCTTTTATTTTATCCATTCTAATGGGTAAGAAATCAAATCTCTGGCATCTTGATAATATCGTCGGAATTACTTTATTCGGCTCAGTAGTAGCCATTATAAAAACTACATGTTCGGGCGGTTCTTCCAGAACCTTAAGCAGGGCATTAAAAGCCTCTGTAGTAAGCATATGAACCTCATCAATAATGTAGACCTTCTTCCTCAGCACACTTGGCAGGTACTTAACTTTTTCTCTTAGCTCCCTTATTTCATTTATGCCTCTATTTGATGCAGCATCTATCTCCACTACATCTACACTTGTTCCATTTGATATACTTACACAGTTGTCACATTTATTACATGGTTCGGGAGTGACGCCTTTTGCACAGTTTAAAGCTTTTGCCAGTATCCTGGCAGTCGAAGTTTTACCCGTACCCCTTGGACCACAGAATATATAACTATGTGATAACCGGTTATTTGAGATAGAGTTCTTTAAAGTCCTGATATTATATTCCTGCCCTACTATCTCATCAAAACTCTGGGGTCTCCATTTCCTGTAAAATGAAATATAATTCATAACAATATTCTATTTTATATTAATTATAAATGACCGTGCCCCGGATTTCGTTTTATAATAACAAGTGCTTGCCATATAGTTAGCTCCAGTCAGGCTTTCTTATGGCACCCGGAGAATGTTACTTACCGCTGCTTCCTCTCGGACCTGACGGGGTTTGTAACCCTCCGCCGCATAAGACCCGGCTTTCAACACCACTTTTATAGCAGCTAAACCTCACTACAATAAACCTCATATCCGGTAATCAGTCTCACTATAGCGGATTGTGAGTTACAGGGCACCGCTGGCTCCCCACCTAGCACGGCCATAATGATTATATAAAATTAATAAAAAAAATTAAACCGGCTATACCGGGGCTTCTAAAATAATCTCTATATCTTACTTTATAATATCAAAAATATTTTTTTGAATTTTTGAAATGCGGGTAATTTCAACAAAACGATATGTTATCTGTCATTTTGCAATTTCCAGTATTTTAAGTATATCTTCTTCTCTTAATTTAACAAAATTTCCTACCGGACCGTATCTGACACATTTTCCTGCCATTTCTTCAAAACGACCATACGGGATATTTGCTTCTTTTAAAGTAACAGGCATTCCAATTTTCCTGGAGAATTCAGTTAATCTTTCTATGCCTGCGAGAGCTGTTTTTTCAGGATTATAAAAATCTTGCTCCTCGCCCCATACCCTCACCGCAAACTGAGCAAACCTATTTATATCATTCTTATATACATATTTCATCCACGCCGGTATTATGACTGCCAGCCCTGCACCATGAGCAATATCATAAATCGCGCTTATTTCATGCTCTATTCTATGGGAAGCCCAGTCTCCAACCCTTCCTGTACTGAGAAAATTATTATGAGCAATTGAGCCGGCCCACATAATATCAGCCCTGGCTGCATAATTATCAGGCTCTTTTAACACTGCAGGAGTGTTATTTATAATTGTCTTAAGTACTGCTTCGCACATTCTATCAGTAAGCTCTAAGTCTTTTACATTCGTAAAATATCTTTCCATTATATGTGCCATCATATCAGTTGCACCACATGCACTCTGGTAAGGAGGGAGAGTGAAGGTAATCTCGGGATTTAAAATAGCAAATTCAGGTCTGGACAATTCACTGTCGAAACCTTTCTTGTACCAACCGTCTTCATTAGTAATAACTGCACTAATGCTCGATTCACTCCCTGCAGCAGGAATGGTAAGAACCACGCCAACAGGAATTTTTTTCTTTAATTCGGCTTTTCCTACAAAAAAGTCCCATACATCTCCTTCGTAATATACACCTGCAGCTATTGTTTTGGCAGTATCAATTACACTCCCGCCTCCAACAGCAACAATTATATCCACATTTTCCTTCCTGCATAAATCAATGCCTTTTTTAGCCAGTGATAGTCTCGGATTCGGTTGCACCCCGCCAAATTCGATAATATCAAGCCCTGCATCTCTTAAGGATTTTAAAACCCTGTCATACAGTCCATACTTCTTAATGCTTCCGCCACCATAAATTAACAGTGCCCTGTTTCCATACCTGTCCGCTTCCGCTCCGACCTGATTTTCTGTATCCTTTCCAAAAATTATTTTTGTGGCGTTTTTAAATGTAAAGTTGTTCATCTTCCCTCACCATTTTTAAATAATGTAATATTATTTATTTAAACCATGAAATAAAACACAAGTATATCAGCCTGGTGAACTTATACAAAAAGTTATTTAAAAACCATCGACTCCAAAATACCATGATATACGGACTCTCCCATATCAAAATAATCCTGCATTACTGTACCGAATAAAATATAGAGCCTGTCATTAACCTCAGAGAATGCAATTGCTAAAGCCCATTCAGTATTGTTGGGGTCATTAAATAAATATATAAAGTCATGGTAACTTACATCATTTTCAGTTACTGATTCATTTTCCTGTACATCAACTAACTTCCAATTATTATCTTCTGCAATCCCGGAACTTATCTCATCTGCAAAATCCCCGTATTCATCATATGGAGGATAATCACCAACAGGACTCGCAAGGAAAACAAAAGCGACCGGTAAATCATCAGACTGCGCACTCAGATTCACTTCAAGGCTGTCATCAATATCTGATTCTTTAAATGTCCAGTTATCCGGTAATGCAAATGATACGCCATATTTGTCACTGGTATACATAATCCCCATAGTAAAAATGTCTTTCCGTCCCTCTGCTGCCCGCGCATCACTAACCTCAAAATTATATGTATTATACATATTATCATTTAGATATATCTCTACTTCATAGGTATCAGCCGGTAAATCTCTATTTTCCCCCTCAAATGTAAAGGTAACCCACACTGGTTGGAACAAATCAATATTTATGTCATTTACTGTTTCCACCATTAAATCTCCATTGCTGTTATGCCATTTTGCTTTTAAGCTATTTCCTGAAATATGATAATTAATCTTAACACATGTATATATAATTTCTGTGGAATAAAATTGTCTGGTTTCATTTACAGGGGCATAATTTTCATCAACCTGATTTGCGAGAATTACCTCTGAAATCATTACCCGGGGTTCCTTAACTATGAAGTCTGCAGTACTTTTTAATTCACCATTATGATAAAACTCAACCTCATAATTTCCAGGCGGTATGACTTTTATTTCATCAGTCGTCTCAATAAAAGACATGGCGTATCCCTCAAAATAATCACTACTACCTTCTGAATATTTTAAGGTTTCATCCAGAACATTTTCCCCGGTATCAAGATATGTCCACTTAAAGCGATAATTATCTCCTCCCCTGACACCGTAATAATCTATAGTTACATATATCTTTTTTGTTTCAATATCAAATTCATCTGTTTGAATTACAGGCTCAAATGATTCCTGGTTTATTTCCCCGCAAACTGTTAAATTTCCGAATGAAAGCTTCGTCGCGCAGGAGTTGCTGGAAAAAAACAGACCAGAAACAATAACTGTTGATAATAATATCATTATATATCCCTTAAAATTTACTTTTCTCATAATTCACTCACCAACTTTTCTTTCATTCTTATAATGCAAATTTATTATTAAAAAATATTTATAATTCTATTATATAAATATTAATATTTATGTCAACGTAATAATATAACTTTATTTAATATCAAGACAACTTGTATCATTTCTATTTGCAGTTTAAGGTCGTTCGCCTTTTTTATTTAGAACAGTAAAAAATACTATTTTATTTTTTTTAAAAAAAAGGAAAACAAGAACATCTTTTAAACTTGTAAAATTTAGATTTCATAAGTTTTATGGCGGAGAGAGTGGGATTCGAACCCACGGTACCGCTTTTCAGCAGCACACTCGATTTCGAGTCGAGCGCTTTCGACCATCTCAGCCATCTCTCCAAATCATAATTATACAATAAAATATATATATATTTGATTACATATTTACATGCCCCTGCCAAATTAATAATAATGTTTTATATATAATAATTTATTCATAAATAAATAAATAATAAAAAAATTATTTTTATTATTGATTTTTATATATATATTTAATACAATGTATAAACTATTAATAAAAAAAGTTTATAACTATAATTATTTTTTTTAAAAAATTTTATGTCAAATATAATATTTATACTTATATCTATATCTATATTACTACTTATATATACTTTAGTAGTAGAAACATTAAACCTTGCTAAAAATACTTTTGGCAAAAATAAAATACCTTTTACACTTATTTCATTTAATATCCTGCTGCTCTCTGCCGGCAATATCATACTCTTAACTGCAAATAATACATCACTACTTGCTCTGTGCTCCAAAGTACTTGCTTCCTCAGTAGTTATTATGCCCGCTATTATTTTTCACTTCTCTGTTCAATTTACAAATGATAGCATTAAAGATATATATAAGATTTTTATAAGAGTATTTTATTCAATATCAATAATCTTAAGTGCATCACTAATAATTTTTAATATGGTCGGTGTACAGAGTACTTCTTACGGATATGTTATCAGCATTCCATCACTATCATATATACAATTATTTTTTATCACACCAGTAAATCTAGTAACAATATTCATAATAATTAAAAAGATATATCACAATCTTAAAGAAAGTAAATCCGTAATAGCTATGTATCTACTTCTTGTGGGTTTCACACTAAATTTTGGTGGACAGATAGCTTTAAATCACCTATTAAATAATGGGGTAACACAGTCTTTATTGATAAATAGAGCACCGGACTTTCTTTTATATATATTCATATCTCTGGGTATGCTGATAAATAACCATAAAACATGGAGCGTAACAGAAGAAAGAATATTCAGAAGCATGGAAGATGCTGTACTGGCTGTTGATAATACGGGTTATATGGTGAAGATAAATAAGGCTGGTTACAATATCCTTCAATTCAATGAGGGGGCAGACAGTAAAGATAAAATTAACCTAAAATATATTTTAGATAAAATATCTTCTTTTATGATAAATAGCAGGCAGAGAAAAAAATTTATAGAATCATTAAAAAATACAAAATCTACCACTTATAAGGAAGATGTCGAATTCAACATAGATGGAAAGAGAGAATATTATAATATAAAAATCACTCCAATTTTTGACAATTTTAAAAGAGTTCTGGGAAAGCTTTTAATTCTAACCAATATAACAGAGATAAAAGAAAAAGAGAACCAGCTATATTTTCAGTCATATCATGATAAACTTACCGGTATTTACAACAGGCTATATTTTGAAGAGGAACTGAATAGATTAAACACCAGGAGACAATTCCCCCTCTCCATTATAATAGGCGATGTGAATGGACTGAAACTCATAAATGATGCATACGGACATGATAAAGGTGACGAAGTCCTTAAGAGTATAGCAAAATTGCTTAAAAAGAACCTCAGGCATGAAGATGTTCTAAGTCGATGGGGCGGAGACGAATTTGCTATTATACTTCCAAAAACTGATAAATCAGATGTTATAAAAATTATTGACAGGGTTAAAGATAGTTTTATAGAGCATAGCACATCAAGCATACCACTGAATATCTCAATGGGATTTGCGGTAAAAAAGAATACCAGGAAAAAAATTAATGATATGATAAAAAACGCAGAAGATATTATGAATGAATACAAGCTACTTGAGAATGAGAGTGCCCGTAGTTCTATTATATTATCATTGAAAAAAGCTCTTGAAGAAAGAGATTATGAAACCGAAGAACACGCCATGAGAATGGCTAATTTAAGCTTACTCCTGGGTAAAAAGCTTAACTTCAATTATAACGAACTAAATGAATTAAGATTACTTGCAATACTCCATGACATAGGCAAAATTTCAATATCAGACAATATTATTTTAAAACCGGATAAACTAACACCGGAAGAGTGGGAAATTATAAAGAAGCACCCCGAAGTTGGTTACCGGCTTGCAAAATCATCCCGGGACCTTGAGCAAATTGCTATAGGTATCCTGCATCACCACGAAAGATGGGATGGTAAAGGTTATCCTGAAGGCATAAAAGGCAAGAAGATACCTGTAATCTCAAGAATTGTATCTATCGCAGATGCCTTTGACGCGATGACCAATGACAGACCATACAGGAAAGCTCTATCAAGAGAAGAGGCCATAGAAGAAATAAAAAGAGAAGCAGGCTCACAATTCGACCCTGTGCTGGCAAAAATGTTTATAGAGATTCTAAGCAGTGATAATAAATACGAAGTTAAAGCATAAACTTTTTATTTATTTTATCAACTAAATTTACTTCCATATCTTTTTAATCGTAATTCAATATCAGTTAGTTAACGAACATACACCTCATTCTGCAAAAGACCCAAAAAAAATCGGATTGGCGGAGAGAGAGGGATTCGAACCCTCGAAGCAGCTAATGCCACTTACACGCTTTCCAAGCGTGCGCTTTAAACCGCTCAGCCATCTCTCCTACAGTAAAGTATTATAGCATAACACTCCGTTAGGACATTATTAAAAAAGGACATAAGTAAAAATTATTCTGATTATTACTTTATACTGTAATGTTTTCCTCTTTAAAAAAATTACAGTCATAAATCGTATAAGAACTAAAATAATAAGGCAATCCACTGAGACCCGAATAAGTATGAATCCATTAAAACTTCTGGTGTTTAATTTTCATACGCTTATTAATAATTTTTACTTCCTTTATTAGTAATATAACAGTTATCAGGAAGCAAAAGAAATCAGTTACCGGCCATGAAGCCCATACTCCTGTAAGTCCAAAAAATAAAGGCAGAATAAAAATAGAGGGTATGAAGACAAACAGGTCCCTGGATAAGGTTATTATGAGAGAAGGCTTCGCCTTACCTATAGCCTGGAAGAATGTACTACCCAGAATAGGAAAACTCCAGAGAGGTGTCAGCCCTGCTATAAACCTCAAAGGTAAAACTCCCTGCTCAATTACATTTTTATCACTTGTAAATATACCTATTAAGAACTCCGGAAAAACTACCATTGCAATAAAACCCAGTAAAGTTATGACAGAAGCCCATATAAAAGCTTCCCTCAATACAATCTTAACCCTTGAATAAAGTTTTGCTCCGTAATTAAATCCTACCAGGGGAGAAAAACCCTGGCTTATCCCAACGATAGGCATAAATACAAGATCTATGACTCTTATACCTATCCCGGTTATTGTAATATGAACATCCCCACCATACTTGCTCACAAATTTTATGAATAAAAAAAATACCACACTTCCTACAATCTCCACTAAAAAGGAAGGTGCCCCAAGCTTCAGAATTTCACCTGACACACGTTTATTTATTTTAAACATATTTAATCTCATGTGGAATATACTGCTTCTGGACATAAAAAATATAAAAATATAGACAGCACTGGATATATGACTTATAACAGTAGCAAATGCCGCACCCTTTACCCCCCATCCAAATAAAACCACAAAAAAATAATCGAGAATTATATTCAAAATCGAACCTATAAGCATTTCATACATTGATGCTCTCGGTCTTCCCTCGGCTCTTATTAAATTGGTGCCATTGATCGAAAAGGACAGGAATATAAAACCTGGAAGCATTACATTCAAATAATCTCTGGCATAAGGTAATACTTCGCTGGAAGCCCCCAGAAATTTAAGTATATTTTCAGAGAAAATAAAAATAGGAATAATGGTTACGATATTTAAGATTGTGTTTAGTATAATACCATCCCCACCTGCAGTCACAGCTCTGTTATTATCTCCGCTGCCGAGTGCACGTGATACTATTGAAGCTGAACCAACTCCGGTTAAAAGACCTATAGCAACAATGAAAATTATCACAGGCAACACCAGAGTAAGCCCGGCAATCGCGTCAGGACCTATTACATTACCTACAAAAAGGGTATCCACGAAATTATAAAGAGCTATTATCACCATACCAGTTATAGTCGGGAGAGAGAATTTAAATAACAGCAGTCTTAAGTTTTCATTTAAAATTTGTCTTTTTTGCTCTTCCATTTTCAGCTATCCCCTGTTTCATCTATAAATTTCTTATTTATCCGAATACGACCGTGCAGCAGAAATTTCGTAAAGTAATTAACCCCGAATTTTTAAACTATAAAATAGCACAGAAGCATAATTATATTTGAGGTAAATTAATTGTCAAGGAATATCAAGTCTCATGCTTTCAAAAAAATATCTATCCTTTAATACTGTTAACCCTTATACACTAAAAGAGCAAAAGTAATTATTCATCTATAAACAGAATATATTATTACAGCCAGAATTATTTGAGCATTTCCTCCGCATCTTTATTCTCACTTCTTTTCAGAGCCTTTAAATAAACAATAATAAATGCCAGAGTAACTAAAAAGGAGAGGAAATCTGAAACCGGCCAGGATAGCATAACACCGTTTAATCCAAAAAAAATAGGAAGGATAAGAACAGCCGGAATAAGAAAAATGACCTGCCTTGAAAGCTGGATAACAAGTGACGGCAGGGGCTTACCTATAGCCTGGAATATAACACCACCTACTATTAAAAATCCCAGCATGGGCATAGAAACAACAATAATCCTCATTGGTAAGATTCCAATGTCAAGAAGTCCAGGATTATTACTAAAAATATTCAGTAGCTGACGTGGGAAAAACATTGTCACTATAAACCCGGCTATTGAAATTAATGTTGTCCACAGCAATGCTTCACCAAATACTCTTTTTACTCTTCCATATAGCCTGGCTCCATAGTTAAAACTTGCAATAGTAGAAAACCCGTAACTTATCCCAAGAATAGGCATAACCGCAAGGTCAATTATCCTGAACGTAATACCGGCTACAGCTACGTAAAGATTATTTCCATAATAAATGATAGCACGGTTATATATTAAAAATATTATTCCATCAATAACAGCCATTAAAAAAGAAGGAAATCCAATAAAAAGGATTTCTCTGGCTATATCCCTGTTGAACTTGAAGAAAGAAACTTTAAAGTTATAAACACTTTTCCCATAGATACAATAAAATATCACATATAGAGAACTGCAAAATTGACTGATAACAGTAGCTAATGCTACACCCTTTACTCCCATTTTTAATACAAATAAAAATATATAATCAAGAATTATATTTAGAATGGCTCCTATAATAACTGTGTAAACTGCAGCCCGGGGTTTGCCTTCAGCTCTTATAATGTGATTTGATGATAATGAAAATGAGAAGAAAACAAAACCATACAATATAACGGATAAATACTCTCTTGCATAAGCCATTACATTACCCTGTGCTCCCAGAAAAGTAAGTATTCTATCTGAAAATACAAATGTCACTATCATCAGAACTAAATTTATCAAAACGTTAAGGGCAAAAGCATTTCCAAAAGCTTTTCTTGCAGTTTCACGGTCATTGCTTCCCAGTGACCTTGATATAATAGATGAGCCACCAACTCCAATCATCAAACCTATAGCCAGCATAAAAATTTGAACCGGTAGCACTATTGTAAGAGCCGAAATAGCAAGAGGCCCAATACCATTGCCAACAAATATTGTGTCAACAAAATTATAGAGAGAGCTTATAACCATTCCAATAATACCGGGCAGGGAGAACTTGATTAGCAATTGTCTTATATTCCCATTTAATATTTCTTTCCTATGCAGGTCCATTTGAAATATTTCAATAAATGAAACTAAAGTATAATAAAGATTTTATATAAATAAAAGATTAAAAACAAATAAAAAAATTAAGTCAATATTATAATACAATATTTATAACTACAATCAGTTGTCATTTCAATTCTAAATTAGCTATTCTTATATTTTTATATTCATTATTAAAGAAGACTCATGGCTTCGCATGGCATAATCCAATATTCAAGAATATGTACTCAATTGTTGTAAGTCCAGGCCAGGAATCATCGATTCTTAAGAGGAAAGTTAATTATGATATGATTATAATTTTTCAGGAATTATTCTTTTAGTTTATGGCCACAGTAGGGACAGAAATTAAAATCCTCTTTTATTTTCTTACCACATTCAGGGCATATATCCACAGGCTTGATATTTTTTATTTCAGGAAGATCGTTCAGACCCAGTTTCTTTTCATCTAACCCAAAGGAATTTTTTAGTTTATTAAGAACAGCTACACTCTCCTTTTTTAAACCACCCTCTTCTCCTGACATTTTCGCATATACCCTTTTAAAGAGGTCTTTTATATCATCATCATCAAACTTCTTAAGAACTTCTATCTCACTATCAAGTATATCTCTGTAAATTGTTATATTGTCCTCGATTATATCAAACTTTCTATCAAGCTTTTCATCGCACTCTTTACAGTAAGGCGCATAAGTTTTATCTTTTAGAATTTTTCCGCATTCGATGCATCTCTGAACTTCTTCTTTCGCCTCTTTATTCTTTTTGAATATCATTTTTGGAACCTCGATTTTATGCATATTTTAATGTAAAAAAATATTATACCCGGCAATATTACCATAAAACAAACAAAATTAAAGATTTTCATTATATATAGTATCTAGTATCCTGAGATAAAAACATAAAAGAACACTGCATTAGGCCTATACCACGACATGTTCATTATTGCTTATATCTGGCGGAGAGGGAGGGATTTGAACCCTCGAGACAAGCTTACACTCGTCTAACCGCTTAGCAGGCGGCCCTTTTCGACCACTCAAGCACCTCTCCGAATGTTCGATAAATTTCAGTTTATGGCAAACATATGATAACAGATTTTATAAAAAACTAAAAAAAGATTTAAAATGGCGCGCCTGAAGGGATTCGAACCCCCAACCTTCGGATTCGTAGTCCACTGCTCTATCCAATTGAGCTACAGGCGCTTTAATACTTTTACTTTAAACGCAAAAAATATATAAATAAGAATATAAAAAATAATAGCTTTTGCCCTGACGCTAATTCATAATTTCGCATCAATAAGAAATCCTGCATTTAAAATTAGACATTTACAAAAAAATCAGGGAATTTCATTTAGTTCTTTAAGAAGCTCATCAATATTAAGGCCATAGGTTCTGGAAATCTGACCCAGTGTTAAAATACTCGCTTCATAAGCAGCCATTGCACAATTCATACAGGGTAGATTATACCTGTCAATAATTCTACGAGCTTCAGGTGAACTTATCACTTCTGATAATTTTGTATCTTCGGTATACTTCCTTGCCATGTTTTCCTCTCGTCATTAACAAAATAAAAAAGCAAACTACTAATTTGTATACTTATTCTTTATTCTCTTTAACAACCAAAAAGTATATCCTCTTTACCGCTCTTTGTATACCGGTAAATTTTAAAAAACCGGTTGAATTTTACAAATGCCCTCTGGAATTTTTTTTATAATTTCTCAAATCGAGATCTATAATTGATTTCATAAATGATACATTATATCAGATATATTCCCTGGCGGATTAGAGTCTTATAAACAATAATTATTATATTTTAGAGAATATAAATACAAATTTATAAAATTTAATTATAAATTTATTAATTACTTATTTTTAACCAACTTTTAATATTAGAGTATAAAAAAATCTAAAAATGTTCTATAATATACCCCGTATTTTTTATATATGCAATAATTGTCACAAATTATCGGATTAATTTTAAAATTAAAAATTTAATATTAAAAAAATATTATGACAGATAAAAAAGAGCTTAAAGATAACTTAAAAAATATATTTATTAACTATAGCGAGCAACTTAACTTATTCCAGAAACTTATTAACAACATTCCTGATCTTATCTATATAAAAGATAAGAAAAGTAAGTTCATTATCGTCAACAAAGCTATGGAAAAATTCATAGGTAAAAAGCCCGAGGAAATCATAGGAAAAACAGATTTTGATGTCCTGAATATAGAACATGCAAAAAAGGCGTTCAAAGATGAACAGGATATTATGAAAGGAGGAAAGCCCATTGTAGATGTTGAAGAAAAAATCATTCATTCAGGTAAAGAATTCTGGATGAGCGCAAGTAAAATCGCCTGGTATGATAGAAAAGGCAACATAATGGGAACAATGGGTATATCAAGAGACATAACCAGAAGAAAAGAACTGGAAAAAGAAATGCTTGGAAGAGAAAAAAGCTTTTTTTATACATTAATGGATAATATAACGGAGAGCATATTCTTCAAAGACCTTAAAAGCAGATGTGTCAGAATTAATAAAGCATGCGCCCGTAAATACGGTGTCGACACACCTGAAGAAGCTGTGGGCAAAACAGATTTCGACTTCTTTAGTGAGGAGCACGCAAAGCAGGCGTTTAGAGACGAGCAAACAATTATAAAAACAGGAAAACCTATATTAAATTTTGAGGAAAAAGAAACCTTTAAGGATAAACCTGACAGGTGGGCATCAACATCTAAATTCCCATGGTATGACGAGAAAGGCAATATCATCGGAACATTCGGCATAACAGGAGATATAACAGAAAAAAAGAAAGCCGAGGAAGAAATAAAATATCTGTCTTTCCATGACACACTTACAGATTTATATAATAGAGCATATTTCGAAGAAGAGCTAAAAAGACTGGATACAGAAAGACAATTACCTCTCACCATAGTAATGGGTGACGTAAACGGCTTAAAATTAATTAACGACACTTTTGGCCATATCAACGGCGATATATTTTTAAGAAAAATAGCAGATATATTAAAAGACAGCTTCAGGAAAGAAGATATCATATCAAGGTGGGGCGGAGACGAGTTTATAACAATACTTCCCAGAACTACTTCTAAGGACGCCTCTTTCATCATAAAAAGGATAAAGAAGCTCTGCAAAGAAAGAAGCACTGATAATATGCCATTAAGTATATCTCTGGGCCTTTCGACAAAAAATAAATCGTCAGAGAAAACAGGTGATATACTAAAACAGGCAGAAGACAGGATGTATAAAAATAAAATAACGGAGAGCAGATATACTAACGAAATTATCATAAATTCTCTTAAAGAAAGTCTAAAAAAGTCGGATTATGACAGCCAGGAAAAAGTTGCGAAATCAAAAAAATATGCTATGAATATAGGAAAAAAACTTAAGCTATCCAGTTCAAAAATTGAAGAATTAAAATTGCTTATGGATGTGTATAACATAGGCAAACTGGCTCTGGCAGACGAAATAATGTCAAAACCGGGCAGGCTTTCTAACGAAGAGTGGGAACTAATTAAAAAACTACCAACAATCGGACATCGTATAGCTGAATCATCAAAATCACTGAAACCATTATCAGAAGCGATACTTTCCCATTTTGAATGGTATGACGGTAGCGGATATCCCAGAGGGATAAAAGGAGAAGAAATTCCTCTAATATCCAGAATCTCATTCCTTATTAATTCATACGAGGCTATGAGTAAAGACAAACCTTACAGGAAAAAAATGTCAGAACAAGAAATAGTAAGAGAAATAAAAAGATTTTCTGGTGTTCAGTTTGACCCTGATGTAGCCGAGATTTTTCTTGGATTACTGGGAAAAAATACAACGAATTAACCTTTTCAAATTAATATTTAACTTAACACAATAATCTATACAAATAATATCTACTTTTTATATTATTAATTCTATCTAACAAAAATATCTTTATAAGCCTATTGCGCTTTAAATAATTATGTTATTTAAGATAAGTTTAATATTCCTTAATGCTCCACGAAATTATAAATGGCGGAGAGGGAGGGATTTGAACCCCCGGAAGGTATAAACCTTCAACGGTTTTCAAGACCGCCGCATTCAACCACTCTGCCACCTCTCCAGGCAAAAAAATTATAGCATAAAAGCAATATTAATAAATGCATTTATCTATTTAGCTTAAGATTATTATCATTCAGATAGAAGTAAGCACAGGACAGCTGGGCTACTTTTTTGAAATCTTTTTTATCTCTGCCATATAAGGAAGAAGTACCTCTGGAACTATTATATCTCCATTACTTTCCTGATAATTTTCAAAAATTGCTATCATGGTTCTGCCGACAGCACAGGCTGTACTATTCATTGTATGCACCAGACCCTTTTGCCCACCATCTCTGTATTTTATATTCAATCTTCTTGACTGGAAATCGGTATCATGACTGCATGAAGCCAGCTCTCTATATTTCTTCTGACCCGGAAGCCATGCTTCGAGGTCATATTTTTTTGCATTGGGATTCCCTATATCCCCCGTACACATATTTACAATACGGTAATGAAACATTAGACCCTGCATAATTTCCTCAAGTGTCTCCCTTAATCTCTCGAATTCATCCCATGAATGCTCTGGGTGTGCAAAAATAAACATCTCAATCTTATCGAACTGGTGAACTCTAAAAAGCCCGCCCATATCTTTTCCGTAACTTCCTGCCTCTCTTCTAAAACAGGTAGAAAAAGCAGCATACTTTAAAGGAAGACTATTAACATCCAAAAACTCATTACTATGGTAAGCGCAGAGCGGAACCTCGGAGGTGCCTGCTAAATACAGGTTATCAATTTCTGTTTTATAATACTGGGTCTCCTCAACAGGGAAAAACCCGGTACCATACATTGCCATTTCTTTCACAAGAACAGGCGGTATCAATAGTGAAAAATTCTTTTTGACCAATGTGTTCAGGACATATTGTATCAATGCAAACTCCAGAAATACTGCTTCGTTTTTAAGAAAAACAAATCTTGAACCAGAAACTTTTGCTGCCCTTTTCTCATCAAGAATATCCAGTCTGGTGCCAAGTTCGATATGATTCAGTGGTTTAAAGTCAAAATCCGGCTTATTTCCGAAATAAGAATGAACAACGTTCCCGCTCTCGTCTTTTCCTACAGGCGTGGTTTTATGAGATAAGTTTGGATACATTGAGAAATGATTAAAAAAGTCTCTTTCTATATTCGTAAATTCTGATTCTATATTTTTGAGAACTTCATTTATCTTCCTCATCTGCCTGATCTTTTCTTCCTTCGCATCGCCTGTAAGATTGGGAACTACCTTCGAGGTAAGGTTTTTTTCATATTTCAAACCTTCAATTCTAACTATCAGGCCTCTTCTTCTTTTATCCAATTCCATACCAATATCGGTATCAATTTTCAAACCTCTTTTTTCTATCTCGTTCTTAAAAACCTCTGGTTTTTTTCTAAATAATTCTATATCAATCATCTATTCTCCCTGCTATATGCTATTATTCTTATCACCAGAAAGCCACCTGGGGTAAGAACCAAGAATCTTTACAAGATAAACGGTTTTTCTTAAAACCTCTATCGCCTCAAAAACATTATCATCATATAAATGACCATCAAGGTCTATCATAAAAACATAATCTCCCAGATTCTTTTTTGCAGGTCTTGACTCGAGCCTTGTTAAATTTATATTCCTGCTTGCAAATTCACCCAGTATATTATATAAACTTCCAGGCCTGTCCTCTTTAAGAAAGCAGACTATAGAAGTCTTGTCGTTACCCGTTTTTGGTTGTATCTTGTTACCAATAAAAACAAATCTGGTTTTATTATCCTTATTGTCTTCGATATCATTTTCTATAACTTCCAGACCATAAATACCTGCTGCGACCTTCGTACCTATCGCAGCTATACTATCATCCTCTTCTCTAAGTATTTTAACAGCCTCTGCAGTGCTATTTGCAGCGACAATCTCTATATTCTTCAAACTTGTCGATAAAAACTTTCTGCACTGTGCAGTAGCGTGAGGATGAGATATGACTTTTTTTATGTCTTTTAGTTTAATCTTTTTCTTTCCAATTAGGCTGTGTTTAACAGGAATACTAATTTCTCCTATTATCTTCGCCTCGCTCTCAAAGGTAAGAATATCAAGAGTAATATTTACCGAACCTTCAATGGAGTTCTCGATAGGAACCAGCCCTTCATCAGCATATCCTCTGTCCACGCTCTTTATAACTTCAACGACAGTCGCACAGGGTATTTTTTCTATCTTATCTGGCTCAATGACAAACTTATCCAGAGCCTCTTCTGTAAATGTCCCAGATGGACCCAGATAAGCTATTTTCTTTTTTATACTCATAACTTAATAATGCTTCCCTTTTCGTGACTAATTATAATAAAAAAATTATAATACAATATCCTCTTTATTGATTGAAAATAATATAAAACAAAATAAGATTTGTAAATTAGCGTACCACCTCTGGAAGAAAATCCATGGGGTCATTTGGAATGCTATTTACAAGTACCTCATAATGCAGATGTGGGCCTGTACTATGTCCTGTATTACCCATCGCCGCTATTATATCACCCTGTTTTACTTCATCGCCCACACTAACATAAAACTTGCTGAGATGTGCATATACTGTCGTATAACCAAACCCGTGATGTATTATAATCTTTTTCCCGTAGTTCCCATGCCAACCCGCATAAATCACCACTCCGCTTGCAGTTGCCTGTATATTGGTGCCAGTACTATTAGCAATATCCAGTCCTTTATGTATATAACCCCTCCTTCTCTCACCGAAAAGCGAGGTAATTGTTCCCCATGTAGGCCACATATTTGGAGTATGCTCCATAAGATATATATGGTCCTCCATATTTTTCTTATCCTCTGAGAGTATCTCTGATAATTCAGGAGCTTTGCTTAAAAGATCGTCAAGAAGAGCGTCTATATCATCCAGTCCCTCTTCCTGATCGCTTATATAATAATAAATTTCATCTGTATCTTCGTCAAATTTAATATTAGAAGTTAGATCAGAAGCATAAACCGCTACTTCTTCTCCATACCCACCTTTTCCGGTTATATCCCTCACCATACGGTCAAGGTCTTCTACTTCTTTTAAATAACTCTCAAGAATCTTCGTCTTTGTCTCAATTTCTTTAGTCTTTTTCTCAAGATTGGCAAGCTCAACTTCTTTATAATTAACCTTGTATTTCACCCTCTCCAGCTCAGCTACTTTCTCGTTTAGTTCCTGCCTGATTATAAATAAATCTGAGACCAGAATCACTGCAGACGCCATTATTATAACAATTGTTATGAATAATATTCTTAATAAATTATGTGTTATTTTTATCTTACGTATTCCTGATTTCGCATCTGATAAAATCAGAAGGGTAAAATACTTATGCTTCTTATCATCCATAAAAAAAATTATATTTTAAAATTTGATATAATATTATACCCGATAATTCTTATATGGGAAACCCCCATAACTTATAAGTAAATAGTCAGGTTATAGCAGACTGATACTGCCTTTTTAGACTTATTCTAATCCATCATAAATTTAAAAGTGGCTGTATTATTTCCTAAAAATACTTCATCGGGAACAGGCCCTGCTGTTATGACTATCTGACACTTCCTTCCCGGATAGGCAGCAAATCCTGATATCTCAACAACTTTTTTTTCAGATGGATTAATTTCCGATATAGTATATTTCTTTTCATCTATAACCTCATCTTCGCTCATATATTTCATAATTACATCTACATCATTTTCTGTAACATTCCCCTGATTTTCTATTGTAATGCTTACATTTATCTCGGAACCACTGCCTATTATCCAGTAGTCCCCCTGACTGTTACTTACACCTGGATTAAACTCCACGCTATCCTCGATAACTGCCACGCCTCTTCTTTCCTTTAGCTCTGGTGCAGATTCAATCTTTGAAATAAAATCTACCACCTCCTGTGTATCGGTCAGATTTCTATCTTTCAGGGCTATTGAATCTAATATAGTAAGATTGCTTATGCCTAATTCCTCTCCGGATTCTTTTAACTTATCCTGGAAAGACAAATATATTTCATCACTCATATACATATCTAAAAATGTTCCAGTTATCTGGGTTGTCGATATGTCAAGGTCAAGGTCCTGCAGTACATTAGATAGTGCCGGCTTAAAATTTTCATATGCCCTATTTCTCATTTCAAAAACCAGCTGTAGATAACCATGCGCAACCTCAAAAATTTCGGGTGGGCTTAAGTTTTCATTTTTTTCAAGAACGATCCTGCTGTCCTCAATTATTGCAAGAAGCTCACTATCAAGGTCTTCCCGTGTCATATCGCTTGCTCTATCCAGAATATTGAAAAAATCATAAGAAATTTTATTTGATTGCTGAACATAAACTGATACAGGATTAACATAGTCCAGACTGTCCTGCCTTACTTCATCAGTTAATTCTTTTTTCCCTGTATCGAAGTTCCATAAACCAGAAAGAAAGCTTATAATTACAAGAACAATTATAACCATTATTATTAAAGTTATTATTGATTCTCTTCTGCCTCTTCTCTCCAAAAATATCCTTCCTGACCTATAAAAATAATGATTTTAAAATAATGATAAAGAACCCTCTATCAATAAAATCATTATACAAATGAATGTTTGAAAACTCAATTTATACATTAAACTTAAAAAGGGCTATATCTCCATCTTTCATTATATATTCTTTTCCTTCACGCCTTACAAGACCCTTTTCCTTTGCTAAAGTATAAGAGCCTAGACCTATAAGTGTTTCATAGTCTATTATTTCAACGCATATAAAACCTTTCTGGAAATCTGAATGTATTTTACCCGCTGCTTCATATGCTATGGTTCCGTTTTTTACCGTCCAGGCTCTTATCTCAGGGAGTTTTACGGTTATAAAGCTTATAAGACCAAGCAACCTATAGCATGTTGTTACCAGCCTGTCTATACCTGATTCAGATATACCAAGCTCTTTGGCAAATAAGCCTCTCTCATCTTCATCAAGCTGCAGAATTTCCTCTTCTATTTTAGCGCTTATAGCTACTACCTCTGAACCCTCTTTAGAGGCATAATCAAGAAGTTCTTTCACAGCAGGTATGTTTTCGACATTTTTTCCTATATCACTCTCATTAATATTCGCTGCATATAGTACAGGTTTGCCGGATATTAAAAATAATTGGTCGAGCAATTCCATCTCTTCTTCATGTAATTCCAGATTCCTGATTGAAACGCCTTTTAATAGATTTTCTCTTACTCTCTGCAATAACTCATATTCTAAAACATATTTTTTCTCTCCACTTTTTGCCATTCTATGAACTTTTTCAAGTCTATTCTCTACTCTTTCAATATCAGAAAGAATTAATTCTGTCCTTACTACTTCTAAATCCCTTACGGGTTCAACACCGGAATATACATGTGAAATTTTTTCATCCTTGAAACACCTTACGACATGGATCACAGCATCTACTTCACGAATATGAGAGAGGAATTTATTTCCAAGACCTTCTCCTTTGCTCGCTCCTTCTACAAGGCCGGCTATATCCACAAACTCAATTATTGCATGCGTGACTTTCTCCGGCTTTATTATTTTTGACAGCTCTTCCAGCCTCGTGTCAGGAACAGGCACTGTAGCTATGTTGGGCTCTACTGTGCAGAATGGATAGTTTGAAACTGCTGCTCCAGCTGCAGTTATTGCGTTAAATAACGTGCTCTTCCCTACATTGGGAAGGCCTATTATCCCAAGTTTAATTTTGAACTCCAGTGTTATATTTTATTACTTACTATAATAAAATATTTACATAAAAAGTGAAGAATTATTCTTTTTTGATTTAGCTTTTAGCCATCATGCCTTTTAACAAGCAAATTTTTTATTTCACTGAGCTCTGTTAAAATATTTTCAAATACGGATTTGCTATCCGGTGCTGTGACTGTTTCTTTTTTTGTAATATCTCCAGCCGGAGCATATGTCAGGCTTTTAACTTCTTTTACGATGATATCCCTTACCACTTCAAGTTCTCTTATCCCGTTCATTTTAAGCTCTGCTTTTTGCCCCTGCTGTCCCCCGGCTCCGGCAGTCTGTACATGTATGGTCCCTATATTAAAATGCCTCTGCACTGGACCCTGGGTAATATCAACATTGGTAATTTTGGAGTATGGAACAGTAACCTGTTTTTTCCATATCACCCCACCCTTCATTTTTACTCCCTCATCGTCAATGCAATATTCGATTACCTTAAAAGCAGCAGGAATCCATATAATTACAGGTATAGAAATTAAAAACCAGAAAAAAATTAAAGCCACAATAAGCCAGATCTCTGCTAGAAACATAAAACCAACTGTAGAAAGTATTACTATTGCAAATGAAACGGCCCATGAAATATACCAAATTGTTTTTAGCTCTTTTTCAGGCTTTATTCTTACTGTATCCATTTTTCTCCTCTCTTTTTTTACAAACTAAAAAAAATAATATTTAAGAAACTTGATAACTATTTTTAAATTATTTAACTATTACCTAATAAATATTAAGGCGGTAGTAAATAATTTATATTTTATATATACATAATTTATATATATTCACTTATGTATTCATTTTTATAAAGACGTCTTGCTCTATCTTTAGGTTTCTGTAAACTTCAAAAGATACACTTTCTTTAAAGGATAAATGAATTAAAGAAATGGTGGAGATGAGCGGAGTTGAACCGCCGACCTCTTGTCTGCCAGACAAGCGTTCTCCCACTGAACTACATCCCCACTTAATTTTTAAAAAGAATAAATCTGTCCCTTAATAAACCTTAAGAAGCAGATTTATTATAGCACTTCAATTGTTAAAAATAGAAATGATTTTAAGTATATCTTATGAATTTATGAACTTTTAAAAACTACAGACTGAGAGTTAGAACGCTATGTTGTTAGAGAGCGGGTTGCCCCCTTTTATTGGTGAAGAGCCATTTTATGGTGGGCGAAGGGGGACTTGAACCCCCATGTCCTCACGAACACTAAGTCCTGAACCTAGCGCGTCTACCAATTCCGCCATTCGCCCAGCGC